>JBQTJA010000044.1:0-27404 GCA_052387595.1 Nitrospiraceae bacterium | reverse complement strand
GCGACAGGATCGATAACCAGTTGAAACCATGGCGCCACGGCCTTCTGGCCGTTTCGCTCTTTGTTTTCCCCATTCCACACGGCGAATGACACGGTCTGGATACGACCGGGAACGAGCGTGGCTTCATCCTCCTGTTCCTCGCTCACCAGAGGGCGGCGCATCACGACATGCCAGACACCGTCCTTCCATGCCGCCTGTCCCTGCACCCGCCCTTGTTTATCTTTTGTGGTCAACGTGCTGAATCCCCCACCGATCAAATCCTCCACGGACGACACCCGTCGGGGAATGACTTCGAATGTCCGAACCCCGCCTTCTTTTTTTTCTGATGTCCGAGCCGCCCGTCGATCGATATCGGTTTGCCAGTCCGCCTTCCAATGCCAGATATTGATGTAGTGGTCCAGCTGTCCCATGCAGAAAAATGCCGGTGCATCGCCCAGCGGAAGACCAATCGCGACGCCATCCCGGAAGGTCCCCGGAGTGAGCCGATCATTCTTCGTGTTGTCCTGCCATTCCAGCAGAAAGGCGATCTCGGTTCCGTTGTGGATGGACCGTACGGTTAGCGCACGCACCGTGGGTTCCTGCCACACCGGCCTGGTGATCACCTGCCCGCTCAGAGGAATTGTGATCGGTGAGACCTGTTGCCAAGCAATATCATCGGCGGCATTCGGCAGCTCACCGTGGATTGCGTACGATCTGATGGTCATCCCCTCGGAACTGACCAGCGGAATCCCAAACGCCCCGAGCACACTGGCAACGACAATCAGGCCAGAAAAAAACCCAACGAGATGAGAGCGGGAACTGTCAATGTAGGTCATTCGCACCGCACAGTACTCCGAGAAAAAACCGAACTCAGAATACCACAAAATCCGTGCGGGACAAACGTGAAGGGTCGAGGTGAGGGTTAAACAAGCTTCAGACGGCGGATCTTGTTTTCTCCGCGTTCGCAGATATAGAGGTGGCTTTGTGAATCCATGGCCAAACCGACTGGTGAATTCACCACGGCCTCAATCGCCAGCAGACCGTCGCCATGTTTCAACATCCCTGCCGATTCCTTGGCGACAAATCGAGCGGCCCCGCAGCCGCCGATATTCTTATCCTCATACCCACTGTCCCCATTTCCCGCCACCGTGGTAATGACACCAGTCTTCACATCCACCTTACGAACCCGGTGATTCATGGTATCGGAAATGTACAGATTGTCTTCGTGATCAAAGGCCACGGCCTCTGGGGCATGAAGCATGGCTCGAACGGCTGGCTTATCGTCACCGTCATATCCGTATCGGCAGACCCCTGCGACCGTCGAAATAATTCCCGTCTGGGAATCGATTTTTCTGACACGATTGCTGCCCTTGTCGACCACGTACACATCGCCCTTTGCATCGACAGCGAGCCCGACAATGTCGTAAAGACGAGCCTCCATCGCGGGCCTCCCATCGTCCAGATACATCGACATATCCAGCCCATCGGAACACACCGGCATGAGCCATCCCTGATCATCACTGAAATCGATTCCGATCGCATCGCCTGACAGCACCACCAAATTCCTTGCCACCAAGGGCTGTTCTCGCGCTTCATCTTCGGCCGTCCACATCCCAGCTATGGTTGTCACCATTCCCGTCTTTGGATCATACCGCCTGACCTTGTGCGCTTGGGTATCAGCGATAAAGAGGACATCGTCGCGATCAACAGTAATAGCTGCTGGCCAGGTCAGATTAACATCCAGCGCCGGACCGTCCCCATTGAACCCATGCTGACCGGTACCGATCACCGTCGTAATAATGCCGGTCTCATGATCGATTTTCCGAATCCGGTTGCTCCCGGAATCGCAGATATACAAATTATTGTGGGAATCAAACGCGACGCCTAAGGGCAGATAAAGTCCTGCTTCTGCACAGGAGCCCTCATCTCCGCTATAGCATGTTTCCCCGATGCCGGCGAAGTTGTGGAGCGTGCCTTCTAGCAGGTCAATACGCCGGACTCGGTCAGATCCCGATTCGGCGAAGTACAGCCACTTCTCTTCCCGGTCCAGTGCAACGTGGTGGGGGAGCGGGATTCCGGCCTTCACCGCACGCTTGCCATCACCCGTACTTCGGGCCTTGCCGTTTCCGGCAAAGGTTTCGATGTAACCAGCGGCCAAGCCTAGTTCCGTATCCATAGACACGCGGGCTAGACGCGCGGAGCCGGCTGTGCAGCGGCCCCGGCAGCTTGATGCAATGTGGCATTCTGAGTGGGCGCCGCAGTCACGGCTTGCGGCGCTGCCGCCTGTTGAGCCGCGGCTTGTGCTTCGGCCTCGATCGCATCCGCCTCATGAACAGACTTCTTGAATCCCTTGATCGCCTTGCCGATCCCCTCACCTAACTGCGGTAATTTCCCCGCGCCAAAAATAATGAGCACAATCATAAGGATGAGAATCAGCTCGGTAAATCCTAGACTCCCAAACATAATGCACCTCTTCCTAAAAGTAAGTTAGGACTTCGGACCATCCTTCGGCTTCTTGGCGAATCGCTCTTTCAACCGTTTGCGGGCCTCTTCCGCCTGGTCAAACATCTTGCACTTGTCATACACGCTGATGAGGTTGTAATAGGCGAGCGGTTCATCCGGACTGTGCTCCACCGCACTCTCCATGACCCTGACCGCCAAATCAGTCTTTTTATGACTAAGCGCGATTTCCATCAGCTTGAAGCTTGACTCCAAGTGTTTGGGATCCAGCTCCAACGTACGAAGATAGCACTGAATTCCCATGTCAATCGTGTTGTAGTCGGAGACCTGGGGGTTATCCAGCTCAATATAGACGCCGGCGAGATTGTACCAAGCAATCGGATCATCTGGCGTGATCTCAACGAGGCGTTCGTAGTACCCCTTGGCCTCCATGTATTTCTTCTTGTCCGCGTAGAGTCTGCCAAGGTTGAATAGCGCCAATACATCGTGCGGAAAGATGTCCAACGCATGCCGGAATTCAGCCTCGGCTTCATCGGCCATGTTCTTCGTGGCATAGATCGTTCCCAGATTCGCGTAATACATGGCCAGCGAGCGATTCATCTCCGCGCGAAGAGATTCCGCCATCTCAATCGATTTCTTGACTTCCGCCAGCGCATCGTCGAGCCGCCCTTTGCTAAAGTATAATTCACCGAGTCGGCAGCGCGCCTGAAAGTCATCCGGTTCGTCGACCAGCAGTTGTTCGATCCCGGAGATCTCTTCATCCGGAGTGAGCGGCTGATCGCCGGGGTCAAGAACGGTCTCTGACTGCACTGGCATGGGTCCGACATTTTCCATCATCATCTCTCTCGCTCTCACACTAGGCCTGACCGTGGACGAGGCCGTCCGTTGCCGGCAGCACAGGGCCGGTGGTGGCCGGCATCGATTCCGCAACAGCTGGCTTCACTCGATCAAGGGTAAGTAATATGACTCCGAGCACAACCATCAACGTCAGGTTGGAGAACAGTAAGGCATACCCGGCGATAAACATCAGACCGACCCCATAGCCGGCCAGTCGCCCGATCATCAGCAACTTCACCACAGTGTAGGACCAACACAGTAATCCCACCACATACACCGCAAAGGGGAGATAGAACGTATAGCCCATCCCAAATTGAAAGATCCAGCCGATGCCTTGCGAGGCCTGCCGAAAGGCCGATGCGAAAGCCGGACTAAAAAGTTCCAGAAGATAGTCGGCCACGATGAGTGCCGAAAAAATGATGCCGGTCGTCGACCAAAACCACATGGCCCGGTTCCACTGCTGTCGGTTCCTCGTTCGCAGCGACAGACTCTTGCTTTTGCCATAGGCCACAAACACGAAGAAGCTGGCCAACACCATCAACGCCTCACCCATGCGATGTGATTCGTAGACCAAGGGCGGCGCCGCTATCGTTCCCGTCAAACTGTACATGGTCGATACGATCTGATAATAGAGCCACCCTGAAATGCCCAGGTAATACGTGGCCGCCAAGATACGGTGTGCCGGCTCACGATGGGTCATCACGTATTCCGACAGAAACGCCGTCAGGACCAGCAGCGTTAACCCGTTGTAGACGACTGCACCCAGCATGCCGGGCTGCACCACGAGAAACACCATCGTCAACAGCAGCAAGAGTGCCGCCCCTGCACTGCCAAGCTTGCTGAGCTGGCTTGGTGTAGGCCCTCCCCAGCGATGGATCAGGGCCAATGTCAGCGCCAAAAATAACAACACAGCGACGATATTGAGCAGCCACGTGCCCACCTCGGTCAGAGCCGTGAACGTGGGGGTGATCCACGGGTGATCCGCCGCCAGCTTGCTGAGATGCATCCCAAGGCGGGAAACCAGGCGATAGAGAATCAGCTCAAGAAAAGAGGTGAGGAGAACGAGCTTGACGGTATACTCAAACAGTGGACCGAAGTCCGACACTTTCCCCATCACCCGTTCGCTGAGCGTTGCTACCTTCATAACCATACCCATCAGGGCAGACATTATAGCTGGCGCAAAAAAAAGCGGTCAATGTGCCGCCACCGACGCCTGTCCGGCTCCTTCCTTCGCCCGTGATATGTACAGTAGCCCATCGGCCATCGCATAGTTGAAGGGAAGCTCACACACGACTTCACTGATCCGCTCATAGACATACTGATACAGTCGCTCAGCCTCATTTGGAGTCATCCCCTCCTGCACCTCATAGAAAAACCCGAGGCTCAGGTCCTCCGCCGACGGGCGCATGATTCGTCGAATCCCATACCCTCCGGGATCGTTCATAATAGGCGCTTCTTTTTCCAGGTCGAACAGGCAGGGCTGGCAAGAAAATCCATATGACTCATGGAGCTTCTTATTTTCGACGATGAAATTCATGGTCTCAAGGGCTTCTTCTTCTTTTTCCGTGGGGAACCCAACGATGATGTAACAATGCACCGCAATACCGAGATCCACGCAGTCGTCCGCGATACGCCGGACCCATTCTTGCTTGATCCCCTTCTTCATGAAATCCATGATGCGCTGATTGAAGGACTCCAGCCCAAAGACGATCTTCAAACACCCGGCATCCCGCATGGACGCCAGCAGCTCGCGCGACAGATTTTTCTCGAACCGCATCTCGCAGGTCCATTTGATATCAAGCTGTTTCTCGATCAGCTGCTGGCACAACCGCCTTGTCGGCGCCAGCGCAAAGCATTCGTCGGTAAAAAAGAAATGGCGCGCCCCATAGCGTTGTGTGAGCCATTGCAGCTCCTCGACCGTCCGGCCAGGGTCTTTCTGCCGAAAGTTCTGATGGTCGAGGGTCAGGGCACAGAACGCACAATCCTTGTAGTAACAGCCACGCGAAAACTGGACCGGCAAGACCGGCTCCGGCGATAAATAGCGATCCAGCGGGAATCCATCATAATTCGGCGCTGGAAGTTGATTGACATTTTCCGAATAAAACGGTTGATTGACCGTAATCTTGCCATTCTGCCGATAGATCAGGTTGGGAACCTTGCTGTAGTCCTTCTTACCCGCCAGCTGATTGACCAATTCCAGCAAGGCCGTTTCGCCCTCAAACACGACAATGTCGTCGGCTAATTCGAAGAGGCTCGGACAACGGCGAATGTTGTCCACGAGACGGGTGAAGATACTGCCGCCAATCGTCACATGAAGATCCGGGGCAGCCTCCTTGATCAGCCGGCAGAGGGTGAGGCCAGGGATGATCTGAGACGTGGCCGTGATCGAGACTCCGATGAGATCAGGACGGTCATTCACGATCGAGGAAATAAACCGATCCCGGAAGAGGCTCAGATAAGGATTCTGCCCTTCGTCATGAATGACCTTCATCAGATCTTTTGAGGAATAGATGGAGTAGTTCCCAAATTGATTATCCACAACCGTGAGCCTGGTCGGAAAATACACGGAGGAAACAACTTCCAACCATTTATCGATCATGAATAAGCTCGCTCGATAGGCGTCAGGATCGTAAAATCCTTCGCTGCGCAAGGTGTCCTTGGCGAGCTCAATCCGATCGACGAGATAGGAGAACCGATCGAGCGAATCGGTCACCTTCGCGTAATGCTCGCGGCTTCCAAAACCCGTCTCCCCGGTCTGAGTCCGCTCAAGCTCGCGCTGCTTGGTGATCAACTGCTGGTAGACTTCAGCCGCATACTCTCTGGTCAGCACGGTATCCAACAATTCGATTCCAAGGTCGCGCTGCGAGACGTCAGAAACCCCACCCTGGCGCAAAAACCCGGTCAGAGACGGCAAACTGAGGTAGGGTTGAGACGGGTGCCAGGTTGGGGGGAAAAGCAGCGAGACTTTCATGAGACACTGGTCCTTTTATGCTTGAAAATCAGTGAGTTCGAGATGCTTTCTTGTTATACCCTCCGCACTTCGGCAAATGCAATCCCGCGGACGTAGAGAGACCGACGCCAGTATCAGAAGTCTTCAAGGAAAAAGGCCTCGAACCGTTCCCCCACTTACCGGGATTCCGATCCGAGGCCCTCTTCAAGTTACGCGACGGCGCGGCTGTGACTTGCTGCCCGGCCGCTACAACTTCAATGTGAACCAGGTCGACAGCGACTTCATGCCGTTCCGCTCGATGTTGGCACCGTCCCACACTGCAAACGCGATCGGCACCGACATGCCTGCCTTGAACTGGACGTCGTTCGCATCACCGCTTTCCAGCGACCGCTTCACGACGACCCGCCATGTCGGCCCTGAATATGCTCCACCTTTGACAGATCCCGACGGTTCCCAAACACCGTTTCCGATAACGTCCTGGTGAGCTTGCGTGGTGAGGGTGCTGAAGCCGTTCGCGCTCAAGTCTTCAACGGAACTCACGCGAAGGGTCGGATCGGACATAATGTTGCCAGACCAGATACCAGAGTTGAACGGACCCAGGCTCCGACCAATACGGTCTGGATAGGTAACGCCCCCCGCCGGCTCTTCAAAGTAATAATCCCAGAAAATCCCAGGATACTGATCGTCGACATCCCAGATTCCCGCACTGTCCTTGCCGAGGTCCTTCTGCCATTCAGCATTCCACCGCCAAATGTTGGTCGTCCCACCGGACTGTCCCATGCACTGAAACGGCGGAGCCCCAGCCGTGTTCACCGGAAACATCACCGCAACCTGGTCCCGGAAGTCTTGCGGGCCGATCGCCGTGTCATTCTTCGTTTGATCAATCCACTCCAGCCGCATCCCAATATCCTTGCCGTTGGTCATCGCCTTGACGAACACCGACTTCACCGAGATATTCGGGTGCATCGGTGTCGTGATGAGCTGACCGCTCAACGGAATGACAACGCCCGGGACACTTTCCCACATCGGGTTGGCGCCATCCATGGGAATTGGGCCCTTCACCGTCTTAGCCGGTATCGTCACCGGTTGACTGACGGCCAGTGGTACTCGCCCCAACGTCAGCATCAGGCCGACAGTGAGGGCGGAGAGAAGAATGGCAAACACCAATTTCTTGTTGGTCGTCTGCGCTACCCTCATAGTGCACTCCCTCCTCTGAATTAGTGTAAAGACTGTGTTCGCTTTCGAACCGTTACCACACTGACTCACGCCGTTCCGGAAGGCCGCCCCTCCTCATTCTCCTTGTCTTTCTCTTTCACATCCATAAAAGACTGTGCACCAACTTCGTTCAGCAACATGGTCAACTCGTTCCCCTGGTCTTGTGCACCGCATTCATACGTTTGGCCTTCGGGGGAGCTGAATGTCGCCGGACGATAGTCGGTTTCCGTATAGGGCTGAGGGGTCACGCCCAAGAAGGCCGTCTCAAAATCCATCCAATCCGCAGTCATATCGGCTACCAATTTAAAGAGACCCGAGTCCGCCTTTTTGGTCAACATGCGACAGAACAGCGGCACCCATCGGCCGATATGATTTTTGACAAACTTCTTCTGTGCGTCGACCACGATCTGCGTCTTCTCCGGCCCGTCGTGGCAGAGCGAGTAGGATTCCTTGTACGCGAGAAAGTGCATGAACTCAAACTCGACACTGAGGTGATCGAGCCGTTCATGGATGTCTTTCGACAACTCAACTCCAAAGGCTTTATAGAATCCGGAAATGTCGCCCATCACATGGGATTGCGCGAACACGTGGTCATTTCCGAACAGGGTTTCGTACGGAGGGCAATCGAGTGTAATCACGTTGCTGAACACCCGGCGATGTTCTGACTGAAGATCGCTGAGCTGCCAGTTAACACATTCGGAGGCAATCAGATTCTCCACCAGGGCCAGCTGTGTCCTCAGCGAAGTCAATTTCCCCCTGGCTCGCTCGCCCCCTTCGGTGCCAAGGACGACCTCTAATGCATCAAGGGCAGTCCGGCCATCCTCCACAAACTCGCCGCACCGGAGATAATCAAGAAATTCCTCGTCTTCTGGGTACAGGAGGCTCCATGAGACCAATAAATAGATTTTACTGCGATTAAGCGCACGTTCAACGGCGGGGGAGTCCTTGATGGACACAGGGCTCGGCAACCTAGCGGTGGCAGATGCAGATATGCCTTGCACCGGCTGTTGACTCGTCATACAAATCGTCTCCCGACCACCTTAGCTCCCACGCTACCGCAGCCCCCAAGGCAGGGTAGCATGACCTCGTATGTATATGAAAAGGCCCGTGCGAAGTCAAGAGTGAACTGGTTCGATCTGGTGAATGGCAATTTTCTTCCAATCGACATCGTAGGATGTGGCGCAATCATCAATCGATTCTTCCAAGCTGCCTCGACGGTACCACACGGATAGCGACATGGTCATTGACGGTTTTACAGATCATTTCACACATTCCACAGCCAACACAGGCTTCCTTCACCACGGAAAGATGCAGGGACGCCACGTCCACCGCAAGGGCATCCGTCGGACACTTCGAGACACAGGCATGGCAGCCTTGTCCTGCCGTGCAGAGTCGATGCGAAACTGTCGCCATTCCCATTCGGACATGGTGTATCCCCTCGACCGGAAGGAGCGCGTCTGTCTCACACGCTGCAATGCAAGGAAGATCCTCACATAACAGGCAAGGCGACTGATCAGCGAAAAGCACGGGTGTCCCGTCCCGTGGATGGGCCGTGATCGCGCCTGGTGGACAGGCCGTGACACAATCATTGCACTTCGTACAACGTTCAAGGAAAAGTGGTTCTTCCACCGCACCAGGAGGGCGCAGCCAGTCCGTACGCATCGGCGGAGGCGGCGGCTCCGCTGGAACACCCTCAGCCTCTTTGACGAGTTCGCGCGCGGCTTTGACGGTAGAAATAACGGAGTCTTTCAGGAAATCCCGCCGACCGTATGAAGGGTTAGTTGCCACAACTGAGGTTTTCCTTTGAGGAGGGTCAAAATGGCCGTTCGGCAAGGCCGCAGGCGATGCAAGAACCGGAGGCGTACCTTTTCTCACCCACCCGCCCCGAGCTGCCGGAGCAGCTCTTTTCCCGAGTTCAGTACATTGAGGATTCTTGCGAGCCGAGAACGCAGCCAGCGGCTTTTTTCACCCTCCTCCATCTACATGACGCCGTCGGCACGCAGCTTATACACCTCTACACAACGATCACAAGCTCCGAAGTCCACGTCCCATCCCGGATGATTCTCGCGGATGAAGTCGAGCACGTAGGGTTCCACCTTCGTCCCCATATCCTCGACCCACGAATAGGTGGGGAACCGGCACAGCGGGCACGGGAACCCCGGCATGAGCATGATTTTGTTTTCAGTCTCAGGAACTTCACCACCTTCCACATCCACAGCCCGATCCATCACGCGAAGCGTGTCGGCGGCCATCTCAATCAGCTCTGAATGGGTGAAGTACGAGGTCTGCCACAGCCCCTCAAACACCGACTTCAGTTGAGGAGGCGGAATTTTTCGGTACCACGACCGAAATTCCTTGAAGCGATCCTCCTTGCTCAGCATCGGCTCCTTGCCTGCCGCAACCAGCCGACTATCGACGCTCAAGCTCCAGAGCACGCGATAGCGCTGCAAGATGAGCGTCTCTTCGCCGGGGTTCTGTCCCAGCTTGGTATCTGGGTCGTAGCCGAACATCGAGTCGATCATGTCGGAGATGTGCATCAACTCATGACGGCAATAGCGGGTCAATGCCGGGTCGTAAAAGCGCCGGGGAATCAGCTTAATTCCAACGCCCTTCAGACCCTTCTCCTCAAACTCCTTCGCCAAATCCTTTTCGACAGACCCCCATTTGCGTAGAATATCGACGCCTTCCTGATCTTCCTTCAGCACGCCTTTGACCAGGACAATTCCCACCTTCTCCTTCAACAGCGGATACTCGTTGAATGAATCGCGGACGATATCGGAAAACCCCCAGATGCCGAACAGGTATTGATACAACTTTTTGAACTCCGCCTCCCGGTCTTCGAGCATGTATTTCTCGTAAATCGGGTCGGCATATTCATGGAATTCCTTGTAGTAGGTGGGATCCCCTTCTCGTTCCGTCTTTTCAACGAACGAATCGATGACTTCCTGGAGCAACGCTGGTTGGAATCTGATTTCCATGAGAACAATCCTCGGCGGCTTGGAGGAGCCATTAAAAAATACGGTGTCTGATAACCCATCGGCAACGTAGCCGTGGGCATCGGCTTGACTTGGCCGCGAGGCATCTCTTACGATCCGAACGACCGACGAAATTATACTGGCCGGTTCGTTGACCAATCAAGGACCAGACCACCAAGGAAACGCGTGCACATGCCGGAACCGACGATGACTCCTCCACTCCCGGGCGTCTCCTCAGAGACAGCCACCGCATCACCACCTCCCATCGACTTCTTGGACTACTGGGGAGCCGACTGTCGGGAAGTAAACACGTTCCGCGGCCATTCGCACGGAGTCTGGGCGGTCGCCTTTTCACCTGATGGATCGACGCTCGCCAGCGGCGGCGCCGAACGCCTCGTGCGCATGTGGGACATCGAAACCGGCCGGCTTCTGCGTTCCCTGCGCGGCCACACCCACGATATTCGCGCTATTGTCTTCACGCCGGACGGACAGACCTTGGCCACCGGGAGTGAGGACCGCACCATCCGGTTGTGGAACGGCAGGACCGGCGAGCCCATGAAGCTCCTGTTCTCACGGTACGATCATAACGTCTGCAGCCTTTCGCTTTCGCCCGATGGGCTCATGCTCGCGCGGGGCAGCTATAACAAAGACATCAAGATTTGGGAAGTCACTACTGGAACCGAACTGATGACGTTGCTCGGGAAGGATGAGTACGACCATCACTGGTCGGTCTGTGTGGCCTTCTCTCCAGACGGCATTCATCTGGCCAGCGGAACCGACATTGGAAAGATCAAGATGTGGGAGGTCCTCCCGAGCGGCGAGGAAACAATTCTCCACGACGGCCATTGGCGGAAAAACCAGGAAGATTCCACCGAAACCCGCGGCTACTATATTGAAGATGACGGCGGGTTCCAAAAACCGATGGACTACTGGATTGGGGCCATGACCTTTACTCCGGATGCGAAACTCCTGATCACCGGCAGCCGGGATGCCACGATCAAGCTGTTCGAGATGCCAAGCGTCGTTGAGAAAAAATCCCTCACCAGCCACAAGGGCTGGGTCCGCAGCCTCGCTGTGTCGCCGGATGGGAAAGTCTTAGTCAGCGCGAGCGACGACGAGACCATCAAGTTTTGGGATCTATCGACCGGCCGCAACTTCCGGACACTCAAAGGCCATAGTAGCGGTGTGCGTTGCATCACCTTCTCTCCCGACGGCAAACGCCTCGCCAGCGCCTCCTGGGATCGGACCGTGAAGCTGTGGGAAGGGGGAGCGAAGACAGAAGAGTAAGGACGCTGCTTACTGCAGGAGGTCAGGAACGTCTGATACTTTCTTTGCAACCCCGTACTGCCACTGCCCATAAGCCCCATCCGCATTCACGGCAGCAACCCATCGTTCAGCAGCAGCACGTTTTACTTCCTCAGTTGGGTCATATCCCTTGATCTCAAGTATGAAGTGGTGCGGTTGCTTTGACTTGAGTCGAATAATAAAGTCGGGCACATAGTCATGCATCTGTCCGTTGTGGAGATAAGGAATGGCAAAGCCAAGGCCGGAGTTCTTCACGAAAGCTTCGACATTAGGATGCTTGTCCAGATAGTAGGCAGCTGACTGCTCCCACTGACTCGTATCCGCAACGACATAGTTCAAGTGACTTTTTGTGACCTCTCGCACTTCTCGGCTTGTCCAGAAATCCACATCGGCCGTTGAACCAGGTCCTCGGGTTGTTTCATAGCGTGGAACCTCGGGACTCTCCCCTTGTGAGGTATCAGGTCGAATAGCCTCAATAAGCCGTTCGACAACCCAGCCATAATACGGTGCTAGAAACAGATCCTTGATGTTTGCAGGGAAGCGAACCTCGACCTTCTTATCAAGATACTGGTGAATAATTACTACGACCTGAGGAAAGAGAACGTGTGCGGATACGCCACAATCCTTTTGGGATACATAGCTGCCGGTCAGAGTCTTTGCGAGATCGAATACTAGTTCCTGTAATCGCCTTCGTGCCCTGAACTCATCCAGGTTCACTTCATCGATTCGACCAGGACCACTAAGCGATAACTTACCCTTCGTGTTGACATGCAGCCCTTTAACATCCACCTCCGGCGGGATACGTCCCGGCTCCAGAATCAATGATGGAACCGAGCCCCAATTTACCGTCACACGATTACGGATTGCCTGCGTATACCCCTCAACTCGTGGGAACGTAATTTCATACTGCGCTTTCCCTGGAACCGCATGAACGTGGAACCGTTTGACCCTCGGTTTAGGCTGGCCCTGCGGCGATGCTTTGAAGGGGATCACCTCGAAAGGCACACCAAAGACCTTGGCCACTTCCTCTGTCAGCTTATCGTCAGCGCCAAGCTCATAACTCGCACGGCGGAGGCCTCGACCGACAACCTGCTCACAAAGAAGCTGAGACATGAACGGCCGAAGCCCGATAATGTGGGTGACCGTGTTGCAATCCCATCCCTCCGTGAGCATGCCCACACTGACGATGCACCGTACATCTCGACCCGGGGGGTGATCGGGACGATCGAGCTTCTCAGCCAGCTCCTTGAACCCATCTGGATAAATCGGCCGTCCAACTCGGTCCGTCGGCCACGCAAGCTTCCCCACCGTATCTAGCGTGAATCTCATCCAGCGAACTTCATCGTTCTTGGACTCGCCAGAATCCGACTCATGAACCACCTTCGAATCCACACGGATCGTATGCTGCCGGACATTGTTCTTAAAACTCTCGATCTTAACGGGTGGAATTCCGGTTGGCGCTTTGTCTTCAGCCAGCCACTCATACAGCACCTTGGCAATCTGGGTGTTCTTGCACACAAGAATAAAGACCGGTGGCCGAGGGTCTTCTCGATTCGCAACCCAGTCCTCCCGTTCTTTCTCCCAGAGCCCGCCAAGCATGGCTATGGGATGATGAGCGTATTTCAAAATCGCTTCGGGCTTGGGACTCGCCTTTTTGCCGCCACGTTCTGCAGGCGTCAGCTGTGGCAGAATCCAGTGCCAAATATTGAAGTAGCCGGGAATCTCCTTGCCGGTTGTGTCACGCACGGCAAGTTGTGGGATTTTGACCAAGCCTGATTCAATCGCGTCAATTAGGCCGAAGTCACTCACCACCCATGGGAAAGGCCGATTGGTATCCTGACCGACTTGCCCAAGGAAGTAGGGCGTCGCAGAAAGATCGAGGCAAAAGTTAATCCCGCGCAGCTTCTGAATGCGATCCAGGCCATCAACCCAAACTGTCGCTTCCTTAAAGAAATCATCCGCCTCTTCGTCCTCTCCAAAAAGATCGTCATCATCTTCATCTTGCTCTTCACGCATAATGCGGTAGGCATGATGTGCTTCGTCGTTCATGACGAGGATGTTCTGCTTGCCCCCCACTTCGCGGCCAAGAATGCGATTCACGAGAGCCGTATCGCTTTCGACATACCGCCTTGATTCAACCGTCACTTTCTTCAGTGTGTCGTCATTCTCACGTTCTTCTCCCAGGACCGTCAGTATTCCTGCTGCAACCTGCCGGTCAAGATCTTCCAGAGTCAGATACCGCTTCCCTCTGGCTGTCGTCGTCTTGGCACTAATGGTAATGGTCTCTTTCGTCCGGACCTCAACTCCGGCTTTGTTGACTCTCGAACCGACCCCACCCGTTTGAGTAGCCTGCGGCTCAAAGACATGCCAGTTCGTCACAAGTACCCGGCCTTGCGTCAGGAGCGGCATCAAGTGGGGAGGAACCAGGTCACGTGTACGGTACAGACTGGCCTCCCCTATTTCTGGATCCAACTCACGAAGCCGGCTCTTAATCGTCACATTGGGACAGACGACCAGCACGACGTCGGAGAATCGTGCATCACTTCGATCATTCACCTTATTGAGGATGCTCCAGGCAGCCAACATGCCCATGACGGTTGTCTTGCCCGACCCTGTTGCCATCTTGGAGGCATACCGCCGAAATCCAGCAAAACCATCGTTTCGTTTGCCCTCGCTGATCTCTTCCTGGGGAACTTCGATCCCCTGCCGGTAGTCGGCTCTAGCCTCTGTGAGAAAAATAATGGTCTCCACCGCATCAAGCTGGGCAAAAAAGAGCCGCTGCGCTCGACCGTCCCGTTGCCACCATTGCAGCAACTCCAGAGTCGTCCTGGTGACACCGGGATATCCGTCCGACCGCCACTTCTTCACCTGAGCGCGGATTCGATTCACCAGTTTCAGTTCAATGGCTGTCCCCGCTACCGTCCCATATTCTTTCTCCGGCTTTACCTTGGGATCACGATAGTAGTACATCGCGGGGCGCCGACCAGGACGCGGCTCCGGCTCCTCGCCTTCCACGATATGCCAATGCTCTTTGGGTTCTTCGAAAGGAGAATTGAGGATCGGTTGAGGGACTTCGTAGGCGCTCATCTGATCTTCGACAAGAAGGCAAGAATCGCCACGCGTACGCGATGCGCTGCGGCGACGACCTCGCGGCCATCCGTTTCGCCCGGTTCAAAGAGATCATCGGGGTAGCGGGCCGCCACGCCGTACGACGTGAGCATCCGGCAATCCGATTCCAAACCTGAAAGACCAGCCTCGCACTCAACACAGCGGGCCAGCAAAGCGACCAAGTCGTGCGTCTTGGAGAGGTCTCGACCGTGAAACACCAGAAACGCCTTCAGGACTTTTTCCGCAACCTGTTGTGCGTGAAAGCACACCGTATCCCAGGGAATCTCCTTGGCGGCGAGATTGTTCTCGATGTTCAGTAGATCGTGCTCAGCCTTGCGCAACCAGGCTGAGAAGTTGGACTCAGGGCTGCTCATACAGCACCCTGCCCTCCTTCTCGATCACCGAGAGGAGCGTGCCGTTGACGTGGTGCAGGCGATGAACTTCCTCCGGTGTATACACCACGATGTCCATCGGCCAGGGACGCAGCCCGAAGACTTCGCTCACTTCAATTGCGCGATCTGGCGGGCGGCGCAGCGTGTCCATTTCGATGAACAAGTCCAGATCGCTATCGGGCCGAGCATCGCCCCGCGCATGGCTTCCAAAGACCACGATGCGCTTGGGATGAAACCGCTCGACGATCGTTTTCGTGACATGGTCCAGCAATGCCGCCTGTGTCATGAACGCAGCCTCCTCACAACCAGTTTATCCCAGCTTCTTGACTACCAAAAGTTCGTTGCCCCGGTCGTCGATCACTTTCACGGCAATCTGCTTGTGTTCGCCTACTTCAAATGGTGCGCTGGTGGTTCCTGACAGATGATCCCACACGCTTTCTTCGTATTCGCCCTTCAGCGCTTTCTTCAGATTGTCCCAGGCGCTGGTGCGGGGAAAGAAGGCTTGGGAGACATGGAAGCAGAGGTCGTTGTAATCCGTGTCCAAGAACCAGGCCGGCACATCGTTCCCGCTACGATGCGTGACTTCCATCGTGATGGGGTCGAACACGTCCAGGCCCAGGAGTTCGACTTGATACTTCTTTTCCTTCGCCCGGCTGACGCTGATCTCCGGCTGGCCGCAGACACTGAAGATCTGGCTCGACCGCATGTTCTTGAGCAAGTCACCCATCATCAAGTCCGGCGTGGCCTGGACATAGGTAGCGGGCACGCCCATCACGTCAGAGCATTTTTCGACAAGCGTCCGAGCATTGGGCTGGATGGCAAAGCCGATCACATAGAGATGCGTGTAGTTCTTCGCATGGGCTTCACGCGCGGCTTCGTAGACCAGCTTCTCGCTGACCGCACCATTCTCCGGACCGAACACGAAAGCAACGGGTTTGTCCTGTCCGTTCTTCACTAGCGCTTCAGCCGATACGCTGAGGCTCCTCGCGGGCGGGCGAACATTCTTGAAAGTGACAGCCTTGTTCCCTTCGAGCCGCAGGACTGGGCTCTTGCGAAGGACTTCGAGCATACGATCGACAAATGAGCCGTAGGCTTCAGTGGAACCGGCCCCAGAATCTTCAATGCCATCGCCTTCCCAATCTACCGGTGTCGGAATCGTCGCTTCGACACAGAACGCACCAGTCACGCGCGTAATGCCGTTCTCCACTTCCGGTCGATCCACCAGTACTTCTTCCGCCGGTGGTTCGTTGTTGGCAATGGACTTGAGTGTAATATGCGGGACGATGCCGCCGACTTCTTCGCCTTTCTTGTTCTGCTTGCGCTTATAGACAAAGCTGCCCGCCGGACCACGCTGCTGGTCCTTCAATCCATACCATGGAAATGTAGCCGTGAGCAGGCGCTGACGAGCTAAGGCTAGCGGTACGCGGCTTGTATCAGCCGTAATCCAGCGCCGCCCCCACTGCTCGGCGACGTAGGCCGTCGTGCCGCTACCACAAGTCGGATCAAGCACCAGATCGCCAGGGTCGGTGGTCATGAGGAGACAGCGCTGTATAACTCTGGTGTCCGTTTGAACAACATACAAGCGATCATCCCCAACAAAGCCTCCTACTCCGGTGTCATTCCACACAGTTCCCAGAGGTTGTAAGGGAAAGTCATCGAAGTATCGAACAAACCGAAGTGTGTTCCCTTTGATAGCAAGTCTGCGGGCATTCAGGAGGCGATGCATTCCTGCTTCCGTTGTCTTCCAGTGCCCATTTGCAGGCGGTCGAAACTGCCTGCCTTCAAAATTAAAGCTGAATCCAAGCGAGTCTTGCCAACCTGGAGAGACGAGGGGATTTCTGGCAAACGGCCTACCGTTGTCGCGCACCTTAGGTCCGAGACCTTTCTCTTCCCCCGTCAGGGCTCTTCGGGTGCCATCAGGAAGCTCAATTTGGTCATAAAAGAAAAGCTCTTCCGGGGTGAGTTCTCGTTCGCCAAATACCGAGCGCAGCTTACTTCTTTCACGATCACGTGAATACCAAAGGAGAAAGTCATGCGTGGTTGCGAGACCTTCGTCGCTGGCAAAGCCGGTTTTCTTGAAGGCAATGACCGCGAGACGGTTTTCAGGGCCAAACACGTCGTCAAGCAATTCAGTCACATGGTGCAGGTTCTCATCGCTGATCTGGACGAAGATGCTGCCGCTGGGAGTGAGGAGATCACGCGCGAGAAGGAGCCGGTCACGCAGATAAGTCAGGTAAGAGTGCAAACCAAGTTCCCACGTATCGCGATAGGCCTGAACCATTTCAGGCTCGCGGGTCATGTCCTCGTCGTCGTTGTGGGAGACGTCGCGCTTCCGGACGAATGGCTGGAAGTTGCTGCCAAACTTCACGCCGTAGGGCGGGTCCATGTAGATCATCTGCACCTGGCCGCCCAGCCCTTCGTAGTGCAGCAGCGAGTTCATCACAACGAGCGAATCACCCAAGACCATGCGGTTGGTCCAGTTGTCCTGATACTCGTAGGCCTTCAGCACCTGATCGGTGATGGAATGTTGCGGATCGCCGAAGAGGGCGAACATATCCTCTTGCTTGTCGGACTTATGGCCCGCCAGCGTTTCGATGATGGCTTTGGTGGAGAGCCGCTCATGAATGAAAAGCGGCAAGGTCGGCACGTCGAACGACAGCCGCTCGGCCTTGCCCGCCCAATTCAGAAACGGCTTACTGAGACTTTTGAGCTTGGATGCGGCGGCCTTCGCTTCCTCAAGGCTCTTGGCGTCGAGGACCTGCTTGATGAGGGTCTCCCCCTGCTCGCGGGCCGGACTCTTGGCATCCCAATCGAGCGCGGGCGAGAGGGATGAATCGTAACGATAGGTCTTCGGCGGTTTCTTCTTCTTGAACTGCGCCTGTGTCCCCACCTCCGGCCGCATGAGGCTTTTGGCCTCCATATGCTTGTACGGCTCGGTCTGATTCGCCTTTGCCGCAGACTTGGCTTTCTTGGCCATGCACTGGTCCTTGATGGTGGATGCGAGCAACCGCGCCGAAGAATACCCTGTTAGGGCCAAGAAATCATCATCGGGATACACGAGGGCATCGGTTATGAAGCTGTGATGGGTTTGGCTTTGTAGCGGACGTGTTTCACAATCTCCAAGGCGATTTCCTTCTGCGCTTGTTTGTCGAAAGGCCAGTCCACCACATTTGCATGGTTGGGATTGTGCTCTACCGGCGCGGCTACGACTCGCAGTCGTTGCCGAATGTACGCCGAAGCCTGGGCATCGGCTCGGCCCTGGAGTTGAGTATTGGTCTGAGAAGCAACCCGATCCCCGATATCCCAAATCCTCTGCTCGGATAATTCAAGGTGCCGCATTACGGACAACTCCACGTACTTGAATGGGATAAATGGGTCCGGCTTGACGGTCCCATCTCTTCGCACATGTTGTTTTCGAACGATGTAGCGCGCCAACCACTCGGCCTCAGCGACTGGCTGTTCCACTACTGAAGGATTCATGCGGAGAAGACACGACGAATAATGTGTAGAATATCTTCTGGCACTTCGCCGAGGAACGGTTCAGTACCGGACCGTTTGCTGCTGCCGATCAAAGCCGCGTAGTAGACCATGCCATTCGAACTCATGCTCACTGAAAGTACTCGCGCGGGATTTTGATACCATTCCAAGGTGAGATGGCCGTCGGCCTCAGCACCCACTGTCGGAACTGGAACGCCCAATGGTAGGGCCTCCAAGAAGTGATACGCTTGCCAACAGGTTTCTTGCTGGACCGCCTCCGCCCCATACCCATCCCAATTCGGCGTTCCGCATTCTCTTGCGACCACGAACAGCTCTTCAAAGGCACGTTCAGCGCCCAGACCAATGGAATGAGCCTCCCGCAAACGGCGCCGACCTTCCTCGGATTGCTTTGCGATAAAACGTGCTTCGGGGCTGGCACCACGAGTGGGGGCCGCACCATAGGAAAGTTGGGGGGAGTCAAGCGTCGCGAGCGTCATCGAAAGCTCTCCAAAGCCTGCTTAGTAATACTGCCGAAAAACGCCTTATTTTTCAACCATCGCATCTCAACCAAACGCTGCGTCAGGATATCGTCACGAAGGTCAAATGGCTCGGTCGAGAACACGTCAATATCAAGGAGCAACCCGAACCCTTTACCGCCTCCAGCTTGTATCGGCTGTACAGTTCGAACGATCACAACGATGTATGGATAGCCTGGCACAGCGAGCACGTCTCGGTGGAAAAAGCCTGCACGCGAGAGCGGCATCCCCGGGAGAACTTCGGACGGCATACGCAGATAGTCATCCGGTCGAGGACCATCGACCGGCAGTTCGATGCGGTTGATGAAACGAAGACCGAGCCGCTGGACCCCCGATGGCGCCGCGAGACCCCGATGAATTTTCCATAGCCGTACTGCTTCGGCGTGAAACTGCTCCCAATGGTCGTAGGGACGAAGCCGGCTGAAGACAAATCCGTCGCGATTGAATTGAGCAACATGGACATGATCGGCAGACTCACACCGCAGCCCTCGCCATCCGAGATCCCTATGCCTTTGCACCGTGTCCTGTCCGGGGCCAAATTGCATCTCATGCTCGAACTCACTCTGTGACTCAATTTTTAGGTAACCCGGTAGAAGTGGAGCGAGCTGGCTTCGTATGCCCGATTCTTCCCACGGCACCTCAGCTCGGGCCCGCATTTCGATGACTGCCTCAGCAATAGGAGCATGTGACAGTGGAGAGAACTGTTCGGTGAGGTCAATCTTTAATGTTTGTGGCACCATAGGAGATGGGAAGCATAATGAATCAGAGCATGAGAATCTAGCGCAATCACAGACCCAGCCAAAATGAGTCAAGTATGAGTCAAGTTATCAGTCAACCAGATTAAGATGTTCAGGCTATGGCATTGATCCCATCGCATCGGGCCGGACAAAGAAGAACCGTACTTCAGTTCGCGATGACTTCGTAAACCAGCGTTACCGTTGCCTCGATCTTCAGCTCCCCCGGTGAGACCGGCACATCGCCTGAGCTCGCCTCCATCGCCATGCGTGCCATGGCGGCGGCGGGCCTGACCATATGGCCACCCTCATGAATTGACAGCACCCGCGCGAGTTTCACCTGCAGCGCCTCGCTCAACACCGCTGCTTTCTCGCGCGCCTTGGCCGCCGCCTGCTTCAAGGCACTCAGACGTACCGATTGTTCATCGCGCAACCCCCAGTGCAACCCCTGAAAGCTATTCGCGCCGGCCTTCAAGACTTCTTCGATCACCGCGCCGACTCTATCGAGAATGCGGATTTCCACCGTCACCATATTGCTCACGACATAGCCGACAATTTCCGGAGAAGCAGGCGGCACATCGGCGGGGCGATTCGGCGGCGGCCGGTATTGCGGGGAGACCGTAAAGGACGAGGTTTGGATTCGTTCCTTGTCGATCTGTAAGTCCCGTAGCCGGTCCAGGACTTTGCTCATGACGGCGCTGTTCCGCTTCTGCGCCTCGGCGAGTGATTTGCCGGCAGTCTCCAAGCCGAATGTCACAAAAGCCGTATCCGGCGCGTGCGTCACCGTCCCGGTTTCACTGACCGTGAGGGTCGGCGTCTCGGGCTTCGTCTCATCATGCGCCAGCGTCATAGCCGGAAACCCCAACAACAGCACTAACAGCCAGGCAATCCGCATGCTCGCCCTCCTTTCAGCAAAGAGACAACTCATCTCAGTGATAGCTCACCCACGCAGCCAAGAGATGTGTGGCAGCATAGCGGCCCTTCAACAATGACGCAAGAAACGCGGCCCCTCACTGCTACTTGACCCAGCCGACGGCATGCGGCATCTTCTCTCTGACAGGCTTAATGAGACAGGACCTCATGGCTATGACGTCGACCATGCTTCCACTTGGTACCACAGTACCCCCGTTCGCCTTGCACGACGTGGTGAGTGAACAACGGTATTCCCTCGACTCGTTCGCCGCCAAGACAGGGCTGCTCATCATGTTTATTTGCAGGCACTGCCCTTATGTGGTGCATGTTGAGCAGGAGCTTGCCCGACTCGGACGCGACTATCGCGACGCCAGTTTAGGTATCATGGCCATCAGCAGCAATGACCCAATCAATTATCCCGATGATGCACCGCCTAGGCTTAAAGAAATGGCTGTGCGCCTCGGCTTTACTTTTCCATTCTGTCACGACGAGACGCAGGAGGTCGCGAAGTCCTATCACGCTGCCTGCACCCCGGAGTTCTACCTTTTTGATCGAGATCGTCGTCTGGCCTACCATGGACAACTCGATGAGAGCCGACCCGGCAACAACAAGCCGCTCACCGGCCGCGATCTCCGCTCCGCCATCCAAGCAGTGCTCGCCGGCAAGCCGGTCGAGGGTACCCAGAGGCCCAGCATTGGCTGCAGTATCAAGTGGAAGCCGGGTAATGCCCCACCTTATGCGTGACAGGCTATTGCAGGAACCCACCTGCATAGTGCCAGAATCCTGAAAGTCCGTTCGGCTCGCTACCCCCTCTCGAACGCATCTATTCCATCTGGCGTCAAAACGGTCACGTAAAAACAGCCAGCATATCGATCATTACGTAAACTAACAATTACAGATGGTTGACCAAAAGCTATGCCTTCAGAGTGAGCATGGCATGAGGATCCCCATTCCCCATCTTCTGTGGATAACCATGTGAACAAGTCATGGTATTCTACAAAAGACGGTACAAATGACGTGTGTATTCATCAAATCGCCTATTTTTTAGGCATCCGCCTCATCTCAACAGAACCACAACTAATAGTGGCCAATGCCTATGTTCCTTGCTTTCTTGCATATTCCTAGGAAATTTCCTTGACATGATCGAATCGGCCCTTACCTTGACCAACACTATTCCCACCAATCCCATGGCTATCCACAGGTTCAACACATTTCTGGGGATGACGGCTCTCAGCAACAGAAGCGAGGTTTCGTATCTGTCAAGAGGGGTGACGCAGAAAAGGCGGCTCTATTTGAATGGGGAAAGGGTCTATGGATCAACCCAGAAGGCCAGGGCCAAACGGAGATCCAAGGCCCGCGATTCGGAGTCATCACGTCAGGCCCGAGGTCCATTGAGAAGACCTAAGGTGAACTGCATTACTTGATTCGACCATAGTTACGCGAGTCTAGAAACGCAAAGCCATTTCATCTTCCCATATTGATCTTGAAGCCCCCTGGAGACATAGCCGACGTCTTGGCCGCCTCCATCAGCAGGCTATCACGCCAAACCAGCAACGAGTCAGAGAGACTGTGATGTAAACGCGGCGGAGATCGTAGAATCGGTCACGCTGGGAAGGGTCAGGAAGCGCGAGGGATAGGACAGCCAGCGAGGCTTCACACCTGACAACACCACCCAGGGCGCAATGGGGATAGGAGTCAAGCAATGTATATTGCGATAAGATGATGGATCGGCCTCAACATTGTTAGACCTTCGACAAGAGAAACTCCATGATCAGTCGGCGCACCATCCTTCAATCACTTGGTCTTCTTACAGCCGCCACTCTGCTTGGCAGGGCAAAAGAAGCTGTTGCAATGGCAAATCGTAAAGACGTGTGGTTCATGCCAGACGAGAGTGACCCTCACGAACGCACATGGATGGCCTTTGGTGCCAGTCAAGAAATATGGGGTAGGAAGCTCTTACTGGATGTTCAGCGCAACGTGGCGACGATTGCCCTCACCATCGCCAAGTACGAGCCAGTCTCGATGCTGGTTCGTCAATCTGACTTACCACGAGCCCAACAACTGATGGAAGACAAGGTTGATCTGCTTGTCTGCCCGCTTGATGATGTGTGGATGCGTGACACCGGTCCGGTTTTTGTCGTGACGGAACAGGGTGGCAAAGCTGGAGTTGATTTCAACTTCAACGGCTGGGGAGAGAAGCAGGACTGTGACGACGATGCCGACGTCGCCACGTTCGTCGCTCAGCGTGCTGGTGCGCGCCGCATTCAAACCGGCTTGGTACTTGAGGGCGGCGGGATTGAGGTAGACGGACAGGGTACGGCGATCATCACCGAAAGTTGCGTGCTCAACGAAAACCGCAATCCTGGTGTCAGCAAGGCCCAGTGCGAGCGGGAGCTGAAGCGGTTACTTGGTTTGGAGAAGATCATCTGGTTGCCTGGCATCAAGGGCAAAGACATCACCGATGGACACACCGATTTCTATGCGCGCTTCGCGCGCCCAGGGGTGGTGATCGCTGGCTATGATCCTGATCCGAGGTCCTTCGATCATGCGGTGACAAAACGGCATCTGGACATGCTGGGCGGGGCAACGGATGTCGAAGGCCGAAAACTGGACGTGGTGGTGCTGGAGGCACCTTCAAGGGTTCGAGAGAAGTTTGCCAACGACGACTTCGCCGCCGGCTACATCAATTTCTATGTCTGTAATGGCGCGGTGATTGCCCCTGAGTTTGGCGATCCACGAACCGATGCGGCAGCACAACGCGAACTGCAAAGAGCGTTTTCTGGGCGTGACGTGGTCCAGATCAACGTTGACGGAATCGCAGCTGGTGGCGGAGGGATTCATTGCACGACACAGCAAGAGCCGAAGGTCTAACACCTCGATCCAGCGGACTGCCTGCGGCAGCCGCTGATTTCCACCGTTAATGCGACAGGGCTGAGGACCGGGCCAATTCAAGCGACAACAGGAATGCCGGTGCTAGTGGACTCGAATAGAGGCGATCCAAAAATCGATCGAGCCGCGACCTATTCGAGGATCAACGAGTTGATTGCCTGGTTTGCCGTCAGTCCTGACAACGGCGTCAGCACCTCGACCTCGAGGCTGGGGCAGAACACGGCACTTCCGCGCTCCGAGAAGTCCACATCGATATTGTTCTCGAGGTCGAGGCCGTCCTCCGGGTCATAGAAGAGTTCGAGGGATACCTGGAACACCACGGAGGCACGGTTGGGAACGACCAGCTGGCGGTGACTGAGGGCGAACTGCTCGAACGAAAACGACTGCGACTTGAAGCTGGCTCCTTGGAAGATATGTCCACCTTCCGCGCGCAAGGAGGCGATGGTCTGCCGGTGCGTCGGTTGAAAGTCCGGATGCGTGGTCTGATCGTTTGAAGTGCCCGTGCCTGGATCCGTTCCCCACCCGAACCAGCGGATGATCGCAAGAGACGCATTGACATTCAATGTCTCGACAGCGCCGGAGAAAATCCCAGACTTGGCCTGGACCGAACAGCCGCCGTTGACGACGAGCGATGACCGGACGTTCACCACCGCAAACGAATCCGTCTCGTTGGACCAGAGAAAGAAGAAGACGAAGCGCGTGGAATTGGACTCTGTCGGGTCATCAACGCGCACTTTGACGAAACTGTTCATCGGTTCCACGTGGGAGTCGATAAAGATGTTGAGCTGCGGGTTCGGGAGTTGCCAGATGAGAAACGGCTTGTCCAGTGAGACGATTGCCGGAATGAAAGGGGCGCCAAGCAGCTTGGCCGCTTGGCGGCGCGCCGTCATGGCACTCCGAAACGTGGCAGTCGACGCTCGCATATTCTTCGCCGCGACAGCCCGCTCCTTCGCGAAATCCGCGCGGAGCGCGCTCTGATCCTGGGCGACCAGCTTGCTAAACTTCGACCCGTCGAGGCCGGCTTTCTCGAGCACCGAATCGACCATGGCCGCGGCGGCGCGGCGTTTGAGGGAGGCTGCCTGGCGGCGAGAGTTGGCGCTGCCCTGGTCGGTCGGAATCTTGCCGCTCTTCATGACCGCGATGATGCGTTTCAGCTCTGATTTGTCGATGGCCATATGAACCCTCGGTATGGATAGGATTTTAAACGGGGGTTTCTATGACCGGAGCTATAGCGGAGCACCGGCAGAATTGTCAATCCCTTTTTTAGTTGATGAAAAACTTCACTCTTCTGCCGCCGGCTCAGCCGGCGATCGAGGAATTCGTGCGAGTGCTGGGATGTCGAAAATTTGGGCTTTCCCCTGAAGAGATTGCACCGCTGGTTGACGATCTGATGTCCTTATCCACAATCGTGCACCCTCGTCGTACGGTACGGTAATGTGGTGACACGCGACCCGCGCCGATAACCTCTTTCTTGAGATTGCGCTGCAAGGAAAGTGTTCGGTATTAGGGTCAGAGGATCGCCATCTCCTGGATCATCACCGGTATCGTCGTACTCGCATCCTGACACCAGCCACATTTGTTCGTTCCTGTAGCCCGTAGTATTCATGACAGTTCGTGACGAAGTGGGCGGCTCACGCCGATCCGCATAAGAACCCGTGATGCATGGCCGATGGGCTGGCAATCATTGCACCACCGTTATGGTGCTTCATGCTGGGTCTGATCCATGGCAAAAGAGCCAGTCATGTCCGCCTCGCAGAGTGATTTCCTGCATGGCAGACGCCGGAGCCCGCCGATTGCCCCTCCGGGAACTTCTTTGGGAGTTTCCGGTCATGCCGAAAAGGCCTTTTACAATTCTTATTCCCGAGCGTTGGGACACCCATTCTAACGAGAGGATAGACGGCACGTGCATCACGGTAGCCTTTTAAGACCTAACGCAACGAGGTCCCGAATCGGCTCGCGCAGGCTTTCAGGTCGCATCCCTTCCACACGCTCTAAGGATACACACAGCACCGTCTGGCCCCTGCGTGCAAACCATTGAAAACCGTCTGCGAAATATTCAAAACTGCCTGTATCAGTCCAAGATGAAGACCAAAACTTCCATAAATTTTGCTCGCCAGGCCCAGGCACCTCAGACAGCGGAGGAGCATCTAATGGGGAATCAGTCATAATTTTCACCGCCTCCGACCAATCCCGCTTTGCATCGGCGGCGGAGCGGTAGCGAATCACACGCACAGAAAAATTACCCCCCGATCTGGAGACCAGTAACAGCCCAATATCGTTCTAGTCGGCATAGTGATCTCAGTCTCGCCACTTCCTCCCGGCGTGACGCCTAGCACCGATGCGATCTCCTTCGTTGAGAAGAGCTCGCAGGGACGAAGATCGGCTGCCATTGCGGCGATGGGCGGAGCGCAAAGAGCGATGGCTACGGCACAGAACACACGTGTGTACGTCGGCATGGTTGTTGTGCTCCCTCATAGTAGGTGGACCGATCCATAGACTCTCTCGTGACTGCCCTCGTAGAATACGAACGACCCGTTATCGTAGCCATGCGGTGAGACCGTGGAAACCACTTCTCCATGATTCTTCTGTGGAATCGGCTGCCCCACCTTGAATTGGGCCGTACGTTGAGTCGTCCATCGTGGGACGTTCTCTTGTGCGATGCTACATTGGTCTAACGCAAGCGACATGCCTGCATGAGATCGGAGTATCGAAACATTGGATGGCAACATCAATCTCCTATGATTTCCGCGTTGTATGTATTGTCGATCACGAGCACCCCTGTGAGGCAAATCTCCTGATCATAGGCACGTGTATCGAAAGAGATTCCCGCGGTCAATCGAATTCGATTCACAAGAATGACTCAGCAAGCTTGTGGCTTGGGTCAGCCGATATAAAGATGGGCGGAGATCACTGGAGTCCCCAAGGTGCCGTCATATGTATGAGTAGCGAGTGGTTCGTCGAAACGAAGAGCGTAGGATGCAAGCTGCGACTGTTTGCGATCGAAAGGAATACCACTGACCGCTCTTGGCCGTCCTGCGACTGTCGGAATCCGACCCTGAGCAGAAGTCCACGACCGACCGCTATGGAGGATCAACTTGAATGGGGTGTTCACGACAAAACCGACACTTCCATGTAGCCTAATCTTGGCGGGGAAGCTTACAGTCCCATTCCGCCAATGCTAAAATTCCATCCCAATGAAAAACGATGCATCAGCGGCGGATCGACGGCCAGCGGATAGAAGAGGTGAAGCTCGGGAGTTCACTTTAAGAGTAGGTAAGTCACTAAAGGCAGAATTGCCGCGCATTACCCTGCCTATGCGTATCTATCCCTTTCTTGCCTCCATTCATTGTAATCCCCATACTACCGTAGCGATCATTTGCCCGAATGAAGATCGGTACATCGGAGTTCTGAGTCTTTACAGAACAAAGTCGCAAACGTACTACCAGCTGAGGATCACCAAGAAAAGTGTTAATTCTGCGAAGTACCTTCGATCCCTTACCGTAGGTGACACCCTATTTCTTAGGATTTCCGGCTCAGCTCGCGCTGTCCTGGTGAATGTACTTAAGAAGGAACAGGGCAAAGAAAGCTAGGGGCAAACGAGGGGGCCGCTCATGAAACTGATTTTCCCCATAGGG
>JBQTJA010000043.1:0-13630 GCA_052387595.1 Nitrospiraceae bacterium | reverse complement strand
TGTCGGACACCCCGTCCTTTTTCATGCATCACGCCCAGATAGAATTGGGCCGATGCCACTCCTTGCTCTGCCAGGGGGCTGAAGAGGCGGGCCGCCTGTGTATACTCCCCACGATCATATGCAAATTCCGCCTCCTCAAGAGAATCTGCGGCCATAGTGGACCATGGATTCGCGCCTGCCGCACAGGTCAGAATCAAGAGCATTGCAAAGCAAACACGCCGCATCTATCACCGCCTTTCAACGGAATCCTTCAATCATGGGGGTTTGGATCTTCTTTCAGAGGGATCTCATGCACAGAGCTAGCCATTCATAAACAGACTCAAGCAACCATATGCTCGAGTTCCATGCCTGCAGAGAACCCCTGACACAATCTGTATCTAGCCAGGTTTTGTGCAGGTCATGAAGCACCGTTGAATCCCTGTCGAAGCTGGACAGGTGGGCATTGAACATTGGCGAAGGAACAAAATATACAGCAGTCGCCGGACTTCGGTCGAAGAACAACGCGGCACGATTCTCATTCAAAGACGACGATGCAGGCATCGGTTGGCATCTCTCTTTGTATCCTCACACCACAACGAGGGCAGGTCACGACTGACTGCGTGATGACATCCATGCCCTTCCTGTGATCTTTATCCATTGGTGTCCGTTGCGGTAAGTCTACTGCAAAATCGACGGCCAATCCATCATTCCTGAGTCGATGGGGAGGGGGAAAAGGCATCGGATTGCCACGGGGCGAGAAATTCAGAATGTCCCCGTTGTCTTCCTCTTGCAGGGAAATGGTTTCTCAGAAAAGACTCCCGATCCCTGTACCTCAAACCGCAGCCAACTCATCCAAACCCATTTCCCCGTTCCTATTCGTAGATGGGTTCTCCGCGTGTGAGCCAGACACCCCATGACTTTGAGTAGGCGTGTGTCCGTTCTGTTTCGACACCGTCTATGGTTACGACAGGGTGCCTTGTGTTGACCCATTGGAAGATGCCGCCGTAGGCATTGACCACATGGGTGTATCCTTGCGGAGCAGTCGTTCCGTGATACGTTCACTGCGGTACCCCACCGAGCAGTAGACCGCCACCGGTGTCTGTCGCTCTATTTCAGCCAGCCGAGCCAGATCAAAGTCGTCGTAGCCCACCCACGTAGCTCCTGAAATATGACTCACTTCAAATTCTCGGTACACGCGGGCATCGAGTACGTGATACTGCCCTGATTGGATCTGGTCGACCGACACTTCCGGCACGCTGTGCGACAACAGGGTGGACAGCAGCAGGTCATAGGCCGTATCGCTCACATGGGTCGGCGCGTGGCGGTGACGTTCCCACAAAAAGAGGAGTACTCCCAGCACGGCCATTCCAAGAATTATGGGATAGCGCATCGGCAGCCATCACTGGAAGAGGATCGAGGTTTCTGCCACGGGGGGCATGGTTCAGTCAAATGTCGAGGATGAACTGCAGCGGCGTCAGTGTTCAAGAGCCTTTTGGGCGTCCCCGAGGGCGCAAGGTTGACTCCATGCCAAACCGTTTCGCCATGCGGCGCACCCAGCCTTCTTCACCAAATGGACGGCCACGCTGCACACTGAGCCGGAGCCTGTCCAAATCCTCCCCGGTTTCAGGACGATTCACCCGTGCCACCCAATTTCGTGGCAGGTCCACCGGCCAGTCGCTCAGCCAGGCCGTGAATTTTGGATCGCCTTGGGCTCGTCGCCACAAACTGGACCATCGCCAATTTTCAGCCTGTCTGACCAGCTTGGCCCGCAGCGCATTACGCTCCACGTAGCGGGCGACCGTCAGGAAATACGCATCAGTTTGGACTGGAAAGGACCTGAAGCGGCCCTGATAGACAGGGCCAGTGCCGGCAGTGTCATGGTGTGAATGCCAGCGTTGAGTGTGGGTGACCGTGATCCAGCGGAGCACTTCGGAGAGCTCTCCGTCCTGCCGAGGCCAGAGCAGGAGATGCCAGTGAGTCGGCATCAGGCAATAGGCGGCAATGCGAATGCGAGAATTGGCCTGAGCTTCGGCCAGAACCTGTTCAAACGCGGCATAGTCGGCGGGTTCCTCGAACAGGGGGAGGCGTCCCACTCGACGATTCAGGACATGGTAGGCGAGGGCGCCGGCAACGAGTCGGGGGCGACGAGGCATAGGGAATCTTCTAGCGGACCCGTGACGAGCCTGTCAAGTTAAGACTCCCGACCCGGTTTTTATACGCTTAGCGTGCAGCAGCGGTCTGGGCTTCTCGGACAGACAGGCTCTTTCGGCGGTTATTGGAAATGGTGCGGTCGATAATCGCACCACAGTTCATGCATTTCCATGCATAGAATACGAGAAAGAAATCCGAAAACCGCTCCAGCAACATCATCCCCTTACACTTTGGACATTCCATTGATCCCTCCCAAGGTGGCTACGTTCAGAGCTGAAGGCAAACTTAAGCAAAAACCACACCAGTTTGACATACTTAAGTATTTCAACGAGTTATTACTTACGTAGTTGGCCAGGATAGACTATTTTCAAAACATTGACGGCGTTCAAGAGATCAACTTGTCAATCTTTTGTCACCTTGTACGTGTGAGAAGAGGGTCGGGAATCTTTATTAAAAAGTTGTTCTGAAACAAGCAAGCGGTAGTAATAAAAGAGTCCCGACCCTTTTAGCCATCCCGTGTGTGGATCTAGTGGTTTGGCGTGGGGGTGTTCTGGCCAGCAGTACATGCCAGGTGTGAGGGGATCTCAAGCTGGCCGGCTGAGCGGAAGCCCCAGGCGGTAGCGAGGGCTTGGCAAGTCAGGTGCCGAACGGTCTGCTCGTTACGTTCGACGCAGTGCGGGTAATGAGCGCCGCCCCGCAGGACGCTTGCTCCGCGTTCCACTGAAAGGCCTCGCACATCGATGGTAATGTTGATGAGTGCGCCACAGCTCGCTTGGATCAATGCCCCTTCCTTTAGTTCTTTCCGCTCCAGGATGAGCACAAATGGGGCATTCAGCTCTGCCGCGGCCACAAGCGCTACCTGGCGATCTGATGGGGGCTAGGGAATCTGAGGGGGCATGAGGATATTGGAATAGTGATGAGACCGGAGCCATTCGTCAGCTACACGGGCCAGGAGCGGATCTCCCCAGATCAGGATGCGCTGCTGCGCGCTAGGCAACAGTGTATGGGAGCTGTTGGTGATGGGAAAGTGGACGGCGGAGGGAGATAGTGCAGGGGAGCATCCATTCAGAATGAGCAGGGTGGAGAGCACGTATGGGAACGTGATGGGGGAGCTGATGCGATCTTGTCGTCTCACAGCCTGGGATTATAACAAACAAGCAGGGCTATGAAGGTAATCGAGAGGGGAGGCTCGGCTATGTGGATTCACGGAAACCGTTCTGCCATCCATCCAATAGCTGGCTACGGAACCTGAATCAGCTCGCAGGTCCCTCCGTTTGATCGCCTTTCGCAAAATTTCTCCTGGCCTTTATCGGCCGGGCCAGGATTGGATCGGCACGGTGGAGATGGCATTTTGTGGCGACCCCTCAATCACTCGATCGCTATAGGCAAGATAAATGTAGGTCTGGCGTTTTTTATCGAAAAACCTGACAACCTGGAGGCTCTTAAAAATCAGGGACCGACTCTCACTGAACACCCGTTCCCCTTCTTTCGGCTCACTCACAACGCGAATAGGACCGACTTGACGACAGGCCAGTGAGGCATCGGAGGTTTCCTCTGCTAATCCGACCATGCCTTTCAGACCACCTTTTTTAGATCGACTCAGATAACACGTGATGCCCTCAATTTTAGGGTCGTCAAATGCTTCCACCACAATCTTGTGATCTGGCCCCAACCATTTGAACTCCGTGTCGACGCTCCCAATCTCCTCAGCCTGACTTGCCGCAACGATCATGGCGCAACAGAGCAACGTGGTCATCAATATCTTTGTCTTCATCGACGTATTCTCCCGTCATGGTTTAGCGTGACTCTTTAGATAACGTATCTCTCAGAAATGCTCAAATGCAAGGGCTTCTGATGCGGGCTGCTCTCGCGCAGTGAAGGAAAGAACGGTCGAGGGGAGCTAAATCACGCTCGTAGTTTGTCCGCCGAGCATGGAATGGCGGATCAGCTCAGTTTACACAGGGAACTGAGGCTAAGGAAGTCGTCTCTGCTGATGCTGTTGATACGAGAGCAGCCCACGACGCCATGAGAACAGCAGCCTCTCCCATGTGCTTTGTCCTGATTTGTGAAGTAGTTACGAGCCGTGTTAATTGACAGAGCTTCGAATCTTGCTACAGTTGAAAGACGCGTTCCCTATGAAATTTCTGGATTGTATCAACGACTTGGTCAGGCTCCCAACGGCCCAAGGTCCCGATCTTGATGTCTGCCCCTCAGGCCATGGGTTGTGGCTCGATGCCGGAGAAGTCAATTGCTTCGTGGAAGATTACCTATCCCTCAAGCAAGCAGTGGGTAGTAATGGAGGTGTGGCGGTCCGCACGCAGACGAAGTGCCCTCGATGCATCATTCAGATAGAATCTGAGGCGATAGCCGGGACCACGATCGCACGTTGCAACGTCTGTCAGGGATGGTGGCTTTCTTGTGGATGCCTGACTCATCTCAACGAGACGTACAAGGGAGCCCCAGTGACGATCCAGATCGATGAGCAAGAGCTCTATGCCCGTGCTGTCGCTCGGACGAAAGTCCTCCAGCCCACCGCTTATGATCAGCCCACGCGCGGAAGAGCCACCCCTGGGAATGTGTGGTTTTGGGGTCTCTTTTTAGGAGTAGCGCTAGCCATCGCGGGGCTCATCTTCATCGCGGGAATCCAAAAATCCATTCAGACTACCCGCTGGCAGCAACCACCGGATGCCATGTTGTGCTACCTCATAGGTGGCGCAGTCGGAGGCCTCGGGTTGTTCTGGTATGGCTGGACAGTTCAGCAGCGCAAGCGCCTCATTGAAAGCATTCCGACGTCGCCCATCCGTTCGCTCGCCCTTGGCTTGGTTGAAATCAGTGGACAGGCAGAGGCCGAGGGTGAGCTTCTGACCTCGCTGTTCAACGAACTGCCCTGCGTGTTCTACTTCTACGCGGTTGAAGAGCGGGTCCGTTCTGGGAAGAACACCCGCTGGAAAACGATTGCGAGCGGCACATCGGAACGGCCGTTTTTCGTGCGTGATGCGACCGGGCGGGTGCTCGTGGTCCCCGCTGGCGCCAGATTAATCTTGCCAGACGAGCGGATTTCCAAAGCCAATTGGCGGGGAGAATTGCCTCCTCTCGCTCTCGCCGGCTTAAGGCGATTAGGGATTGCCATTCATGGATGGATGGGAAGTAAGACCTTGCGGTGTCGGGAAGCGCTTATCAGGCAGGACCAATCCGTCTATGTACTAGGAACCGCCCTTGCGCCTCAGGAGATGAGCCACCACATTGCCAACGAGTCCCGGCTCTCTATCGGCAACAGCCGTGACCATGCCTTTATCATTTCGGATCGTAGTGAAAAGGACTTATTGTCCAGATTGACCTGGCAGATGTGGGGCGGTTTCCTGGGTGGGCTGGTGCTGGTGGCAGTCTGCGCGGCGCTGTTCCTCAATCGATACGTGAGAACCATTGACCCCTCGTGACCTTGGAAAAGGAGCATATCCATGAACGGCACATTAGTCGTGGGATCGCTGTTGGGCATCGGGCTGGTTTTGCTGATTGCCTATGCCGTCGGCGTCTATAACCTGCTGGTGCGGCTGTCGAACAATATCGACAAGGCCTGGTCGAATATCGATGTCATCTTAAAACAGCAGCATGACGAGCTGCCCAAACTCGTCGAGGTGTGCAACAGTTACATGGTGCACGAACGGGAGACGCTTGAAGCCGTCATCAGAGCCCGCAATGCCTATGGCGCAAGCCGCGATATCGATGATAAGGCGAAGGCGGAAAATCAAGTCGCAGGCGCGTTAGGGCAGCTCTTCGCGGTCGCGGAACAATATCCGGATCTCAAAGCCAATCAAGAGTTCCTGGCTGTTCAGCAACGCATCTCCGTCCTGGAAAGCACCATTGCCGATCGTCGTGAGTTCTACAATGAGTCCGTCAACCTCTACAACATCGCCATTCAACAGATTCCCGCGGTCTGGGTCGCGCAGCAGACCAGCTATACCGCACGGCCATTGCTGACCGTTGCAGCGTCAGACAGAAAAGAAGCGCCGCTCGCATTTGCCAATCGCATGCGCCCAGCGGCCTAATTCCCGTCGAGCATGGCCTTACGGAGCAGTTCAATCCAGGAGAACTATGGCAGGAGGCTGGGGCGTCTGCTGGGGGTATCGGAGAATTAGACCTGCCTTAGTCTAGGCCACCATAAAAAAACTCCCGACCCTTTTATATCGATGAGGATGGCACGGTAGTATCTACTGATCATATGTTTCCCCCGACATGGTTAGAATGCACGGCCTAAAAAGACTGTAGGAAAATCAAACTCCACACAGCGTTTTCGCAAGCTGTCAAGAATGTTATGCCTCACTCCCTGGTGGGTGAACCTAACAGAAGCCCTATAAACTAGAAGGAGGGAGATAGTAAAATGCATACTCCCGAAGGACGGAAGGTGCTTTCTGGTGGTCAATGCAAGTCTTTTCACTTCTCTTGGGAAAGGGGAAATGCCGATGAGACGATCTACGACGCAACTCGCTGTCATGTTGGCCGGAGTCCTAGCCGTAGTCGTCACGACCGTGCTGCCATGGCAACCGGTATTCGGAGGGGGAGGCGGAGCGCGGCGTGACGTTCTGCGTCAAGAAGCGCAGAACCGCACGGACGCTCTCGATCACGCGACAGAAGCGGTGGACCATAGCAAACAGGGTCACATAGCGGAACTCGTGGGACATGCAGAAGCCGCGCTGCAACATGCCCTGAATGGAGGCAAGGATCGCCCGCATGTGGACGAAGGGATCGCACATCTGAAAGCAGCTATTGAGCATGGGAAAGCGGGCCATGCTGACGTAGCCACAAAACACGCAGAAACCGCTGTCATGCACCTGTCTCAGGGAAGGTAAGATAGCAAGCCAACATCGCATCCACGTATCACTCCGCCTGTACTCAGCGTATCGCGATTTATCATATTTAAGACTCCCGACCCCTTTGTCATCACACTGGAGTGCCCCTGGATTCCACTCCTCATACCATCTCCATGCTGTCAAACTCCAAGATCAGCGTCTCCATGAGGATGCCTCCATCCATTGCACGCAAGGGTGAGTAAGAAATGCTCACCGGACGAACATTGTCGAAACGCCAGGTCAGCACCACGGTTGACTGGTCCTCCCCCAGAAGTTCGACCGTCATGGTACGCGGTCGAGGGGCAGTTCCCTTCCGAGCCTTATCCCACCAGGCATAGAGATCCAGAGACCCCATCACCCCTCGCTTGAGGACAAGACGATTGGCGGCAGCAATGTCAGCTGGTTCGACAGGCTGAGGCACTACGTGTGGACGCTGATGGCCTTCAGGCTGGCCGACGAGGAAGTCTGGGAAGATCACCTCGGCAAAGCCTGCAAGTAGAGAACGGCTGTCTCCTCGTCCAAAATCAACGAGAAAGTTCGAGTTCCTGTAGGGTTGTTCGCTGATCACGGCCATAATGTGTTGACTCCAGCGGATAAATCGCGAAACTACTCCATTTCCAGGCGCTCGTAGGCTAACACTATTTCTTCCATGGCGACATCGGTCCCCTTGGCGTTGAGCGGACCGCTCGTATGCTTGATGATGCGTGCTCGCAACAGTTTCCAGGTCTGTACAATGTCGCTGTGATCTTCATTCTGTAATTGAATAGTCACGGTTCGCATGGCGTTTTGGTCGCCGTTGCGGATTTGGTCAAGCCATGCATAGAGATTCAACGAGCCGATGATCCCTCGTTTCAGGGTGACATCGCTGACCTTGGTCAAGCCTGTCAGCTTCATCACAGTGTTTTCCTTGGAGTTGCCGTTGCGGTATTCAATCACCACGGCTTCCACGCCAATGCCGCTCACCTCCTGGAAGCCTGCCTGCGGCCCTTTGGTGTTTCCATCGCCAAGGTCGACCAGAAAGTTAAACTGGCCATAGGGACGCTCGCGCATAATAGCCATACGTCTCTCCTCTACGTGTAGGGTTTCACAGACATGTACACCGTGGCAAGTTGGTTAGGATCGAAAAAATGAATGAGCTGTCTGTGTTCACGTCGTGCCGATTCCTTACGCCGAGTGCAACAGAAAATCAACTGGACTTACGGAAAAGCTCGGGATCCTTCAGATAGAGAGATGTCTTAGGTTGCTGTTACTGTCTCCAATGTGATTGGAGAGTTTCGAAGAATAAAGAATGGCGCTGCGAGTGTGTTGTCTGTGGTGGGGACTGAGGTAAAAACGAACTGTCGTTCCTGAGTCATGCACTGTTCAAGCGCTGTCCCTACCTCAGAAGGGTTTTGCCCTATAGCCATGATCGTGGCCTGATTCGTCTTCATGTCGGCTCTTCTCTCGCAGCTCCCGTTCGGCCTCCACACGGCGCCGCTCCGCCGCAATCATTCGGTTAAGCTCTGCAATATGCTGCTCGGCGAACGCTTTGACCGCCTGTCGTTCGTCTGTCAGCCAGCGCGTCAGCGACTCTTTCTTGACCCGCCATGCTTCCGCAAGCCCGAATTCACCGGAGACTGAGATCACGCCGGTGCTATTGATGCTGCTCCGGACTTCGCCCATTTTGCGATCGTCATGTGAAAATCGCGACACAAGCTCTTTCAAGACGCTGTCGGTAGATGTCGAACCAAGATAGTTCTGGAGCAGCGCCAGAGAGAACTCTGCCTCCATGTCGCCGCCGGTTTTGACCATCTCGCCGAGCGCGGCCGCGAACTCGGGTGTGCAGGTGGGAAACGCTCGGCTGAGCAGGCTCCCTCCTCGAAAGCGAAATTCCGCCCGGTCTTGAGCGAACCACGCCAGCCCCTTGCTGACGGCGAGAGCAGGATCCTTCGACAGCACTGCCTCCAGTTCTTGGAACTCATACGGTACCGGCTCAACCTGTTCTTCGCCGCCATCGTCAGCCTTCCTCGCGAGCCGAGTGGCCATCACGTCGTCGAGTCGCTGCTGTTCAGTCTTTCTCATTCGAACAAACGCCAACCCGGCGGTTTCCTCGTTCGCCCACTGCACGTCGGCTCCATCAATTGCCAGCGCCCAGTCCAATCCGGGTACCGCGATGCGCAGTTCTAACGAAAGGCCCGGCAACATGAGAAGCGGACTTTCCAGCCGGCACCCGGTCTTTGAGAGATCGAGAAGCATGCCTGTCCCTTCGGACTGCACGGAGCCCGACACTAGAGCGTGAAACTGCACATTAATTCGTGGTGCAGTTCGTTGTTCATCTACTTTTGGAGTCATGATTGATCGATGCTCGCCTTTTCATCAATGGGATTTATCAGTGTGCATTGTCTGTTCAGGGTCGCATTATCCCGCGTTGATAGCTCAACCGGCAACAGCCCTTTGCGTAAAACACATCGGGACGAGAACTTTTCTCTGGCAAGTAACTGCACTGTTATTACAGGAAAAGACTTCGGGCGATTGTGTACAAATGGGACAGGCGTAGGCCAGACAGAGGGACTGAAGCCGGGGCAGCGCTGGAGGTGATGGGTTGTAGGACATGATAAGTAACATTCTTTTCAGCGATAGACTTCTTTACGGTTGCCGATTTTGACGATCAGGACGATCAGTTCCTTATCCTGAATCGTGTAAATGATACGGAAATCGCCATCGCGGATGCGGTAGAGATCGTCCTCACCGACAAGTTTCTTCACACCTGACGGACGGGGATCATGCTGTAATGTCTTTATGCGTTTGACGAGGCGCTTTTGGATGGCAGAGGAGAACGAACGGAGTTGGCGTTCAGCTGGCAGGGCAAGAAGGATCGAATAGGCCATGGTCGGCTAAAGGCCGAGATCTTTGAGAATCACGTCGAGTGACTTCGCTCCTTTCTTCTTCGTCTCAGCCAAAGCGGCTCGCGCATCGACCAAATCGATCCGATCTTCCAATTGCTCTAAGAGGCGTAGGTCATCAATTGGGACCACTGCAGCAATGTCCTTCCCGCGCCGACGCACCACGACACGCTCCTTTCCATACGCGGCTCGATTAATGGTATCGGCAAATACCTCTCTTGCCTTACTTGCCGGAAGATGGGCCATGGTGTCCTCCGTTGACCACTCACAGGTACCAATTGAACGAATTGTACAAATTGTACGGTAGGTCTGTGAGGAGGTCAAGCGTGGGAGAGCCCTCTGGGATGGGGAGGGGTGGGTTGTTCAAGGAGAGGGAAGCCAGCGTTAGGAGAAAAGGCGAACTTTAAAACGGCCTGGAAGGTGTGGCGTCGGCGGAGAAGACTGAAGCCAGATCGAACTTTCATGTCTGAGGTATGCACGATACGAGATCTGACCCTGAATAGACTCGTTGCTTCTCACACACAGACCATCACGCGTAAGAAGGTCGCTGGAATGGATGTGGCATCCTTGCGTGGGCTGGTGTTTTGATTGGTGAACAGCATATCCAGCTCTTTCTGCAGCTCATCGGCTTGGCCCTTCTTTTCTGCCGCGTCGAACGCATTCATGGTGGGCCCATAGTACTTCCGAAACACGTCGACGAATGCCGAAGGCCTGCCGGGAAAGTTGAAGACGAACGTGTCGTTGACGAATGCGATCTGTGCTTCGGGAATTCCCGCCGCGGCAAATCGTTCGATCACATGGTCCGCGATTCCCCATGTCATCGGACTCACGAAACCTTCCGGCGGCGGGGGCGAATAGGCGGAGCTGATTTTCAAGATTTGTGCAACCAATGTCGGATCGTTGGGAATCCAATTCCCCATCACGATCCGGCCGCCGGGCTTCGTCACGCGTACCATTTCCTTGGCCACGTCAAACGGCTTCGGCGCGAACATGGCTCCAAACATGCTTATGACCAGATCGAACGTCCGATTCGTTAATTCGTGCAAGTTCGTCGCATCGCCTTCCTGAAATCGGCAGTTCGTGAGGCCTTGTGCGTTCGCGCGCTGGTTCCCAGCCGCGACCAGGTTACTGGCGATATCCACACCCAGCACCTCCGCGCCGAGCTGTGCCTCCGGTAATGTGGTGGTCCCATCGCCACATCCCAGATCCAGCACCTTGAGCCCTCGTGTGATTTCGAGACTCTGGACGAGGGCTTCTCCGCTTTCTCTCATAGTCTCGGCAATGCGGGTAAAGTCGCCTTTTTCCCAAAGGGCTTTGTTTGGGTTCATTGGAGGCATTCCTCTCTTTCGGTCGTGGGGTGAGAAGCGGTGACATTCTACTTAGTTGGTGTGTGGAGGTCTATGGGCAAAGCTTGCGCAGTGGGGAACTTGAGCGGGAGGGCGTGGTATCTGCAGAGGTGCTGAATGGCAATACGGAACTTTCATTTGATCCAGTGTGCGTTGTTCGTTCAGCGACACATTATCCCGCGTCGATAGGTCAACCGGCAACAGCCCTTCAAGCGGATTGGAGCCTGTGTTTAGGAGGCGGTTCAGAACGTGATAGGTGAGACAGCGGTAGCCAATCGGAGACGGCGAGGCATGCAGGATCTGCTAAAGGAATCGAGCCAATCCTGTCAAGAAAAAACTCCCGACCATTTTTCCATCTTATGCGGGACGAGAATGGTCAGACGTGCATTTTGTTAATGTTCGAATCCTCAGTCGGCCGACACGAGAACGAGAGTAATAATGATGGCCTGCATTCGATAGACGACTGATAGGAGGAGATGGGTAGACCATAAATCAATACGCATTCCCGACCCCCAGAGCCACTTTCGCGCATTGACCTTTCATTCAAGTGACGGCACAATTCCACGACATTCATGCGCGCCACAGATCCAGCAATTCAGTTCCTTCGAGACATTGACCGCACCGACCTCGGAGTGCTCCTTTCATATTCGACCTACGAGTATGAAATAGAGCAGGGATGGCACGACTCGTATATTACAGTAATCGAGCTATTCTCACCCAAGCTGTATTCAGAAGCCATTGGCGGTCTTCCAGAGTGGGAGCAGAAGCGAATCGTCGAAGCCATCCGCAACACTCATATCGGGGAGTGTCCAACAGATTCTCTCCCGGAGAGGCTTGTACTGAAGACCATCGACTCGGACGTGAACGACACGCTCTATGCTGAAATTCTCATACATCGCAACGAGCTAATCACCGTTTCGACCACAAATCGGTGAATCCAAGACCTTGATGACTATTATAGGGCTAGGCATCGTCGAATCTCCTGTGCACTCGCTGCTCGCGGTATAGAAAATCCCAATCCGTTTGAGAGTCTTTGGGACTGGTACCACAAATGGAAGGCAGAGTTTGCTACCTATTCAGAGCGGTGCCGTTTTATAAATGACATGTATGAACCGTTGATCGTACATATTGTCCACGTTCCAGAATCCATTGTTCCGGCAAGAGAACCGACGGGATGGGATCGTGTTAACCGCGCTGTTGACAAGGCTCGCAGCCAGATGGAGTCAGCTAAACACGAAGAGGACTACAGACTGTTGGGCTTCTCTGTAGAGAAATCCTCATATCCCTTGGTCAGGCTGTCTATGACCCATCGGTGCACACCACGTCAGACGGTGTGATACCGAGCGCGACTGATGCTGGTCGAATGATCGAAGCGTTCATTGCTCACACAACCCCGGGCGGCAGCAATGAGAATGTGCGGCTACATGCGAAAGCAGTATTGCAACTTGCGGTTGAATTGCAGCACAGACGTACCGCAGGTTTTCGGGCCGCTGCGCTGTGTCTGGAAGCCACATCTTCGAGTGTAAACATCGTGACTATTCTATCGGGGCGACGAGACCGCTGACCTTCCCCCAGTTTCGTGGACACTGGAATACGCGACTATCGCCCTGGCTTCAAACTGAGCTGGAGATTGATAGCCAAGGTCGATGAGAAAATAAAGAGTCAGGAGTCATACTCATCGAATCCAAGGGCGTTCGTGTTAAAAAAGTCTGCTCCCATGATCGCTTCAGCTCTGATCGCGTTGCCTTTGACGAGCACCAGAAACGAACGATGCCGCCACAAGAATCTATACAAAGGGAATGGTGGAGGCTTTGACCAGTACGAGTGTTGCTGCAACAGTATTGCCGAGCCTAATCTGCGCCACTTTTCTTCGATGTTGGCACATCAATTGAGAAGAGGCGTGGTGGTTTCTAGATTACTCGTGTCCCTTTCTTTGTATGGTCCATACATGTTAATGCAATCACGGTCATTCGGACATTCGATATGATGAACATGTTCATATGGGCGATCGTCCTTCTCCTGGTCGTACTGCTGATCGGAGTCGTGCTGTATCTGCTGTTTCCCCGCACATATCAGTCTGCCGATTCTGTCGCCAATTCCTATGATGACTGGACGAATGACGGCATTCTCGAGTTCTATTGGGGCGAACATGTCCATCTGGGACACTACGGCTCGCCTCCCCGCAAGAAAGATTTTCTCACAGCCAAGTCGGACTTTGTGCATGAAATGGTGCGCTGGGGTGGGTTAGACAAGCTTCCGTCCGGTACGACGGTATTAGATGTCGGCTGTGGCATTGGCGGCAGCAGCCGCATGCTGGCGCGGGAGTATGGCTTTGCAGTCACAGGCATCACCATCAGCCCTCAGCAAGTCAGACGTGCTCAAGAACTAACTGCCCCAGAGGTGAATGCGCACTTTCAGGTCGATG
>JBQTJA010000042.1:0-27136 GCA_052387595.1 Nitrospiraceae bacterium | reverse complement strand
CACCCTATTTCTTAGGATTTCCGGCTCAGCTCGCGCTGTCCTGGTGAATGTACTTAAGAAGGAACAGGGCAAAGAAAGCTAGGGGCAAACGAGGGGGCCGCTCATGAAACTGATTTTCCCCATAGGGGGGTCGCTCAATTCCTTCTTTTTAATGACAAGAGGACCGTAGCAAGCTCTGTCTAGAGGCTAACCCGATGTATAAGTGTAGCATTGACGGATACACAAACCTCTCTCTAGATCCAGAAGCTATCTACGCCTACGATACGCAGTTTCACGAGCATACGCCTCTCGAATTGCATCAGCCAACCTATTAGAAGCTGCTTCGTACCGAGCAAAGTCCTTGATGTTATCTTGCCGGACGTGAAGTTGCCCTTCGCCAGTATTCCCGCGATGTTGTCCGGTAGAATAATCTGGGTGGTTTTTTAGTTCGTGAGAAGACAATACCCAATAGCGAATTTTATCCCGCCAGACCGCTACCCAAACAAATACGTCGCAACATGCCGGCTTCACCTGCTGGAAGTTCATCCAGAATGGCTTATTGGAATCACTCGACAATGCCTTCATGTAGAGTGGATCACTACTCTCGGAATCAACTGCGCGAGAGGCCTTTACTTCTATTTTGATTTTTCCATCAAGATAAAAATCGTATTCTCCAGAATACTTTGGATCCTGTTTCTTCGAAGGCTTTACGAGTTCAGGGACAAGTTCTTTCAAATGCCCTTGCGCCCACGCTTCGCCGAATTGACGTGGTGCACTAATTTCAAAAATATATAGGTACATATTGCGCGCTATGTAGTCATCACGCAATTCGTGATAGTCATCAAGAGTGATCTTGTTATGCCCCATCAGCGAAGATATTAAGAACTCATATTCGTTGAATGGATAAAAAGAAACCAAATTTTCGAGCCTGCGCATGATTTGATCATGCTTTTTCTTCTCTAGCTCACTTGCCAACTTGAGTAGGTGCTGCTTAAGCTTTTCCATCTTATTTATCTTTCACTGCAAGCTTGATTTCCTGGATTTCAGCATCTGTAAGATGAAAGCTGGAAAATATCAATTCTTCGAGTTCTTCTGTTCCATGTTGCCCACTGATAACTTCATCGACCAGCATTTCAATCCTTTTGTAACAATAGGTCGGCAACACAGGGAATGGCAACCTTTCAAGATCTCCTCGTAGCACTTTATGTGTTGAGAATTTCTTCATGAAGATATACTGAAAGACGGAAGAATTCAGAAATGCTAAGACCACTTTTGCTCCATGCTCCGGTAGCTTTGGTATGAGCAGGTTGGCACTATTTAGTGTGAGCATTTTCTTGTTGTCATAGGCGAACACTAACGATTTTGAGATGAACTTATAGATAAGCTTTTCCGGTGTACGGTAATAAGATTCTCTTGCAACCTGCTGAAACGAGTTAGGGTTAAAGCGAATGAAGGATTGAGGGGCACGAACCACGAACTTGGAAATGTCACTACCCCTGATGACTGGCTCCATGCCGTCTTCTTCCTGGTCGCGCACATGCAATTCATTGTTGCCAGTCACAATCCCCAAAGCCCATTGCGCATGCCCTGACAGCGTTACATGCTTTCTCCGGAATAGCTTTTTTATGAGATCATCTTCTCTTGAAGTGACGTTCACATCAAAAGAGTGATGCCCGTTTTCCAAAAAACGGCTCTGCTCTACATGAAACATACGCCCCTTCTCCTGAATCGCAACAGTCCATTCGCGGTCCGCTCTTGCCTTAATTGCATCAAATCTTATTGCTGGCGTGAATACACCGGCAAACGGTCGCCCTAGTTTTACGATACGAACAATCTTTGTGTTCGCAAGAACTAATGTTCTTATGTCACGGTGTGCCCTGATTTTGAGAAACGACTCTGGCAATACAAACGAAAGGACACCGCCATCACGCAGCAGAGTCAATGCTTTTGACAGAAACAATGAGAATGCTTCTTTCGAGGTGATTCCGCTCGACTCGTTAACTGGCATTGGGGCGTTTTTATAAGCTCCCCATGGAGGGTTTGTGGCAATGAAGTCAACGTTTGATAGAAGATGATTAGTTCCACAAAGCAGATCCCCAGTTGCTAGATCTGTAAGAGTGTTCAGGCATTCAATATTCGGAATGGAGTCGTAAGAGGGATGCGCCAGAAGGAAATTAATGCGAGCGACCCGAACAGCAATGCTGTCGCTATCAAACCCATAGATTTTATCTGGCGATAAGTGAAGGATCTTAGAGGCAGATATCAGGTAGTTTCCTGTCCCGCAACAAGGATCTAAAAAGGACTCTCCTGAAAAGGTTTGCTGGCAAAGCGAATCACGAATGACGCTTGAAGGTGTGTAGTAGGAGCCCTTGTTTGCTTTATCGCCTTCCTTGCACAGACTTTGATAGACAAAGCCAAGGAAATCCTCATCCTCAACACTATTGAACGAAAGATAAATAGTTCTGTACCCTCTCTTGTCCGCTTGGGACGCGAGTGGAGGTTGCCAGTGAGTAATTTCGCTCTTAATGGAGTTTCGGCGCCACGACTGAAAAGAAGACGGGTCATGGATGCTGGCGAAGGGGGTACGCAGGACCTCGCCGCGAAGTTCTAGCACCCGCAACGATAGAAAAAACATCGTTATTTCTAGATCAAGATGTTCGCTCTTGAACGTGTCAACGATGTGTTGCACGACTTCTATTAGGCGTGGGTGCCCAAGGTACTCCTTTGGAATAGTGATTACTTCAGATCTGGATTTATTCGCGCGCGCCCGTAGCCGCCCTAAAGCGCCTGAACCGATCGCGGTTTTCAAACCGATGACATCATGCTCCCAGAAACTAAGGGGCCTTACATTGGCTGGCACTATATGCCCGGCCTTAACCCAATTTCGTATTGTGGCATTGGAAACGCCAATGAGAGAGGCAGCGCTGCCTATTGATATAGAATTCCTGGGCTCATGGGATTGGATAGTGCTTGTGTTTGATTGCATCGGTGTTGATGCCCCTTGGAGCTTTGTGTAGCACTAACCTATCTATTTGAACAGAGTGTGGTCAAGCGCTGAACTCAGCGCTTGTTATAAAAGATCTGATTTAAGACGGTGCCTAGTTGAATTTTTGAGTCACACGACTTCGAGAACTTACGGGAAGATATTTCGCCAGGTTTTGTGGGCGCTGATAAGCAGGTGTTCTATGACCTTCCCCAACCGACTCAGATCCACTCCAACCAGGCTTAGCACGAAGCGAGCGCCATCTCTAATGATCAGCAGCTTTCCAACGCGGAGATTGCCGTAGCGACTGTCGCAACGTGGCCGATAGCAGCCATCACGGACGGTCAACCCTGCCGTTTCTCAACCAAAACTCTCGATCCAATCCGATAACGAACATCAGATCATACGCTTTTACACCTCATGCAAATTTGCAATAGTCCAACGATACTGGTACGTTGCAACGGTAGTATATAACTGTCACCAGCACCATCTCTTCCTCGCTCCCTTCCCCTTAATAGCGCTTGACTCTGATGCCTAATGCGCCCAGGGTGAAACTATGACGTATTGAGCCACGCCAACCGTCCCATCTTCGCGCGTCACTGTCTCTCCCTCCCATGTCTTGCGCGACCGATTCCCTGGTCTCTGCCGCTTTTGCGCCGCATGTTCCTCGAAATACCTCCGTAAACGCCCTTTGACTTCAATTGATTCGCTATTACCACGCGTAGGCTTCTGGTGCAGCACCACCAGGGCCTGGGAAAATCTCATCCAGTTGTTTCAAGATGTCACTACTGAGAGAAAGATTCAGTGCCCGCGTGGTGCCATTCAGCTGTTCCATGGTGCGTGGCCCAATAATCGGTGCCGTGACGGCTTTTTGATGCAGCAACCAGGCCAGCGCGACATCCGCCGGTCGTTCGCCGATCGTCCCGCACAACGCCTCGTAGGCTTCCAGTTTTGGACGAGACTTGACCACCTCTTTTTTCAGATCCTCATCCGCTCGCCGCCCACTGTCTGCGGATTGCAGGACCCCGGCCAAGAGCCCACGCCCCAGTGGACTCCACGGGATCAGACCAATCCCATAGGCTTCACAAGCAGGAATGACTTCCAGCTCGATCGTGCGCTCAGTGAGGTTGTACAGACTTTGCTCCGAAACAAGTCCAAAGAAATGGCGGCTGCGCGCAGCCTCCTGTGCCTGAGCCAAGTGCCACCCGGCGAAATTACTGCTGCCCACATAGACCACCTTGCCTTCTCTGACTAACTGCTCCATCGCCTGCCAGACTTCTTCCCACGGCGTGTCTCGATCGACATGATGCATCTGATACAGGTCAATCCAGTCCGTCTTCAACCGCCGAAGACTGTCCTCGCACGCTCGCTTGATATGGACGGCCGAGAGGTGCGACTGATTCGGCCCGTCACCCATGCGACCGTATACTTTCGTAGCCAGCACCACTTTGTCCCGGCGGCCTCCGCCTTGTGCGAGCCACCGGCCGATGATCTGCTCTGTCCATCCTTCACCGAGTTTCCAGCCATACACGTTGGCGGTGTCAAAAAAGTTGATACCGAGCTCTAACGCTCGATCCATGATGGCGAAGCTGTCCTGCTCACTCGTCTGGGGTCCGAAATTCATCGTCCCCAGACAGAGCCGACTGACTTTGAGCCCTGAACGACCGAGGTGGCAGTATTGCATGAGACAGATTTTCCTCGACAGAACGTCTACGAGACTCGTCGACGCTCCTAATACCCTCTCCCCGTACTTCCTCCACGCCCCATTCGATCGAGTGGGAGCGCTTCATAGCGTTGTTTGAGGTCTGGATGCTCGCTGAGATAGTGCTTGACCGCCGCGTCATCCGCAAACACCTCAGGGCTCCGTTTCCGATATTCGTCGAGGGTCAGATCGTGCTTCGCCAGGAGCGCCGTGAGCTTGGCATTGATGTCCGCTCCCATTTGTTGCATGTGTTCCTGTGACGGGCGCTGCCCCTCGCCATAGCCCGCGCCACCCTTGAAGTAGTTCGTCATCATTTCACCAATCTCGATGCGCGCATTGACGAACTTTTCCACGTCAGCCGGCTCCCCGGCACACGCAATTCCCGCAAACAACAATACGCCCAACGAGATCGTGATGGCCCGACACCGAAGATTCATGGTCTAGATTCCTTCCCTAGTTAGGTTGCCCATAACACATCCTCACACGACGGCTCTCCATCCAGATCCCGCGATTGCTCAGACTCTGACCGGTATGAGAATGAAGGCATTAGCCTTCATCATCGCCGTTGCTGTGCGCGGATGGAATGCCGTAGCGTTTACACTTTTCCCAGAGCGCCTTTCGAGACAGCCCCAAAATTTTCGATGCCGTCGTTCGACTCCCATCCACACGCTCCAACACGGACACGATATAGTCTTTCTCAAAGCCTTCTCGCGCGGCAGCAAGTGAGGTGAGGGACATGTCCTTCTTCTTTTTCCCTCCGGTCAAACCCTCGCCACAGAAGCCGCAAGATTCCTGTGGCACACCCCCTAGGTAGGGACAGGATTGAAATCCACAGAGATCAGCCGGTTGGACCGCGTCCCGATCCCGCCCGAGCGCCACGGCCCGCTCAACCATATTTTCCAACTCCCGCACATTTCCCGGATAGGAATAGCGGAGCAACAATTCACGTGCCTGCTGGGAAAACCCACGCAGTTGCTTGTTCAGTTTCAGCGAGCATGTTTCGAGGACATGCTCCGCGATGACCAGAATATCTTCTTGCCGCTGTCTGAGTGGCGGAACGATGATCGGCACGACGTTGAGCCGGTAAAAGAGGTCTTCTCGGAACCGGCCCTGCGCCACCTCTTTGCGCAGGTCTTTCTGTGTGGCGCACACAAGCCGCACATCCGTTTCGATCGGCTCATTGCTCCCAACCCGTTCGAAGGTACGTTCCTGCAGGGCGCGCAACAGTTTCACCTGTACTACGGGCGAGATTTCGCCGATTTCATCAAGAAAGAGCGTCCCGCGGTTGGCCATCTCGAACCGCCCCCGTCGCTGGCGCAACGCGCCCGTAAAGGCCCCTTTCTCGTGGCCGAAGAGTTCCGCTTCCAGCAGTGTCTCCGGCAACGCGGCACAGCTGACTTTGATCAGCGGATACCCTTTCCGCGGGCTGTTCTGATGCAGCGCATTGGCGACAAGTTCCTTGCCTGTTCCACTCTCCCCCACGATCAGGACCGTGGAATCGGTCTCAGCCACGAGCCTGATCTTGTCCAGCACCGCGCGCATCCGACTGTTCGCCCCTAAAATGCCATTGAAGCAGAACTTGTCCTCGAGCTGATGTTTGAGGTCCTGGTTCTCCCGGCGGAGCGCGATCATGCCACCGACCCGCTCAATGATCAGCAGTAATTCGTCCATCTGGAATGGCTTCGTAATGTAATCAAACGCCCCCAGCTTCATCGCCTCAACAGCCGTTTCTACTGATCCATGTGCGGTAATCACGAGCACCTCAGTCTGGAGCTCCTTCCCTTTGGCTGTCTGAAGCACAGTCAATCCATCCACACCCGGCAATCGCAGGTCGGTGATCACCACATCATAGGTCTTCTCTCGTATTGCTTCGAGCCCTTCCGTGCCGGTCGAAGCCGCCTGAACCTCGCAGCCAACAGCCTCCAACGCATCCATCATGGAAAGACGCATCAAGGGCTCATCGTCGACCAGCAGAACAGTCAACCCTTTCATGTTTCCCTTTCCGCAAAGGAACGTTCTCGTGATACGGGCAGGCACAGCGTGAACGTCGTTCCTTTTCCAACTTCGCTCTCGACTAAAATTTTTCCGCCATGCCGCTCCACGATGCCAAGGTTGACCGAGAGACCAAGCCCCGTCCCCTCTCCTTCCCCTTTGGTCGTGAAGAACGGATCAAAGATCCGTGGGAGCACCGATGCGGGAATGCCGGACCCCGTATCGCTCACCTCGACCCGGCAAATGCCCTCAGCCACGGAAGTCCTGATCGTCAGCACTCCGCCGTTTTTCATGGCCTGCACGGCGTTCAAGATCAAATTCATCAAGACCTGTTCGATCATATGCCGATCAACCATCACGCTGGGCAAGTCATGGATTGGAAATGTTTCCAAATGAATGCGATTGGAGGCAAAGAGATGCGTGGTCAGCCCCAACACTTGGCCGACGATTCGATTGATATCAGCCGGGCTGAAAGCCGGTTCGTGCTGCTGTGAAAAATCGAGCAACTGCCGAACAATCTTTTGAACACGACGGACGCCATGTTCCATGGAGGTCCAATATTCCTCTTGACGTGCCGGGGAAAGGGTCCCCTTTCGAAGGTTGTAGAGACAATTGAGGATTCCTCCGAGAGGATTGTTGATTTCATGGGCCACCCCCGCCGCCAGTTGGCCAATTGAGGCCAGTTTTTCCGCATGACGAATCTGTCGCTCCAGCTTCTTGGTCTCCGTCATGTCACGCGCGATGCCAAGTACTCCAAGGATCTCCCCGTCGGCCCCTTGAAGAGGAGAGACACTGACCATGACGGCACGCACGTCACCCAGCCGAGTGACGACTTCGACCTCGTACACCTGCTTGGCCCCGATATCCAGTGTACTCTTGAGACGCCGTCCCCGATGACGCCGGGATAACAGTGAGAGATACGGCCGTCCGATCAAATCATCCTTGCGATAGCCCCAAGCATTAACCTTGCTGTTGACATAAGTAAACTGCTGATCGAGATCGAGCGTGTAGATGACATCGTTGGCATTCTCGAGCAAATTTTCCAAGTACTGCTTGGTCTCTTCGATCTCTCTTGTGCGCTCCCTCACGTTCAGTTCAAGATCTTCCCGGTATGATTGCAGTTGACGCTCGAGCTTTTTCCGGTCAGTAATATCGCGAAGCTGCACCATCACCAGCAATTGTTCAGTCCCATCGACGCGAATCAAGTCCATTTCCACCGGGATCTCATGGCGGTCGGCATGGTACACCGTCATTTCCTGAGTGATAACCTGCCGCTGCTCCGAACTGACATCACACAACCAGCCTGTGAAGGCTCGGTGGTGCGCGTCCGGGATGATCTCGAGAACGTTCTTCCCGACGATCTCCGACTCGGCATAGCCCAGTACCTGTTGTTCCCGTTCATTGATGGCCACGACGGCCCCCGTCGCACTCACCATAAACACCGAATCAGCGACGAAGTCGAAGAGGGTCTTATAGCGGGCTTGTGATGCTGTCAGCTGCCGTGTACGCTCCGATACCGCCTGCTCAAGCCCGACCGTGTACCACTGAAGTTCCAGCTCTAACCGGCGCCGTTCCGTCACATCCCGGACGAATGCACGAGAGTGGACCAGTCCCCCTCGTGCTTGATCGAAGAGTGCCGTCGCATGAATTTCCACGTCGATCGGCCGGTGATCTTTCGCCAACAGCATCGTTTCGATTGCGGCCTGCCCCAAACAAGCCAGCTGCTCCAGAAAGTGGGACACCTGTGATTCCTGTCCAGTCGGAACGAGGTCCAAAAGTTTCATCCCCAACACTTCGTCATGGGTATATCCGAGTTTATCGAGGCCGGTTTTATTGACATGGACGAATCGGCCATCTCGATCAAATTGACAGATCATTTCCGGCGCATGTTCGATCAAATCCCGATACTTCTCTTCCAACTGCCGAACCTCTGTCATCCGCTGTTCGATCTGCCCGAATGAGCGTTGCAGATTGCTCGCCATTTGATTGAACGCTTGTGCCAATCGTTCAATTTCATCACCAGTCTTGATCTCCAGTCTTTGCTCTAAGCGTCCGCTCCCGATCTGCTGTACACCATCATGCAACACCTGAATCGGCCGAGCGATTCGGCGCGCAACGATCACTCCTATTATGGAGAGCACGACCAACACCATCATGCCGAATAACAAGACCTTGGCCATCAGCTCGCCTAGTGGGGCAAAGATCTCCGATGGATCTTGGCGCACCACCGCGATCCAGCGCTTCCCACCGATACTACTGGTCGCAAGCTGATCGACAAACCGCACCGGTGCAAACCCGATCAGGGCGCGCTTGTTTCCGTGTGAATCGTCGGCGGCCACGGCCCATCCAGGCTTCGGAGATCCCAGCATACTGATCAATTCGGCATCGATGGAGTGGGCCTCGGGTGCAAGGACTGGACAAATCACCACACCCCCATCTGAGGCAAACAACATGGCATGGCCTGTCATGCCGAAGGAAGCCTCGGCGATGGACTGGAACAATGTGTCACGCCGAAGCAGGATCGTCACGGCTCCGATCACAGCCCGACGTTGATCATCCAGAATGGGCGCGGCCACGACGACCATGTGAGTCCCAAACGCTGGGTCGAAGGCAATCTCGCCCACATACGGCTGCTGGCTGCCGCTTTTTACCACAGCTTGCCACCAGGCGGTTTTGGCATAGGAATATTCCACCTGAGGAATCGAACTGACGACCAAGGCTCCCTGTCCGTCGGTGACTAAAATGCCGACATAGTCCGATTTTCGAATCTCGTGCCATCGAATCAAGTAGTTGGTCACGATTCGGTTGACGAAGAACGGAAATTCGCTTCGCTTGGCGCGCTGCCCCCACCGCTGTTGCCACTCCGTGATAATCTCAGAAATACTCTGAGCGTCTTTACCCTCGTACGTTCGGTTGGCTTCCGAAACGGCGGTGCGAAGAAATGGCGCGGTCGCGAGTTGTTGGGCCTCGTTCATGCCCCGCGTAACATGCATTTCGATGCGGCGGGCGGCCTCGACGGCCACTTCTTTGAAATTCGTCCCCGTCGACTCCTGCAAGGCGCGTCGCTCTTCGATGTAAATGAGGGCAAGCATGACGGTCAACGGCAGGAGACCGACCATCACGATCGCCGCGATGATCTTCTGCTGGAGACTGTGAGACCGGCTCCAGAGATTCATACAGGTGCCTTTGAAGGGCGAGCTACCTCAGCATACTGCGGTTGGATCTCGAATTTCCAGACTGCCAAACATGATCTGGACGAATTTCAGAATCTGTTGATCTGACGACCTGCTGAATACCTTCCATTTCCGACAAGTCGACAAATCAACAGATCAACAAGTTCGGCTATGACCGTTTCAAGAGGCGGCCCGAGGTCCCCGGCCACAACAATAAGAGAGGGCTGGCCACGAAAACCGAGGAATAGGTGCCGAAAATGACGCCCGAGAGCAGCGCAAGTGAGAAATCGTGCAGCACTTCTCCTCCTGCTAGGGTCAACGGGATCAGGACGAGCACGACGGTCAGACTGGTGACGATCGTACGGCTCAACACCTGGTTAATGGCAGTGTTGATCGTCGCTTCCTCGCTCTCCCGGCGACGCGATTTTAAGTTTTCCCTGATCCGATCGAATACCACGACGGTGTCGGTTAATGAATATCCAGCCAACGTCAAGAGTGCCGTCACGATCAGAAGCGTAATTTCTTTGTCCAGGAGATAGAACGCCCCGACCACAGCCAAGACATCATGAAACGTCGCCAGCGCGGCCGCAACGCCAAAACGAAGTTCGAATCGTGCCGCAATGTACAGAATAATGCCCACAAATGAGACGATGACCGCTACGAGCGCATCTTCCTGAAGCTTCTTCCCGATGGTTGGCCCAATCTCAGTGGTTGAGTCAACCACGAACTTGTTGTTCGGGAACTCCTTGGAGAAGATTCCCACCACACGTTCCGCTATCTTTTCTTCGATCGTCGTGGAAGCCTTGACCCGGACGAGGAGCTTGTTGTCCTGTCCAAATTCCTGCAGCTCCACATCACTCAAGCCGTTGGCCTCCAAGGCCTTCCGGGCCTCATCGATCCTGACTGATTGCTCGAACTTGAGCTGGACAGCTGTTCCCCCGGCAAAATCAATGCCCAGATTGGCGGAGCCCCGCGCAATCTGGACCAGGGCGATGAGCCCGAGCAAAGCCATCACGCCAGAAAAGAGAAATGCGAACGTGCGCTTGCCCATGAAGTCAATGTTGGTCTTCCCAAGAATCTCTAACATGCGCACTCCCTTGTGATAACCCTGAGCCTCTCCTTGAAGAGTCATCGCTGATGGCTTCATGGTTAGATGCTCAACGCCTCGACTTTTCGTCGATGATACAACAGATCAAAAATGACTTTTGTCCCGATCAATGCCGTGAAGAGATTGATGGCAATCCCCAGGCACAGCGTCACGGCAAATCCCTTGATCGGCCCAGTCCCAAAGAGAAACAGGGCGACTCCAGTGATCAGCGTCGTCACGTGTGAATCGATAATCGTCAATAACGCCTTGTCGTAACCAGCATCGATGGCAGATCGCACCGCCTTTCCGCCACGCAGCTCTTCACGAATCCTCTCAAAAATCAAGACGTTCGAATCGACACCCATTCCAATCGTTAGCACGATACCGGCGATTCCTGGCAGGGTCAACGTGGCGGTCACGGCGGACAGCGCACCCATCAGACACAGCAGATTCAGCACTAAGGCAAAGTCCGCGATCAGCCCGGACAGACGGTAATAGACAATCATGAAGATGACCACCATCGCCCCGGCGATGAGCGTAGCCCTGATCCCCTTATCGATAGAATCTTGGCCGAGGGACGGACCGACCGTAAGATCCTGCACGATCTTCAACGGTGCCGGGAGCGCACCAGCCCGCAGAACAATCGCCAAATCATTGGCCTCCTGCGTGGTAAAGGTCCCGGTAATCTGCGCACGTCCCCCTGAAATACGTTCCTGAATAACCGGCGCCGAGTAGATGGTGTTATCAAGGACAACCGCCATACGCTTCTTGACGTTCTCGCTCGTAATCCGTTCGAATTCCTGTCCCCCCTTGGAGTCAAACGTGATGGACACATACGCATCGTTGAATTGACCGATGGCGACACGTGCATCGCTCAGCACATCACCGGTCAACATGACCCGCTTCTTGACGACATAGGGCATGCGAAACTCGACACCCGTGTCCTTGTCGATCATTCGCTCGAATAAAATCTGGTCGCTCTCCGGCAGTTTGCCGGCAAACTGCTGGAGCACCTCGGCTTCTTTGTCTTTCGGAACACGCACGGGGAGATCAAGGTGGAGGTCTTCGTCCAGCATCTTGAATTCGAGCAGCGCCGTCTCCTTGATCAGACCCTTGGCACGTTTCGGATCCTTGACACCGGGCAGCTGCACGACGATTTGCTTCAACCCTTGGCGCTGAACGATCGGCTCCGCGACGCCGAACTGATCGATGCGGTTCCGAATGGTTTCCAGCGCCTGGTTGATCGCGGAATCCTTGATGCGCTTGGTTTCTAGCTCACGAAGCTCCCACACTATGCTATTCGCCGACCCCGCCGACTCCTTCTCGACAAACATGGGGAAATCATCGATCAGTTTCTGGGCGGAGGCCTTCGTATCGGCATTCTGCAGCTGAATCACAATCTGCTCATGTCCGGTTCGCTTGACTGAATCGACCGCGAGTTTCTTTTCGGCCATGAGATCCTGCAGCGCGGTGACGGAACGGTCAACCGCGATCTCCACGGCGCGATCCTCGTCCACCTCCAGAACCATATGGATACCGCCCTGCAAGTCCAGCCCCAACGTAATCCCTTTGTTCGGGAGCACTCCTTTCAGCCAGCCCGGCAAGGCTTGATACACCGGCTGATAGGACGGGAGAAAGGCCACCACCGATACCAAGATGACCAGTGTTAATAACCAGAGCCGCCCACTTACCTTTTTCATGTCGTCCGTGACCCCTTATCCCGTGTGAACTACGCGTCTTTATCCTTGTCTTTATCTTCCTCTTCCCCGCGCACGCGCGAAACATTCTCGCGCTGCATTTTGATTTTGGTATTATCGGCAATCTGCAAGGTCACCGTCTCTTTCCCGATGTTGGTGATGGTGCCCCAGATTCCTGACGTCGTGATCACCTTGTCGCCCTTCTTCAAGGCATCCAACAAGGCCTGCTGCTGCTTTTGCTTCTTCTGTTGAGGCCGGATCAGGAGAAAGTAAAAAATGACAAAGATCAAGAGGAAGGGGAGCAACGATAACATCCCGCTCGCCCCTCCACTGGCGGATGCCCCGCCTCCGCTCACCCCCTCAGCCCATGCAATCGATTCCATCAACATCGAGCCTATCCCCTTCTTCTATATGTGACCGTTCCCATGCAATGTTCAACATGGCTCTTCACACTCCGCTAGACCGGCCATGACCGCCGGTCGAGTGTGGTTCCGATAAAACGCGTCCCGAAATTCTGGAAACGTTCCCTCCCGCAAAGTTTCCCGTATTTGGCGCATCAGTTCCGAGAAATACCATAAGTTATGAATCGTGTTGAGCCGGGCTCCCAGCATTTCCTTGACCATAAACAAGTGGTGCAAATAGGCCCGTGAGTATCGGCGGCATACCGGGCACGTGCACTCAGGATCGATCGGTCGTTCATCCTCAGCATACCGTGCTTGTTTGATGACCACCCGACCGGTTGAGGTAAAGAGAGAGCCTGTTCTGCCGTGACGCGAGGGGACAACGCAATCGAAGAGATCGATACCACGGGCCACCCCTTCAAGCAGATCTTCGGGATGTCCGACCCCCATAAGATACCGGGGCTTGTTTTCCGGCAACTCCGGAACCGTCACATCGAGCATCCCATACATGTCGGGCTTACCTTCTCCGACCGACAGCCCGCCGATCGCGTAGCCATCAAACCCCAATCGCACGAGATCTCTCGACGAGGCGACCCGCAAGTCTGGTTCCAATCCACCCTGGACGATGCCAAACAAGGCCTGGTCCGTTCGTCGCCGGCTTGCCTGACAGCGCTCAGCCCAGAGCTGAGTGCGTCGCACACTGTCCTGAATAGTCGCTCGACCAGCAGGCAACGCCACACATTGATCAAGCACCATGATGATATCGGCACCCAACGCCTCTTCGATTTCAATTGCCTTTTCTGGCGTCACGAAGTGCGTCGAGCCATCGATATGCGATTGAAACGTGACGCCCTCGTCGGTAATCTCGCACAACTTCGCCAAACTAAAAATCTGAAATCCCCCGCTGTCGGTGAGGATCGCTCCCGGCCATCCGGTGAAAGCATGAAGCCCCCCCATGTCGGCCACGATCTTATGACCAGGACGCAAGTACAGGTGATAGGCGTTATTCAGGATAAGTCGAAACCCAAGACTCTGCAGATCCTCCGGTTCGAGCCCCTTGACGGGACCCAACGAGCCCACTGGCATGAAGGCCGGTGTTTCGATCGCCGCGTGGCCGGTCGTGAGCAGGCCGACGCGACCCTTGGAATGCCGATCGGATTGTTGAACTTGGTACTGCATCATCCTTTACGGGGTCTGATCCGCTACATGTGCTCCGGCGCTGAGATGCCGAGCACAGTGAGTCCATTTTGAAGAACCTGCTGGACCGCCCCCATCAAAACCAATCGCGCCGCCGTCCGTTTGGATGTGAGCACTTCAGCAGGGGCCGACTCCTTGTTCTCTTGATCGAGTTCGGGAGGCAACACACGGTGTTTGTTATAAAACGTATGGAGAAGCGCCGCCAATTGTTGAAGGTAGTACGTGACGCGGTGCGGCTCAAACGCCAGGGCACTCGCCTGGATGACTTCAGGGTAAGAGGACAGCTTCTTGATCAACCCTAATTCATCAGGATCCATCAACACTGTCAGGTCCGTGCCCTCCGCGGATGGACGGGCAATCCCCCTGGCGGACGCGACACGCCACAGGCTGCAAATTCTCGCGTGGGCATATTGAACGTAGTACACCGGATTATCGGCGGACCGTTGCTTCGCCAACTCCAGATCGAACTCCAAATGCGTATTGGAGTCGCGCATGAGAAAATAGAAATTCGCCGCGTCCGCTCCGACCTCATCCAAGACTTCCCGCATCGTGATGAATTCCCCGGTCCGCTTGGACATCTTCACTTCGACTCCATCCCGCAATAATTTCACCAACTGGACCAGCACAACATGGAGACGATCCTTTGGATGTCCATAGGCCTGCATGACGGCTTGCATGCGCGGAATATACCCATGGTGGTCGGCACCGAAGACATCGACCAGCAGATCATAGCCACGCCTCAGCTTGTCATGATGGTAGGCGATATCGGAGGCTAAATACGTATACTCCCCGTCCTGCTTCTTGACGACACGGTCTTTTTCGTCACCATACATGGACGCCCGAAACCACCATGCACCATCCTGCTGGAACAGGAGGTCGCGGGCTTTCAATTCCTCCAGAGCCACCTCAATCGCGTTGGACTCTAGAAGCGACGTTTCGCTGAACCAGGATTGGATCTCGATCCCAAAGGACATAAGATCCTCACGGATGAGTCCCAGCAGTTTCTGATAGGCAAGGGATCGGCAGCGAGTCTCAAGATCGGCAGGAGTCAGTTCACCAGCGACGGGGTCGAGTTGCTCCTTGATTTGTTGTGCCACAGATGTGATGTACGAACCATGATAGCCATCCTCGGGAAACACAACAGTGTGTCCTGACAACTCTTGGTAACGAGCATACACGGACGCGCCCAACAATTTCATCTGGCGGCCTGCGTCGTTGATATAGTACTCGCTGACGGCATCGTATCCGATCGCATCGAGTAGCCGGACGACTGCCTGCCCGACCGCCGCCCCCCTGCCATGGCCAACATGCAACGGCCCAGTCGGATTAGCGCTCACATACTCAACCAACACACGACGTCCAGCTCCGACGGCAGTCCGGCCATAACGAACCCCTTGCGACTCGATTTCACGAAGAACCTCCTGCCAGAGAGCCGGTTTAACCGTCAAATTCAAGAAACCGGGACGAACGATTTCAACACGATCAAACAACTGCTCTCGCTGGGAAATGTTGTCTATAATGATCTGGGCAATATCATGAGGGGCCTTGTGCTCAGATGAGGCCAATGACATGGCGACCGTGGAAGCGAGATCGCCCCATTCCGGCCGTTTGGGCGCATCAAGACTCAGCGTGGGCCAAGCCGCCGTCTTCAATTGCCCCTTTTGCCTCGCGCCATTGAGAGCGCCAAGCAGGGCCGTTGTGACCCGCTCTTGCACAAATCCTTGAGACACAAATATTCCTCTAAGTCCTTACCAAAGAAAGGAAATTAACATGTCACTGTATCATTGTGGGGTAGCCAGAGACAAGGCGGTTTCCAGGGAGTTATGAGGGTTTGTGTTATCGGTTCCTCTATATGTAAGCCGCGATGCCTCTAAAATTTTCTCAACCGGCACATGAAGACAAGGTTTCTCCACACACAATTTAACTGTTTCCCACGACTCACAACTACACGGCAACCCTCGCACGATCGACACATGGCTACCGTATGGTCCCCACCGATGGTGATCTGTAGGGCCAAATATAGCTATGGTCCGCACACCTAATAGAGCCGCTAAATGGGTCACACCCGAATCATGACCAATATATACGGCAACCCGTCCAAACACTCCTGCAAGCTGAGATAGATCAAGGTCTCTGAGCACAAGAGGTGGCCGACTCACAAAGTGCAGTGCCTGACCTACGGCATCCTGATCAGCCGGTCCCTCCAAGATGAGGGGATACATCCCCTCCTGCCACAACCGTTCAATCAACGAGGCCATTCTTCTGGGCTCAAGTCGTTTATGAACGCTTCCACTCCCCGGATGCACTAGGACCAACGATTGGTCATAGGGAATACTCAGGGCGTCAAGATAGCCCTTCCCTTGCTCCAGGAGATGCGAGGGAACCTGCACCGTTTTCTCCGACAAACGATCTCCCTTCGCTTCACCCAGCGTCTCAAGAAAACAGTCACTCTGATGCCTTGCACGCAATCCCTTTGAAAATGGTGACTGAATCTGAACGTTCGCGACACCAAATTCCTGGAAGAAGGAACCAAGCACGCCCTCTTTATCTTCCATCCAAACCACAGCTCGATCACAGCGATCCACGCAGGAGTATAACTCCTTGGAAATAGATGAAGCCCCTGAAAAGAGCCCTAGACATGCTTGCCCCTCTAAGGGGAGCCAATCGCTGATCACTCCACATTCCCATAGGAGTCGGCTCACAGCGGCAGCAGCTATGAGCACAATCTCATGCTGGGGAAACTTCAGACTTAGACGCCAAATTGCTGGGACAGCCAGCAGGACATCCCCAAGTGCACCGGGATGAATGAGAAGGACGGTCCGCTTCACCTGTCATACCTACACACTACGACCCACGCCCCGTACCAGCATCACACACTGATCGAGCCTGTTCCAGATCGGATGGCGTATTGATGTTGAACATGGAACGACCATCATGGTCGATGTGCCTGATCTCCGTTTCAAGCACCACGCATATGCGAAGAGATGGATGACCGACCATGCTGTGAATCTTCCTATTATGGTGGGCCATCATTTCCTCAATAACTGGAAGACAGTTTCGGCTATAGACCGCATGGGTTGGTTGAAGACGAGTCGCCCACCGGCTGATGACAATATCAGCCTGATCTTTCAGGTGAACCATATGCCGTATGACATCCGGGTTGAGAAATGGCATATCACAGGCCACAACGAAGATATGTTGGGTCTTGGCCAGTCGAAGCCCCGTATACAATCCTCCAAGGCTCCCACAGTCTGAAATAAGATCACGGACCACCGGCACGTCGACTTGTAGGGGCGGACTATCTTGAGCGATGACGATGCATACCTGCTCAAACAATTCACGGAGAACCGCGCAGCTCCGCTCAAAGAGAGTCTGCTGACCGAGAAGAATGAATCGCTTGTCTTCTCCCATCCGCCTACTTTTTCCGCCCGCCAGCAACACACCCGTCACATCAGTGATCATAAGCCCACAACCTGCTCTTAAAAAAAAGAGGGGGTAGGTTTCCCCACCCCCCCATTCTCTTGCTGCGCCGAAGCGAATCGCTATGAAACGCTACAGCGTCTTCCCCTTTTTCCTGTTTGCGCGACGGGTCAGAACCCAACCTTCCAGCAGTACCACACCGACAGCGATAACAACCGGATAGATGTACGTTTCCTGAGGAACAGGTGGATTCATAAAGGTGTAGTAAAACGCGGAGACGGCCATCTTTCGTCCTGCATCCCCATTATGACCGTCCCAGGCAAAGAAGACGGTAGGAATATACTGTCCCACCTCAAAAAATGTGTCTTCGTCATAATCCTGGTCCTTCTTATTTCCTACAGGCCGCTGAATCATTACATACCAGCGACCATTCTTCCATTCGCTCTTTACGAGCTTCATGGCCTCTTCATAATTATCGCGCTCTTCAAAATCCTTATCCCAACCCGTACCTTTGAATGCCCGAAGGGAACCGTCAGCTTCCCACTTGACGATATCAACTGGGAATTGGTCATTCGTCCCAAAGAGATAGCGAGGCTTAATGGGAGCCGGCAACTCTTTCCACTTCACCGCCGTCTCAATTGCAATTGCGTCGTTGTAGACCGTGTAATTATTTTGTTTCATCGCGATGGACCCCTCTTCGCCAGTCTTGGGGTCCTGCTCTTTCACATCGATATTCACCTGAGTCGGTGCCCACGGAAGCTTGCCTTCAGCTATGCTCTTCGTTCGGTCATCCCATTCAAGAAGATAGACAATATATTTGTCATTGTAGAGTGACCGAACCCAGATATCGTCGATCCGATTGACAAAGTTTCTTGGCTTATGGGTGATCTGTCCCCCCATCGCCACAATTCGCTTTGGAGCCTTTTGCCAGGCCTCATGTTCAATGTCAGCCGGGATTTCCCCCTCAAAGAGATCTGATGGGATGACGAAGTTGATTTTTGGCTTATCGGTTAAGGGGTCAATGGGCAGTGGATTACCCAATGTATCTCTTTCACACAGCGAATTGACAAAGTTGGCAATGTCCCACCGTTCATCGACGCTTGTGTTATCCGCAAACGATGGCATCGGTGTGCCATTTACACCAGTAGAAAAAGTTCGGAAAATGTTGGCAACATTGTACGGATCTTGACGACTCCCCCTGAAGTTCCAGCACTTATGCCAATTGGCTGGCTGGATGGAAAAACCCCAGTCATCCTTTAGATTGAATGCATTTCCGTCTCCACGACCCTCCATCCCATGGCATTCTACGCATTTCTTTTCAACAATGAGCTCAGAGCCTCGCTTCTTGCTCTCATCAGTTGCAGGCTTTGGCTTGAGGTCAGCGAGCTGCAGGATTGTCTGTGTCTCGGACTGCTTATCCGTAAACTTTCGATCCTTAACCAACTGGGTAGTCACAAAAGACAGTACTTGCAAGCGTTGTTCTTCGCTCAAAATACCTTCCCAAGGTGGCATGGCAGAACCCGGCAATCCATGCGTGACTGTTTCAAACAAATCATTTTGACCAGGTATAGGTTTCTTAGCATCGAAGAGTGGAAGTTCTCCGCTTGCCGTATGGCGGATTTTGAATGTGCCTTGATTGAAATTGCGCGGCCGTGGCCAAAGGCGATCGGCTCCTGGTCCATCACCGGCTCCATCCACTCCGTGACACCACACGCACTTGGTGAAATAGACCCGCTTCCCTGCTTCAATCATTTCCGCCGACGGCTCAGGCGAAAGATCACCTTTCTTAAAGCCCTCGGGAACTCCTTGAGCAAAAACTGACGAATATCCTGCACTCGATACTAAAACCACTCCGAAGGCAGCAGCCGCGATGATCCCGGCCTTCTGAGTTATACTGTCCATCATGGTTGGCCTCATAATCTTCATTATGTCTGGTTTGGCATTCTTAAGGAAAATGGCGACTAATCCCAGGTTCGCGGATAGTAACCGGTGTGCCAATATTCAAACAATACAACTTTCCAAATTTCATCCACCGTCAGGTGTTGCTCCCAGGGCGGCATAACTGATGCCCAGGGGAATCCTTCGTTGGGCAACCCAATTCCACCCTTTGAAACACGCCAAAAGATAAATGTTTCTTGCAGCTGTGCGATTGTTCCAGGATCTGTAAAATTTGCTGGAATTGGATTGAAGGCAAAGGCATGGAGCCCTCGACCATTCAAATTATCTCCATGGCAAAAATGGCAGTTCTGAAAGAATATCTCACCACCCTCCCGCACATACTTCAGGTAGCCCTGATTCTTATCATCCCACGGGTTGGCATTGGGCTTCATCAAACGCCCCATACCCTGCTCAACAATATTGGCATTGGAGAACTCTTGATCGTATTTTCCCTCTGGATTCACACGATAGGGATTCTGAGAAGTCTGTAATGTATAAGTCTTCCCGTGGACTTTAGTACTCGCAGGTGGCGCCGGATGAACCGTTCGTAACTCGATTGGTTCTTCCGACTTTGGCATCATGGCATTAAATGAAAACCCGCCGATGAGGATCGGCAGGAGCACTAGATAGAGGTAACGCAAAATTCGGTTCCCACCTGTCTGAGCATCCAGAACGTTCATGATGGGTTGCTTAAACTTTTGCCAGTCCTCTTCACTGGCGGAGACCCACATGAACACCGCAACGAGCGACACAGTGCCATACATCGCCCGCACACTGAATGGGATAGGCGGATACATACGGTACTTCAGATAGAGCAGGAAAAATACCCAGAAACCGATACCCTGCCAAAAGCGCGGGATAGCCATACCCATGGCATTCAACATATAGCTCAATCCCGTAAAGCCGATCACATAACATGCTACTTCAAGCAGCATCTGAATCGGCATGTAGCCTTCCACCAACCGTATCGTGGTTGAAGGGACGACATCAAAAACCATTCCGCCCAGAAGGAGAAGTCCAGCCACTCCGATCAGGGCACCGAGCGACATCAAGGCTTTCATCGGTAAACTCCCTTTACTCTCCGCATGACAGGCAACCGGTCGCGATTAAATTTTAGGCGGCGGCGCTCCCGTTTTCACCTGTGACAAATAATCGACAATTTTCTTCAACGCGCCAGCACTCAGCTTTTGTCCAAAAATTTTGGGCATCGTGTTATCTGGGAACGGCTTCACCACAAAAGCACTAGGGTCTACGATAGACTCCATAATGTATTCGGTAGGTGACTTGGCTGTTCCCTTATAGGTGGGATCCTTAATACGCTGCGAAGCTGTTGTCCCTTCTTCCAGTTTAGGACCAATGGTTCCCACTGCTCCTGGGATCCCAGGGATCGTATGACATGAAATGCATTGTCCTTTGGCAAAAATCTGGTCAATCGGTTCTGATCCATCAGCCAACAGAGATGTGGCTCCCGCAGGCTTATCATCAGCCTGCTTAGGACGATCTGCCTCGGGAATAAACTTCTCGTACGACTTTACGATCTCTTCAAAGGACGGAGCGTCTATTCCTTCGCGCAAATACATCCAAGTATCCACAGCCGCAAGCTCTGGAAGGCTGAGGGAGATAGGCGGCTTATGAATAGAAGGCATTGGACTTTGCTTGTCATTCGTTCCCTTTACCCCATACCCAGCGACAACATAGCAGCTAGGGCATGCGTGCGATTCTGCAATATACTCTTGGCCATTTTCTGCAGTTCCCGAGCCTGGGAACGCCTCTTTCGCCTCATATTCCCGCTTGGAAGGATTACCCTTGGAATACTTGGGATCCTCTAATCGCTCTTTCCCTCGCCCAGGGAGCCCCGCTAAATTTGGTGCTCGTTCGCCCAACATGCCGGCATGAAATGCATGGCAGAGCGGACATTGGCCCTTACCGATTGCGCCTTGCTCTTTATTCTTCCCAACACCGCCGAAGATAATCTTTTCGCCTTCATCGGCTAGCTGTTGCGGGGTCATTGAATCCCATGTTTTCTTCTCTTCGACTGGCGGGAAACCACCCTCGACTTGAGGAAGCCAGTTTCCATAGCCGGATAGAAACGCAGCGACAAAGAACATCAGCCCCCCGATCTTCAGAAGGGCACTGAGATTGGTGAAGTACAGCGCCATCACGAAGGTGGTTACCGTGATCATGACGAGCGAGACCGGTAACAGGCGATTCTCACCATAAAAATTGTTCTTGTAATTCGCAATGGCCATAAACAGCAAAAACGTTGCAACAATGCCGATGAACGTCTTGAAAACCGCGCGTTTCTTTGCTGCAGGCTCACTGATGGACATCTGAAAATAAACCAATAGTCCGGCTAGGATGGCCAGAGCCATCCAGCCCATAGAGAGTGCCTCTGCAATCATGTTACTCAAGGTCTTGACCTCCTAACAGCTAGAACGTGGGGGATAAGCCCCCTCCATTGAGCTGGCTAGCAACAACCAACGTCGATTAATGACTAGCAGCCGGCTGCGGTACACCGCCAGGTATTCCAGCCTTGGATTCAACTGGAACCTTCTTCGCACCCAAGCTGCCAAGCCAGAAGACAAACAGGATCGTGATCCAGAAAAACAAAACATTGAATGAAATCATGTTGGCCGCAAACCCCACCGTATGGGTATACGCCCATGGTGAGTTATCTCTCATGATCTCATTGACGTGCCAAAAAAGCCTGACTGACGAGCGAATATAACCCATCAATCCCATCATCCAAGTAAAGGCCGTTGCCAACATAATAAGGGCGTACTGAGACCGGGCTGAAATCTTGCCCCACTCAATCGGTCCTAACTGCTTGGCCCCCTTCATCATGACGCTATTGAGGGCAAACATGAAGAAGAGACATGATAAGGTTGTCGCGACCTGAGGAACAGACAAACCAACGCGAACGTTTGCTGGAATGTAATACCCATATACAGCCAAGAAAATAATATTGAAGTAGGCGCAGGCGAAAAATATGCCCATAAAGATATTACCGAATTTCGCCCACGATACGGTTGAAACTTTGTTCCCCCTCATGTACCAGACGAAACTCAATACCGTGGTTGTAATAATGACATTGATCCCGCCGTTTTTCGCCGACATGACTCCATAATTTCCAAGAACAGGATGCTGCTGGCCTCCCATGGCCTTCAATTCAGCTGGAGTCATGACCATTGTGTGAGGGGTAATGAAAACCATGTATCCGCAGGCAAGGATGAAAACAAGGTACTTAATGTAGCGTTGGTACTTTTCTGCACCACGCATGCGGCCCATTGCCTGCCAGAGATAATAGTTAGTGCTCAGGAACAGAATCCCAATCATCGTAGCCTGGATAATAAACAGCCAGGCAAGCAGACCACCCATCAGCGTGATCCCCATCTGCTGGCGATAGGCATACACTTCTCGCATGAGCCAATATCCTGCAAATGGCAGAGGAATCAAGAATGCCACACCAAGCGCCATGGCGATGTAGCCCATCCAATCATAGTGAGCTCGATCCTCATCGGTCTTGGATGCCAAAAATTTATAGGCAGCATAGGCAGCAACCACACCACCGCCGAAGGCCATATTGCCAAGGATGCGATGCAGATTGAGAGGGTTCCATAAGGCCGTATGGATCACGTGCCAGATGTTTCCAAGATACCGACCCTGCTCATCGACGCCGGCAGGCGACATCATGAAACCAATCCAGGAGTTCGCCAGGAACATCAGCAATGTGCCGATGATATTCAAGATCACCGACATACTCAGATGAATCCACTTCAGGAACCCCTCTTTCATCTTGTCCCAGCCGTAATAATAGATGTAGAGAGTCCCGCTCTCGGCCACGAACATCAATGCATAGATGTGCATGACAGGACGGAAAATACCTGACAGATAAGAGAAAAATGCTGGATACAAAGTTAGAAAGGTAAAGATCAGAATGCCACCAAGGATAGCGGTGAGAGAGTATGCCGTCAGGCTGATCTTAATGAAGTCATAGGCCAGCTGATCATAACGCTTGGCGAGCGCCTTATCCTTCGTCACGACACCCATGAACTCGATGATCATGCAGAAGATCGGCACAGCCAATACGAAGCTGCCATAATAAAGATGCTGCTGGTTGGCAAACCAGAGCAATACACGGCTCTCAAAGTTGTATCGCGGGTAGTCCCTGGGACCATCCACCGTTTTAGGGGCTGGAGCACCGACGACAATGCCCTCGGTCTTGTAATAGACATCTCGACCCTTTTCAACTGTGCCCCCATCCTTCTTAGCCGCATCGCCAGCAGGGACCTCTTCACCGATTGCCAGTGAAGGTAAAGCTACGACGATCGGAAGCAGAAGGAGGCCAACCATCATGCAGAGCGCCATGATCGAAAAGACGCGCTTGCCAGCTAAAAGGCCCATGGAATACCTCCTTGATACGCTTACGTTAAGATTCACGAATTACTGATAATGCCTGACCACACCCTCTAGAGGTTTAGTTCCGGAAGAGGTACCAGAAATCCAACCCCTGCATGTCCATAAGGTAGTGGTCGACAAAAACAAAGTAACCAACTGAGATAATAAGAGAGACGATTACTGCGACAACAGGATTATTCAGCGCACTCATTTCTTTCTTCTCCTCTGCCGACCAAGCCCAGCCATTGATTAACCTGTACCGACAAGCCCCTGGCAACTACACAAGACCTTCAACTCAACAGGGGCACTGAATACCGGCAAACCAGTAGAAAAACCATAATCCAACAGCACAGGTGATGTAGAAAATCATCTTCCCAATTTTTACTTTAATTTCGCTGTCAGGGGCCGCCGTTGCCATTGTTACCGTACTCCCGATTAAGATAGTTTTTTGATGGTAAATCAGAGTTGGCGCATTACTTGACAGGCACAAGACCCTGTGTTATCAAAATTTTGCCGCTTGTACGCAAAAAAACAGGAGAAACCGTGACGAAAAACTCAAAAGTGTTTGACATTATAGTTTTGGTCGGAATGGTTGTCAATATCATTTTGGCCGTGTTTTTGATCCTTTACTACTTTGATTTTCTGTAACTTCATCTGGGTTTTTCTTTTCTTCTTCTCTCATTCCCGCCTTCGAAATCGCGCAACGAAATCCGATCGTTTCATCCCGAAAGTCCGGCATCATCTTGCTTCGACTGGTAATTCGAACATCACCTCCGGTCGTCGTATAACCTCCGCCGCGAAGGACCCGATAGGTACCATACTCAGGACTCGGTGGGTTCTGTTCCGGCGAGCGCTTATAGTAGGTTTCATCGTACCAATCGTCCACCCACTCAATGGCGTTCCCCGCTCCATCCATCACTCCGTAGGGACTCGTATCAGCCTGAAAGCTCCCCACCGGCGCAGAGACCTCATACCCATCCTGCACTCTAGCCCAATTAGCACCACTGGCCTGCTCTTTGGCCCCCCATGGCCAGAGCCGTTCATCACCACCTCGCATCGCCTTTTCCCATTCCGCTTCCGTTGGAAGCCGCTTCCCCCTCCAACGGCAATACTCTATGGCATCGTCCCATGAAACGTAGACGACGGGCTGATTGGTTCCCTTCATCCTTCCACTGCTCTTGGCATACCGCGCAGGCAACCCAGGCTTGCGATGGCCGGTCGCCAGGACGAACTGCTGATAGTGATGATTCGTCACTTCGTATCGATCAATAGAAAACGCATCCAAGTGGATGATCCGCTGCGGCCGCTCATCGAACCCCCCGCTCTCGGTGCCACGAACGAACGGCCCCGCCGGAATCGCCACCATCTCATCCGCAATAGGCGCCTCACCGGGAGCACTCTCGGGTGCCGGCTCAACATCAGCACTGGCTCCAGGCATCGGCGCTTCATACGGAGTCGAAATCGTACCACGCATAATGGCAACGATTGGCATGGCGGCACACGCTAGCACCACGAGCAGAAAGACGAATTTAAATTTCGATTCCAGCATGCAGGCCTAAGACTCAGGAGCCCCTCCCGCTTGATCGAGATCGCTCGCGCAGCGAATACCAATCGTGACATCCGTCCGCCAATGTTTCGCGGCAAACCGTTTTGACAGTCTCGCATGATGTTCCGTTTCTCGCCATGAGCCTCCCCGCACGACTTTGAGATCGGCGTTCTCCGGTCCCTTTGGATCACGAAATGGTGACTTTTTATAGTAGTGTTCGTCGTAAGAATCCTCAACCCATTCAGCGACATTGCCTGTCATGTCATAGAGACCATAAGGGCTTCGCCCTCCGTCAAATGACCCAGGCGGAGCGAGGTATTTATACCCGTCCTCGCCCCCGTCGACATTGGCGGCGTTCGCGGCAAACTTCTCCCCCCACGGGTATTTTCGCTTGCTCTCGCCACGCCCGGCCTTCTCCCACTCAGCTTCCGTGGGTAATCGCTTGCCGGCCCACTTGCAGTAGGCGACTGCTTCATCCCACGAGACGCTCATCACCGCAAACTCCGGTTTCAAAACCTTCGACTGATCATCGTCGAATACCTCGATTCTCGGCATCGCTCGCTTGGTCATCTTCACAAACCGCGTATATTCTTCTTGCGTGACTTCTTTTCGGTCGAGGTAGAATCCCTTTAGGTAGACCTGATGCTCCGGCGCCTCGTCCGGATCACCATCATGACTCCCCATCGTAAACGGACCTTCCGGAATTTGAACCATCTCCCGGCCTTCATCTCCTATTTTCGTCTTATACATCGAGAAATCCTGAGCCGGCAGACTGTTCGCCGTCGGTCGAGCTTCAGACTTCACCGATGCCGCAAGCTGTTTCATCTGTTTCGCCTTATAGGACTCATAGGCCAACAGACCGATCATGAGAAAGAATGATACAAACACAAAGATGATGGACCCGACTAAGACACCCTTGTTTTCCACGAGCACCTCTTTAATCGAACATACCTACCGATAGGACGGCGACGCTTCAGCTTGTTCTGACGCCGCCTTCTTCGCGGCGCGGACGTCGAGCAACATTGAAATCTGGACACCGAGAAACCCGCCCATCGCAGCTCCAGCACCGGCGCCAACCCAGATCCACTCGACACCGGCCATCACCCAGGCTAACACACCACCAGACACAGTCCCGGCCAGGATACTGACAAGAAATCTACGCCCACCCAGAAAGCCGATCACCGCACCAAGGACAATCCCAATAGCGATGGCGACTGGCATCAGCCCGCCACCCATGGTCATACCAATCAGAGTCCCGACGGTACCCATCACGACGATCCCGAGCGTGATGTCAAACACCTTGCTTGTCGCCATTACACTGGCCCTTCATAGACCGAGAGGCAGACCGCTACTTAACCGGAGCGGCAATCAGCGGGCCAAAATCGATTTCCACACCCGGAGCGGCAATGATGGAGATTCCCCAGGCCTTCTCCGCCGGCTCATGTTTATGAATGCGTTTGAAATCCTCGTAGACATTCACCCGCTCCTCAAACCATTGCCCGATCTCCTTCGTCCCAGTCTGGACGACGATCTCGGAGCCACTAAACATGCCCCCTTCCGTCAGGGTGCCATCCGGCTTCGACTCGCTCCACACATATTTCGTGAACACCGGGATAAAGAGAA
>JBQTJA010000041.1:0-20935 GCA_052387595.1 Nitrospiraceae bacterium | reverse complement strand
AAGGATTTCCCAATGTCGCCCCAATCACCCTTCCAGACATCGTGCGACGCTGTCTCGCCACAGGCCATGTGCTGCACGATGAGGCCGTCGTGCTCCCGGAAGCCAGCTTTTCGTGGACCTTCTGCCCGGTTCCCGCTCATGGCGTCGTGCGAGGCTATGCCGTCGACATGACGAACATCCATAAGGCACAGCAGGCGCTCCAACTCTCCGCCGACCAACTTCGCCAGAGCAACCACCGCCTGGACCAAGCTTTGGATGAGGCGAAGGAATCAGCACGAGTCAAGACGGCATTTCTCGCAACCGTCAGTCATGAACTGCGCACCCCCATGAACGGGGTCATCGGGATGACGAGCCTGTTGATGGAGACGTCCTTAACGCCTGAACAACAGTCTTACGCAGAAACCATTCGGCAATGTGGCGAAGCCCTACTGCAGTTGATCAATGACGTACTCGAATGCAGTAAGATCGAGGCAGGGAAATTGGAACTGGAGTGCCTCGACTTCAATCTGAGAACCACGGTGGAGCAGGTGTTGGCACAATTCGCTGAACGGGCTGAGATGAAAGGGCTGGAACTGACTGGACTGGTACATGCCGCGGTTCCAACTGGACTGAAAGGCGACCCAGGCCGCCTACGTCAGATCCTCACCAATCTGGTTGCCAACGCGGTGAAGTTTACGGACAAGGGCGAGATAACCCTGCAGGCCTATCTCGAAGAAGACCTCCCCGACACGACCGTCATTCGCTTCGAAGTCACCGACAGCGGCATTGGAATCGATCCAAGTACTCAAGACAAACTGTTCCGTCCGTTTGTGCAGGCGGACAGCTCGACGACCAGAAAATATGGCGGCACCGGCCTTGGCCTCTCCATTTCCAAGCAACTCGTGGAATTGATGGGTGGACAGATCGGAGTGCGCAGCACCGAGGGACAGGGTAGCACCTTCTGGTGCACCGCGCGCCTCCAGAAACAGGCTGGTTCTCCACAGGCCATTCTTCCAACCGGAGATCTCACCGGAAAGCGTGTCTTGATCGTCGATGACAATGAGTCCAATCGCTTGATCCTTCACCATCTGGCATCAGGCTGGGGAATGGTGGATGACCTTGCAGAGGATGCTGAATCGGCTTTATGCCGCATCGTGGAGGCGAAGCAGCGGGGAGTGCCGTACGATCTCGCGATCTTGGACGTCATCATGCCTGGAAAGGACGGGTTGCAACTCGCACGAGAGCTGCAAAGTCACGAGGCAGGATCCGGCATTCGCCTCGTCGTCATGACCTCGATACTGCAGCGTGGCCATGCAGAGCAGGCCCGCCAGGCTGGCGCGATGGGCTACCTGCCGAAACCCGTCCGCCATGATGAATTACGCGACTGCCTACGGACCGTTCTCGGTCTGCCCGAGAGCCAAGAGCCACAGACGACTCACACGCTCTCAGTCGTGCCGCAACTCGTCACCAGGCATATGGTCGCGGAGAATGTGCAACATCGGCGCATTTTGATCGTGGAAGACAACATCGTCAATCAAAAGCTCGCCGTACGGATGATGGAAAAACTTGGCTACCAGCCAGACGTCGTTGAAAACGGTCAAGAAGCGCTGACGGCGCTCGCCAAGGGAGACTATGCCGCCATCCTGATGGATTGTCAGATGCCCATTATGGATGGATTTGAGACAACCCGGCGCATTCGCCAAGGTGAAGCGGCGGTGGCATCACATGACTCGCCCGCTGGAAACTCAAACCGTTCAGACAGGGCGCCGCAATCAACTCCACATATTCCAATCATTGCGGTCACCGCCAATGCGATGCAGGGCGATCGCGAGCGCTGTTTGGCAACTGGGATGGACGATTATCTCGCCAAACCCATCAAGCTCGACGAACTGCGGAGCACCCTCGCTCGTTGGGTATCCTCGCCGCCGGAAGCGGTGATTATCGGCAAGCAGAAACCAATTCCCACCGTAGCCGACCCAACCAGAGGGATCTTTGATCCTGCAAAGATGTACCAGAATATCGGTAGCGACAGCGAATTATTCGCTCAACTCGTCTGCCTGTTTCTTGATCGCTACCAGACCATGCTGGCCAACATCAGAACGGCGCTAGCCGATGCCGACTCGGTCACAGTCGAACGAATGGCACACACGTTCAAAGGCACCGCCGGAAACCTTTGCGCCTCGGAGGTCGCACTCACCGCCGGTCGCCTCGAAGCAGTTGGTCACCTTACTGCGCTCCACGACGCCCCTCCCGTCTACGCGCAGCTCGAGATCGAAGTCGCACGACTCGTCCGTGTACTTGAATCCTACCGGCAGGGCTATCAGCCGATCACTCAGGCAGCTGCCTGATCGAGACCGGCCGCATGGCGTTACGAGGTCAGCGAACCATCAAAGCACCAGACCAGTCGCAACATGTATCGGCTAGATTGGACATTCTAGAGAATGAGAAGCCTGCGCAGGTGCTGGCGATGGAAATTCAGAGACAGGGAACAACGGGTGCCTGGTAGGAAAATCCTCGGAAAGGACCATCTGCTTGCCTAGTTTGGTCTGATGGCTGATCACCAGCGGCCCTCGCAAATTGGCGGTAATCCGACCGGGATCATCCGATGGAATAGTCAAGATCACAACCAGTGCTAGCTCTTCTTTCTGCTCTGCTCGAATTTCCGCCAAGGCGTCGGCCGGAACATCGATCTGATAGCCTGGATGAATCATGGCCGGATCCAGAATGACGAATGCCAGGGACGGTTCTTCGACGGATTGGAGCCACTTGAACGGAGCCTCGGTGTCATGATCCAGAATGACATACCGCTGCTGCTCAGGGAAGCCGAGTAACCCGGAAGGGAACGTCACGATGCTTTCGTCACGGACTTCGAATGATCCAAACCGGGTCGAAAGACTCTTCATGATAGTGTCCTCACGAAGCGATCCGAGATTTCGCAGCGATCAAGCGACGCAATGCGTCTATAGGAACTACGTGCGTCTTCGCAGCCAGCCGGTTCTCCTCTTGAATCCTCACATAGACTTCTTCCCGATGGACCGCGACCACCGGCGGTGCTTCGATTCCCAGCCGGACTTGACCGCTTTTGACCCCAAGCACGACCACCCGGATGTCCGAACCGATCGTGACACTTTCTCCACATCGACGGCTGAGTACCAGCATACCGGCCTTCCTTGGCAAGAGGCATGACGCTTACCCCTTTTCGGCCTACTCGGGCAGAAACTTTACGTCGCAACCGTGCCGGCCTCATTGATCGGAACAACCAGAAACGCGAGGCGCACCACCGGTACCTCACCCCGTCTCAGATGTAATTCAACAGCGAGCTTTCAAACATCTTGGTCAATGTCCTGCTGGCCGCTTCTATCGCGTATTGCTGCAAGGTCAGATCGGAGATCGCTTTGGCCAGATCGACGTCCTCCGTTTCCGAGAGCGCCTTGATGAAAAAGCTTTTCGCCTCTTCGAGCTGCGCCGCGCTTGTCGTCAGGCGATTCGATGTCGCGCCTACCTCTCCCTGAATGGCGGCAATCTGCGACACCCCCTGATTCAGTTGTCCCAGCGCATCGCTGATGCCGAGTCGATAATTCCCACGCAGCGCGGAGACCAGTTGTTTGACCTCGGCAAAGATATCGATTCCGCCTTCAATGAAAGCCCGGCTCCCAGCAACGTTGGTTGGCACAGTCTGGTCTGTCCCGACTTCGATGGCATGAACGCCCGCGTCTCCCTGGTACTGTAGACCCGAAACGATGGAAAAGAGATCGCCGGTCGCCGGCGCGCTGCCCCCGTTGGTCAACGTCATCCGAAGACCCTCGAAGCTGATCTCACTCCCCGATACATAGGTCTGGTTGGCGAGCACATTCCTGGGCGACAGGCTGACGGAAAAGGTGTCTCCAGTCTGCGGCCCCCCCTGTTGACCGTTCGCCAACACCACACGCATGCCCGCGAACGAAATCGCCTCGCCCGTCAGGTAGGTATTCCCTGACGACAGCGTGGTGCTGGTCATCTGATCCACCACTGAATACTGTGTCGGAGAGGTGAACTGGATTTGATAGTTGTGTAACGTGAGCTGTGCCGCATTCACCATGCCTGCATCTCGCACAGCTACATCCCCGGTGTTGGCCGCTCCACGGGACGTCGCGACGGGAGCCGTCACGTTGAGCACATCATAGGAGGCAGGAGAGGTAAAACGGATCACATAGTCGTCCAACGTAGCCGTATTGTCGTCGACGACTCGCCCCTGTCCGGCCAGCGCGCCTCCTGTGTTACCCACAGCTGAAGCCACCGTCGCGGTCAGCGCAAACGGCGCGCCGCCAGTCGTCTCACTGCCGCCCGCGAATCCGACCGCGGCGCGGGCCAGACCTCCCGTGACGCGCACCGTGGATTGCGAACCGTTTAAATCGGACGATATGATCAAGCGATCATCCTCAAATGTGACAGTCACACTCTTTCCGGCATTGATCAGCGCCGTGTCGGCGTTGATGCGGCTCTGGACGCGTGCCACCAGTTGAGCGCCGGTCAAGGATTCGGTCCCGGCTGTTAGATCGATCGTGCCTGACGTGGTTCCATCGACCGTCACGGTGAGGGTATCATTGCTGCCGTTTGTCAATGTCAACGGTGCCGTGATCGCAAGTCCCGTGGCCCGTCCATGCGTGCTGGTGCCGGTAAAGATGGGCTGATTGCTCAATTCCGTATTGGCCGTTTGTTGGAGCTGTGCGAACAGTTGTCGTACTTCCTTCGCCCCGATCACCCGATCCGCCGCGCTGTTCGTGTCGTTACGAAACTGTACGGCGAGCTGTTGCACACGGGACAACGACGTCATCGCGTGGCTCAACGCCGTATCCGAAAGATCCAGCCTTGTCTGCCCGAACACAATATTGCGCTTCCGTTGCTCAATCGCGGCAAGCGAGGCTTTGTCCAATGCAATATGATTGAACGCGCTGGGATCGTCGGACGGCTGACGCACTAACTTGCCAGTCGACACCTGTTGCTGGAATTCCAAACCTCGCGCGCGCGCACGGGCCAGGTTATTCGTCAGCACACCGAAGGTCTGTAACTCTGTCACCCGCATGGCAGCCTCGACGCTAAGGTTTGATCGACAACAGCGTTTGGAACATTTCGTCGGTGAGACGCACCAGCCGCGAAGCGGCTTCAAATCCCCGTTGGAACTTAATCAGATTCACCAGTTCCTCGTCCATCGAGACGCCGGACACTTGAGCACGCAACGTCTCGATCTGGTCCTTCAAAATCCCCTTCGCTTCTTTTTCACGGTCAGCCGTCTGCGCCGCGACGCCGAGCTCTGCCGCAACAGACCGATAGGCATCCTGCAAGGTTCCGTTTTCCAGACTTGCGAAGCGCCGGTGCTGGAGAGCAACCAACGAAAGCAGGTTGGTATTGTTGCCGGGAGTCCCGGTTCGTGTGGATGAGGCCGCAACAGACGACGGATTCGTGAGTGCGACCGCCAAATCACGCGCAGCATGGCTGTACGAATCCACTTCAAAGACGTCTCCAGCCGCCGCCGCGCCGGTCAACGTCACACTGAGACCGTCGAATGTCAGTGTCGTCGGGCCTGTGTACGTGCCTGAGGCGGCCGTACTGAGACCGGCGCTCAGGCCAAGTGATGTCCGAGCGGTCCCTCCGGTAATGTCGACGGCCGATGCCGCAGTCGTGTCATTCGATGTCATGACTAACCGGTTGGTCGTGACGTCATAGGTGACTGCCACTGTTTTACCAGCCGCTTGCAACGCTCCATCGGCATTGATTTTTGCTTGCACTTCCTGCGCAATGGCCGAGCCTGAAACATACGACAAGCCTGGACTCGCAGCGCCCGCGAGTGTGATGGTACCGGAGGCCACACCATCAACGGTCACAGTGAGCGTGTCATTCACACCCGTTACAATGGACACGGGTGCGTCGACGGACGGTGCCGTGATCGCCGTGCCGGTATAGTTCCCGCGAATTGTCGCGCCCGTCGTGGCATCCACAATGGAATACGCCGTTGCGGAAGAAAAGCGGATCTCGTAGTCGTGAAAAGTCAGCAGACTGTTCGCGGCAACCGCACCGCCATTGATCGCGGCAACCCCCTGGTTGGCAGTCACGGCCCGCGTGGACACCGCTGCGGGACTAAACAGGTCGAGCCCGGTCGATCCATCGAGCCCATACCCTTGTCGATGAATCATATTCACGGCGTTCGCCAGCGTCGCCGAGAGCCGGTCGAATGAGGCCTCCAAATGGCGAACGGTGGTATCACGGACATCCAAGAGGCTGCGTAATCGGCCGTTCGAGATCAGGGCGTCGATGCTTAAGGGACGCGTGCCTCCGGTCGAATACCCAACCGAAAATAGCCCGCCGTTGTCCGCATCCTCAATGGCGTTCAACTGCCGGATCGTGGGTCCCTCCACCAGAACCTGCCCCCGTGCCGCGAAGACCGTCAGCCCGCCCGTGCCGGACTCCACCGTTGTGATGTCGATCCGTGTTGCCAGCTCATTCAGTGCGAGATCGCGTTGATCCCGAAGATCATTGGCGTTCTGACCCGTCACCTCGGCCGTGATAATCTGGCTATTCAGCTCAGCGATTTGTTTCGACAGGCTGTTGATTTCCGTTACCGTCTGCTGGACCTGAAAGTTCAATGATTGTCGCGCGACGACCAGATCGGAAGACACCTGATTCACACTCGAGGCCAACTGTCTTGCGTTGGCCAATAGCACGGAACGAGCCGCCAACCCGCCTGGATTGGTCGACACATCTTGCAACCCACGAAAAAAATCATTCATTCGCGCGGCGATACCTTGATTGTTACTGTCGCCAAACACGTTTTGGAGCCGAAACAACTCTTCTCGCGACACCGAGAGGCGTCCGAGATTCTGCTGGACGGTCGTCAGTTGCCGGTTAATGAATTGGTCCGTATAGCGCCTGATGGACGTGGCCTGCACGCCGCTTCCCACCATGCCAGGTTGGCCATTCAGCGGCGGACGTTCGGTCAGCACGGCTTCCTGCCGGGAATAACCGGGCGTATTCACGTTGGCAACATTATGTCCGGTAACGGTGAGAGCTTGTTGGGAAGTGACCAGTGCGCTTCTGGCAATGTCAAAGAGAGACGAAAGACCAATCATGCTTAGCCTTGCTGATGAATGAGCACGTTGACACGGCCTGTGCCGATCGCTTGTCCATCGGCTGCATACAGATCCTTGACTGGGGACACGGGGGTGCCGGCCGACAGCGCTTGATCCACCACGCCGCGAATCCCCTCGATGAGCACCACGTTCTGCCCGATCTCGTCACGGACGGCCTTGGCCACCGTCATGTAACGTCGGTAGACGGCTCGTACGTCATCTGACGAGGAGTCTTGGATGTGGTCAATCAGTTCCTGGAGTGAGACTGTTCCTGGCCGCAGGCCGCAGTGCATCGCCAGGTCTTGAACAAGCTGCTGTCGTTCATCGGCAAGAGACTGCAACGATTCTAGAATCGACAGCCGGCGGCAGTTGATAGCATGGAACTCCGTAATCGCAAGCGTTCGAATAGCAGCCCGCTCTGTGTGGACCGTTTCAAGCAGCTGATGACACGTTGCCTCCTCTTGGCGCAACAAGCGGCACAGTTGGGTGATTGCTGGCTGGAACGTGGACATACAGACTCCTTCTGACCTTGCACATGCGCTGCATTCCGCCATCCGTCCCCTCTTCCTGCCCTCCTTCCCGAAGAGACAAGGACGAAAGGGACCACGGCGAGTGAATATTCAGGAGCCTGGGAAGGCGGATCTTACAGTACGGCGTCGGTTAAAACCTGCTTCACGATGGCATCGCCAACCGCGCGGCCACTGATATCGTATGTGCCGCTGTCAAGCGCGCGCCTGATGCGCTCCACCTGTTCAGCCCGTCCAGGGTCAGGCTGATTGGCCAGCTCCCGAATCCGTTGAAGTTCCTTCGCTTGGGCCGAAATCTGAACCTCATCTTTACCCACCTGGGTGCGGGCAGCCGCTTGCCGATTACCTGTCCCCTCGGTGTCCTGAACCCCAAGTAACAGTTTGGCAAGATGATCTACCTTCCCATGACCTGAAATCTGCATGTTACTGCTCCTTCCCCGGCTCTCGCCTCTCAACTCTCAGTCCGAGAGAATTATTGACTTTACCCCGGTCGAACTTCTTATCGGTTGCTACCCGGCAGAACTTGAGCGTTCCGAGGGGGATGACGCAAAATATTGTTGCGCATACTCCTGAACCATCTTGGCAATGCCTATCCCCCCAGACTCGGCTGCCCGCTTCCCAATTTCCTCGTCATAAAATGAGTAAAAATACGCCCCTTGCTTGTTGGTAAGGCTTCCCTCAGGAACCGTTTCTCTCATAACCTTGAGTAAATATGAGACAAAATAAGCCTCGAACTGCCGGCCAGCTTGGACTAGTTGTTGACGGGCCTGCGCAGGGTCTTGCGATTGTGAGACATTCACCTGGGAAGCAAGATGACTCGCGCGCCCGTTCAATCCAGGATCCACGTAGGCTGGTGAAGAGAGCCCGGAATGCATTCCATATTGTTCTAGAGTGTTCATATGTAGCACTCGTCCATCTAAATGATTTCAAGATTCGCTTGCAGCGCTCCTGCCGACCTCAGAGCCGAGAGTATTGCGACAAGGTCACGCGGCGTCACTCCTACTGCATTGAGAGCCCGTACGACCTCCCCCAATGTTACCGTCTCATCCACCACCAGGAGCCTCGATTCCTGCTCCTTAATCTCTGTCTGCACATCCGGTGTGACGGTCGTCTGTCCTGCGGACGAACCAATGAGCGGCGCCGTCGGCTGCGACACGTTCAACGTGTTCTTGACAGAGATCGTGAGATTGCCGTGAGAAATCGCGCATGTGGAAATCCGCACATGCTCTCCCAGCACAACCGTGCCGGTCCGTTCATTCACCACGACTTTGGCTACAGAATCGACGGTCACATCAAGCCCCTCGATCGATGCGATATATTCGACAACGCGCCCCTGAAACACTTGAGGGATCGTCGCCTTCACAGATCCGGCATTCGTGGCTGATGCACTGCCTTTCCCAAAGGCACTCTCGATGGCCTCGGCAGTCCTGATGGCAGTCGTAAAATCGGGTTGTCGGAGAAGGACGGAAACGGTTGCCCATGAGTCAATATCGACAGGGAGCTCCTTCTCGATAATGGCGCCACCGGGAACCACACCGGCCGCCTGATGATTCTTCGTCACTGTCGCGCCACCAGCCCCTCCTGTCCCGCCAAGAAAACCGCCGATTGAGACTGGTCCCTGCGCGACAGCAAATACTTGCTGATTGGCTGCTTTTAGCGGCGTGAGCAAGAGCGTCCCGCCTTGCAGACTCTTGGCGTTCGCCATCGACGACACCACGGCATCCAGTGTCATCCCTGGTTTCGAGAATGGAGGAAGCTTGGCGGTCACCATCACTGAGGCGATGTTTCTCGTTAATAACTGGATGGGATCGATTACCAGGTTGACGCCCATCTTATTCAACATGGACATCATTGCCTGAATCGTAAACTGTCCCCCGATGACTCGGTCGCCGGTACTGTCCAGACCAACCACCAAACCGTAACCAAGCAACTGGTTTTCACGGACTCCTTCAATCACGCCAATATCCTTGATCCTCACCGCATCGGCGCCGGAGGGTGTCAACAAACCACCGGTCAGGACCAGCACACTGACTAGAGAGATACACCGTGTGAACATGCGCGAAGCACCTATCCTCTCCACGAACGTTTGGGAATGGAGACCTGTAACCGAGGACCAAGTATAATGCGCGACAGCCATCCTTGCTCAGAAGCCAATTCTTTCTCCGAGGCGTGATCAGCATCATCAAGTGCGCGGAATCGTGTCCTACTCCCAAACGTGGGAGGATCAAAATCAGCCCGTCGGACAACCCCACTCTGCACCATCATCTGAAGCGTATGGAGATTCAACGGACGGCGCTTGAGACTGCCTTTCAGAGTCGGTTTGCGTCTTGACTGAACCGTCATAGCCTCTCTCCTTCTTAGAACGGATAGACCCAATTGAGAATACGGATGAACCATCCGGGTCGCTGTACATCGTCGAGCACACCTAAGCCTGAGTATTCGATTTTAGCGTCCGCAATGGCACTTGAGGCCACTGTATTCTTAGTATCCACATCGACGCGCCGAACAATCCCACCAATCGTCATCAGTTGTTTTTCACTGTTGACGCTGACCTCACGCCGTCCCTCGATCCGAAGATCCCCGTTGGGAAGCACCTCGGTCACGATCGCGGAGATGGTCCCTGTCAATGTGCCTTCACGATTGGTGGAACCTTTCCCATCGAACTTGTTATTGGCGTTCGCATTGATTCCAAATCCACGCTTTGTTTCATCGCTGAAGCGGATCCCTGGAAGCCCGATATATCCCATGCCGCTGCCGACCATGCCGTTCTTAATCGTCGAATCCCGTTGAACCGCCGTATCGGCTGACTTTGACCCTTTATGAACTTCGGAGATTTTCACAGTCAGAATATCCCCGATCCGCATGGCACGCATATCTTCATAGAGATAGGCTCGTCCGTTTTCTTCCTGCCAAAGAGAGCCAAGCGTCTTTGGAGGAGGGAGCAGCGGCACAGTCACCTTGCTCGACGGGCTCGGCGGGCTTGAACATCCTTGCAGTGCGATGGTAATGACCAGGCTACGTACTGCCATACAAAAAGACAGGTTACAGTGAACGTGCATGGTGTTCTCTGCCACGATTCAGCTAGAACTCCACTTCAACAAGATTTGGAGCCACCACTTTGGCTCTTAGTTCTCTGCCGGAATCCAGATTGGTGACCATGACGGTCTGTCCGACTTGCCCGTTTGCTTTCGTTACGCCATTGGCCCGAATCGACAGGCCTCCACGCCGCGCCTCGATGAGGACTCGATCACCCTTCTTCATTACCAACGGAGGCCTCACAAAGGCTGGACGTAGCGGTGTCTCGGGCGGAAGAGGCCGTGATGCGCTCTTTCCGATGACCTCTCCTTGATCAGTGATGAAGGGATGGTTCACCTGATGAACCCGCAGTCCAACCGTCTTGAGATCACTCATATCAATCAGTTCGTCGGCCTTCAAAAAGCGGGTGACAACAACCGCATCGATCATCGCCGCGATATCAGCGACAACCTGGATCGTTTTCCGAGATTTCCCATTTGCCACCGCCTCCACATGAAATATCCGCCGTCCTAAACCTTCTTCCAGAGAGTTGGGAGTAACTTGCAACTCCACCGTCCCGCCGGGAATCATCACCGGATCCGCGGGGTCCAACACCGTCACATGTACTGTCTTAACCTTGTGTCCCCATTCGCTCTCCAGATGTTTCTGAATAGCCTTCCGAATTAGATCAGGACTGACCTCACTGACAGCCGGTCGGTCCACAACGGTGTCGGTTGCCCGATGAATCGGACCTCGGGACATCGACGAGATCGGCCGAGACTCAACACTAGATCCCGCATGTGACGGCGTCACGTCCAAGGCTACAGATGAAAGGAGCATGATCATGGTCAGCGAAATCCTAGACATGAGCCGCTCCTTATCGTCTGAGATTGTTCGCAATGGCCATCATTTCGTCGGAAGCCTGAATCGTCTTGGAGTTAATCTCGTAACTTCGCTGGGCGATGATCATATTGACCATTTCTTCGGCGAGGTTGACATTCGAACTCTCCAAGAATCCCTGCTGGATCGTCCCAAATCCGGTGGTGAAGCCGCCGGTCCCCTGCGTCGGAGGTCCGGAGGCAAAGCTATCAATAAAGAGATTGCTCCCCATGGCAACCAAGCCGGAAGGATTGTCGAACCGTGTCAGCTGAATTTGGCCGACTTGTGAGGCCTGCGTCACACCTGGCAGCAAAACCGAGACCGTACCGTCCTGTCCGATATCCACCTTGAGCGCGCCAGAAGGGATTGTAATCACGGGATTGAGGAGATCCCCGTCGCCAGTCACGAGATTGCCCACATTGTCACGCTTAAACGATCCGTTTCGGGTATACATGATCGTCCCATCAGGACGGGAGACTTGAAAAAACCCAGATCCATCGATCGCCAGATCCGTCTCGTTGTTCGTTTGGCGCATATTCCCCTGAATCCATTCTTTCGCAACAGTCGTTGGACGCACCCCTGCACCGACCTGGATGCCGACCGGAAAGACACCGACGTTGGAGGCGTTGGTACCGGGGAGTCGTTGAATCTGATACAGCAGGTCCGCAAACTCAGCTCGGCTGCGTTTAAAGGAGTTGGTGTTGACGTTGGCAAGGTTATGGGCAACCGTGTCGACGTTGATTTGCTGAGCCGTCATTCCGGTTGCCGCGGTCCACATGGCACGAATCATGGAATCCTCCTACGTATCTCGCCGTTCGTGAAACGTAAAACGCCGTAGCAAATGTTTATGAACGGCCAACGATACTTCACAGTCTTAGAGCACTCGTCCTACGTCTTGAATCGTGACCTCAGTCATACGATCAAGCGATTGAATCAGCTTTTGCGTTGATTCATAGTTGCGCATGCCCTGAAGCATCTTCACCATCTCGCCAATTGAATTGACGTTGGACTCTTCGATGTGCCCAACCTGAATCTGCGGATTCTTGCCCACCGTGCCTTTCTCCGAGAAGAACAGCCCGTCCGACGACTTCTGCGGCATGTCTTCATCCGCAAATTCCATGACTTTGATTGTGGCGACAGGCTTGTCATCGACTTTGATGTCTCCCTGTGTCGTAATGTCCAATTTTCCTGGAGGAATCTTGATCTCACCCTTCGTCCCCATTACGGGATAGCCAAGTCCTGTCACCAGCCGGCGTTGATTATCCAGCGACAGCATACCGTTGCGGGTGTATCGAGGCCCTTGTGGCGTCTGTACCTCAAAAAACCCTTGTCCTTGAATGGCAACGTCCAGCGGATTGCCGGTCAATCGGATGCGGCCTGGCTCAAATGTAGTCTTGATCTGATGCGGTGCGACAAACGCACGCTCAGATGGCCCGAATGGTCTGGCCATAATCTGTTGGGCCAATCCCACGGTTCGGCCTCCAGTGGGAGCAACCGCATGGTACCGTGGAAATATGGCTTTGAAGGCCTGCTCATCCTGCTTGAACCCAGCGGTATTCACATTGGCCATATTGTTCGCAAACACTTGCATGCGCCGTTCATGGGCGAGTGCTCCAGACAAGATGGAATAGATGCCTCGATTCATATTGCCGACTCCTTTTACCTTCGAAAGACAGCAACCCTTATGCCAGATTCGTTCCGAGCAGAGATTACGGTATATCAAACACGAACTCAGCCAAATGCAGGCATGAACTGACTTCTGCTGTGGAACAACAGGCTCGCATGGAATCCCCCTGCCATGCTGCAAGGGTGGATTCTACCCACCGAGGTGAAAATTATTCCTAGCGATGACTGGTGAGGGACGCCTCATGCCGACTCGAAACTGTAGGGAGGAAACATACCTCAGGTCTCGTCAACCATCGCCATGGAGCAGCCACGATGAGCCTGTTCCCCCCTTCGTTTAATCGACCATTCACTAGGAAATCGGCCAGGCTTCCCGAATCGGCCGGTGTCGTCCCCATCCACCTCATGTTTCTGCCACACACCGTTGCTGAGACAGGCCACTCTGCAAGAGATCGTTGCTCCAATCGTGGCACCGCATGATGTGAGACCTTCATGTGCATGATCTTGATTGCTGATTGAGGACCTGGCTATGCCATGTACGAGTCGAAATCTCGTCGAGAGTGGTACGGAGTTCTTAGATTCAAAACTGAAGCCGAGCCACGTTGACAATCGAGCACCGAGCCGAATCGGCCGGCAGATAGAATCAACTTGGTTTATGCAAGTGTGCCTTGAGCTGAATGATAGCCTTAGTATGGATTTGGCAAACCCGTGATTCAGTCACCTTTAGCAACTCTCCGATTTCCTTCATCGTAAGTTCCTCGTAGTAATACAAGGTCAGAACGAGACGCTCTTTTTCCGGCAACTTGTGAATAGCGTCGGCGATCAATTCACGTTCACGCTCGTTGACCAATGAGGACAGGGGATCCGGCGTGTGCGTATCGGCCAACATCTTGACCACTTTATGCCCGTCTGGTTCATGAAGTCCTAAATCGTCCACACTGATCATCACCGCCCCTCTGGCCCGTGTAATGAAATCATCCAGCTCTTCCAAGGACATCTTCAGTTCTGTTGCCACCTCTTCATCATGGGGCGGTCGACCCAGTCGGCTCATCAGCATCGTGTGCGTCTTTTGGAGCAAACCTATGCGTTCATGAACCGATCTCGGGATCCAATCCATCGATCGAATCTCATCGAGCATGGCGCCACGAACTCTGAACTCCGCATAGGTCTTAAACTTCGCTTCTCGTGTGGGATCATACTTGTCCATGGCATCCATGAGTCCAATGGTGCCAACCGAAATCAGATCCTCTGCGTCGAGATACGCCGGGAGACGGAAGGCCAGCCGATGGGCCATTGCACGAATGACGTGGGCAAACTCCTTAATTAGCTCTTCGCGTCTGGCTCCCTGGGCCGAAAAGGATTTTCGCTCGTGTGGTAAAGCAGTCTTGCTCATGATCTTCCCATGTCCGATCGTTGGTCAGTTACTAGCTGGTGTCACCGCTCGCTGCCAAACAAGCTGTACGGAACTTTTGGGGAGACCAGGCCTCGGCCACTGAGTGACTTGATGTGCCAACCTCCTGAATGCTTGGGCTGCTGGTGCATCTGGGAATAACTCACAGAGGGCCTTCTGCTGCATGACGGCCAAATGCACATAGTCGTCATAAGGGATCGCTCCGATTAATTCGACGGCTACATGGAGAAAATGATCCACCGCCACATCCAACTTCCCAAACACTTCAGCCGCTTCACGGGGGCTCTTCGCCTGATTCACCAGTACTTTGAAACGGCGTTCTCGATACTGGCGGGCTAAGACCTTGATCAGTGCATAGGCATCCGTGAGTGATGTCGGCTCCGGCGAGACGACGATGATCGTCTCATCCGCCGCAGAGGCAAAAAACGTAACGTTTGGCGAGATCCCTGCCCCTGTATCGATCAAGAGCACGTCCATCTCTGACGTGAGCTGGGCCAACTGTTCCTGGATCATCACCTGTTGGGCTTCCGTCAGCGCCGTCAGACGGGCAACACCGGAACTGGCAGGGAGCACATGGATGCCAGCTGGGCCGCTGAGCACGATCTCATCGAGCGTATGTGTGCCTCTCAATACGTCTTCGATCGTATGCCGCGGGACTAGCCCCAAGAGAACATCGAGATTACCTAAGCCGAGGTCGGCATCCAAAATCAGCACTCGCTTCCCAACCCTCGTGAGTGCAACGGCAAGGTTCGCAACCACATTGGACTTTCCGACTCCTCCCTTGCCGCTGGACACCGCGATAACGCGAGTGGAGGGACCATCTCCACGACTCAGATCCTCCGACATAAGGACAGACCTTCTTGTTCCAAACGGCATAGCGAGACCTCCAACCAGATTATCCGTTGTGAATTGCCGCTTCCAATGCAGGAATTGCGCCTGACGATTGACCTACCCGATTGATAAGCACCTGAGAATTCGTCGAGCGTTCCGCAGTCAACAACGCCGCCAACCGTTCCGATGAGGCAACCTCGATATCGCCGGGAACTCGCCGTCCAATGCTCCAATAGGAAAGCGGCACATCGGTTTGATGCGCAACTTCAAAAATGGTGCCAAACGATTCTGTCTCGTCGAGCTTCGTGAACAGAAGACGCAGTTGGGGTAGATCGCTGAGGCGTCTTGTGATTCGACAGAGCTCCTGCTCCCTGCTGGAAGCCGGAAGGACCAGATGGGTTGTGATGGCCCCCTGCGGAAGCAACCGTCGCAGTTCTGTCGCCAATGCCAGGTCACCCGGTCCAATCCCAGGCATGTCGATCAGCACAAGATCTACTCGCGTATGACGACGGAGCCCTTGATGGACTTGTCGAGCTGACACGGCGCAAGCAAACGGCACCCCCACGACCTTGGCATACCGACGCAGCTGCTCCACCGCAGTGTCCCGATACGTATCAAAGGTAATAAGGGCGACCGACCTCCGCTGCTCGAGACGATAATAGGAAGCTAGCTTAGCCACCGCTGAGGTCTTCCCGGCTCCACTGGGTCCGATCAGAAGACCGATTGAGGGAGATCCCTCTCCGTTATGGAGCGGCTCGCTCGTACGCACACGAGTGGCGATCTCACGCTGTAGCGCACGCCGAATCGATTCATCGTTGCATGGACCGGACACGTGTTCCGCCTTGCACGCCTCGTTCACCAGCCAATCCACGGTGGAAGCGTTCATCCCCTGCTCGATCAGCGAGCGGCGCAGCCAGGCCAGCGTCGGCACCGGTTGACTTTCGATTGACTGGACATTATCCCGCGATAAGTCCTCCAAGAGGCGGCCCAATTCGTTCACGACGGTGCGGAACTGTCGGCGTCGATTCTGCTTCACGGGCACTCGAGATGGCTTCGCCGAGGCGGACCGACCGACGGGCCGTGTCGTCACCTCCGCATTCGGCTTCAGCATCCCGTGCAGGGTCTGTTGAAAAGTCGGCGGGGCCTCCGACCCTTCATGAGACGGTCTCCCCCGCACGGCACCCTGTGACACTTTTTCTGCCACCTGAGAGGGCCGTTGGACGTCTTGGTCTGATGCAGCCATCACTTCCAGAACCGGCCGATTGAATGCCTGTACGACTCGCCCTCCCTCACGCACCTCTTTTGCCGACAAGATGATGGCATCCGGCCCGAGTTCTTCCTTGATGGCACGCATGGCATCCTGCATGGTGAGGGCGTGAAATGTTTTGACCTTCATGGCTTACCCTATGATAGCTGCGCCAATTCGAAGTCGATGCGTACCGTATCGAGCGACTGCAGGCGGACAAACGAGTCCACTTCATTGAGTCCCATGACGGGAACGGCATGCAACACACGATCGCTGTGCCGGCGGAGATGGCGGCGAACAACCTGCGAACAGAGTACGATCGGCTGCTGCCCGCGAGCCGCAACCCGTTCAGCGGCCTGTTTGAGACCAGTTAACAGCTTGTGAGAGAGCGCGGGGTCAAGGTTCAACATGGCTCCAGGCGGCAATGCCGCGGCCTGTTCAGCCAACGACCGGTCTAGTCGGGGGTCCAAGGTAATGACCTGCAGACTACCGTCAGGTGCAAGATACTGCTTAGTGATCGTCCGAGCCAGCGCCTGCCGAGCATACTCTGTAAGGACTTCCGCATCTTTGGTGGTGGTGGCATGATCAGAAATTGCTTCGAGAATCGACCGCAGGTCTCGAATCGGAATGCCCTCCTTGAGCAAGTTTCCAAGAACCCTGACGACTGTTCCGAGGGGTACCAACGTGGGAATGAGCTCCTCCACCAACTTCGGATGCGATTTTCCCACCTCATCCAAAAGCGTTTGCACCTCCTGCCGTCCCAACAGTTCAGAGCCATGGCGCTTGATCAACTCGGATAGATGTGTGGCGATTGCCGAGCCGGCATCCACCACGGTATACCCCGCCATTTGCGCCTGCTCCCTGGCATCTTCAGGCACCCAGAGTGCAGGCAGCCCAAATGCCGGCTCTTTAGTTGCAATGCCCTGCACCAAGCCTCGCTGACCGGTCCCTGGATCAATTGCTAACAGATGCCCAGGCACGACGTCAGCCTTGGCCACCTCCACGCCCTTCAACATGATGGCGTATTCGTTTGGGCGCAGTTGGAGATTGTCACGTATATGAATGGGAGGGACGACAAAGCCCATCGATTCCGCGAATTGCCGACGAAGCGCTTTAATCCGATCGAGCAAGGCGGTGCCCTGCGTTCCCTCGACAAGACCTATCAAGCCGTACCCCACCTGCACTTCCATAAGATCGAGCGGGATCACTCGTGTCTGACCTTCCTCAGCCTTGGGCATGCTGGGAGTGGGTGTGGGAACAGCCTGAACCTGCTCGCGCAGATGGAGGTGATAGGCGACCCACGCAAGGGCACTCCCTAATGCCAAGAACGCCACATGCGGAAGCCCGGGTACCAATCCAAGGGCAAGAAGAATACCCGCAGCCATGCCTACGGGTTTGGGAGAGGTCAATAGTTGCCGAGTCATCTCCCCGCCCAAATCCGTGTCCGAAGCGGCGCGCGTCACAACGATACCGGCGGCAGTCGACACGATCAGAGCAGGGATCTGCGCGACCAATCCCTCACCAACCGTCAGCACGGTATAGGTTTGGGCCGCCAGTCCAGGACTCATACCCTGTTGCAGAATGCCAATCGCCAATCCGCCGATGATGTTGACAAAGACGATAATGACAGCGGCAATGGCATCGCCACGAACAAACTTGCTGGCTCCGTCCATCGATCCGTAAAAGTCCGCTTCTTCCGCTATTTCTCGGCGGCGGCGGCGTGCGTCTGCCTCATTGATCACACCAGCATTCAGATCCGCATCAATACTCATCTGCTTTCCGGGCATGGCATCCAATGTGAAGCGGGCGGCAACCTCGGCGACACGTCCGGCCCCCTTCGTCACCACGACGAAATTGATGATGACGAGAATCGAGAATACGACCAGACCGACCGTGTAATTACCCCCGACGATGAAGTTTCCGAACGCCCGAATCACCTCGCCGGCAGCTCCTGCCCCTTCGTTGCCATGCAGCAATATAAGCCGCGTGGACGCAATGTTGAGGGACAGCCGGAACAACGTGATCACTAACAGAATCGATGGAAATACCGAGAACTCAATCGGGCGCCGCACTTGAAGCCCGACGAGCAAGATAATCACCGACAAAGTGATATCGAAACTCAGCAACAGATCGAGCACAAAGCGCGGCAATGGCAACAGCATCACCATGAGAATAGCCACCACCCCGAGGGAAATAACGATGTCCGGATGCTTGATGAACTGGGTTTGTTCGACCGGTTCGATTGCCGTTGCCATAATCTCCTAGACCTGTGAAGTTCTCATGGAGTCACACCTCTGGCGCGATACACAAACGCGAGAATTTCCGCAACCGCACGATACAGCTCGTTTGGAATCTCCTTGCCAATCTCGACGAGTTTAAAGAGTGTTCTGGCCACGAACTTCTGTTCGACAACCGGCACCCCGTGATGTCGAGCCAGCTCGCGGATACGTTCAGCAACCAAGCCAGCCCCTTTAGCAACGACCACCGGAGCTCCCATCGTGGTGGTGTCATACTTCAGCGCAACAGCCAGATGTGTCGGATTGGTCACCACCACGTCCGCCGTCTTCACGGCGGTCATCATGCGCTTCTTGGTCAGTTCTCGTTGGAGGGTCCGCACGCGACCCTTGATGAGCGGATCGCCTTCCGCGGACTTGTGTTCCTCCTTGACCTCTTCCTTCGACATCCGCAAACTGCGTTCCCACTCATAGCGCTGGTAGAAATAGTCAAACCCAGCCAGGACCGCAATCGCACCAGCGACGGCCAATCCAACCTTCAAGGCGAGCCGTCCAGTAACACCCAGGACGGTACCCATATCGAACCCGATTAACCCAGGAATCTGGAGTACGTCATACCGTGCGACCCACAGACCGACACCCGTCACAATCGCGATCTTGAGGAGCCCCTTTACCAGCTCGATCACCGATCGCAATGAGAATAATCGAGATAACCCTTTGATCGGACTGATGCGCTGAGCATCCAGTTGAATCGCATCCGCACGCCATAACAACCCTGATTGCAGCAACGATGCACCGCTCCCCATTACCAGAATGCCCAGCACGACCGGAAGGCTCAGCATCACCACGGTGAGGCCAGCCTGGATAACGATCTCGTACACCTGTTCGATAGACATGTCTTTATAGAACGCTACAGGAAACGAGAGCGTAAGCCCTTGACGAGTCATCTCCGTCATTTTCTGAAGACCAACCGGCAACATGGCCGCCAGCAACCCGACGCCACTCAAGAGAATCACTGCCGTTGACAGATCGCGGCTGATCGCGACCTGTCCTTTCTTGCGCGCGTCCTCTTTCCGTTTTGGCGTCGCGGGTTCTGTCTTATTACTTCGATCTTCAGCCATGTCCCAACGCTCTCAGGAGTTCATCAATCGTGAATTGCAGTCGCTCAATTTCTCGGACCAACAGTTCCGTTACAAACGGCGCGGACAGCGACATCACCGCCAACCCGCCGGCGATCGTGACAGGGAAACTCAACACAAACACGTTGATCTGACTGACCGCCCGTCCCAGCAACGCGAGAAGAAGATTGATCAGGAGGATGATGACGAGTACAGGCACTGCCAACTTCAACCCCACCACAAACATGTTCTGAGCGAGGCGGAGGATCGCCTCCCCCATGCCTTCCGTAAGAGATGCGCCAAATGCGGGAATGGATTCATAGCTCGAAATAATAGCCGCCACCAGCAAAAGATGTCCGTTCAGCGAGAGGAAGATGAGGGTCGCGAGAAGGGTGAAGTATTGGCCGATGATGGGGGTCTGTTCGGCTGTCGTGGGATCGAACAGTTGCACCACGCCGAAGCCCATCTGCACGCCAATCACCTCTCCGGCTAATTCCAGCGCCCCGAAAAATAATCGCACGGCCAGTCCGATCGCCAGACCGATGACCATTTCACTAATGAGCCCAGCGGCCAAGACAATAGGGTCATAGGGCACGGCTGGGAGTGGAACGATGGGAGCCAACAGCACGCCCAACGCCAAGACGAGCGCAACTTTGACTTTCGACGGAACAGCCCGCCCGCTCAATACCGGCAACGCAGCCAACAGCCCGCCGATACGGGAAATAAGGACCAAGAATCCTTGGAATTCCGGGAGGAGAATCTGGATGGTTTGCGTCAGCGCCATTCGCCTCGTACTAGCAGGTTATTGAAGAACTCTTCTGATACCCGCAACTCCACACAGCTTGGATGTCATAGATCAGATGCACAGAGCCCCTAGGGTGTTCAAAAAGGCCTACCAGCAAGGCCACAGCGAGCGAAGAGGTGAGGCGTACGCTTCGGTACGTTGAGCCTCTGAGCGATGCGAGAACG
>JBQTJA010000040.1:0-40861 GCA_052387595.1 Nitrospiraceae bacterium | reverse complement strand
TTGGTACGTTGAGGCTTTGAGTGATGCGAGAACGACGCTGGCGGGCTTTTGCAACATCCTTGTCCTGTGTCTTGTATTGTCCTTCATGACCGCTTGTGCTCCGCCCTCACAGATCCCACCCTATTTTGAAACATTGGAACGCAGCCCGATAGAGCGCATCCCGATCAAAACCGTGCTCGTCCATGGTCAACGGATTGCCTATCTCGATGTCGGTACTGGCCCGCCGGTCATCCTCATCCACGGCTTTGGCGGATCGATGTGGCAATGGGAGCATCAGCAACATGCCTTGTCTCAACATTTTCGTACCCTGACACTCGACCTGCCCGGCTCTGGCTTGTCCGATAAGCCGGACATTGAGTACCTGCCGGATCAGATGTTGGACTTCTGTACCGGATTCATGGACGCCCTGCAGATTCCTCACGCCACGCTCGTCGGCAATTCCATGGGCGCAGGGTTGGCCATTGGCATGACCTTGACCCACCCCACCCGTGTCGATAAGCTCGTGCTCATCAGCGGACTACCGTCTCAGGTCATGGCCAAGCTCACCAGCCGGTCGTTCAGGCAGGCTCTGGAATCTCGAGCCCCTTCCTGGCTGATCTCCTTCGGCAACTGGCTGTTCGGGGGACTGGTCACCGATTCCGTGCTGAAAGAAATCGTCCACGACCATACCCTCCTCACCCCGGCCGTCATCGAACGGTCCAACCAGAACCGCCGGCGCCCCGGCATCATCAAGCCCATCATGGCCGTCAGGAATGCCCTCCCTTCCTGGGAAACCGATTTCGCCCCACACCTCAGCAGCATCACGCACCCAACCATGATCATCTGGGGTGAACACGACCGGGTGTTCCCCCTGGCTGTGGGTGAAGAGCTGCATGACCGAATTCGCGGATCCACGTTCGTCAGAATTCCCAAGGCCGGTCATATGCCGCAATGGGAACGGCCGGACCTGGTCAACCGATCGGTGATCGCGTATATTCAACCGTCACCCTGAATAGAGGGGTCGAGTGGGATCCCCACTCGTTATCTTCAGAAAGGAGCCTACGATGCGGACGAGATATGCTGGTTTCATTGGCACCACGCTGTGCCTTTCCCTTGGCCTTGTCGGATGTCAAACGATGGGCGGATCAACTGGCGCTGGCTTTTCCTACAAGAATATGCCGGTGGCGGATGGAACTGCTGTCGCGGGGGAAGGCAACAAGGTTCTCTTCAAGGGCGACCCGTTGACGCTCGCCGGTAGCGGAGTCAAAGTCGGTGACGCGCTCCGCGATGTGAAGGTCGCGCAGAACGACTTGTCCCTTGTGAACATCGCGCAGACCAAAGGCGCGGGAAAAGTCCGTATCATCAGTGTGGTCCCCTCGCTCGACACCCCGGTCTGCGAACAACAGACCCATCTTTTGAGCGAGCGCAACAAAGGCCTTGATAAAATGGTCGAACTCATCACCGTGAGCGTCGATACGCCCTTCGCCCAAAAACGATTTGCGGCAGAAGCGAAAATTGCCAACGTCACCTTCCTATCCGACTACCGGGGCGGCGAGTTTGGCAAGACGCATGGTCTCTTTTTGGAAGGGCCGCACATTTTGACGAGAGCGGTCCTGGTCGTCGATAAGACGAACACCATTCGCTATCTTCAAGTTACTCCGGAGCTCACTCAACTCCCGGATATGGAAGAAGCCTTGCAATTTGCTCGTCGATTGGTGACGGAGAGTTAACTGGACGATCTCTTGAAGCTGAGATCCTGGGGGAGCGTTGAGTCGCTCTCCCAGGTCTCTCCTCGCCTTCCAAAGCTCTAATGGCTCATTACGATTTGCTCGTCATCGGCACGGGACCCGCCGGCCAAAAGGCTGCCAATCAGGCAGCCAAGCTCAACCGGAAGGTCGGGATCATCGAGCGAAAGGCCGTTGTCGGTGGAGTCTGCATCAATACCGGCACTATACCAAGCAAATCCCTCCGCGAAGCGGTGCTCTACCTCTCCGGGTTTCGACAGCGAAATATCTACGGAGGCGACTACCGCGTCAAGAAGAAGATCACGATCGAAGACTTGGCCTTCCGTGCGAATCATATCATCAAGCACGAGATCGAGATCGTACAGAATCAGATGGCCCGGAATCAGGTCGATATGGTGTTTGGTTCCGCCAGCTTTCTCGACCCCCATCGTCTTCGGATTCAACGAGATCATGGCACACTTGAGCTGACGGCGGACTTTATTCTTATCGCCGTGGGGACAGAACCAGCTCGGCCGTTCCACATTCCGTTCGACGGCCACACCGTCATCGATACGGACGGCCTCCTGACCTTGAAACACATCCCCGACGCCATTGTCATTGTCGGAGGCGGAGTGATCGGAACGGAATACGCCTCGATGCTCGCTGCCTTGGGAATCCCCGTCACCCTTATCGATAAACGACCGAGGCTGTTGGAGTTCGTGGATGCTGAGATCATTGACGCGCTCCAACAATGCATGAAAGATCTCGGTGTGACGCTGTATCACGATGAAGAAGTCCTCGCGATCAAGCGAGAGGGGGATCACTCTATCCACGTATCCTTGCGGAACAACCGGCCGATCCAGACGCCGACACTCATGTACGCGATCGGTCGCGTCGGAGCGACACGGATGCTCAATCTGGAAGCCATTGGATTGCAACCGGATCCCCGAGGACGGATTACCGTGAATGAACACCTCCAAACCTCGATTCCTCACATCTATGCAGCCGGTGATGTCATCGGTTTTCCAGCACTGGCCTCGACGTCGATGCAACAGGGCCGCCACGCGGCCTGCCATGCATTTGGTCACTCGGATCGCACGGACACCTCGCTTCTCCCGTATGGCATTTACGCCATTCCTGAGATCTCCATGGTGGGACGAAACGAGGAAGAACTCACGCAAGCAGCCATCCCCTTTGGGGTTGGCATCGCCCGTTACAGGGAGATTGCCCGCGGGCAGCTCATCGGCGACGAAACCGGCATGCTCAAGCTGCTGTTCCACCGGGACACCAAACATCTACTGGGCGTGCATGTTATCGGCGAGGGAGCGACTGAGCTAATCCACATCGGCCAGGCCGTCATGGCTTTTCACGGCAAGATCAATTATTTTATCGACACGGTCTTCAATTATCCGACCTTGGCCGAATGTTACAAAGTCGCAGCCCTAGACGGCCTGAATCGCATGTCAGGACCCTGGGTTCCCTACATCTGACAGTACAGTATGTGGTGTGAGACGCCTCTCGTGCGTGAGAGCCGCAACACATGCCGAAAGGAGTAGCCTATGTCATTTTCAAACCACCTGCGCAAGCTCGCCACATCCATCTGGGATGCCCAGCTGAGCCATCCCTTCGTTATGGCCCTCGGCAACGGCACCTTGCCTGAACAGAAATTCAGATACTACATCCTGCAAGACGCCAGATTTCTCGCCGATCTGGCACGTGTGTTTTCCGCCGCCGCCCTGAAGGCCCCTGATTCGGAATCGGCCTTGCGGTTCAACAAGCTGGCAGAAGAGACCATCGTCGTTGAACGGAGCCTGCATGAGAGCTATGGAAAGAAATGGGCGCTGACGCCGAAGCAGATGACCTCTGTGCCACTGGCACCGACGAACTATGCCTACACCAGACATATGCTGGCCGTCGCCGCCTCAGGCACCGCGGCAGAGATCACCGTCGTCGCGCTCCCCTGCGCCTGGGTCTACTGTGTCGTGGGGCAACACCTTTTGAAGAAAGGTGCGCCGCCCAAGAATCATCCCTACCGAGATTGGCTCATGCTGTACGCATCGCCGGAGTTTGCCCAAGTGCAGCTGTGGATGCGGAAGAAAGTCGATCAGTGGGCCAAGACCGCCGGCAAGGAAGAACTGCGGCGCATGGAAGACTCTTTCATCATCAGTTCGCGCTATGAGTGGATGTTCTGGGACATGGCGTGGAACGAAGAGAAGTGGCCGGTATAGGACATGGACGGAGCCGTGATCCTGGGGATAACGGCCGGAACCTTGACCACGGTCGCCTTCATTCCCCAACTCGCGAAGGCCTTGAAATCCAAGTCAACCGGCGATTTATCCTGGGGGATGGTGCTGACCTTCACCATCGGCGTGCTCTTGTGGCTGATCTACGGAATCTGGATCGATTCGCTGCCTGTGATTCTGGCCAATGCAGTGACCCTTCTTCTCCAGCTCGGCATCATCTCGCTCAAAATCAAATACGGGTAGCACAAGCGAAGGCCAAAGGCAGCAACCATTTCCTCAGCAAGACGAGGAGTATTTCGGGAGTTATCCAACAACTATTATGGCGAGTCAGGCTAAGCCAAATCATAATCTGACATGGCTATTAACGAATCACAGATGACTATAGCCCAACAAAATATCAGAGATATCACATTCATTGTCTCTGAGATTCACCGGTTATCCGCCATGTCGGCACATGACCTGCGCACATTTATGCGACGCGACCAGAATTGGGGCTATCATATCCCACACCCTGAAGGGAGTGGATTGCTCCCCTGTGGAAGCGAGGCCTACTTCAAGATTGGAGAAATATCAAAGCGCTATCTCGTAACACAAGGCGATCTGGACCAACGTATTGACCAAGATAGGTTCCGCAACGCTGTGACCAAGGAACTACTCAGTAGATTTCTCAAAGAAGAGAGACAGGTGAATGAAAGGCAAGTCGCTAAAATGCTCGCAGCTGCAATTAAAACGGTCAAGAAACGGATCTATGACCTTACCCACTTTGTGCCCTGCGTCGTTTTCTTAGATAAGGTTCCTGATCAATTTGAGATTGGGTCCGTAAGGTTCATTTGGATGAAGGACTTCTTAAAAGACAATTCAGAAATGATTACCTCACGAGACCCTGAGCTAGTGAGACGAGATGTAATCCCTTATTACTCGCGCTTTCCTTGGGTCGCTCAGGTAACAGTACCTCAATGCGATGAACCAACATCTTTTCTGAGAGCCAGTGCGACCATTGAGGGAGCACTTGATGCTTTACGCCTCCTCATTGGTAAGAGCTACACGGCAAGATTTCGGCAAGCACACACCTCTGTTACGCTTTCCGAGAGTGCCTCACTTAGAAGAGACAGCACCGGGCAGATTGGGTTTTCAATCAATCGCGAATGGCAAGATAGGCATGCGCCAGACAAGTGGTATGAAAAGCTACGCCAGCAAGGAGACCATTATCTGGCCCTTATTGGCAATACTCTTATAAGTCTACAAGATCCGCCAAAGGCTTCCCACCTGACTCAAAGATTTCTTGATAGCTTGAATTGGTATGGGCAAGCTGTCAAGGAAGACAACTCTGGCGCTGCAATTGTGAAGTATGTGGCAGCACTGGAACGAATGACAATAACAAAGAGACAGAAAAACAACGAGCTATCAAAAACTCTTTGCCACAGGATAGCACTGCTCTCCTCCGAAGGACAGAAACAGCGCTATGAAATTCAGCATGCGTTAGCCAAAGAAATTTATGACTTTCGCTCTGCCCTGATGCATGGTTCACTCTCACCATCACAGAACAAGTTAACTGGACCTCGCGCTAAAGCGGAAAAACTAACACGTTTCACACTCCTCGCAGGATTGGACTTTTTTGCTGCAATCGATAAAGGACAGCCTCGGGCAAAGGCTGCAGATCTTGAATTTGCTTATCAACACCTCAGCGTTGAGACCTAATGGGCCAAACATCCACTCTGGAAATTGACTATCTTCTTGTGCACAACCCTCCAATAAGTGTTGGTTATACCTTCTGTCGAGCCTTCGCCAACGCTAGTGCCATGGCACCGATCGGCTGCGGGGCTCGTGCTACTGCCTGACTGGATACCGACGGCCCACGCCCACGCGAGTCACGTGCTGCCTGGCTCCCAGGCTGTGCCTGACTAGATGGACGGCTGGCCATATCCTCCAGACGCATCGTCAGCGCAATCCGCTGACGCTTCAGATCAACATCGATCACCTTTACCTTGACGATCTGGCCCGGTTTGACCACCTCGTGTGGATCCTTGATAAATTTATTGGCCAGCGCCGAAACATGCACAAGCCCATCCTGATGTACGCCGATATCGACGAAGGCCCCAAAGGCCGCCACATTCGTGACCACTCCCTCTAGGACCATGCCTGCCTGCAGATCGCTCAAAGATTCAACCCCATCCCGGAAACTTGCCGTCTTGAATTCTGGACGAGGATCTCGGCCTGGCTTTTCCAGCTCAACAAAAATATCCCGTACCGTCGGCACCCCGAATTGTTCATCGGTAAAATCAGCCGGTGCCAATCCCTTCAAGACCGCCGGCTGACGCATGACGTCGGCAATCCCGGCTCCGAGTCGCGTCAGAATGCGTTCAACCACCGGGTAGGCCTCTGGGTGAACAGCGGACCGATCCAAGGGATTGTCGCCATCGGGAATGCGGAGGAAGCCTGCCGCCTGTTCGAAAGTTTTTTCACCAAGACGCGGAACCTTGCGGATCGCCGTCCGGTTTGGGAACGGCCCGTTCGCATTGCGATACTCCACAATATTCCTAGCCAGAGCCTTATTGAGACCCGAGACCCGTTCCAACAAAGGCACCGACGCGGTGTTGACGTTCACGCCCACCGCGTTGACGCAATCTTCAACCGTGGCATCAAGCGACCGCGCTAAGGCCCGCTGATCGACGTCATGCTGATATTGGCCGACTCCAATCGCCTTCGGCTCAATCTTCACCAGCTCGGCCAGCGGATCCTGTACGCGCCGAGCAATCGACACCGCGCCTCGTAAACTGACATCTAACTCGGGAAACTCGGCCGCGGCAAAAGCCGACGCCGAATAGACCGATGCCCCGGCCTCACTCACCACAAGTTTTGCCACGTTCTGTTCAGGCCGTTGCGCGGCAACCACTTTGATCACCTCGCCGGCCAGCTTATCTGTCTCCCGACTGGCCGTCCCATTCCCAATGGACAGCAATTCCACGCCATGTTGAACGATCAGACGAATGAGCGTCTGTAACGACCCCTGCCAATCATTACGAGGCTGATGCGGATAGATTGTCTCCGTCGCCAATAATTTCCCTGTTGCATCGACCACCGCCACTTTGCACCCGGTGCGAATACCGGGATCCAGGCCGAGAATTATTTTTGGTCCAGCCGGTGCCGCCAACAACAATTCATGCAGGTTCCTGGCGAAAATCTTGATCGCCTCGGCCTCGGCGGCTTCACGCAATTGCACCAAGAGTTCGGTGCTGATGTGGAGATGCATCTTGACACGCCACGTCCATTCGCACACACCGGCTAACCACTTGTCCGCTGGCCGGCCGCGATCTTCGATGCCCGCGTGAGCCGCAATCGTTGCCACGCAGGGATGAGGAACGACCTTATCCAACGCCTCTCCTAAACCCAATTCGAGCTTCAAGACCCCCAGCGTACGACCTCGAAATAACGCAAGGGCCCGATGCGACGGAATGGTCTTGATCAACTCTGCATAGGCATAGTAGTCACGAAACTTCTCCTCTTCCGCCGTTTCCTTGTCTTTCATCACCGTCGAAGTAAGGACACCCTGATCCCACAACCGCGTCCGCAACACGGCTAAGAGGTCGGCCGTTTCGGCAAACCGCTCCATCAGAATGTCCCGTGCCCCTTCCAACGCGGTCTTGGCATCAGGCACATTGACCGCCTCCACTCCTTCGGCAGCCAGCACGACGCGAATGTACTTGAGCGCTTCTTGTTCGGGGTCCAGCCTCGGATCGGCCAAGAGGCTATCGGCCAACGGTTCCAACCCTGCCTCGCGAGCAATCTGCGCGCGTGTGCGTCGTTTCGGTTTGAACGGGAGGTATAGATCTTCGACGGCCTGCTTGGTGGTCGCGGCTTCGATACTCGCCCGCAGTGCATCCGTGAGCTTCCCCTGTTCCTCAATCGAAACCAAGACAGCAGTGCGGCGCTCCTCCAACTCACGCAGATAGAGCAACCGTTCCTCCAGCGTGCGCAGGTGTGTATCGTCGAGGTTACCGGTTGCCTCTTTCCGATAGCGCGCGATGAAGGGCACCGTGGCTCCGCCGTCGAGCAGTGCCACGGCTGCGGAAATCTGATGGACTCCGACACCGAGCTCCTTGGCGATGATCGGAACAATCTTGATCTGCACGGCATCTGGAGAAATCTGAGTCGTTGCAGTTGTCATCGGTCTCACGTACCTATGTTTCCGAACGCGTCAGTGGTCCGCGCTCTCTGAGAGTGAAGAGAATAAGAATGCCATATCGATCAAGGGATCTGTTCGAATTCAGGAAAACTTGGCAGGAAATCGATACATGAGTTCGCAGGCTGTTGAAAACTATTTTGATGTTCGAAAGCTCTCGACATCTTGAAGATCATAGACCGAGTACAAATAAGCCTCAGGATATTCAAAAAGGCCTTCCAGCAAGGCCGCAGCGAGCGAAAGGCTGAAGCGTACGCGGTTGGTACGTTGATCCCTTGAGCGATGCGAGAACGACGCTGGAGGCCTTTTTCAACATCCTGTTATTGAGTCAGAGTTCCAAACGCGGCAAATAGTCGCCCCGCAAGGTAATAGGTCCCACGGGCGTCACCCACGTGCTTGCGCCGGAGGAAATCGTTGAGGACTCGCCCATCCGGGGCTTTGTGTGTGTCCGGATGCTTGAGATTCATGCGATACCGTTCAATCCCCGCTGAAACCGAACTGACGAACACCACGGTCCCATCAAGGTCCACCTTCTCGACGACACCGACATGTGTGAGCGGGTCGTTCGGCAATCCATCTCGGTTGAAATCCCACGTGTTGTGGAAAAAGACCAGATCTCCAGGGTGGATGGTGGGTCCATAGTGAATCCGCCCATGTTCTACCACATGGGTAAAGATGCGCCCGACGCCGTTGCCGCCATCAAGCTCGCCGAGCCCACCGTACAAGTCCACACGCTGCGAGGCGTAGACGCCTCGAACAAAGCCAGAGCAATCTGGAGTATAGTTCCGTCCATCCACCTGAATACGGGACTGTCCGACAAATCTCACCGCTGTCTTCGCCAGTGCCATCTGCCGTGGAACACCCTTTTCCATGGCACAGCAATGGGCTCCACGTGTGCCCATCGTAGGAGTCATACTCCTCTCATCCGGTAAAGGCTGACGCCCGGTCGCGGCACACCCACCGAGCGTACCTACAACCAGGAAGGCCACGAGACCGATCCCGAAGGAATGCCTGTCGCCAACTGACCTCATGATGCTTCAGTATACCGACCAGCTGCTGTAAGACAATACCTGCGTGCGGTTCAGTTACCCTCCCGCGCTCCCCACCGGTCCACCTGGTTCGGTCATACGCCAGGGATCGAGGAGCTGGGCGAGGCGCTTATCCGGCAAAACCTTTTGGTCTTTTGCCACCTGCCTGACGGTCTTGCCTGACTTGTAGGCGTCCTTCGCCAGTTTTGCCGCGGCTTCGTAACCGATCTCCGGCGCCAAGGCGGTACACATCGCCAAGCTTTCCTCGATGAGGCTCTTACATCGCTCTTCGTTCGCCTTGATCCCTTCAATACACTTCCCCGAGAAGTTGTTGGAGGCTGTGGCCAGGAGCTCAATGGACTGAAGAAGATTGTAGGCCATCACCGGCATCATGACGATCAGTTCAAAATTCGCCGCCTGTCCACCGACTGTCACCGTCACATCATTCCCGATCACTTGCGCACAGACCATCGTGACGGACTCTGCGATCACCGGATTGACCTTCCCCGGCATGATCGAAGACCCAGGCTGCGTCTCGGGCAGATTGATTTCACCAAGCCCGCACCGCGGCCCGGAGCCGAGCCAGCGAATATCATTGGCGATCTTCATAAGACTCACGGCTAGCGTACGCAGACACCCGCTCGCCTCCACAAGAGAGTCCTGTGCCGATTGAGCCTCGAAATGATTCTTAGCTTCCTTGAACGAGCAACCGGTTTCTTTGGAGATGACGGCCATGACTTTTTTCGAAAATTGAGGATGACAGTTCAGCCCCGTGCCGACCGCGGTTCCCCCCAAGGCCACCTCGCTCAAGGCTGCCTGAGCTTGTTTAACCCGCTGAATGCCGAGATCGATCTGGCGAGCGTAGCCGCCGAATTCCTGCCCAAGGCGGACCGGCGTCGCATCTTGTAGGTGCGTACGCCCGATTTTCACAATCTGGTCAAACTCCTTCGCTTTGCGCTTCAACGCCTTCTGCAATCGAGCCAGCGCCGGCAGCAGCTGCTGCTGCATCATTTCCGACGCAGCAATGTGAATAGCGGTTGGAATCACATCGTTGCTCGATTGGCCTAAATTCACATGGTCGTTGGGATGCACGAGCTTGCTGCCTCGCACGCCACCGAGCAGCTCCGTTGCGCGGTTCGAGATCACCTCGTTCGTATTCATGTTGGTAGACGTACCAGACCCAGTCTGAAAAATATCGACCGGGAACTCGGCATCCAGCTTGCCATCGACCACTTCAGTCGCCGCTAGTTTGATCGCCTCAGCCGGTTTTGTGTCCAACAAGCCAAGGGAATGATTCACCGTCGCGGCAGCCCGCTTGATCATCCCCATGGCTCGGATGACCGCCCGTGGCATGCGTAGCGAACTGATCGGGAAATTCTCGATCGCGCGCGCGGTCTGCACTCCGTAATAGGCCTCAACGGGAACAGCCAGTTCCCCCATGGTGTCTCGTTCAATTCGAGTCGAGGCTGACGGCTTGTTCTGATCCTGTTTCATGCGCAGTGCTCCATGTATAAGAGGTTCCAACACCTTGCGGGCGTCATGATAAACTCAGCCCGCTTACTTTCACAAGAGCAGACAACATGACTCCCCCTGACATGGCCGGAAATTCTCGACCGTCGGCACACGGAGATCTATGGGTATTTTCAAACCCACGCGAACAATGGCAGTCAGTATGTCTTAAGGTGTCAGCCGAGAAATGGTTTGGAATGAGTGATTCAGGAGCGGCGTACAGACAAACAAGAAGGCCCGCATGGGAAGGCGGGCCTTTGCGATAACCAGTGAATCCAGCGATCCCTGCCGATCGGTCGTCCCAGGCGAGAGGCTCAGCGGATGGGCTCCTATCAGATTGTCACATACGAGCGATTTCTCCTTCGACTCCTTCAGCCGTATTCATCTTCGGCTGGAACACGTACGCTGGTTCTCGTTTAGTGATTCTGAATACATGCACGATATCGATCCCCATCCCTATCAATGCCAGACACCATCCACCGACGATCATCCACCAGGCTAACGAAAACGCATCCGAAGGCTGGCCGAAGTCGAAGACTGCCACCACACCTCCGAGTGCCAGCACCATTCCGATGGTCACCAGCGAATAGCTGAGAGTTTTCATCTTTGCCTCCTCAAACAGGTCAGATGTTTGAATAGGGTCGACAGCTGAGCCAACGGCCGACACGCCTTTTTATGTGTGCAGAATACCGATCAAGACCTCCCTCATAATTTATCCATTTCCGGCCTGATTACCATTAAAATCGAGATGACGCTCCCCTCCTGTCTCGTATCATGAGAGATCATGGTGACGATCTGTCTGACTGATTGAATCCGTGTGAAGCGGCTGGCATTACCATAGGCGTCAGCCCTTGCGCATGCCGATGACACTGAGGATAGTGCGGCGCACTCTACTCGGTTTCATCAAATACGCAATACGCAAAGATGACCCTAGGAGTAGATCCGATGTGGCCCTAGCCTTCCATGTACCGGATGACCCGATGAGCAATTGCGGAAACCAGCGCGCCAGGTGGGGAAACCTCAAACACAACGGCCCGCCTGGTGAGGCGGGCCGTTGTTCGCAGAGACTATTCCGGAACGATTTACGCTACCTTGACTTCGATAGCCTTCGGCTTGGCCTTCTCCGACTTCGGCAGATGGAGATTGAGCACCCCATCCTTGAACTCGGCTTTCACCTTCTCCTCTTCGATGACGTCGGGCAACGAGAAGGTCCGGACGAAACTGCCATAGGACCGCTCGATCCGATGGTACTTTTTCCCTTTCTCTTCCTTCTCATGCTTCCGCTCGCCCTGAATCGTAAGCACGCCATCCTCCACCGTCACTTTCACATCTTCTTTCTTCACATCCGGGATTTCAGCCTTAATCTGATACTCCCCTTCCGTCTCGCTGATGTCGACCGACGGCGTCCAGTCTGCCACGATCATGGTTTCTTTCCCGTTGGTTCGCGACGCAGCTGGGCGCGCAAACATCCGATTCAATCGGTCTGAAACTTCTTCCAATTCACGGAACGGATCCCATCGTAGGAGTGCCATACCAACCTCCTCCTTGGCTTTCCATGTGGTTGTCAGGTTATCGTCGCTGGCGCCGCGCCGATTCAACTGTCTACGTGACAGATAAATCGACTGATGGAGAAGTCAAGAGCCTGCACTGCATCGCAAATACAGGGATTATCGGCGATCAATAGGTACATAGGGACGGTTATGCTCGCCGGAGTAGATTTGATCAGGCCGAAACAGCTTGTTTTCCCGCAACTGCTCCAGCCAATGGGCCAGCCAACCCGATACCCGCGACATGGCAAAGAGCGGCGTAAAAAGGTCGACATCGATCCCCATCTTGTCGTAGATGATGCCGGAGTAGAAATCGACGTTGGGATAGATACCTTTGTGATTGAGTACCGCCCCGGCCGCCGCTTCCACCTCCAATGCCACGTCATAGAGCGGCGAACTTCCGCACTCCTTGAACAGGCGCCGACAGAGTTCCTGGAGCACCGTCGCACGCGGATCCTTCACCTTATAAACTCGATGGCCAAATCCCATCAGTTTTTTCTTCTTCTGCAACGCCTGCTCGACATAGACTTTGGCCTTCGCCGCCGTACCAATCTCTCTGAGCATGACCACCACTTCTTCATTCGCTCCCCCATGCAGGGGGCCTTTCAGCGCGCCGATCGACGACGCCACGACCGTATAGGGATCAGCCAGCGTCGAAGCCGTGACCAGTCCGGTAAACGTGGATGCGTTCATGGTGTGTTCGGCATGGAGGATCAGACAGTCGTCGAAGATGTCCGCCCACAAGGATGGAGCGGCTGACTCCGTCAGCATATATAAGAAGTTCTCGCTGAACCCGAGATCATCCCGCGGCGGGATCGGATCATCGCCGTGGCGCAACCTTGCCCAAGCCGCAACGATCGTCGGCAGCTTGGCGACCAGTCGCACCGCGCTCCAATAGTTATTCTCGGCGTCCTTGACCTGACGGCCTGGATAAAACATGCCGAGCGCGGCCACCGCCGCCTGGAGCGCATCCATGGGATGGCCCTGTTCGGGAAGGCACTTCAGCAAATCAATGATACGGAACTTGATGCGCCGATGACGAGTCACGTCCGTGGTCCATTGTCGGAATTCAGCCGCTGAGGGAAGATGCCCGAACAGGAGGAGATAGGCGGTTTCCAAATAGGATGAATCCGCGCACAGGGTCTCAACTCGGATACCGCGGTATTCCAGTATGCCGCGTTGACCATCAACATCGCTGATCGATGAGGTCGCGGCGGGAACACCAGCCAACCCTGGCATGAAATCATGGGGCATGATGTATCCTCCCATGAAAAGAATTCTTCTGGTCCAGCTCTGTACCCTAGCATGACTGTAGGTCATTCTTGCAATGGAAAATCGCGCTTGGCATACTGAATTCAGAGCGCATCGACAACGCGGGCCGGACAAGGTGATGAACTAGGACGTGAATGAGACACCCAGACTTCCTCCTCTGCAGCATTCTCATCGTGCTGGCCGGCGTCGCGCACACGGTCTCCGCCGGAACAGAAGAGGAGGTGATCGCGTTCGCCGTCGTCAGTGAGCTTCCCAAAGATAAGACACGGGTTCCAGCGAAAGTCGCAATCGAAGGGTCGGTCACCGACATGACGCTGCTGGCCTCCGATCACATCCTGTCGAATTTAGCCTGGAAACAATTGGAAATCTGTCATGCGCTCAAGCTCGAAGGCCAGAAGTCTTCAGAAGGATTCCGGATCCACTCCCTGCGCGCCATCGACGGGGCCATGCTCCCGATGGTGTTACAGGGCTATGCGGGAGATTGCCTGCTCAAAAAGGCCTTGGAAGTTGCGCCCTTGGTCGACTAGCATCTGACAGGATGTTGAAAACTTCCTCCAGCGTCGTTCTCGCGTCGCTCAGAGCTTCAACCATGAAGAAGAATCGAACTGGTGGAGTTTATCCATTCACCAAGATCAATTCGATGGGTGAACGGCTCACACGAAGTGCGGTATGTACCTCCTCGCCTCTTCGCTCGCTGCGGTCTTGTTCGGTGAAATGCGCGTCTTGGCGCGCTGGGGTGGGTGGGTGAGAACGGAGGCCTCTTTGAACATCCTGTGGGTTATGCTGATCATCAGATGGTACAGTCTGGGCACTGCTCCGGTTCCTGGTCTGAATCGCGTTCTTCTAGAGTGAGGGGGAAGAGCATCCCACAGGATAGGCAGGTCCGAATCTCAAAATAGGGAACGCCGTGCTCATCAATTTCCGTGGGAAGAAGAAGCTCTCGTGGGTCATATCCCACAAGCCCCTCATCACTGAATTTCACCACGGCGAGTCGGTCGTTGTAGGTTTCGAACGTCGCTTCCTGTCCTTTGCGAGCAAGCACATGCCCAAGGACAAAAATCGGCTGCCCCTTCCGTTTGATGCGGAGATCCCTCAGTGTTCGCTGAGAAGCAGTGGCGCACGCGAACTGACCGGCAGAGCTGGTTCCAACCCACGGCATACAGGACCCTGTTGCAAAAACATCACCGACCGCGATCTAATCATAGACTGAAAAAACTCGTCAAGACGCGTCTTCTCACCAAGGAGTGACTATGGCAGATATCACGATTTATCACAAACCGACCTGCACGACATGCCGACAAGCCGTACAGATACTCAAGGACAGCGGGAAACCTTTCAGAGCCATCAACTACTATGAGCAATCGTTTACCAAAGCACAATTAAAGGCCATCTTGAAGAAGGCCGGCCTATCCCCCAAAGACGTGCTCCGAACCAAGGAAGATCTGTACCGCGAGCTTGGCCTGGCGAAGACACAGTTCTCCGACGATGAGCTTCTCGACCTGATGGTGAAACACCCGGATTTGATTCAACGGCCGATTGTGGAGAAAGACGGCCAAGCAGTGCTGGCGAGACCGGCGGACTCGATCAAGAGGCTCTTATAGGATGTTGAAAAAGTCCTCCAGCTTCGTTCTCGCATCGCTCAAGGCCTCAACGTACCAACCGCGTACGCTTCGGCCTTTCGCTCGCTGCGGCCTTGCTGGAAGGCCTTTTTGAACATCCTGCTGCGACTCCGATTAGGTCCCAGTAGATCAGCGGTCGGTGGAGTGCTCGGAAGGCGACCACCGAATCGTCCTGGTGTGTTGATCGACGGTGAACGCAACCTTCCCATCCAGCGCGTCCAGTAGTAGCTCGCCCACCAAGATTCGTCTCCATCCTCTCAGGAGTGGGAGATCCAGAGCCAATCGATTCGTCTTGGCCTCGACTAACTCTTGAAGATCAGCCGTGGTCGCCAACAAGGTCGGCGCAATCTCTTCTTCCAGCGCGCGCGCCTTGACGATCGCTTGCAACAGCTCGACAAACCCGTTCGCTTCTGGTTCAGGCTTCCGCTCCTTGGTGAGCACCGGCCACGCCGAGGGTGGAAGCGCAAGCGCCGCTCGAATCGCCGCGAGCACCAACTCTCCATTGCGATCGACTTCTGACGGATGGAGGCCTCTCACATTGCGCAACTCATCCTGATGTCGTGGAGGTTGTCGTGCCAGCTGAAGCAGCACTTCATCCCTGATGACCCGACTGCGTGGCACATTCCTCCGTTTCGCTTCGCCCTCACGCCACGCCGCGAGTTCCCGAAGGACCACGGCGGATTTCGGCTTGAGTTGATCCCATCCTCGTATGCGCTGATAGCGTTCTTGCGGCTCACGACGAGTCTCGCCGACGGCCCCTTCAAGACGAGAGAACTCTTCATTCACCCACTGGAGCCTTCCAAGTTTCGACAGCCGGCCGTGCAGATGGTCATGGATGGCCAACAAAAACGTCACATCCTCCAATGCATAGGCCAGTTGATCCTGAGACAACGGGCGAGCACTCCAATTCGTAAAGGTATGGGCTTTGTCCAGCCTCTTGCCATGCACCCGTTGGACCAGGTTGGCATAGGCGACCTGCGGGCCAAAGCCAACCATCGCCGCGGCAATCTGGGTGTCGAAGAACGGCTTCGGGATTTGCCCAGCATGGACGGCGAAGAGATCCAGGTCTTGCCGTCCGGCATGCACGACCTTCTGAACGCGCTCATCGCAGACAATCTCCCAGAACTGATCGAGGACTCCCCCGGAGAGAACGGCTGGAAAATCGATAATGGCGGCGGTGTGTTCAGTCGCGACTTGAATCAGTTCGAGCTTCGGCACAAACGTCTCTTCACCCACGAATTCCGTATCGAGCGCCAGGCGAGGGCTGTCGCGCAGTTGCTCGCACAGTTCGCTGAGTGCGGGTGCGCTCGTGATGTAGTGCTGTGGGGTGGTCATCGTCACAGGTGCGTTATTCAGCCGGACTGTAGGGTCGATCCGGTGGCGCCATCGGTTCCGTATTGCTGAGGCTGAGATATTCTTTGAGAAACTGATAGGCTTCCAACATGCGGCGGAGTTCCGGTTCTGAACTGCGATCGCCGTTGTTCGCATCCGGGTGCAACTGTTTCGCCTTGATTCGAAAGGCAGCTGTGACGTCGGCGAGTGAACTGCCGAACTCTACCCCCATGATCGCATAGGCATCCACGGCATTAGTCACAGCATGTGGACTCTCCGACAACGATCCCGATCCGCTCGCGGCTTTGAGCATATCCGCAAGACTGACCCGCTTACGACGCCGTCGAGGGCGTTCACGAATTTCGCTGTCGAATTCATCCCACCGGTCTTCGACGAACTCCAGTCTGGATTCCAGGCGCATGGCACCGCTCAGATCCCGAACGACCTCCAACTCCTCTTCGATCTCGACGAGAGATTTGATCACTTCCTCAAGCCCCTGTTCAACCTGAAAGAACCCATCCACTCGTTCTTCCATCATCGTATCAACGGCAAACTCCAGACTGTCTTCCGTCTTTGAACGGAGTGACCCAATGCGTTTTTGCATGCCGCTTCGGAATTTGAGAAATTTCGCGGTCGAGAACGGCATGGCCCCCCTCGGACTTCCAAGAAGGCACATTGTACCACAGCCAGATCACCAGCCAGAAGGCTGTCGTCGAGGAATAGTTACCCTGGTCACAAGAGTGGCGTTTACTCGAGAATGGGTGGATCGTCCGCTTTTGCCCGTCTTCTGGCGACCCCGCTGGCTCGCGCCGCGGCGGCGACCGCCCGCGCGACACAAGGGACGATGTCTTTATCAAACACGCTGGGAATAATGTAGTCTTCGCTCAACGTGCCCGCTGGAATCACGTGGGCGATGGCCTGCGCCGCGGCCAACTTCATGGCTTCATTGATCTCGCTGGCCTGAACATCGAGTGCGCCCCGAAAGATCCCGGGAAACGCGAGCGCATTGTTGATCTGGTTTGGGTAATCCGATCGGCCGGTCGCGAAAATCGCGGAGTGAGCGACCCCTAACTCCGGTGAAACCTCCGGATCTGGATTCGCCAACGCAAAAACGATCCGATCCGGAACCATCAGAGCGAGATCAGCAGACGTCACTACATTGCCGACAGACAGACCGATAAACACATCGGCGCCTTTCAGCGCATCACGCAATGTGCCTTTCGGACTGTCTCGCGTCAAACAGGCACGAAGATCGGTTCGGCAGGCCCGTAGTTGCTCGGCCTCTCCCCACAAGATGATGCCCTCCTTGTCGCATCCCAGCACATGTGCCGCACCCGCGGCCAACAACATTCGACAGCACGCCGTTCCCGCGGCGCCAAGGCCATTCACGACAATGCGAACCTGTTCCAGCTGTTTGCCCGTGACCCGGAGCGCATTCGTCAATGCAGCCAGGAGCACCACAGCCGTGCCATGCTGATCATCATGCATCACCGGAATGTCGAGCGACTGTTTCAGTTTTTGCTCGATCTCGAAACAACGCGGTGCGCTGATGTCTTCCAAGTTAATGCCGCCGAATCCCGGCGCGATTCCCTGGACGATCCGCACGATGTCGTCCGGCTCTTGCGTACTCACACAGATGGGCCAAGCATCAATGCCGGCCAGTTCCTTAAAGAGCATCACCTTGCCTTCCATGACAGGAAGAGCTGCCTCCGGGCCAAGATTGCCCAACCCCAACACCGCGGACCCGTCCGAGACAACCGCGACACTGTTGCTCTTACACGTAAAGGTATACGCTTTGGACTTGTCTTGTGCGATTGCCCGGGAGACACGACCGACACCCGGGGTATACACCATCGACAGGACATTCCGGGTACGGATGGGATATTTCCCCTCAACTCGAATCTTCCCCCCAAGATGCAGCAAGAAAATACGATCGGACGCCGATAGCACGGTCACGTCGGGCAGCTCGCCCAGCCTGGCGACGACTTTTTCACCATGCTCCTCGTTCTGCACGTCGAAGGTCATATCTCGAACCATACGCGTTTTGGTCGCCGACACGAGATCTACGGCGCCAAGATTGGCCTGTTCTTCCGCCAAGAGCGCCGCCACTCTGGCAAAGATGCCGGGCTTGTTCGCGAGTTCGAGGCGAACCGTCAAGCGGTAGTTCGAATAGGGGCCAATATCTCTCATGCAATGCCTCCGTTGCCTAGCGTATCATAACTCCCACGCAGGGCAAGAGCGCGATAAGACCCCGTCCGTACTCACTCACCCATGCCTCACCCCTCAATCCGTTGACGCTGTTCTCGCCACGATGCTAGGGTGCCCCCATGTCAATCTCTACCACTACACGACCCCCGAACCGGCTAATCCATGAAACCAGTCCCTACCTCCTTCAGCATGCACATAACCCCGTCGATTGGTATCCCTGGGGGCCGGAAGCGCTGCAGTTAGCGAAGACAAAGAATCGTCCCATTCTGCTCTCGATCGGCTATTCCGCCTGCCACTGGTGCCATGTCATGGAACGGGAGTCGTTCGAGAACGAGGCGATCGCGGAGCTCATGAATCGATGGTTTGTCTGCGTCAAGGTCGACCGGGAAGAACGGCCCGATCTCGATGAGATCTATATGGCCGCCACAGTCGCGATGAATCATGGTCAGGGCGGTTGGCCGATGACGGTGTTTCTGACACCCGCGCAAGAGCCATTTTTTGCAGGCACGTATTTCCCTCCTGAAGACCGGTGGGGACGGCCTGGCTTCGGCTCCGTCCTGAAGAAGATTGCCGACTATTGGGAGACACGTCCCTCCGAAGTCCAGGATCAGGCCAAAGAACTGACGGCCCAGTTGCAAAGTTTAAAACAGCCCCCCTCCCCCATCTCCATCAGCGAATCGGTGATTGAAGAAGCGGTCGTCCAATTCACGGAGGACTTCGACGAAACCCACGGCGGGTTCGGCACGGCGCCCAAGTTTCCCCCGGCGATGGGATTGTCGTTCTTACTCCGGAGTCACCAACGCTCGGGAAATCCCCATACGCTCACGATGGTGACCAAGACCCTCGACATGATGGCGGCCGGAGGGATCTACGACCACATCGGCGGCGGCTTTGCACGCTATTCGACCGACGCACGGTGGCTGGTGCCGCATTTTGAAAAAATGCTTTATGACAACGCGCTCCTGGCCCGCGTGCACATTGAGGCCTATCAAGTCACCAAGAAGCCGCTCTATCGGCAGGTGGCCGCCGAGGTCCTCGACTATGTCTGCCGGGAAATGACCGGACCGGAAGGCGGCTTCTATTCGTCGACGGATGCCGACTCCGAAGGCGTCGAAGGAAAATTCTTTGTTTGGACCCCTGCCGAGGTACAGGACGTCCTTAAGAACGACGAGGACGCACGGCGGTTCTGCGCACTCTACGACATCACGGAGTCAGGCAATTGGGAACATACGAACATCCCTAATCGGCTGCGACCTCTCGACGACGTGGCCAGGCAGCTGAATCTGACCGCCGACGAGTTGATGGAAATCGCGTCCCGTGCGAAGCCCCTGTTGTACGAAGCACGCCGACATCGTGTCCCCCCGGGTCTGGATGACAAGGTGATCACCTCGTGGAACGGCATGATGCTGTCGGCCATGGCCGAGGCCGCCCGGGTCTTCGGAACCGCGGCCTATCTCGAGAGCGCACAACGGACGGCTGACTTTCTGCTCCACAGTCATACCAAACAGGACGGCCGCCTACTGCGCACCTCGCGCGGCGATCGCGCCCATCTCGATGCCTATCTTGAAGACTACGCATATCTGACAGAAGGATTGCTGGATCTCTATGAAGCTGGGTCATCCGAATCATATCTCCAGGCAGCCGCACGACTGGCGGAGTACCTGATCAGTGACTTTATGGACCATGAACGAGGCGGGTTTTTCACGACGGCGACACACCATGAATCCCTCATTCTCCGACACCGGGATGGCACGGACGGAGCCACACCCAGCGCCAACGCCGTTGCCGCGTCCGCATTGGCCCGACTGTCCTTCCACTTTGATCGTGACGATTGGCGCCGCGCCGCCATCGCTGCCATACGCGCCTACGGTCGGCAACTGACCCGCTATCCGCGCGCCTTCGCGAAGAGTCTGGCCGTGGTCGATTTTCTGATCGAAGGACCAGTGGAACTGGCCCTCGTAGGTCATGAGTCGCACGATGACCTTCGCGCCATCCGTGAGGCGGTGGCACAGTGTTATCTTCCCAACCGCATCGTGGCAACGGGTTCTCCAGGGTACCCCGCTTCGCTTCCACTCTTGCGAGACCGTCCAGCCGTTTCCGGCAAGCCGACACTGTACATCTGTCGGAATTACACCTGCCGGCAACCGATCACCGATCCCCATGTGGTCTCGGAGGCGTTGCAGGCTGACCAGACTGCGCCGAGGGAGCATGGAAGGGAACCAACGCTGTTGCAAGGGATCACCCTTCCAGGGCACGCCACGGTGCAGGGTACGGCGGCCTACGCGTCGCGATCAATGGCGCGGGACGGCGACGCAGGCTTGGCACAGGGCTTTACAGTGCTCGGGTCGACCGGGCTGACCACGACACGGCTTGGATTCGGAACATACCGCGTCGATATGCAGCATGCCGACTACCGCGACGCGTTGAAAAAGGCCTTGCGAACGTCTTGCAATCTCATCGACACCTCGACGAATTACACGGATGGCGACAGCGAACGATTGGTCGGTTCCGTGCTGGCCGAGCTGGCTGCCTCGGGTGAGGTTCGCCGCGAGGAAATCATCGTGGTCTCCAAAATCGGGTATCTCCAGGGGCAGAATCTCAAACTTGCCGAAGCCAAGGACAAATCCGGCCGCCCCTACCCTGACCTGGTGAAGTACGGAGAGGGTATCTGTCATTGCATTCATCCTGAATTCTTGGCGGACCAGCTGACGTTGTCTCTCGATCGTTTGGGGCTGGCGACACTCGATTGCTGCCTTCTGCATAATCCTGAATATTTCCTTTCGGAATCGAGGCATCGTGGTCCAACTGATCTCACCGCGCTTCGCGGGGAGTTCTATGCGCGAGTTGAACGAGCCTTTGCCTATTTTGAAACACAGGTTTCGGCCGGACGGCTCCGCTTCTATGGCGTGTCGTCCAACACCGTCACCTCTGCGGCTGACGATCCGGAATCGACTTCGCTCGCGCATATGGTGCACGCCGCTGAAGCCGCAGCCCGATCCGTGGGTGCGTCTGCCCATCATTTTCGAGTGCTTCAATGTCCGATGAATCTTCTCGAGGCCGGCGCCGCCAGGACGGCCAACACCGGCCAGGCTCAACTTCAGACCGTGCTTGACTATGCAAGCCAGAACAAAATCGCGGTGTTCGTGAACCGGCCGTTGAATGCCATGGTGACTCCAAACAGGATGTTGCGGCTGGCAAATCTCCCGCTCGAAGATCCGCCCATCGACATCGATCAACAGCTGAGCACGGTGGGTACACTCGAACAGGAGTACCGGACTTCTCTCGCACCCAACATCCCCTCGTCCGGAACCGGGACGGCGCCGGCCGACTACTTCAATTGGTCAGCCGAACTGCACCGCATTCATCCGCAGATACAGGGGCTCGAACATTGGGAACAGATTGAACACCACATGATCGCTCCACAGATCAACCACGTCTTACAGCTGCTCGCGCGCCAGCTTTCCGGAGATGGAGCCGAACAATGGGAACGCTGGCGTCAACGATATATTCCTGAACTCCTGACGCTGCTGCGTGGATTCCGGCGCGAAGCGATCTTGAGGAGCCACGCGCAGACAGAACGAGTCGCGCGAACGATCGACCCTCTGTTGCCAGCCTCACACCGCACCGCATCGCTCTCCCAAAAAATGTTGTGGCTCCTCACGAGTACGCCGGGAGTGACCTGCGTGTTGAACGGTATGCGGACGCCGAAGTACGTTGAGGATGCATTGGCGATCTTGAGATGGGAACCGATCAGAGATACCCAGCCGATCTATGAAGCGGCACTGACGCTGCCTCGGTAACAATCGGCTCATCCTTCCTGAGGAGGAGGATCTATGAGACAGGTTCGCAGTGTCATGGCATCAAGCGCGTTCGTCCTCGTCATGCTCCTACTCCAGGGGTGCGCGGCAAAATGGTGGTGGGGATCCGAATCGGGGCAAGAGGGGCAGGCTCAAGCAGAACTGATCAAGGAGCCCGTGATCAAAGAGATACCCCCTGACGACAGACACCTGACCGACTCCCGAACCAGCCCGGCCATGCAGTCTGAGCTTTTCGCTCGAAACGCGAACGGCCTGGCCCATGAGACATTTGGTGACGTCCTATTCGACTTTGATCAAGACACACTCAGGATGGAGGCGATGCGTGCCTTGGACGCTGACGCCAAACACCTGCAGCACGACCGAGCGACCCGCCTCCTTTTGGAAGGGCGCGGCGATGACTTCGGCACATCGGCGTATAATCTCGTGCTGGGCGAACGCCGAGCACGCAATGTACAGTCCTACCTTCGGGAACTGGGGCTCTCCATCGATGTCACGACAACGAGTTACGGAAAAGATCGTCCACTGTGTTTTGAGTATTCCGACGATTGCAGGCGGAGAAACAGGAGTGTCCATTTCGTCGTCAACGAATAGGCATATCCCACTCCGCCAGCTCTCCTTCTGGCCTATGCCTGTCACACACAGTTTACACGCTGATTGTTGACAGGCGCCTTCGCTTTCATTAAGGTCCAACGATTCTTCCATCGTAGGAACCTTCTGTGTCTAAGCTCGCCGTCATCGACATTGGGACCAACTCGATTCATATGGTGCTGGCTGAAATTCTCCCCGATGCCAGTTTTAAGATACTCGATCGCTTTAAGGACATGACGCGGCTGGGCAACGGCGTCTTTGCCACCAAGCGGCTGTCGGACGAAGCCATGTCCCGAGCCCTGGACGTCCTCAAAACGTTGGTCACGCTGGCCCGTAACAAAGGCTTCGACCGGATTGTCGCCGTCGCAACCAGTGCCGTGCGCGAAGCTCAAAACGGCGGTGATTTCGTCTCCTTGCTCATGGAGCAGACGGGACTAAGGGTCAAGGTGATCAGTGGGACGGAAGAAGCCCGGCTGATTTTCCTGGGAGTCAAGCACAGTATCGCCCTCCCGGACGGACCGACACTCGTCGTCGACATCGGTGGCGGTTCTGTCGAATTGATCGTGGGGAATCGAGACGGCCTGATCCACGGGAAGAGTCTCAAACTGGGAGCGATCCGTTTAGCGGAGCAATGCCTTCCCAAGACACCTCCGTCGGAACCGATGATGCGCGCCCTCAAGCAGATCGTGCTCACAGAACTACGGGATGCGCTCGGATGCTTCAAGATGAAGAAGTTCCACTCCTTGGTCGCCACCTCCGGCATGGCGGGAAATGTTGGTGAGGTCATCCATCTCCGTCATACCGGCCGACCGTTGCCTCAGCTGAATCTTGCGACCGTGTCATTAAAGGATATCCGCAGCCTCGAAGCGGAGTTGGCTCAATCATCGGTGAAGGCTCGCCTGGCTATTCCCGGCCTGGACCCAAAGCGGATCGACACACTCTTGCCGGCGACCGTGGTACTCCGATGTCTGTTGGAGCTGTCGGGCCTTCACGCAATCACGCTGTGCGACAAGGCCATTCGTGAGGGTGTGATCTACGATTTTATCGTACGGCACCGAGAGGGGCTGAAAGCCGAACAGGATATTCCCGACGTTCGCCGTCGCAACGTGATCGGCCTTGCCCGACGCTGCCAGGCACCAGAAAGTCACTCACTGCATGTGGCCAGCTTGGCACTGAGTCTGTTCGATCAAACGAAGAGAGAACATCATTTAGGCCATCAAGAGCGCACCTGGTTGGAGTACGCCGCCATCTTGCATGATGTCGGGTACCTCATCAATCCGAGACAGCATCACAAACATGCGTACTACCTGATCAAGCATAGCGACCTAGGGGGATTGACGGCCGAGGATATTGATGTGGTCGCCACCGTCGCCCGCTACCACCGGCGGTCCGTACCGGCGCTGAAACATGAAGAATTCAACCGTCTGACACCACGCTTGCAACGTGTGGTCAAGATCCTGGCCTCATTGTTACGGATCGCCGACGGGCTCGATCGAACGCATTTCTCGCTTGTTCAAGCCGTGCACATCAAGTTGGGAAAGCAGATCACGATCGAGGTTCAGCTGGCCGGGGACACGGAGATGGAGTTGTGGGCCGCGAAAAGCAGAGCCGACCTCTTCGAGCAAGTATTCCGCCGACGGGTTCAATTTTCCGGAGTGCCGCTGGAAACCAAGACCTCATGAGCGAATCCCACATACTCAAGACAGCCCCTCATCCCCATCCAGGAAAGCTGATCATCGTCGAAGGCATCGATGGGTCAGGCAAAAGCACCCAACTCCAACTGCTGCATAAATGGCTTGAGTCCAAAGGCCACAAGGTGTTCTTTACCGAATGGAACTCCTCTGAGCTTGTAAAGGAAACCACGAAACGAGGGAAAAAGTCGAAGAGCCTCACCCCGACGACGTTCAGTCTGTTGCATGCCACGGACTTTGCCAGCCGTCTGTATCATCAGATTCTTCCTCCCTTGAAGGCCGGCATGATCGTCCTCGCCGATCGCTACATCTACACGGCATTTGCACGCGACGTCGTGCGCGGCGTGGCGAACGAGTGGGTTCGAAAGCTCTACGCGTTTGCGATCCGGCCTGATATGGCGTTTTATTTCAAGGTCCCTATCGAAGTCGCCATCTCTCGACTTCTGCGAGGCACACGCGGTCAGTTCAAATATTATGAAGCCGGCATGGACATGGACCTGAGCCCCGACGTGACTGAAAGCTTCCGACTCTTTCAATCGCGGATCCTCGCGGAATACGACAAGATCGTCGAGGAATATGGTCTCTTGACGATGGATGCGACGTTGGAAATTGAGACTCAGCAAGAGCAAATGCGGGCGCTCGTGGAAGAGGCACTCCGTGGCTATAAACCAAGACGAGGCACCTATGGCCGACGCACACTTTTTTGGCGACGGTTTGAAGTACCTAGATCCGAGTGATCTCAAAGGCAAGTTGATCGCCATCGAAGGAACCGACGGAGTCGGTCGAACGACCCACCTTGAGATGTTGCAAGAATGGCTGGAGGTCCAGGGATACGGGGTGATGACGACCGGGTGGACCCGCTCTAACCTCATGTCCAAGACGATCGAAGTGGCGAAGGCCGGCAATATTCTTGACCGATGGTCGCTCAGTCTCCTCTATGCCACGGATTTTGCCGACCGCCTCGAACATCAGATCATTCCGGCTCTTCGATCAGGGTTCGTCGTCCTGGCGGATCGCTATATCTATACGGCGCTCGCCCGCGATTTTGTGCGGAGCGCCGATCGGAAATGGATCCGTGACGTATTTGGGTTTGCGCTGATTCCCGACCTCGTATGTTACCTCCGTATTGACGTCGAGACTCTGGCGCTTCGAGTCATCGAAACCACCGGAATGAACTACTGGGAATCCGGTATGGATCTCCGTCTCGGAGGGGACCTGTATGATAGTTTCAAGAAATACCAATCGCTGCTGATCGGAGAGTTCGACAAGATGGCCCTGGAATTTCGCTTCAACGTCGTCGACGCGCGAAAGTCTCCCGAAGAGATCCAGAACGAGCTTCGAGGGTATATTCTCCCGGTGTTACAAAACCACAAGCCTCCCATCGGTACGAAAGCAGTCCCGTCCTAAGACAATTCATCCTGTTTCTCTGTCCGCGTTCGCTTGCCCAAGACCCGCAGCTGCATCGGTGGCAACCACCAGCACAACCGCCCCTGATTCGGCTTGATGATGCCCTCTGCCTCAATGCATGCAGCGCCAGATTTCTTGAACGGAAAGTTGGGAAGAACTTTCCCACAGAGCAACAGGCTCACCACTTCACCTAGCTGAGGCTCATGTCCCACACAGATTACTATCGAGTCCGAGGGAAGCGTGTTGAGAAGTGCGACCAGCTGCTCCGGCTTCGCTCCAACGGCCAACTCTTCCCGTGTCTCGACCTTCAGAACCGGACAGACGACCGTACGCAGGATTCTCGCCGTATCGTAGGCCCGCACGAACGGGCTCGTAAACAGACGGGTCGGCTTACAGTCGAGTGCAGCGATCCCGGCAGCGGCCTGCTTGACACGCTTTTTCCCTTTCTCCGTCAGCGGACGATTCTCTTCTGCCCCTTCCCACTCGTCGGGTTCTACCGCAATGCCATGGCGAATCAGAATACAGTCCATATGACCTCCGTATAGGAGTGAGCCTACCACACCGCAACTAGGCAGTTAACACAAGTTTAACCTCTTCGTGACCGTTCTGGAACGATGGCCGGATATTTTCCGAAGCAGATACAGCGGAAAGGAAGAAGACTATGCCAGCACTCGAAGCACTTCGTCTGTTTGATAGCGGGGTTCTCTGGCGTCGGGCCGCTCATCTCGATCCTCTCGATGTATGGAGCTTGGCCATGAAGGGAGTGCTCAGCCTCGTGATTCTGACGCTCCTGACCGCCCTGACCGGAGGTACGCTCAAAACGTTTTGGGATATCCGCTTGCTCCTCGATCACTCGGCCGAAGTCGTATTGCGGCAAGTTATCGTCAATACACTCATCTTGCTAGCCATTGTCGAAGTATTCAAAACGACGGTGACCTACTTTCGGGAAGGTCGCGTCAAGGTGACATTCATTGTCGATACGATTCTGGTCGTCATGCTGACGGAAGTGATTTCCCAGTGGTTCAAAGGGGGAGACTGGCAATCGCTGACGGCACTCTGCGGCATTGTGTTGGTGCTGGGAATCGTTCGCGTTATGGCCGTTCGGTGGAGTCCGGCCTTGAGGGCAGAGCCTCATGATTTCGTTCACGATCATCTGCGTAACCAGGGAGGATGTCGATGACTCAACAGGCTGCAGTGAAACTACTGGCTATCGTCCAAGAGCGGCGACAGATCCAACTTGAGGAAGTCATAGCATATCTTCCCGAGTTCACCTGGAATCAGGTGTTCTCGCTAGTGGATGAACTCAGTCGACGAGAACTCATCTGCCTGCGGCGGCAAGGGTTTGGATACGAATTGCGAGTCCCCTCATTGTCCACGTAACTGCTGCCTCGAACTAGCTCTTTTTCGTGGCCACTGTCGGGCGGCGAGCGCTGAGCTGCTCGATACGTTCAGCCACATCACGATAGGCTGGATCTTCCCGTCTGATCCAGCGATAGGCTTCGAGCGTTTCTGCGACCCGACCCAACGATTCCAGGGTTCGACCGAGAACATAAAGTATCTGAACGGTCTCCTTCGATGAGGCCGGTGTGGATTTGAGCGCCTTCTGAAACGCCAGGACAGCCTCCTCATATCGCCCGGATAACTTATAACAGAGCCCGATCTGCGCATTAGCTTTCACGGCCAATGATATATCGGCGGCAGCCATCTCAAACTGATCGATGGCGGCTTTATGCAGTCCGGCGTTTTTGAGCGCGACTCCCCGCTCATAGCGCTCTGCTGGGCTCACTTCAGGATTGGACGCGTCCTTAACCAGATCTGACATGACTCTCTCGTTACTCTTCCCAACTCCCGCCGACACCCATCAATCAAGACAGAAATCGTATCATGTAGAAGAAAGAAAGGGACGCCTACTTCCTGCCGCCAATAAAAAAGCGTTGGACAGTATCTGCCAGACCGGTCATCCACGAGTGCTGTTCCGTGGCGGACTTCACTTTTGGACTTGACTGTTTCCGGGGCGACTGCGCTTCTCGCAACCGGCTCGTGACATCTCGATACGCTGGGGCCACCTGATTGATTCGATGGTACACCTCTAACGCTTGGCCGGCCTTCCCGATGGACTCGAGACTGCGTCCCAAGACATAGAGCACATCAAGCATATCCTGCTGTGGGGCTCTGTGATCGTCCAGCGCAGTGCGGAATGCCTGTATCGCCGCATGGTGTTCTTTCATCTTGACGTAACACAATCCGACTTGTGAATAGGCCTTGAACCACATGAACTTGTCCCTGGCCGCCGAATGAAACAACTCCACCGCCTCTTCCAATCGCCCTTGTTCTTTACAATCCATCGCTCGCGCATAGTCATCCTCTGGAGGGCTCATCGACTGAGCCTCAGCCGATTTAACGGCCACGTTCAGCCCTGAGTTTGGAATAGGATCATCCAGTTCCGCGGGATCGTCAGGAGCCGCCGCGATTCCGACCAACTCCTCTTGCTCGGCCAGGGGAAGGATTCCACCCTTGCTTCGATCAAGAGCAGCTTGGGCCACCAACTTGGAGGTAATGATTCTCACCTGTTCGGCATACCCATAGGTCAAGGCGATATCGGAGACTTGATTGATCAGTCTCGGATTCCCTCGACTCAATCGATGCACCAACGCACAAGCCTTGTTCGTAAAGAGAGACGGCGATCCACCGGCAACTCGCAGTCGATGGCGAATACAATGGGCGGTATCACTTTCCGAGAGCGGTTTCAGATGATAGTCGACAACGATCCGCTGCGCGAATTGCGTCATGTCGATGCGCCGGAGCAGTGTGTGGAGATCGGGCTGGCCTGAGAGGATGATCTGCAGCTTCAAGGTCTTGCCGTCGTTCATGTTGGACAACAGCCGCAGTTCCTCGAGCAACTCAGCCCCCAGACTTTGCGCTTCATCAACGATGAGAATCACCCGTCGCGAGCGCTTCGCTTCTTGAGACAGAAACTCTGAAAACAGATGGTAGGCTTCGATCGGATCAAGCCGCTTAGTACTTAACCCAAGAGACAACAGAATCCACGGCAAGAGCTGCTCGATATCGTAACGAGCATTGGTGACCAGCCCGATTTTATGTTTACTGCCATGCTCAGCGATGAGCTTCTGAAGCAAGGATGTCTTCCCCATGCCGGGATCGCCTGTCAACACCATAAACGGCGCCTGACTCAGAATCCCGTATTCCAACAAGCTATACGCGGCTTGGTGCTCCGAGCCATGGTACAGAAAACTGCTGTCCGGCAAGAGCGCGAACGGCTTAGCCTTGAATCGATAGAATGCTTCATACATGGGTGCGCCATCCGATGGCCGATCTCACGGGCTACGTGGCCACCATAGTCTTCATCTGCGCAAGAGTCAGAGACGATCGCCCTGCCTTGTTTAACACCGTTCCCAGAACAGGACGTGAATTCTTAAGCAGCGCCAGGGCCCGCTGCAGTTCTTCGCCCGTCGTCTTCCCCTCCTCCACCACCATCAGCAGCGCATCCGTGTAGGGGGAAAAGGCTAAGACATCCGCCGTATGGAGCAACGGAGGGAGATCGAAGATGACGACTCGAGAAGGATACCGATGCTTCAACTCTTCAACAAGCGCCACCATTTTCGGTGAGGTCAAAATTTCAGTGGAGCTGGAGATCGGCCGCCCCCCTGGCAACAGGACGAATCGCCCTATTCCTGGATGAAGCAGGAGATCCTCAACCGGCTGATCGTCCAACAAATAATCGGCAAGACCAAGACAGTCGGTCAAGCCGAATACCTCATGTACCGTGGGGTCCTGCAAATCAGAATCGACGAGAAGCACCGTCTGTGTTGTTTCCATGGCAAGACTCACGGCCAAATTGACGGCCGTCAGTGTCTTGCCCTCGCCGTACCCAGGACTCGTCACCCCCACCACATTCCAGCCATTCTCTCGCAATCGCTGCGTGACTTGCGTTCGAAGAATTTTGTACGCATCGACGAACGGTCCGTTGTTGTGCGCCGCCATGACGCGATGTTTGTGCAGCGCAGCATGCGGAATGTTCAACGATCTGGTCTTGGTATAGGTGATCGGCGGCGGCACCGAGTGAGTAGTCTTCTTCGGGCTCTCCCCATGGGAAGAAGAGCCTTGCAAATCCTTGTACAGTTCAAGCGCGGTCCGAATTCGATTCATATTAATCGATTACCTTACTCCACACCAAACCGCCGCAGAGCGGTAAACCATAAAACATCCAACGGCACGATAAACACATGTAACACGACAAGGACTGTCGCAACGGCGCCTACCCCAGCCGTTTGCACCACCCGACGTCGAAGCCGCGCGTAGGAGACATCATCCTCGTTCGGCATGAACGGAATCACAGCCAAGGGGAAATGCTGCGTCAAGGCGACGAGCTGATCGGGCGTCCTGATTGAATGGTCGAGTGACTCGGCCGCCGCCCCCAGGCCCACGCCGCTGCCTACGGCAAGAATGCAGCCAAGGAGGACGATGGCCATACGATTCGGCTTATACGGCTTTTCAGGCAGACTGGGTGGATCGATCAGCGAAAACCGCTCGCCTTTTCGCTGAACCTCCAAACCTTCCGACACCTTTGCTTCCAATAAACGAGAACGGATTTCTTGATACTTTTGACCCGATGTATCGCGATCTCGCGTCAGCACCAAGTACTCCGGTTCAATCTCCGGAGCCCGTTCCAGACGCGTCGCATACTCCTGAAGTCGGCGTTTCACATCCACACGAGTCTTGCGAAGGGCTTCCAACGAAGAGGTTGCGGAATTCAGCTGGGCTTGAAGATTGATATAGGCCGGATTTTCAGGTCTCTGAGTCATGGGCTTAATCGGTACAGCCCTGAGCCGACCCGCTTCCTGTTCGAGCGCGATAATTTTCCTCTGCGCTTGAAGAATATCAGGATGCTCGCTTCCCAGCCGTTCCCTGTCAGTCACGAGAGCGGCACGGGCGTCGAGAAGGCGCTTGGAGACCTCCGCCGCATCAGGGACCTGCCCGCTCTCTTTCTCCAAGGCATCAATCTCTTGTTTCATCTTCATCATATCGGGATGGTCTGACGACAGATTGGCGGCGACTCCGGCAAATTCAGCCCGAAGCGCCCGTAGGCGTTCGGAGGAGTCCAAAATGCGCTCCCCCGTGACGGATAAAATCGGCGTGTTCGGTTTGATCGTCGCCAATTCTCCTTCGAGATAGCTTTTGCGCTCTTCATGGCCTCGAATCTGTTGATCAATGTCCATCAACTCTCGCTCAGCTTGATTCATCATCTGCTGATTGAGCGGCATCAGCTCAGGAAGTGCTCCGCCTACTCGATGTTTAAACGACGCAATTTTTTCATCGATTGCACCGATATGCCGCGCAAGATTGTCCGCTTCCTGCTGAAGAAATGACGTCGCCTCCTGTGCTTGCCGCTCGCGACTCTTTAAGTTTTCCCCCAAAAACAAGCTGGTCAGCTCATTCGCCACCTTCTGAGCCACCTCTGGAGATCGGTTTTGATACGCCACCATAAAGGCAATGGTCGCCTTGGTCGCATGCTGCGTGCGCTTATCCACAACATCGGCACTAATCACTTCTACCTCGATATCCTTGATAAAGCGTTTGACGATTTCCTCGGCCGGACTGTTCTTCCGCAGATCTTCGTAGAGATTAAATTGTTCAACCACTTTCCAGAGGGTAGTGCGGCTCATCACCTGTTGCTTGATAGTCTCGATCCGCTGATCGGCATAACTGGTGATGGTCGAACGTACGAGGTCGGAAGGAATCTCCTGCTCCTCAATTAGGATGGTGGCCGTCGACTTATAGGTCGGCGGCCACAGAAATGCGAGCGTCAGGGACAGGGTCAAGAGCCCCATACCAGTAAGAAGGATAAGTTTCCGGCGGCGATGAAAGGCCTCGAGATAGTCCTTCATGCTCATGGTCGATCCGGATGCTTGCAGTGCCTGTGCCATGGTCTTAGTGAGAAAATGAAAGTTTGGGTGGATGGTAGGTCACCATGAACGTCGTCGCATGGGACTCGGCTGAATCTGCGGCGGTGTCGACATCGCGCCATCGGTACATGTAGGACACCTCCGCCTGCCACCATTCGAGAAACTTCCAGGAGAGCTTCGGCGTCAGGCTAACATAGCGACCATCTGGAAAGACTCCGCCAATGGCCGCGCTGCTCTTGCCGGACGTGAGAATTCCAACCACATTCAGGGAACCAGTCAAAGTTTCTGAAAGCTCATAGGAACCAGCGATCTCGCCGCGATTAGTCTGAATCAATAACCCGAATCCGCTGGGAGCAAGGTCTCGTGAAAAAGACACATGCAGCCTGGCCCTCTCCCAATTCTTTGTCATGCTCGCTCCTGCCAACCAGACCGTATCACGGGCCGTGACAGCACCAAGCGGAGCCTGCGAGGTGGAAGACAAGAATCTCGGACCACCGTTGATAGTTCCTGTCAGCGATTCAGAGAAGGCATGTGTCAGGCTCATATTGACTCCTGGAAAACTAGCTTGAAACCCAAACGGTGAATCGGTTGTGCGGAAGTCCGTATGCGACCCCAGCAATTGGATTTGATCCCGCTCACTCAGTTGATACTGAAGTCCGCCTGAACCACCCATTAATCGATAGTCAACCAACCTGGCAGTCTCATACGTGGTATCGGAAAACTGTGCGCTCGATTGCAATGCCAGCTTTTCGGTCAACTTTCTTGTCCAGGTCGGGTTCAATGTCCACTGATTGCGCTGAGCGAACTGCAGGACGACTCCGGTCTCTTGCAATTCGCTCAGCAACGTATTGTCACGAGTGAAGCCGCCGGTGAACCCGAAGAGATCATTCTCGGTCTTATACCGTACGGACAACGGGGCGAAGACATTTGTGAACTGCCGGTCCTCCCCGCCGAAATACCCCACGACATCCGCAGCAATCCGGCTGTTGACCTCAAGCCGTTCGGTCTTGCCGGCCAACTCCGTTGCCGGTGTCACCCAATACCCATAGGTTTCGTGATGAGGCAATGGGGTCAACAGCAAGTTGCTGTTATACGTGCCTTTCACGCCGAGAGAAGGTGCCAACGCCCATTCAGCAGCCTCGCTTTTCGGCGCCATATTGGCCGTCATGAGCACCGCCACGAGAACACAATAGACAATATCGCTTCGACTCCACCCATGACCTCTTCCCTTGCAACTCGGTGGCATAGACGTGGCGTCGGTCAGGGCACCATGACGACGTCACCCCGCTGGAGAATGATATTCTGCTCCAGATCTCTGCCTTTCCGCACATCCCCATAGCGAAAGGGAATGGCAGATTGTTCCCCTCTCACTCGACGCATGACCTTAATCTCGTTTTCCGCAGCAAACGGAGTGAGTCCACCGGCAAGACTGAGCGCCTGCAGCACATCGGTGTAATGGCCGACCACATACTCACCCGGCTTATTCACTCGCCCGACGACGTAGACCTTGTAACTGATGACTTTCGTGACCGCGATGGACACATTGGGATTTGGAATATACTTTGTCAGCCGTTTCACGAGATCGCTACGAATGTCCTCGACCGTTCGCTCCTCGGCTTGGATATCGCCGACGAGGGGAAACGAAAACATTCCATCAGGACGGACCACGACTTCACGCGTGAGCTGTTCATCCTTCCACACAGATACCAGCAGAGTATCCTCGGCACCTAGGCGGTATCCCGGATCGACTTTCGCCACAATCTCGAAAGTCCCTGCATCACCCGCATAAAGAAGCGCATCTGCCCCCGCCGCCACCGTCGCCATGAGCACAACGCCCATCATCGATCGAATAGCACAAATCATGGACTTTCCTTACCCCCTTATTTGCGCGAGAACCTGCTCGGCCTCTTGCCGCCCTTCGAACGGATCGGCATTCTTGAGCGCCTTCGACAGATAGACACGGGCCTCGGCGCGTAGTCCGGACTGAAAACATGCGATCCCCAGATGATAGTTCAGGACAGACATGTCCGGAGATTTGCTGACAGCTTGCTTCATCAAGCGAATCGCCTCTTCCTGTTGCCCCATCTTGAATCGCACCCAGCCGAGCGTATCGATAAAGAACGGATGCGGCGCGTCTTTCTCAAAATCTCGACTGAGCGCGAAGGCCCTCTGTAAACTCGATGGATCACGCTTGTAGTCCACGAGAAGGACTGCCAGGTTATTCGCCGCCAGTAGGTTTCGAGGATTCAGCCGCAAGGTCGTCTCATAGGCGACCATCGCGAGATCGATCTGCCCTTGCTCGGAGTGTGCAGAAGCCAACAACATGTGCAATTCCTCACTCTCAGGGTTGGCCTTGAGCCCTTCTTGGAGAACCTGTACGGCAACATCCGGTTTCTTCTGGGACAAGGACAACGTGGCCCAGTTGAGCCAAGGCATCATCCACTTTGGATTCAATCGCACGGCCTCACGATAGTGGAGGCCGGCCTCTTCATACTCTCGTGTGAGAGACAAGACCTCCCCCAGCAATCCATGCGCAAATGGATGGTCCTTGTGAGAAAGAAGCAGGGTTTCCAGGCGAGTTCTGGACTGTTGGGTTTGCCCCAGGGCCACCTCCACCTTCACAAGAGACAACAGCGGATCCGGTTCGTTCGGAGCCAGTGCCGTTGCACGCTCGTAGACTCGACTCGCCTCGATCAGACGGCGCTGGGCCTCATAAAACCGCCCTTCGGCTAATAAAGCCATGGAATTATTGCCGGTGGAGACCTGGCGAAGCCGTCTCAGCGTCTGTTCCGCCCCCTGCCAGTTCTTCGTCACCAGATCCAATGTCATCAGCATATCAAGAGCGATCACATCATCGGGACGCTGTTTCAGCAAGTCGTCGAGACGAATACGCGCCTGTTGGTAACGGCCGCTCTTGCTTTCAAGAACGGCGAGAGACCGTTTCGCATCCACCTGGTCCGGATACAGAACGACCGCTCGCTCAAAACTTTCTTTCGCAAGAGTAGTGTCTCCTGTCAGCTGATAGGCTTGACCGAGAAGATAATGGATGGTGGCCAACTCCGGCTGATCGTGCAGAACGGTGCGCAATGCCTGCACCGCCTCTTTTCCGTTTCGTCTGGCCAATGCCATACGTCCCGTAAGAATCAGTCCGTCCGATGAGCGAGGATTGGCCTTCAATACCTCCTGCACGTGACGCTCCGCATCTACCTGCTTTCCCTCCACAAAATCCATCTCGGCCAGTTTGACCTTGGCTTCCAGACCAACAGGTTTGTCTGTGTACTCCTCGACCAATAGCGCGTAGCGCTGACGAGCCTTGAGGTCCTGTCCGCTCTTTCTGTAGAGCGCACTGAGCCCGAACTGAATGTGGGTTGAATGCGGAATTTGCGCCGCCGCATCAAGAAGCACCTGTTCAGCAGTGGCCATATCTTTTGTGTTCACAAACAACTCCGCGAGCATGAGACGGCGCTGTTCGCTGTTCGGATCCAGTGCGATCGCCTCTCGCAACACAGCTTCCGCTTTATTCTGCGCCCCCTGTGCGACATAGAAGCGGGCAAGCCTCACCCGATGATCAAAGGATGTTGGTTCAGCCGCGACTATCAACCGCATAACAGCCTCGGCACCGGTCATATTGTTGGCTTGCGTCAAGATTCTGCTCAAATTATTCAAAACATCCAAATCCCTCGGATGAGATTCGAGGGCGCGCTTCAACGTCGTCTCCGCTTCCCGATAGCGCCGTTGCTGGCCGTACAATGCCGCGAGTAGGATGGCCACGTCTGGTTCTGTTGGAAACTCCTGCGCCAGTGCTTCTGCCTTGGGGATGACTGAAGGAATGGCTGCTTCCGTTACAACCTGTGCCGCAATTTTCAGCGCACTGGCCTGCGGATGGCGAGGATCTTTTTTGAGCACCGTGTCCGCTGCTTGAACCACCTGCTCCGTCAGTCTCGCTTCAAGATAGTACTTCGCTAGAGTAATAAGAGCGGCCGCATGATCGGGGACCAGGCGCACAGCCTCCTGATACAGCTGAACGGCATTGCGCCAGTTTTTCTCTTTTTCTTCGACTTGAGCAAAGAGATAGTAAGCTTCCGCGTCTTTGGGATCGATCTTCAGCACGTTTCTCAGGGCGACCCGTGCCTTGGGATAGTTGGCTGCGTCTATGTACTCATTCGCCTTGGCAAAGTACTTTGCTTTTCTTTCCTCAGGACCACCGCACGCCGTCAGTGTGACGGCGGCCAGAAGAACGATCCCGCTCATCACACGCATGCTAGACATCTCCCGACTACTGCTGTACATAAAGGGTACATTCATAAGCCTAGGTTATTACGTAACCCGTCTTGCTACAACAAAATCCGAATTCCCAGCCCGAACAGAATCCAGAGCGATACAAGGCCAAGCTGTCGGACACGGTTGGCAAAAGCATGAAGCAGCAACTCAAAAGAAAAGAAGAGCACCATCAGCTTGGCGGCAAAGATACCCAGATGCGCAATATCGGTGCTCACTTCGGGAAGGAGCGGGAAGGTCACCGCTAAGAATACCATCAGATAATCGAGCGGTGTGGTTTGAAAGCGGTTCTCCTCATTGAACCGGAGACTCAAGATGACCATTACGGCAACCACGACAAAGAATGCGTTGTGGAGCATCGCGACAGAGGACACAGATCGATATCGTGACGCTTCACAGACATAGAGGAGGAAGGTCGTCCCAACATAGAGCCCACCACGAACAAAGTACGGCGCAATCCGAGGAGAGAACGAGAGGCCGAGTAACACAATCCCAAAAATGATGATCGAGAGATACCCGACATCGGCAGGCACATTCGATGGCACAAATACCAGCGCAATGAGGAAACATGGCACCGTCACGGCCAGAAACTGCATAGGCAGATCCGTCAGCCATCGACCACTCATCACTCGCCTCACGGCTACATTCGAGAGGAAATGACCACTTTGCGCCGTGAGATTGGGTAGCAGTCCTCGCCCTGCTGCGATGAAGAGCATCAAGACCGATCCCGAAATCGTAAGATAGAGTAGTAGAATAACCAGCTCAGACTGCCACCGTAGGACATAGGCCAAGCTCAACATGCTTGCCTGGATCACGTAGATGACGGTCACGGCCTCATAGTGGGTAAATCCAAATCGAAGCAGTTTATGGTGAATGTGCGCCCGGTCGCCGACAAATGGAGAACGGCCTTCTGCCAACCGCTGCCCTGTCACACCAAGCGTGTCCAGAAACGGCAACCCCAACAGAAAGAATGTAAGGCTGGGAGTGAACGGACCATGTGACGAATCCGTCAACAGAACGGCCAGCACGCCCATGATAAAGCCCAACAATTGGCTGCCGCCATCTCCCATAAAAATGCGAGCCGGATAGGTGTTGTAGCGTAAGAACCCCAAAAGCCCACCCAGAAACGGCACCGTCAAGAACAAGACGGTCGAGTCATTGGAAAGATAGGCTAAATAGGCAATCCCAGATAGAGTAAGGAACGACAGCCCGCCAGCTAACCCATCCAACCCATCCGTCAGATTGACAGCGTTGGAGACACCGACAAGAAACAGAACGGTGACACACATCCCGGCCCATGCCGGCACCTCCACATCAGGGAGAAACGGAAGAGTGGTAAACCAGATATCCCCACCTAACACCACGGCAAGGGCGGCGAACAGCTGGCCAACGAGTTTGCTTCGATAGCCAAGATCGACACGGTCGTCCCAGACTCCGAACCCCACAATAATCACACAGCCCAGCAGAACAGACAGCGTGACCGCATCCTTTTCGCCCCACCAGGCGATCGACGCGCAGGCGCCGACGGCGAAAGCAATCCCGCCAATTCGTGGAACTGGATGTTCGTGAACTTTCCGACCCCCAGGCTGATCCATGATCTGCCACCGCACCGCCATAAGCCGCAGCAGCGGGATTAGCGCCATGCACACAAGCAAGGCGGTCATGGAACTAAAAAATAGCTCGTTCACCATATATACACTCTCAGCGCCTCACTCACAGCTATTCAGTCTGGCACAAACCTCGTCAATTCCCGCCCTGCTACAACCGCGAACTCCTGAAGTCGTTGGTCAACTGTGGACTCAGATTCCCCCGGACCAACCAACGAGGCCAATCTCACAAGAGCCCCGTCAGTCCGTTGCCGAGAAAAAGCATCCCACAATAAGTAGACCTTAACCAGGTATTCATTAGTGAGATATCGCTCGCGTTGCTTGAACCAGTACAAAACGATTTGCTTCTGATCCCCCTTCTGAATGACCACCCGATTGACCCTAAGCGTCTGCATCATGCCCTGCGACATCGGCAGGTCCCGTTGCGTCAGAGACGCGATCTCCCATCCCCCACCCGGCAGACAGCTTTGAGGCGAATGCGCCGATTGCCCCTTTCGTTGTGATTGGTAGTAGGTAGCGTAGAAATTCACCGGCTGCTTATTATCCGATTGGAAATCCGCCAGGACGTAATCGTCGAACCGAAGTGCATCGATGTATTGTGGCTCAAGAGGAAATGTCGCTCCTTGCCACCCATTGATCCGCATTGGAAAGTCAACGAATGCCGTTCGAGGAGGAGCCATTTCTTCGCGATCCACAACCGCAGTCGAGAAAAGGGTAAATGGCGCGAGCAAGGCTACACTACACAGATAGGCTCGGCCCGAAGCCAATCGCATTCGGCATGGAACGCTGGGCACGGTTGGATGGGTGTTATCTTCTGATTGCTCTCTCCAGGTAAATTGTTCAAGGAATGGCTTCCCGACTCTTGATGTCCCAACTCTTCCCAACAGTTCCATTTCGAGGATCAACAGTCCGAGGCTCACCATGAAGATCACCCATCCCTCAAAGAGATGGTAAAAACCTTCCGCAGCTCCCTTCCCGTAGAGTTCGACTAAAACCCCAATCATGCCGATTCGAAAGCCATTAATCAGGATGGAAATCGGGATGGCTGACAGCACGAGGACCACGCGTTTCCACATCCGATCTTTGAACAAATACGCGCAGAGCAGCGCGAGAGAAGTCAGTGGAAGAAGGTATCGAATCCCGCTACACGCTTCGACGACTTGGAGCTGCACCGGTCCAAGATCAATGACATTGCCCTCTCGAAATGCCATCACGCCAACGAGCTGCAAGTAGCCGACGCCGAGCGATGATGACCACAGTTGAAGCTGACTCGACAGATTCGCATTGATAAACGTCGGGAGAGGGATGGCGGTCAGGAGATAGCCGAGAGGAAACGCGATGACCTTCGCCCCGCGAATCCCAAGCAATGTGATGGCCAATCCAACGATCACCATCCACAACGAGAAATGGAGAACGATAAACAGTGTGGCCAATTCCCCAACCACATAGAGCATGAGACCCAGCGCGATGACCGCAAGACCCAACCATGACTTCTCCCTCGAAATCCGGCTGAGCCGAAGCCTGGCTTGCCAAATCAAATACCCACTAATGAATGGCACAAAGATTCCGTGGCTCGAATCTTCGGTGCCAACCCAACGGCTGAACAAGAAGACAAGACTGTCCGCATACATGTAGCTCAATAGCGCCACGACCAGCACCGAGGTGAAGATAAGATAGCGATTGCTAGCCATAGGACTGCGTCACTCACACGATGAGAAGGAATGGATCAAACGAGCTACGTCGATCCAGAAGAGCGGGGCAAAACCTGATTATCTATGGCACCCGGCGATCTGTCGATTGATTTCGAAGAAAGGAACGGGCCTGATACCCATATCGTGGTATCAGGCCCGGCTGTCAAAAACGAGGTTCGTGATTACGCCCTGGCTCCGCGGAGATTTCTTAACCCTCCCGCGCCCAGACCAACCAACGAAATGAGACCCGCACCGAACAGGAGCACCGCCGCCGGCAACGGCACGGCTGTCAAGTGAGCGAGCGAACCAACGATATAGTTTCCGGTCCCACCAAAGTCCAACCGCCACTGATTCCTGGCAAATGCACTTAAACTTGGTGGGGTGGTCGGAAGACTCTCGTTACCGAATGCATTCCCGCTTGGATCGCTGAGCGAGAACTGAAAGCTAGTAGGCAACACTCCATTGATTGCTCCACCCGTCACAGTGGAGATGGCCGTGAGGCTGTCAACCCCTCCGAGTGAAGGGCTGTTCAGGACGAACATGCCATTGGCACCAGCAGCATAGGAGAACATACGACCACCAATGTTGAGGTTGAGCCCTGTGATCGAGTTCAGATAAAGCCCCGTTCCAGAAACAGCCGGAGCTGTGCCGGTATCAAAGGTTATATTTCCTGACATGGCTCCAGTCCCCACAGTTGGGAACAGCACACCTCCGACTTCACTGATCGACCCACCAAATGAGTAGGTGACAAGACTTGCCTCTGAAGGGCCAGCAATCAGGAGAAACAAACTGAATGCGATCGCCGACATGGCGAGTCCTCTACCAAACAGGTGCTTCAAAATCGACATATACACCACTCCTTCTTGAGGTTGACACATGAGGAACACATATGTGCGTGTGCTACAAAGCAATTCCCAGGCCATCACCAGAAACCCCTATGTTCATGAAAACTAAGAAAGACAATGCCATCACACAGCAGCCACTGTGTTCACATGCCTGCAACGGTGTTCAAATATGTATAGGCGATAGGCAGGATGGAAAATTTACCTAAGACTTTTCTACTTGCCAGACTGAATACATTCATCTGACTAGAGCCTGTTAACACTACTGACCATTAGTATGAGATACTGCGTCCATGGAAATCACCGACGCCCAGTATCGCCACATCGCGCCGTGTTTGCCGACACCCTGCGGCAACGTCACGTTCGACAATCTG
>JBQTJA010000039.1:0-5696 GCA_052387595.1 Nitrospiraceae bacterium | reverse complement strand
GCCAATGTGAAGGCACCGGTCACTTTGTCACGGAACCCTGCTCGACCTGCCAAGGCCGTCAACGCGTTTACAAAGAACGCGCCATCGCCGTCCATATTCCAGCCGGGATTGAGACCGGCATGCGACTTCGCCTCTCCAATGAAGGAGAGCATGGCCCCAATGGCGGCCATCCCGGCGACCTCTACGTGGCAGTTACCGTCAGACCCCATAAAATCTTTCATCGCAAGGGGCTCGATATCGCCTGTGATGTGCCGGTCAATCTCGTTACGGCCGCGCTCGGCGGAAAGGTGGAAGTCCCGACTCTCACGGGGGCAACCATCATCAAGGTGCCGGCCGGTACACAACATGACAAGGTTCTTCGGATTAAAGGGTTAGGGGTTCCCAGCCTGAAGGGTGGATCGACAGGCGATCAGGTCTATACGATCAAGGTTCAAATCCCCACCAAATTGACGGCCCGACAGAAAGAACTCCTGATGGAGTACGCGAAAGAAAGTGGCATGACCATGGAAGCCAACGGTGACGGCTTCTTCGATAAGATGAAAACCTTCTTCGAGTAGTCTCCCCTACCCATCTGGGTTAATCCCCCTGAGTCCCGCATGCCTGTGTTATTTGTTCCCCCTGAGTGCATCGATCAGCAGACTATCGTGGTTACCGGCGATGTGCTCGTCCATCTCCGAGACAGTTTGCGCATCACAGTCGGTGAGACGCTGTGGCTCAACAACGGACAGTCTCTCAGGTACCGCGTTGAAATCACCGATGTGTCCAGACGAGCGGTCACCGCACGGGTTCTCGAAACGATCCAGGAACCACCCCGTCAGACGCCTCGTCTAATCCTCGGCCAATCGCTGCTCAAGGGTGAAAAGATGGACTGGGTGCTTCAAAAGGCGGCTGAACTCGGCGTCAGCGAGATCGTGCCGATTGAAAGCCAGCACAGTGTGGTACAACTGAAAGCTGACCGCGTGGATCACCAGCTCGCCCGTTGGCAACGAATCACCTTGGAAGCCGCCCAGCAATCCGAACAGTGGCGCATCCCCACCGTCGCGACGCCACAATCTCTCTCAGCGCTTCTGACCAGCCTGGCGACCGGCACGTTCACGCTCATGCTGGCCGAGCGGCGGGAGGGGAAGAGTTTGCAAACGGTCAACCTACCGCAAGATGCGAGAGGTTCCATACTGGTCTTGATCGGACCTGAGGGAGGCTGGAGCAAAGAAGAAATGGGGATCGCCGAGCAGGCAGGAGTCGTCCCTCTTACCCTTGGTCAGCAAATCTTACGATCAGAAACAGCCGCCATTGCTGCCATCAGCATCCTTCAATCGCGCCTCGGCACACTGAGTTGAACGAGATTGGCAGCATTGACCAGTGGAACAATGAGTCTCTGTGATTATGTCTCGCTCTCGTCATTGCCTTGCTCCTCTCGTATCTACCTCTCAGTGGTCTGGATGCCGCCAGACTCCCACCGATCATACTGTTTGAAATCCCGAGGTCTCCTCAATGATCATGGCGTTGCGGGTTCTGTATCCGCTATGGAATATCGGGCTGTTGATTTAGGAGCGATTAGTCAGTGATGATGCGTCGAACAGGCGTTTGCACGCGATAGGCTGGCGGACAGCTGTGAGGCTTGTGCTATCGATGGGAGCGAGCCTGGGGACACTGCATTCGATCAGGGGTCTGGCTGGTTGCTAGAGAGGTGGACATTCGCATGTTCGATTGGCTGACTCAATCTGAGATGTGGATCGCGCTGGGCACACTGACGGCCCTCGAAATTGTCCTTGGGATCGACAATATCATCTTTATCTCCGTCCTCGTGAGCCGGCTCCCTCAGCATCAGCGAAACCTCGCACGCCGTCTTGGGCTAGGCCTGGCGATGATCGCACGACTGGGATTGTTATTCTCAATTTCGCTTGTGATGGAGCTGACGGCTCCCCTCATTACGGTGCTGAGTCAAGCGATCTCAGGGCGAGATCTGATTCTCATCATCGGTGGACTGTTTCTCCTCGCGAAAGCCACTCACGAAATTCATGAAAGCATAGAGGGTGAAGATGACCAAACAGCCTCGTCGGTTCCAGCCAATTTCGGAATGATGTTATTGCAGATCACTGTACTGGATCTCGTCTTCTCTTTAGATTCCGTCATCACGGCCGTCGGTCTCGTGGATGTAGTCTCCGTCATGGCAACAGCGATCATCGTAGCCGTACTTGTCATGCTGTTCGCCGCCCGTTCGATCGGTGATTTCGTCGATGCCCACCCAACGATCAAGATTCTCGCGCTATCCTTCTTGATTCTGGTCGGAGTAACTCTGATGGTGGAAGGGTTCGATGTCCACGTCCCGAAGGGGTATATCTACTTCGCGATGGCCTTCTCAGTTGCCGTAGAGATGATCAACCTGCGAATCCGCGCACGTACTCACCCACCCCGAAAACTGCACAACCGTTATGCGAGCGGCAAAACAGAGGGTCCAGCCCAAGACCACTGACATCGACCTCACGGCAGCCATTTAAGCCGATCATCTTGCTCTTTGGAGATGGTGTAAACGGATGGTTAGGCAGGCTGGGCTGGGTGTCCGGAAGAAGGTCGTGATGATAGAGGTGCTGCCAATTGTTCGAGCGACTGCCCTTCCGCATTGATCCCCAACCACAGTTCAATCGCCGCGCCGAGCAGCATCATGCCTCCGCCCAGCAGATATCCATAGAAAATGCTCGTCATCGATGTTTCGATAAGCTTCCCGTAGAGCCACGGCGTCGCCACACCAGCCCCTTGTGCCACGATAAAGAAAAAGGCTATGGCCATGGCTCGGATCTCCACCGGGAATATTTCACTCACCGTTAAATAAGCGGCACTGGCCCCAGCCGAAGCAAAAAAGAAGATCAGTGACCAGAGCATCATATGTTGAGTGAGCGTCAAGGAACCTATCCAAAACAGATATCCTGCAAACCCCAAAAGCAGACCAGCTAGGCCGTAGGTCAAGCTGATCATGGGTTTGCGGCCGACCGTGTCGAATAGTCGACCTAAGAGGAGTGGTCCTAAGAAGTTACCCAGTGCAAACGGAAGAATATAAAGACCGATGGTCGCACTTGGTACCGCATAGTATGTCGTCAGTAGCAAGGGATAGGTGAACGACACTGCGTTATACATGAAGGATTGTGTGACCATCAGTCCGATGCCGAGGACCGTCCTTCGTGGATACGACTGGAAGAGTTCCCGAGCAACAGTCACGATTGTCGCGTGTGGTCGAGGATGTACCGTGATCGTCCCATGGGGCTCTGTCAGCGACGTTCCTTGATCCTGCTCTACCTCTCGTTCAATCTGCGACACAATGGCTTCCGCCTCATGAACTCGACCATGGGTCATGAGCCATCGTGGGCTCTCCGGAATGACGCGCCGGACAATGATGATCGCGATCCCCAGCACGGCGCCGAACGCAAAGCACAGCCGCCATCCAATAGACTCAGAAAATATCTCTGGATTGAGCAGCAGTAACGTCAACAGGGCGCCGACTGCAGAGCCGAGCCACCACGTCCCGTTGATGGCTAGATCGGTATGCCCACGGCTTCGAGCGGGAATTAATTCATCGATGGCCGAATTGATCGCGGCGTACTCGCCTCCGATGCCGGCGCCGGTCAGAAATCGAAACAACATGAAACTCATGAGGTCCCATGAGAAAGCCGTCAGCACTGTCGCCGTGAGATACAGCGCCAAGGTGATCATGAACCATTTCTTTCGCCCCTGCCGATCGGTGAGATATGAAAACAGCAGCGCGCCGAAGACTGAACCAGCCAAGTAGGCGGAGGCCGTCAGTCCGACTTCTGATTGTGTGAGATGCAATGCATCTGGGTGGGTCAGTGTCGGGCCGAGTGAGGCCACGATGGAAACTTCAAGCCCGTCGAGCAGCCAGGTGATTCCCAGCGCCCCGACCACCCGCCAGTGCCAGCGCGCCCAGGGCAACCGATCCAGGCGTTGTGGAATATTGGTCGTGATCGAGATGCCAGACTTGGCAGGCATGTACCCTCGTAACATGACGATGTGGCAGAGGATTGTGCGGGAATTCCTACCAGCCCAATTGCCAGTTCAGGCCGTTTTGTTCCACAAGCGCGTCGGCTTCCTGTGGCCCCCACGATCCAGCCGTGTAGACATGCACCGGTCGGGGGCTGAGCAAGAGCGGGTCGTACAGGCGCCAGGCCGTTTCTGTAAAGTCCGAGGTCACGAACAATGTCTGGTCGCCAATCATGACGTCGCGCAACAGTGTCTCATAGGCTTCCGGCAGTTCCCCGCCGAAGGCATGGCCATAGTCGAACCTCAATGCGCGATCGGCAAATTTGAAGGGCCTCCCGGGTGTTTTCACGGAGAAGCAGAGAGAAAATCCTTCACTCGGCTGCAGCGTGATCAGTAACTTGTTGGGATTGAGGCTGCCTGGTTCCAAGGATCGAAAGACTTGAATGGGGGCCGAGCGGAAGATGACGGCCACTTGGGTGATCTTGCGCGGAAGCCGTTTGCCGGTTCTTAAATAAAACGGCACTCCCCTCCAGCGCCAGTTGTGAATCTCCAACTTCAACGCCACGTAGGTTTCAGTTTTGGAGTCTGGCGGTACACCTCGTTCTTCCAGATAGCCTGGAATTCGCTGGCCGGCGATGTCCCATGCCGAATATTGGCCGAAGATCACGTCCTGAGGGCGAATGGGTGAAATCGAGCGCAAGACTTTCAGTTTTTCCGCTTGAATCTCGGACGCTTCAAAGGAAGTCGGCACTTCCATGCCAACGACGGTCAGGAGTTGCGTCAAATGGTTCTGGACCATGTCTCGCAAGGCGCCGGCCCCTTGGTAGTACCCCCCACGGTGTTCGACACCGAGGTCTTCCGCAACCGTGATTTCCACACTCTCCACCGTATCGCGATTCCACAACGATTCAAAAATTGGGTTCGCAAAGCGAAAGGCCAAGAGATTTTGTACGGTCTCTTTGCCCAGATAGTGATCAATGCGATAGATCTGAGACTCTTCGAGATAGCGATGTAAGAGGGTATTGAGCGCGCGTGCCGAGTGAAAATCATGACCGAACGGCTTTTCAAAGACCACTCGCACCCACCCATGGCTCTTGAGCAGTCCGGCTTGATCGAGCAGCTCCAGGGTTTCAGGGACAATCGTCGGCGGAAGCGCCAGGTAGAAAATCCGGTTTTGGGGCAGATTCCTTGCCACTTCAAACTGAGCGATATATGTGGCGAGCGCTTCGTAGTCCGCCAACTTGCCTTCCCGTAGAGGTTGATAATACACATGATTGTCACACCATTGGCGGAGGTCGCTCGCATGACGCGACCCAGAACTGCCCAGGCCCTCATACGCCCATAACCGGAAGGCTTCTTGACTGAGCTCCGGCAACGCAGCGCCGACAATAAGGGTGTTCTGTTTTTCCAGTTCGCCGTAGGTGCGCAAGTGAAAGAGTGCGGGCAGGAGTTTTCGCCGGGTCAGATCACCGGTCGCTCCTAGAATAATAAAGAGATGCGGCTCGACGGCTCGCTCGTTCATGTTCTCCTGGTAAAACCTGGTTGCGTTACTCGTCCGGCTCCTCGATCGGGCCAGCCCATTCACCTTTGGCCAGCGGGACTTCCTGAAACCCGCCGTCCGGCCATTGGAACTGTCCTGCCTCATCGACAAGCACGATAAAGGGATCGGCCTCATGCGCTTGTCCCCGGAACCAGTACCAGCCAGG
>JBQTJA010000038.1:0-92408 GCA_052387595.1 Nitrospiraceae bacterium | reverse complement strand
GTTTCAAACACCGAAATCGTCAGTTCGTACTGCCGTCGGCAGTCGGCACAGCGCAGCCGCACCAGATCCTGAAATACATCCATCTCACGGAGCGTCAAAGAGGCATGATGGGTTGAAACGCAAGCCTTGAGGAACTCTTCACCCGGCGGCTCGTCTCGTGACGTGACTGCCCCCGCCATCTGTTGGGGCAAAGCTGCTTGCGACGTAACCGTAGCAACCGTCAGATAGTGAGCCGACTTGCATGAACTGCAGATGAGAACCAACGCGTTCTCATCCGTCATTCGCTTAGCGGTCACACACAGAGGGTGGACCGACCAACATTGTTGAAGAAAGGCTCCACTTCGGATGACCTGCGCCATAATTGTTTCAATCAGCCGTCAGGCGGCATGAGGTTCGCGCATCAACGTTCAGCCGACCGGGCATAGTGATCACACGGAAGGAGAGCAGAACCGCTTGTGCCCGATGCCGGCCAGCAAGACCAACAGGACCTTCATACACTGAATGGCGTTGGAGAAGACACCGAACCGTCCCTGGCGCAAGGGCGCAGGACGAGACGGCGAACCGAAATTCATGACGGGACTGCCACGGGAGGCCCATCCTTCTTCAAAGAAGGAGCGACTGTCCCCTCCTGAACCGAGCGACAGGTTTTGCACACCCGTGGCCGTGCTTTCAGAAAGGAGACTTTTCCACTGGCGAGGCAACTGTAATGGACAAACTCGTCACAGACCGTGCAACGGGACCAGCCTCCCCGAAGCATTGTCTTGTCCCGATAGAGATTTTCCTGGCACACCCGGCAAAGCCTGGCCTCGACCCCGAGCAACATCGGCTCCCATTCCCCGCCGCCGTTTCGAATACTCATAAGAGTAGAAGTATAGCGGGGCGATCGCGAAAAAAACAAGCAAGAGCGAGGCGCAAGGGGCGAGAGGGTGCCATGGTCATGTTTGATTGCAAGACGCGACCCTATCCTTCTCGGTCTTCAGGGAGCAACAGACAACACCTTGCCTGCCCACAACGCACAACCTGCCACGGCCTATTTGCCTTTTCTTTTTGCAGCCGCACCAAACTTCGTGGCCAGCCATTCCAGCAGTACTTGCTGGTCATCAATCGTTGCCCGTCGTACTTGCGAAAGCAGGTGAATGCGATCAGGTTTAGGCAATGCAGAATTTTGAAGGCCCTCATTACAATTCGCACAAACCGCCCGAAGATTTTCCGGCGTATCCTTTCCGCCTTTCGATTTATCCAGGATATGCCCCATGGTTAGACGCACGGTCCTCCCAGCCATAAATGGATCTGGATCGCCTGCGGCAATACCGCACATCTGGCAGGTATAGCCATTACGCTCTAATACCCAAGCCCGTGTTTCTTTAGAAATCCCTCTCTTGAATGCGGGAAGACGCTTGGTGGTCTCTAATAGGTATTGTCCGGGCTTGAGATCAGCACGATCCTTGTGAGACAGAATTTGCCAGCCATCTTCATTTCGCAACTCTCTCAAACGCCTGCCCCATTCAGACTTTCCTCCGGATGCCGCCTGAATCTTCTTGGCATCAAGAACAACACCGATATTACCTAGAAGAAACTCTAAGACTAGCGCTTTAGAGCCTTTGGTGCGCGGCATAATTTCCTGTATGGGGTTTGCTTCTCAAGCAGACATACTTCAAGATCTTTTTCTGGAGATGCACTTGGATAACTTGTTCTTTTTTCAAAGGCTGCACGAATGGCCTTGCCTACAACTTTAGCAACTAGCGGAGGGAAGGCGTTACCAACTTGCCGATATGCAATAGTTTTCTTCCCAACAAATTCCCAGCTGTCTGGGAAACCTTGCACACGCGCTACCATGCGGACTGTAAGGCGTGGCAAACCAGCCTCATTAAACTGCCCATCGGGAGCAGCGTCAGCTATGCCCATGCCATCCACACCTAACTCACGCCATTTCTGCTTTGCTCGAGTTGGACCAAGATCTGGCCCCCCATGCTTTTTAGATCCACCAACTACCGTTGGGGCGATTCCAGCAGCCCGCATCGACCAGGATTTTGCACCAGCCCACCCATTCGCCCCCATAAGGTCAACTAGTGTCTCTCCAACCATGCAGAGCTTTCCCTGAGGGAGCGGCCATCGAAAACGTTCTGCATCACGAGGCTTGAGGGCAATAAGGATGAAGCGTGGACGGAGTTGCGGCACACCAAAGTTCGACGCTTGCAACACACGCCACTCTGGCTGGTACCCAAGTTTCACCAGCCGTTCTAACAGCTTCCGGCGATAGCTCAAGAACTTCTCAGAAGCAAGGCCTGGAACATTTTCAAACACAACCCCTCGTGGCCGCGCACCTTCAACCAAATCTAACGCGGCAGGAAACATGTCACGTTCATCATTCCTTCCAAGCTGTTTTCCTGCAATGCTGAACGGCGGGCAAGGAACACCAGCAGCAAGCAAATCCAACCCTCTAAAATCTCGCGGCCGGAGATCGCGGATATCCTGTTCCAGAACATTCCATTGTGGTCGATTTGACCGTAGTGTGGCACAGAACTGCGACTCATACTCTACGACGGCCGCATGATCAAAACCGGCCAACTCCAGCCCCAATGCCTGGCCACCGCCACCAGCACAAAGTTCTATAGCAGAAAACTTTCCAGCCATATCAGGCTAACCTTCTACTGATGTATGCCCTGTTTCTTTTTTTGCGAGCGTTGTCACAAGGGCTCGACGACAGCGATTGATAACCATCTCTGGAACAACCAGTGCATGTTCCCAAACCCTCAGCACTTTCCAGCCTCGACGGCGCAATTCTCGAGTCACCGCACGGTCACGCATACGATTTCTCTGGAGCTTAATCCTCCAGTACTTTTTGTTGGTTCCAGGGTTGCGGCCATGCTGCGGGCAGCCATGCCAGAAGCAACCATCGATAAACAGCGCGAGCCGCTCCCTGCGAAAAATAAAATCGGGCCGCCCTGGCAATTTTTGATGGCGCAACCAGCCAGTAATTCCTGACTTTCGGAAGATCGAAACTAGCTTTAATTCGGTGTCTTTATTTCCTCGAGAAGGGATTGCAGCCATCACCTGCGATCGTTTCTTGCGGCTAAATACATCTGCCATGGAAAAGAAAAAACAATTCTAGCCGATAATCAACGACAGGAACGACTTCAGGCTACTTATTACTAGAAGCCCTGTCAACTCAGACCAGATTCGCACGCCATTTGACTCTCTCCCAATTTGACTCACTTCAGGCCTTTTGTTACTCTCGAAAAAATACAGAGCCGGTCGTGACCAACCCCTTTTTATCTCCATGAACATTAAGAACTATCTCGAACAGAAACGGATCGCGGTCGATCACTTCCTGGATGACGTGAGCCCCGCGGCTACGACGCCGCCGACGACGCTGCATGAGAGTCTGCGCTACAGCCTGATGGCGGGTGGGAAACGGGTTCGGCCGATTTTGACGATCGCCGCTGCGGAAGCGTTGGGCCAGACACCACCCGGTCTCATGGCGGTCGCCTGTTCGTTGGAACTGATCCATACCTACTCTCTGATCCATGACGACCTGCCGTCGATGGACAACGACGATTTTCGCCGGGGCAAACCGACCAACCATAAAGTGTATGGCGAGGCGATGGCGATCCTCGCAGGCGACGCGCTGCTCACTATGGCATTTGACTTGGTCAGCAGGCCGGACCTCATGAAGGGCTGCGATCCGGTGCGGCAAGTCCGCATCATTCAAGAATTGGCCTTTGGCTCTGGTAACATCGGCATGGTAGGCGGCCAGGTCTTCGACATCCAGGCTGAAAACAAGGACATCGACCTCCCCACCCTTCAGAACATTCACAAGCACAAGACCGGCATGCTCATTCGCGCCGCGGTTCGCATGGGCGCAATTGCCGCCGGGGCAAACGATCGCCAACTCGACGACATGACCGGCTATGCCGAAGACATCGGTCTGGCCTTTCAGATTGCCGATGACGTGCTGAACGTGACCGGTACCAGGGAAGAGCTGGGGAAGAATCCCAACACCGATGCCGAGCGCGGAAAGAAAACCTACCCGACGTTCTATGGCGTGGATGGGGCCAAGAAACTGGCCGACGACTGTGTCACCCGCGCCATCAATCACCTGTCATCGTTTGGGCCTTCGGCCGATCCGTTGCGCGAGATCGCGCGGTACATCACAAGTCGCAAGAACTGATGTCGTTCGTGAAGCGTATCTCGTGAAACGCAAGACCGTACAATCGAGCAGTCATCCTCATTTCACACACTTCACGCTTCACATCCTCACAATGAACGCCCTCGCCGACTGCCGCCACCTCTACCATGTCGCTGCTCACTATGCACTGTGGATACGCATAGCAGCGACCGCGTAAGCCATACTGATGGAAGCAGTAACCCTCTTTCTCGAGACGATTCTCCTCCGCCCCTATGTCTTTGCGTTCCTGACCGCGTTTCTCTTCGCCGCTATTCAACTGATCGGCTGGCCACGGACCTGGCGCTTCTGGCTCATCAGCTGGATCACGGCGTTCGTCTGTGAATTCTCGTCCACGCGAACCGGCATCCCATTCGGCTGGTACTTCTACAATGGCTCGACAGTCGGCCAAGAGCTCTATTTTTTCGACGTGCCGTTCATGGATTCTATTTCGTTCAGTTTCCTCCTGTTTGCGTCCTACTGCGTCGCGCTCGGGCTGCTGCTGCCGCTTGCATCATCGCCAACACACGCCCAGTTTCCTCTACGGCAGCTGAACTTCGATCTGAGTGCGCGGACCAGTTGGGGGGTCTATGCCCTCACCGCGTTCCTCTTCGCCTTTATCGATATGGTGATTGATCCGGTCGCCCTGCGCGGCGACCGCTGGTTCCTGGGAAAAATCTACTATTACCCGGACCCGGGCTGGCACTTCGGTGTTCCCGTGGCCAACTACATCGGCTGGGCTGTAGTGGGACTGCTTTCGCTGGCTATCTATTTCCCGCTGGACCGACGCCTTCCTGCTCTCTCACCACCCCAGTTACTCACCCAGCGGCTCTTGCTTGGAGTCGGGCTGTATTATGGAGTCTTGGCCTTCAACCTTGGCATGACGTTTTGGATCGGAGAGTCATTCATGGGCATAAGCGGCATGCTCATGCACCTCCCTATCCTTGTTCTGCTGCTCACTCGCCTCTCAGGTTTTCAGCGATTGCACCCCACCTAACAGTACGGTGGCATTCACGTTGAAGAATTTGTATAGTGAGACAACGTCTGCTGTGGTCATGGTAGAGAAGAGACGGTGGTGCAATCCTGAACTGCCGCGAGAGCCCCCTACTCGACCCATACGCTCAAGAGACTTCGTTATGGCGAGGCATTACAACTTCATCACCGTCGGCGTGGTCCTGCTCACATCTCTATGGCTCTCCCCTGTAGCTTCGGCCAAGAGCCCGGAACTCCTGCACGTGCTCGGCATCGTCACCTTGATCGATGCGAAACATCTTGAAGTCAAAACCACCAAAGGGCCGATTGTGTCAGTCCTGCTCACTAAGCAGGTGAAATATAAGAACAAAAGCAACCCAAAATCACTCGATCCACCCGCTGTAGGCGACCGTGTCATTATTGAAGCGTCGAAAGATGAGAAGAACAAGAAAGTCACGGCGACTGTCGTGCATTATTCACCAATCAGAAACACTCCAGCCCCTCGGTAATCGATGCCGCCGATGATTCGTTTTGCGAGAACGGTCCACGAATCCCCGTTCCATGGAGGAATACGCCATGCGCTCATGCGTATTCTCATCACAGGAATCGCGGTCTTTCTGGCGATCTCAATCGTCCCCGGCCTGGAAGCAGACAGCCTGACGGCCGGCATTGCCGCCGTGCTGATTCTGACGTTCTTGAATGTGATCCTGCGGCCTATTCTCTTTCTGCTCGCTTTGCCATTGATCGTGTTTACACTCGGCCTCTTTCTCGTGGTCTTGAACGCCTTATTGCTGGGCTTGACCGCGTTCCTGGTCAAGGGGTTTACCGTCTCAGGGTTCTGGCCTGCTGTCGGTGGGGCACTCATCATCAGCTTGGTCACCACCATCCTCAACAGTTGGACCGTCGACCGTCGCCCTCTCGCAGAAGTCCCCGACGAACCGCGGCGCCCTCCAAAAATTATCAATCCGGATTGATCCCTGAAGACATTACATTCAAGCGGAACAGCGACTAACCGGTTGCGGTGTTTTGCTTTCCACAGTCGCGGCACGCCGAGCCGACTCACCGGCGTGCCACGTGCGTGGGACAGAAGCAGCTCATCACAACCCATTCACACTCTTGTGACGATCAGGCCTTCAATCGGCCCGTTTTTCATAGACCATCCCCTCTTGGTGATTCCCCTCATGACTCGCTCTACCTATATGATACATAAACATCAGCAGCATCATGATCGCCATGTTCAACGACACCCAGATTGTTATCATCGCCATATCACCAAACATATTATCCTCCCCTTTCTTTTTCTTTATATTGCCGTAAATGGTTGTATGCCTCTAAGATTCGGTGGCGCCGCCGATCTTATGACTGTCACTACATAGACATGCAGCAACTTGTGTGCCTGCAACCCTGTCGTCCGTTCTTAGCGATTACCTGATCGTAAGTGCAGAAAAAATATGAACGGCGCCGATCGGGAGGATGCGATCGGCATTGGGATGATGCACTCGGATCGAGGGGAATGGATCTGATAGCTACAACCGCTGTATCGGTTTCGATACGAATAGAGATCTCTCATAAGACTCTTAATCAAGACCTAATCCTGTTTCATGATAGAACAAGCGAGTGATGCGTGGGTTTCCGCGTAGGTCATGGCCTTCATGTCTACACTCTGCCACACAATTACTATTCCTACCTGTCTCCGAACATGACATCTCGCCTATCCAACTTGTTTGATATTGAAGACAATCTTGACCGGTTGCCTTGGAAATGTGCCATCCCGCGATGAGGCACACCCCTTGCTCCAGTGAACCCTGTCACACTTTTTAGCAGCAGGAGGGTTACATGGAGCCACCTTTGACCATTCGACAGTCACCAAGAGGTCGTACAACACATCGTCTCTCGTTCGCTCGTTCACGCACGATGGCCACATGCCTGTGCATTGTAGCACTCGGCGTACCCACTGCCGGAATCTGCGCATCGACGCCTTCGCCGGTCCCGCTCTTTGTTGAAACCCCGAACGATATCCCCCCGGCTATTGACCAGGCATTTTCCTCACCTGAGATGTCCAAAAAATGGGTACGTCGCCACCGCTCTATGAGGCTCAATCCCGTTGCATTGGAAACCATGAAACTTGCCCGAAAAGATTCGAAACAGGGCATCTCACTGGACCTCTTCGATGCCGGCACACGGACGCTAGAGCTCGATGAACCAGAAATGCATCGCAATAAGGCGAAGGTTTGGCGCGGGCGGGTGCGAGGTGAACAGGACAGCGACGTCACCTTAGCGGTACGCGGCACCAAGATGGTCGGAACAATTACCTCGGGTCAGCGTCTCTACAAAATCGAGCCAGCTGAGCACAACCGCCATCGTCTTGTCGAAATTGACGAAGACGCCATGCGGCCGGATCACCACCCACTCGTGGTGCCCGATGATGGCACTCCTGCAGAACCTCCCGCCCCAGAACCCAACCTCCAGCAGCCTGATGCCCGTTCGGCTGCCGCGACCGACGCCGTGACCACCGCAGCAGCGCCGACGAACACTGTCGTCGATCTGTTAGTCGTCTACACCTCCACGGCACGAACCAAGCAGGGTGGCCAGGCTGCTATGAATGCGCTGATTACACTAGGCGTCGATTTGGCCAATCAAGCCTACCGGAACAGCCAAATTGCGATGCAGCTCCGGCTGGTCCGCGCCACTGAGGTGGCCTATGCCGAAACGGGCAATATGAGCACCGATCTGACCCGTTTGCAAAGAACGAACGATGGCTTTCTGGATCAGGTTCATCAATTGCGCAATCAATATAAGGCCGACCTGGTCGCGATGATCGTGGACAACGGCGGGGCTTATTGCGGCATCGCCTATGTCATGGCCAATGGACCACGAGCCAGCTTCGCCAGTTATGCATTCAGCGTGACAGATCGCGATTGCGTAGCGAATAACACCCTCACCCATGAACTGGGTCACAATATGGGCGATGCCCATGATCGGGCGAGTGGTGGCAGCGGCGTTTTTCCCTATTCCTATGGGTATCGCGATCCCGTCGGACAATTCCGGACCATCATGGCCTACGCCTGCCCCAATGTGTCCTGTCCACGGGTGAAGTACTTCTCAAACCCGAAGATCAAGATCAACGGCCGTCCAGCCGGGATCGACCACCGGATAAACCCGGCAAACTCCGCGGACAATGCCCGCTCCATGAACGAGGTCCGGAACGTCATTGCAGCCTGGCGCACAGGAACTGCAACGTCCGCCGCCGCAGCTCCCGATGACGTGAAAGATTCCCGTGCAAAGTCGCGCGATGATTCGGATGAGGATTCGGATAACGACTCGGATGATGACTCAGACGATACATCAGGTAACGATTCGCGGGGAAAGTCTCGTAGGACTATTCCTTAACCGTTACGACACAGGGAGGACCAGCTTCCGGTCCTCCCTGTCATGATCGCGGCGAGATGTCACGTTTGATAGAATGAGCGGTTTGTGAGGCTAGCCCGGAATGACGATCCTGTGATTCACCGATTCAGTTATATTCTCCTCGCCACACTCGTGGGGGTCATTATTGGCCAGCTTGCGTGGGCTGATGAGCCCCCGACACCAAAAAGCTTGTGGCACTCCGTCCTGACTTCTCCCTCCACTGGCCAACCGCCGATGCCACGAAAGCCGTGGATGCTTCGCGAACGAGAGATCACACTCGACGACCCGCTCCTCCAGATCCTCAAGGATGCAGGAGCCAGACCGCTTCCTAGAATCACTATCGATCTCTTCGACAATACCAACCCTGAACTGGACGTCAGCTCCACGGTCTCCCGTATCAACAACACCGCCGTCATTCGCGGGAGCTTCAAGCCTCCTGTACAAGGCGACTTCACCTTCGTCATCACCGGCAATCTCCTGATCGGAACCATCCAGATTGGCGGCCGGATCTATAAGACCGACCACATCGCCAATGGACGGTTGCGACTGGTTGAACTCGACCCCGACAAAATGCCGAGGGATTGATCGTCAGTGTGCCCACGTTCATGGAGAGAGTAGCTATTCATCAACGTTCCGGCTACAATACGTCCGCTCGAACGTGAACGTATGACCACAGCACCTGCTCAAACCAAACCGGCTCCGGAAACGCACCTTCAACGGACGTTGAATGCCGCGTTGAACGATATCGGCACGGATGCCGCGCTGGCGGCCATCTTCCACCAAGAAAATGGCCCGCTTGTTGAGCATGCGTCGCGCGGGTTCACACCGAGAGATGTCCAAGCCATTCTCCGCACACTCTCGACGCAACGTGCCGCGGTCTTGACTCCGACGGCCCAAGATCCTGACGGCGGGCGCGCTATTCGCCTGCGAGTGATCACCCCCGGAGCGAAATCCCTGCTAATCATTCCGCTTCGCCATATCAATACCTTGTACGGATGCCTGGTCATCGGACGGAAGGAGAACGCCGCGTTCTCCAAAAAGGACAAATCTCAGCTGGAGCAGATGTGCGACGGCATGACCAAGACACTGGACCGCGAAGGACTCTTCAACACCAGCGTGGTGTTGAGCCGTTCCTACGTCACCCAGGAACCGAGTCCTCCTCAGCAAACAGGGGCAGACTTGTTTCCGCCGATGGCCAAGCACTTTTCACCAGAACTCCAAGAAAAGATCGAGGCGGTGCTGACCGACGCTCATGAATATGTGGCCTATGACCGGGCCTGGGCGTGCTACTACGATCCGCTGGCGGGAAATGTCGAGGTGTTGGGAGCTGCCGGCGATGTGAAACTCGACCCCAAAGATGCCAAGAAAGATTTAAAACCCGGTCAGCGCCTGACGCTCGACAGTTCGGCGGCGGGATGGGCCGTCCGCCATCGTAAGCCTCGCGTGGATCACGATCTGGCATCCACCCAAGGTCGCTTTCTTGACCACAAACATCTCTTTAAGGACCGGTTTCAGTCGTCGCTTGTCATCCCCTTCTTCGTCAAGGGCCAGGTCGGCGGAACGTTTACACTGGGATCAAAGGATCCACAACGGTATCAGACAACCGATGCCCGTACGCTGGAGCCTATTATTCTCAAACTCGCGGAGCTCTTACAGACACCGGCACCGCAGGCTGCCGCTCCTTCTCCAACGATGGACCTCGATGGAACCGCGGGCTCACGCCCACCCATAGCCGTCCCGTCTGAGCCGATCATTCGAAAACAAGAACGTCAGGCCGCGATCGGCGAGTTCAGCGCATTCTTGGCGACGGAAATTCGTGAGCCGCTCGCGTCCATTCGCTCACAACTCGAAGAGGTGACCGGTGAAGGAATCCTCGACTTCGACCCCCAGACACGGGTTGAGAATGCCATGCGCGACTTGATCCGGATCGAGGCGATTCTCAATGAAATCCTCGATTTTGCCAAGCCGCTTGAACTGAATCGCCATCTCTGCCGCATTCCCGAGGTGCTCGAAAGCGCTCTCGTGGTGGTCGGAACCGATCTGGAAGCGACCCGTATTCAGGTCACCAAAGACTACGCGAACATCATCGCGCCGGTGCGCGGTGATGAAGCCAAGCTCCAACAGACATTCTTGAGCATTTTCCGCAACGCGTGCGAGGCCATGTCTCCCGGTGGCCATCTCCATATCCAGGTCTCGCAACATCGTGCCGGACGAGGGCTTGATGTTCAGATTCTCATCAAGAACGACGGGGTTCCGATTCCCGCTGAAATCGTCGACAAAGTCTTCGAACCATTTTTCACCACGAAAAGCTCAGGCATTGGCCTCGGTCTGCCCAGCGTGAAGAAAATCATCGAAGAACACGGTGGGTCCATTGCGATCGGGAGCGCCACCGGCGAGGGCACGACCGTCACCATCCGTCTGCCTGGCGTCAGCCGAGGACCGGCATTTCGGCACCGTGGGCGTGGACGCCGTCCCCCTCGCCGACCGAACTGATGCGTCCGTCATTTTCTTCTCACTCTCACCACCCACGGCTCAGCACAACAGGATGGAATTCGAGAGACGCTGTCCGTCACGTCTCGCCCGTTTGACAGAATGACCCTCCATCGCTATGATCCACGCCTCAGATAGAGTCATCCGAATTGAATGCGTTGAATGATGTTTATCCATTGTCATAGCTCAAAGGGAGAATGGGTATGAAACTCGTAACCGCCGCAGTTGCAACAGCCTCCGCAGTGCTATTTGGAATTTCCATGGCATCGGCCAATCCGGCGCTGCTCCCCAAACATGACGGTTATCCGATGAAGAATTCCGGCAGCCCCGTGACCGGCCAAGCGACGGCAAACGATCCTGGCCAATCTGACGCGCACGGATCATCCACACTCCTGAAATCAGCAGATTCAGTCAAGAACGCCGAACAGAAACTCATCAAGACCGACAATGAGCGTATCACCGAAGGGCAGGGTGCCGGCCGGCTTCCAAATGTCCAAGGACCTCAGATCACCATTGCTCCGCCGGTGACCTCTGCAACCAAGATTACCGGTGATCGTAAAATCGACTAACGGCGGATTCGGTCAGTAGAAAAAGGGAAGTCCTGGGAAACCAGACTTCCCCTTTTCTGTTGGCTCACTGGATCATGATTGCTATCAGACCAACCTAGACCCCCTAAATCTTGTTATCAAGCAATCTAAACCGCCAGGGTTTCTTCGCCCAGGCCCCTGCATAGTCGACACCGATTCTAGGGAACGTTCCAACCCGTTTGCGCGAAACCCGTTCACCTCGGTCTTCAAACCAGAGCTGGCTTCCATGCGTCATGTCGAGCCGATGCAACGACCGATCGATCCCTAGCTCGCGGCAGAGCTTTCCGGGACCATCGATCAATTCGCCGTCAACTTCAATCGCCCGGATCAGTACGGCAGCGGGAAATTCAGGCCGCTCCGTCACGACATTCAACATGTAATACATGCCGTAAATCAGGTACACATAGGATATCCCAGGAGAGCCGAACAGGACCTCCGTCCACATCGTTCTCCCTTTGGATGCGTGACAGGCCATGTCTTCAGCACCGATATAGGCTTCGACTTCGATGATTCTTCCAGCAATCCTCCCCGCTCCGTTCTCGCGAACCAGATACTTGCCGACCAGCGATCGAGCCACCATTAACGTGGGACGGTTGAAGTATTGTTTCAAAAGAATGTTTTCGACCATTCTAGAATTTCAATTCCCTATCCATGCTTGAGGTGGACATCACCGCGAGGAAAGAGGATACAACAACCATATTGTCACAGCCTCGCTGATTCAAGCCACAAATGGCAGCGCTCCCGATGAAACCCACGCGCCCGTGACGAGCACCCACCAATCCAGCATGGAACGCATGACCCTACCAGCCGAGGACATACGCAAATATCAAGGGCGCGACGATCGAGGCATCGGATTCGATGATGAATTTCGGCGTATCCACACCCAATTTTCCCCACGTAATTTTTTCGTTCGGGACCGCCCCTGAATATGACCCATAGCTGGTGGTCGAATCACTGATCTGGCAAAAGTATCCCCAGAGCGGCACCTGTTCTTTTCGAAGATCCTGACTCAGCATGGGAACGACGCAAATGGGAAAATCACCGGCAATTCCCCCTCCGACTTGGAAAAATCCGAGCGAAGCCGCATTCGCTGTCTTCAGATACCATTCGGCCAAATGCATCATGTATTCGATGCCGGATCGCACCGTGTGAACGTTCTTGATTGCTCCTGTCATACAATGCGCCGCATACATATTCCCCAGTGTGGAGTCCTCCCATCCGGGAACAAACAACGGGAGGTCCCGCTCCGCTGCCGCGCACATCCAACTGTCGTTTGGATCGATTTGATAATTTTCTTTGAGCGTACCTTTGACCAAAAGCTGATAAAGAAACTCGTGCGGAAATGCCCTCGCGCCTGCGCGATCCGCCGCCGTCCATTCAGCCGCCACCGCAGCCTCAATGCGGCGCATTGCTTCAGCTTCTGGAATGCATGTATCAGTCACTCGATTCAAGTGCCGCTTCAGTAAGGCCTGTTCGTCCTGCGCCGTCAGTTCGCGATAGCGTGGAATACGCTCGTAATGTTTCTGCGCCACGAGATTGAACAAATCTTCCTCAAGATTGGCTCCTGTACAACAAATGGCATGTACTTTGTCCCGGCGAATCATTTCTGCCAACGACAGACCCAGCTCACCTGTGCTCATCGCGCCGGCCAGGGTCACCAGCATTGTTCCACCCTTGTCTAAGTGAGCCCTGTAAGCATGAGCTGCGTCTTTCATCGCCGCAGCATTGAAATGTCGATAATGATGGTCCATGAATTGAGAAATAGAGGTCGGTTTCATACGAGACTCCCTGCCTTAAAGACAACGGTTATTTATCACAACCCTTCCGCACTTCGAACTCTCCCCTTTTCCTATCGGACAACGGCATCTCCTTATGCGATCTCCTTAAAAGTAATAGGCAAGGCCTCCCAAGAACGTCCGGGGATTGCCCGGCACGAAATGAATATCGTTGACGGCCGCCGCTTCAGTCCTCAGTCTTGATTCGAACGCGAAGATCGCCTGCTCCCACTCCGTGTTGAACAGATTCTGAACGTACAGAAAGACCTCCATTCGGCCATGCGGGAGTCGCATCGGAACTTGATATCGTTCGGACAGATCAAACGTGATCCACGACGGAGCCTTGATGCTGCGATCCTCGATGAGAGGCCGAACGCCCATATACGTCGCCTGGAACTGAGAAGTCAGTCCTTTCGGCCATTTCAGAATCGCGGCCCCGTAGGCGATGTACTCCGGTGCTAACGGAATGGCGTCGCCGTTCCGAAATTCCGCGTGTGTCCAGGTGAAACTGCCGTTCACATAGAGGGGACCCCACACCTGGCCACGCGCGGCAACTTCCACGCCTTGGCGTCTGGTTGCGCCTCGAATCTCCGTGGTTCCTTCATCGCCGACGAACACCAGTTCCGATTTGATATCCATGCGCCAGAGCGTCGCGAGGAGTTCGAGCTTGTCCGGTCCCCAGGGCCTTGATCGTACTCCGATTTCATAATTGATGGAGCGAGAGAGCGGAGCAGACCCTGGCCTCACGGCGGAGCGCGCATCGTTGCTGTGAAAGCCTTCGCCGTAGTTGATGAAGAATTCTGTTCCTCCCCATGGACCCAGAATCATGTTCATTTTGGGGAGTACGATGCCGGAGTGTGTCTGTCCGGCCGATTGCTCCAAACACGTAGCACAGCGGTTACTCACGTCGAAGGTGAACATCTCGCCTCGTACGCCGCCGTTAAACCTCAGCCACGATAACGGCTGCACTTCCGCTTTGAAAAACGGCGAATAGGAGGCCGAGAACGCGTCGCTGTCGATGGTCGTGCCGGTGACTTGTTTGCGCAACTGCGTGCCTAGTTTCGCATGCACGTCGTCTATCCTCGTTTGAAATCCGACCGTCCCGATGCTGGGCACTCCCAGAATGTTTCCCCGTTGTTTGAATCCGATCTCGCCACCATAGATCGCGCGGCGATCGAATTGCGCAAAGCCGTCGCCGTTGACGGGATCATTCAGAAACAACGTGAAATTCGTGAACAGATCCAGCCGGTAATATTGGCCATACCCCTTCATATAGAACTGGCCACCCGACGTCGTATCGTAGTGATAATCCACTTGGCCCGTTGTCCGCAGGGTGTTGCCCCCCTCATAGGGATCGATCGCCCCGAAGCGGTTCAGCCCACCGTCGGTCAGCGCCCGCAACGGAATCTCACCGGATCCGTCCCATTTGGAATAGAGAAAGGTGCCCTTGATGCTGAGCTCGTCACGTCCCGTCAGATAGGTCGTGATTTTGCCCAACAGATTGGTGCGAACATACTGGTTGTCGTTGATATACGGTCCATTGGTGTAATAGCCTTCGGCCGCGAACAGGCTCTGCACTCGTTCTTTGGTCGGAGAGAACATCAGCATATATCGCTGCGTGCTGAATTCTCCCCCGGCAGCTTGGATGATACCTTCCTTGACCGCCTGGCGCGTCCGAAAATTAATCGACCCAGCCGTCGCGAAGTCTCCATACTCAGGCAGATAGGCGCCTTTATGGACTTCGACCCCTTCGATCGTTTCGGGAATGATGAAGTTCAAATCGGTATAACCCTGACCATGCGCATGGGAACGCAGATTGATCGGCATGCCGTCGAGAAAAAACCCGACATCCGTCCCGTGGTCGGCATCGAAGCCGCGCAGAAAATACTGGTCTGCTTTTCCCGCTCCGCCGGAATGCTCCACAGCCAGCATGCCGGGGATCAGCCTCAAGATTTGGGCCGGTCTCCCCTGAGGCTGCAACACGATTTCCTTATCCGGGATGAATTGTTGGGAGGACGCCGCGACCGGTCGTTCGCCCACCACGGCAATCTCCGGGACTTCCAATGCCGGCTCATCCGGATTGTGAGCCCGCGCGAGTTCACCGCCGGTCAAGCCGATAGCCATGGCTGCTAAGAATACGACAAAGGTCCACATACGCTCATCCTCCCTGATCAAACGTGTGGACGGATGAGGCGCCCACGATGGTCTCTCGACAGTCGGCTCATCGACCGGCGCAGACCCTCGTGGCCTCGCAACTCAGAACGAAATGGAAATGCTGTTATGCTTGGCAGGTTGCTCGCGCAGCAACACGAACTCGTGCTAGACACTCGTCAATCAACATATCCATCGTGCGGCCTTCAGTCCCCACGATTTCTACCCGGACTCGATTCAGCGGCAGCAGCACCTTCTTGGCCTTCGCCTCAAGAATCGTTCTGACAATCTCAGGAGTGACCTCACCCAACATGGCCCCAGGCAAGATCATGTTCAACGAGGTCACAATGACATCAACGGTCGGCACCATCTTTGCGATCGACTCGATTCCCCACGCAACCTGTTCGGCCCCTGCTTCCCGCATGGCCTCGGCAGCCGCGAGGTTGGTTCCCAGCGCTAGGATCTGGCAATCGAGATTCAAGGCTTCCCGTAATCCCGACACCAGCCGGGAACCCAGCCCGCCACCTCGGCCATCAATCACACAGACCCGCATGGCTTAGTCCAAACCCTTTCCCGTCGTCGTCATGGTCAACTTTCCATGCTTCACGCCCTTGACCGACACCAAGGCATCAGCAACCTTTCTGATATCCGATCCTTTGCCTTTGACGACCAGCACTTCGAGGCAATGGTCATGGTCGAGATGCACATGCATGCCGGAAAGAATTTGGCCATGGTAGTCATGCTGAATGTCCGTCAACTTACCGGTCAGATCGCGCACGTGATGGTCATACACAAACGTGATGGTGCCGACTGTTTCTTTGTTTTCGTCCCATTCTTGCCCGACCAAGTTATCCCGAATCAGATCGCGCAATGCTTCTGATCTGTTGGTGTAGTTTCGCCGCTCGATATGGCGATCGAAGGCATCCAATAAATGATGGTCAAGCGACACACCGAACCGTACCAATTTCTTCACCGTCTTCCTCCTTCTTGACGGTAGCACGTTTTTTTATTTCATAGCACTACTGAAACCAAAGATCAATCGCCTATTTTCGATTCACTCTGTTCTACGGAAGTTTATCGGGAATGGATGTGGGACCGAACGACCTATGGCAAGATCTCGTTCTGTGGAGAGGAAATCGCGAGCAGCAGACAGCCGTCATCCGTAGACGTATCGACGTGCACGGTCCCAACTTCGGCGCGATGATAGTCACCGACCGTCATCTCATGACCAGCGATGCTACAGCCACCTTCAAGTACCAACAGCTCTTCCACTGCGGTGTGGCGATGAGGGGCATAGCTGGTGCCAGCCGCAAAACGGAGCAGTGTAGTGGTCCGTCGTGAAACTGAATCGAAGGAGAGCAGCTTGGCCCTCACGCCCGGAGCAATCTCCCGCCAGGTTCCCTCCGACGCCCCGATGAAGGTGAGCCCCTTTGTCGGCTGGTGAAGAGTGATCTTGGCCTTCCAATACCGGAGCCGCTCGGAGGTCGCGGAACGAATCACCAGTGTCCGCAGGAAGCTTGAAGCGACTGTCCGACAAGACCGCAGCCATGTGACAAAGGAATCACCTTTTTGGAAAATGGCCCTTTCACCTAGACTTTCCCCTCCCTCACCCGCTAGAGCAGGCGCTTCACCCGGGACATACGTGGAGTCTATAACGTCACGTGGGGCATCCGAATGCGTTTCGATCCTTGAAAGAAGCTGCTCCCGCACCAACTCTCGCGGCTTCACAGGAGCGGCACCTAATGCCAGTGTATTCGCGGCCAGTTCAAACTGTTCCGTTTCGCGAGCGGCCTCCAATACAATGTGGCTGACAAGCCGTTCACGAAGGGTCGCGGGAGGCGCAACGGGAGCCACTGCAGATGCCAAGACACCCGTGACCGCTTGATACGCCATCGCCGCTTGGCGCAGAGAGGATTCCTCTGTCAGTTTCATTCTAAAGGCCTCACGCTCTTCAGGATCTAGAACCTCAAGGGCATGGAGTATCGCCTGTTCTTCCAATTCTTCTGGTAACCTGGTTTCACTCACGATACGAGACCTGTCTCATAGGGCGCGAGCGCTTCGCGCAATTTCATCATGCCCAGCCTGATTCTCGTCTTGACGGTGCCCAAGGGCAGCTGCAGTTGCTCCGCGATTTCGCTTTGACTCAACCCATAGAAATAGGCCAGTGCAATGGCTTGCCGCTGCTCCGCAGTTAGGACTGCCAATGCCTGCTGGACAAACCTCCGACGCTCTTGCCCTTCGACTTCCTGTTCCGGCGTGTCATCGTCGCTGGCAAACCACTCGACGGCATCCAACGATTCGATACGCCCATGTTCGGCTGCCCCGGCACGATATCGGTCGATTGCCCTTGTTCTCGCCAACATCATCAACCAAGCACCCGGCGCTCCTCTGATTCGGTCGTACGTATGGGCCTGACGCCACACTTGTGTGTAGACATCCAAGGTGACTTCCTCAGCCGCTTCGCGATTGTTGAGAATCTTGAGGACAAGTCCAAAAACCTGTGGGCTCGTCCGGTCATACAGCATGGCGAGCGAGGCCTGATCACCTTGCGCGGTGAGAGTAATCAGTTGGGCCCATTCTTGGTCTTGAGCGAGCTTGGTCGGTTCCGCGGTCATGACCGGCATACAGTCTCCCCCATAAAACTCTACGAGCCAATGGGGAAGATTGGATTGCTGATTGTGGGTCTTTTTTGATCGTCCGATGGAAATCGAACTATAGCACCGCAAAAATAGCCCAGCAAGCAGACTCTTCCCTCCGGAATAAATCCAAACCTGAAATTGCCCCGTAATGATGAACAGACCGCCGGCAGGTGCTGATTCACGAGACAGGTTCTAAAAACGATCATTCCCCTACTAGAGGAGACAGACGAATGGCCCTCAAGACTGCATCGCATATCACGATCATGGCGCTTCTTCTGACCCTTGTTGGTTGCCAGAGCATGGAACAATCCAAACCCGCGATGACGGACAAGTCGCTCTATGAACGATTGGGCGGTAAGCCGGCGATCACGGCTGTCGTCGAAGACTTTGTAGGAAGAGTCGCCGCCGACAGTCGGATCAACGGCAAGTTCGCCAACACCGACATTCCCCGTCTGAAGATGCTGCTCGTCGAGCAGATCTGCCAGGCCTCCGGAGGCCCCTGCACCTATACAGGCCGCAGCATGAAAGCCACCCATACCGGCATGGGTGTCAGCAACGCCGACTTCAATGCACTGGTCGGTGATTTGGTCGCGACACTCGATACGTTTAAGGTCCCGGAACGTGAGAAGAACGAGCTGCTCGGCGCGCTCGGACCGATGAAGAAAGACATCGTCGAAAAGCCGCAGATGTCGATGTACTGAATAGTCGGAGAAGACAGTCATGACGTTATTTGAGAGGAGGGAGCCCATGAAATCGCGCGTCTATTCAGCGTTGGGGTTGGTCTTTACCGTCGGACTCATGTCCGGCTGTGGCGGAAGCGATAGCGTGCCCATCATCACACCCCCTGGCGCATCCGTCGCAACGACGGACGATCTGCGCACGCTGGAGTCGGATGCGCTGACGCCGGAAGAAGCCACACTGGTGAGCCAGGCTGACTCGGAACTCGATCCGGCTCCTAAGGCGGATCTGTAGGACAACCCTCTCACACCGCAGATTCATTCAGAAGGAGGAGACCATGTTCGCTCGAATTCGACCACTCATGTTGACGCTACTGGCGGTACTCACCGCATCGCCAGTTATGGCCGCCAGCCATCGCGAGGCTCCGTTGATCGCCAATGACCCAGCGGCCGATATCACCGACTTTTATTTCTTCCGGAGCTGGCAGGATCCCGACAAAGCGATTCTGATCATGAACGTGATTCCAAGTCAGGAGCCGGGGTCCGGCCCCAACTACTTCAACTTTGCGGATGACGTGCTGTACGAAATCCATATCGATAACAATAAGAACAACGTCGCGGGAAACATCGTCTATCAGATCCGGTTCAAGACGGAGATCCGTCAGCCAGGCAATGTGTTTCCCTTAGCCTATGTCGCATTGCCTCCCATCACAGCCCTCACCGGTGGAGGATCGGAGGGCCTGCTTGTGCGCCAAAGCTATACCGTCACCGAACAGCGCTTTGGCCAACCATCGCGTGATCTTGGTACCGGTTCGATGTTCGCCGTGCCGTCCAACGTCGGTCCACGCACCACGCCAAACTATGAACAGCTCGCAGCCAAGGGGGTTTTCCCCCTGAAGAACGGCGGAAGAGTCTTCGCGGGCCAGCGGGATGAGACCTTCTACATCGATCTAGGTGGAACATTCGACACATTGAACCTCCATATCTCACCGATTCTTTCCGATGCCGATGATGCCAACGATGCCATTATTGTCGGAGCACCGGGTGCCGGCACCGCCGATACATTCAGCGGCTTCAATGTGAACACGATCGCGCTGGAAATTCCCATCAGCGAGCTCCTCGGCCCGAACGGCAATAAGCTGATTGGCGCCTATGCCAGCACGAGTCGGCCCAAGGTCCGCGTCATCAAGAAGAATGGCGACCGTGACAACAGCACCCGCTTTGTCCAGGTGGCGCGTATGGGCAATCCGCTCGTCAACGAGTTGATCATTGCGACGAACATGAAGGACAAATGGAATGCCACGGATGCGGAAGACGAGAACGAGTTCGTCCCGTTCTACTGTAACTCCGCGCTGGCCACGGCGCTCAATACCGTGTTCGGCACCGGCTTCCCGACGGCAAATCGGGAAGATCTTGTGAACGCCTTGCTCCGGTATGCGCCGGGTCCATCGGTCTGCGGCTCAGGCAGGACCACCGAAGCGCTGGCCGAACTCTTGCGAGTGGATCTGAATGCCCCCGCCACTCCGGCGGCAGGTCAAAAGCGACTTGGCCCTCTGGCACATGATGCATCAGGCAACGCCACACCCGACAGAGCTGGCTGGCCGAACGGGCGTCGTCCAAACGACGATGTGACGGACGTAGCCTTGCGTGTCGTGGCCGGAATTCTGACCAACCCCGCCGTGCCGAACCTTGGAGACGGCGTGAATTTCAATGTTGGTGCTGTCAGCAACAACAAGACAGCCAACGGGATCGCAACGGTGTTTCCTTTCCTTCCGACACCGTTTGATGGGCGCGACCGTCGACACATCGATCCAGGAGAGCCACAGTAGCCATTGCCAAGCGGGTGCCGCACGATAACGCGGTACCCGCATCATGACAGGACCAGGGCGTGAACCAAGACACGACGCTACAAGAGTCAAGAATGCCATTTCTGCAGGGGTGGCTTGGGTCGATCGCGTTCCACGGACTCGTGCTTCTCAGCCTCTTTCCGCTCTTCCGTCAGTCACTGATTACGATTCACAACGAACCGTTTCACTGGAATGTTGCACTCCTGCAATGGACACCGACGGCTCACGAGTCAGTTCAAGTCGCCGATGCCACCACGCCGACTGTACTGAAACAGCCAGATCTTACAGCCACCGCCTCTCACACTAAACGCACGACCCGCCATGCAACACCATCTATTCAACCCATCACCTCACTTACCCGAAAATCCGAAGCGCCGATCACACCGACATCCATGCCCGACAGTCCTTTATTGGTCACATCACCGAATGAATTGCCCCCTCCTCTGGTCCAAGCAGCTGAACCTCCACGAGAACCGACTGAAACACCGGTCAGCTCACTGGCAGAAACACTACCGCAACTGGGAACAGCTGCAGCCGCCACTCCCATCGAAGAGAGTACTCGACCTACTGACGCTGTCCAGCCATTGCCGCTGTCAGCCACCGCACCAGATACTCCCGCTGCTTCCGCGATACGGCCCGACTACGGCTGGCTTCAACAGGCGATCTTCCGGCGGTTGGAGGAACTCAAGCGCTCGTCTCACCCGTCACTCGATGACTCACGCCCCCTCAAGGTCACAGTCAAGGCAGTGGTCTCACGGGAAGGAATCTTGCTGGACTCTACAGTGGTGCAGAGTTCCGGACTGGATCGCATCGATCAGGAAGCGATGGCACTCGTGCGGCGGGCCTTCCCGATGCAACTTGACCGGACATTGGACCGCCAACAAATCGTCATGCGCATCCCTATCACCTATTCACGCGAGTAACCCATGACTCGATTGCTCACAGTTGTCAGTGTGGCCGGATGGTTCATGCTGAGCCACGTCAGTGCCGCATACCCAGAACCCTACCGGCCGACGGATGACACCCAGGTTCTCCAACGGCTCAGCTTCAAATCGTCCGATCCTGTCGCGCGTGATCTCGACAGTCTGCGTACCAATCTACGACGGAATCCGCGCGATCTTGAATCAGCCATGAAGCTGGTCACTCGCTACATTGAACAAGGCCGATCGGAAGGCGATCCACGTTTCCTTGGGCAAGCACAGGCGGTCCTCAGTCCCTGGTGGAGCGAGCCGACCCCTCCACCTGCCGCACTCCTCTTACGGGCAACGATCAGGCAGAACGCCCATGAATTCGATCAGGCCCTCGCCGACCTCGACCAGGTGTTGGCGGTTGAACCAAACAATGCCCAGGCCTGGCTCACCAAAGCCTCCATTCTTCAAGTGCAGGCGCGGTATGACGAGGCACGTCGAGCCTGTCAGCGGCTTGCCCGGTTGGCTGCCTCTCACGTGTTGCTTGGCTGTCTGAGTGATATCGCCAGCGTGACGGGCCAATCGACCAAGAGCCGAGAACTGCTCAGACAGGTCCTGTCCGATACAGCCCTTGTCGGGAGCGAGCGCATCTGGATTGCAACGATCCTGGCTGAAACAGCCGCCCGCACCGGAGCAATCCGAGAAGCGGAGCAGTATTTCTCGGAGGCCTTCAAGGTCGATATCAAGGATCAATACTTACTCGGCGCCTACGCCGATTTTCTTCTCGACCATGGCCGCCACCACGACGTCGTCTTCCTCCTCCAATCTGAGACGAGGGCCGATGGATTGCTCCTGCGTCTGGCTCTCGCGGAACAGGCGTTGAAGCTGCCCACGTTCCAGAACCATACAGCGGAGCTGGCAGCCCGCTTTGCCGCCAGCCGTGATCGCGGAACGACCGTCCATGTCAGAGAAGAGGCGCGTTTCACACTAACCTTGCAGCACGATGCTCAACGGGCATTGCCGTTAGCCCAGACTAATTGGAACGTGCAGCGAGAACCGGCGGACGCCAGGATCCTCCTTGAAAGCGCGCTCGCCGCCAAGAACCTACCGGCGGCCCAACCGGTACTTGATTGGATGAAGAGTACCCGCGTGGAGGATTTTCATCTGCAACAACTCGCAAAACAGTTTCAGGAGGCACCATTCTGATGCGTATCCTACTCGTCCTTGTCTGGTTGCTGTTCACTCTACCGGCCTGGGCCCATAAACCCAGCGACAGCTATCTCTCACTGTCTGTTCAGAATGATCGCATTGAGGGTCAGTGGGACATCGCCTTACGAGACCTCGCCGATGCAATCGGATTGGATAGTGACGGGGATGGCCAACTCACCTGGGGAGAAGTCCGGAACAAACATGACGAGATCGGCTCCTACGCACTTGCTCGTCTCGCCTTATCAGCGGATAGACAAGTCTGTCAGACTCAGGTACTGGAGCAACTCATCGATCATCACACAGACGGCGCCTACTCAGTTCTGCGTTTCCGGTCAAATTGCAATAGACCGATCGAACGGCTCGCGGTGAACTACCGACTCCTGTTCGATATCGACGCACAACATAAGGGGCTCTTGCGTCTGACCCAAGGCGGACAAACCAGCACGGCCATCTTCAGCCGAGAATCCCCTGCCCAAGAATTCTCTGTCGCCAAGCGGTCCCTCTGGACCGAGAGCAGGCAATTCATTCACGAGGGTATCTGGCACATCTGGTTGGGGTTCGACCACGTTCTGTTCCTACTTGCCCTCTTGCTTCCCTCAGTCTTGATTCGAGTGGAAGGTCGATGGCAGGCGGCAGGTGATTTTGCATCGGTGTGCCGGAACGTCGTCGGCATCGTCACGGCCTTTACCATGGCCCATTCTTTGACATTGAGCCTGGCCACCCTGGATATCATCCAGATCCCATCTCGATTAGTGGAATCGACCATTGCTGCATCCGTTGTGCTCGCGGGGCTTGGCAATTTATATCCCACGATGATGAGTCGTCGTTGGATGATTGCCTTTGTGTTTGGGCTCATCCATGGGTTCGGATTTGCCGCAGTGCTCACGGATCTCGGACTGCCTCACGATTCATTGTTGCTGAGTCTCGTCAGCTTCAACATCGGAGTGGAAATCGGCCAACTCGCCATCGTCGCCGCATTCTTACCGCTGGCCTACCTGATCCGCCACTCCTGGTCCTACCCCAGACTGGTCCTCACTGGCGGATCACTGGCAGTGATTGCCATCGCGATCATCTGGTTCACTGAACGCGCCTTCGATCTTCAGCTATTTCCTCTCTAGCAGGCTGTTGATAAAGTCCGCCAGCGGCGTTCTCGCGACGCTCAGAGGCTCAACGTACGGAGAGTACGCTTCGCCTCTTCGCTTGCTGCGGCCTTGCTGGACGGCCTTTCTGAACAGCCTGCGGACCATTCGGGTTCCGTCTGTGACCGTAAACAAAGCTTCATTTCTGGGTTGTCATATAGTTTGTCAATAACCTGCTAGCGGAATGGCACTCATAGCTGTACGACGACCTTCCCGACGTTGGTATGCTCTTCCAGCATTGTATGGCCGGCGCGGAGATTCTCGACCGTCAGTCCAGTCAACACACGGTTGGCTGTCGTACGCATCTTGCCGGATTCAATCAAGCTCTTCACCTCCTCGAGGATTTCCCCCTGAGAGGCCGCACGATAGTTGAAGCTCGACTTCGTGAACATGAGTTCCCAATGCAGGCTCACCGATTTCGACTTAAACAGGGAGAGATCCAGTTCATCTCCATCATCGATGATCCCCACTTCCCCAAACGGGGTGATGATGTCCGCCATCTTCGACCAATGCTGTCCAGAGTGCGTCGTGCTGAAGATGAAATCGACAAACTGGAACCCCAGCACCCGTATATCAGCCGCAAACGTCTGATGAGAGACCACGTGATCAGCGCCAAGACGGCTGACCCACTGTTTGCTCTCCGGTCGTGAAGCTGTGGCAATCACCGTCATGGGGGTTTTCAACTTGAGCAGCTGGATCGCTTGCGACCCAACACCGCCGGCGCCACCGATAATAAGGATCGTCCGCCGATCCGACCCGGTGAGGCGCATTTTCTCAAAGAGCATCTCGTAGGCCGTCAAGCTGGTCAGTGGAAGCGCCGCCGCTTCCGGAAAGGAGAGGGTTTTCGGTTTCAAGGCCACCAGCCGTTCATCCACCAGTTGCCGCGTTGCATAAGACCCTGCCCGGTTGAGATCGCCACTGTAGAAGACTTCATCGCCGACATTGAACCGTGTCGCCTCGGTACCGCGAGCCCGCACAATGCCTGCTGCATCCCACCCCAAGATGACCGGCTGCCCAGCGGAACCGGATCGCCGGCTTCGAATCTTATAGTCGATAGGATTCAACCCGATGGCCTTCACCTCGACTAATAGATCCTGGCCACTGGGTGTCGGGTCCGGCAGCTCCATCGGTTGCAGATTGAATTGATCCAACGAATGGGCCTGCGTATATCCGAGTACGTTCATAACCACCTCCCGGCATGTATCTAGATATACGGCTTGCTCCCCGTCAAGACAAGCATGCACATTCCTGTAAGTGTCGAGAAGGATACCGAGAGAAGGTCAAGATGAAACCCTTCACAACCTCATTATTCTGGTTCACCGAGCGAGCATTCGATCTTCAGCCACTTTCCCTAGCAAGATACCCCTTGAATCATGGCAGAAGCTGCGAGTATGCAATCCGGAGACTTCAGGACGAGATCTTCAATTCCTTTGGCCCGCTCTCTTCAGGCAAGTCATCTCGTGTAAATGCTGCCTCTCCGAACATTCTCAAATCGTTCAGCATGGCTAAGAATTCATCACTGCCAACATAGTTCTCTACATTCGCACGGCGTGCCTCATCGCTTTTCTGCGCCTGGCGAGGGGATATGCCAGATTGCAGTTCTGCAACGAGCCGCGCTCGCGCATTTAAGTAATCGAAGAGGCCTCTGTTAATCGTGTACTTGCGTGGCTCCATTTGGCCAGTCTTGAGGTGGACCGTCGACCCTTGCCACTGGTTCGGACGATCTTGACGGATAAATCCCAAAATGACGAACGGACCGAGCTTCGAATACACGAAGCTAGCAGTATCGCCCCCACAAAGGTCCATATCCGTAGTACGCATGAGATAGCGATTGAGGTTTGGTGACAAATCCTGGGTGAATGTAATGGATTCGATGGCATCGAATGGCAATAGGTGCTGTCGAAAGGATCCTGGGTGTGGCCGTTGACCTAGCAAAAACGCCTTCCAGGTAGCCTCAGCCTCAGTAATCCGTAAAGCCTCGTCAGACCCGAGGCTGTTTAGTGAAAGTTTTTCTTTGTAAAATTGCAAAACTCGCCAAGATACCGAAACGCAGAAGCGCAAAAGCCAATCGCCATAGATGATCCGACTTGAACTGTCACTTGTGTATGGATAAAAAACCTTGTTGGCAAAATGGGTTTCCGTTCGGCTGAACAAGCCCTCACATTCTACGCATAACAAGTGACGTTTTAGCCCATCCTGAACTCTCAGATTGGGAGTCATGCCTAGACGAAGAAAGCCTCCCCCCGAACTCTCGCGCATCCAGCGAAACACGAACGCAGGCAGAATGTGACTAAGCTGTAGGGTCGCTTCGGTATTACAGAGTCGGCACAGACTTTCTGACATCGTGCTCTCTAAAGGTTTTGCGTGCGACTGTATCACGTCATCTTCTGTAGCTAAACTGTGGCAGAATTATCGCGTCCAACGTGGTTTCATCGGTTCTTCGTCTGCCTCTGACTCCTCTGTAAGTGATTGAGAACGCAACGATAAGGAGCTATCGGTGCCCATAGTCTCTGACCCTGCAGGGGCTTCAAAGCTCGCAGCCTCTATCCTTCTGACAGCCCTACTCCCCCTGAATCGGGATATACATAATGTTGCCCTGGCGGTTCACGAGAAGGAGGGCGAGGTCGGTGGGTCTGAGAGGATCGGCGAGGCGTTGCAGTATCCCGAAACTGTTTACGTGCTGTCGGTTCAGTTCCAGCACGACGTCGCCTGGTTGCAAGCCGGAGGCTTCGGCTAAGCTCCCTTCTTCAATATCCGTCACGACGACGCCATTAGTCACCGGTAAATCCATCTGACGGGCCAGCGGGGGCGTCACGTCATCGAAGACCACGCCCGCGAGAGGATGGACCGTCGATGCTGTCGATGATGCAGCCTGACTTTTCTTCATCCGTTCACGCGGCGCTTCTTGAATAACCAGCTCAGCTTGATAGCCCTTGCCCTCCCGGATAAGGTCCAGGCGATGTTTGCTGCCGATCGAGGATTGCGCCACCAAATTCCGCAGCTGGCCGCTATCCATAATATCCCGTCCATCGAAGCGCACCACGACATCGCCTCGCTTCAAGCCGGCTCGTTCGGCCGACCCCTTGGATTGCACGTCTGTCACGATCGCGCCTTTGACATCCGGTAGACGCAAAATTTTGCCCAACGGAGGGCTGACATCTTGCGTCGAAGCCCCCAGAAATCCTCGCACCACGCGGCCCGTCTTAATGAGGCTCTGCATGGCCGCACGGGCCATGTTGCTGGGAATTGCAAACCCGACCCCCACGCTGCCACCGGTGGGACTTGCAATCGCCGTGTTGATCCCGATCAGCTCGCCCTGGATGTTCACGAGCGCTCCGCCAGAATTCCCTGGATTGATCGGCGCGTCTGTCTGGATGAAGTCTTCGAAGTCCGCCACGCCGACATCCGCGCGACCGACCGCGCTCACGATGCCGAATGTGACGGTGCGGCTCAAGCCCAGCGGGTTCCCGATGGCGAGCACGAAGTCGCCGACGGCCAGATGGCTCGAATCCCCCCAGACCGCGGTCGGTAGATTCGATGCCTGGATCTTCACCACGGCCACGTCAGTCTTTGGATCAGTCGCAACGACCTTGCCTTTGTATTGACGACGATCGGCCAGGATCACTTCTACATCGACGGCATCAGCGACCACGTGGTTATTCGTGATGATGTAGCCGTCTGGCGAGACAATCACCCCAGACCCCTGTCCATATTGCCGACGCGACGGAGGCTCTTTGAACAGCCCGAACGGCAAGGCTTCGTCGCTGAACGCTTGGTCGCGCACCATGACCGTCGATGCGATACTCACTACTGCTGGAATGACTTTATTCGCAGTACCTTTCACCTGACTTTGCAAGTCAGGACTGTTTACGGCGGGTATCTGCTGAGTACCGGCCAGTCCGGACACTGGAAACGTCAGACTCCCCAGAACACCCCAGATGCCGATATGCGTCAGAAGTCTGCCACGTTTCACCGATGCGGATCTCCCATGAAAGTTTGTGCCACGTTCAAACAATGCCGTCGGCCAGCCTATCATGCACAACTCGCCCGCGCATTCATAATTCGATATGACATCAGCGACAGTGTACGGGCATGATAGTACCCACCGTCAGGCAGGGTGTAAATGCTGTCCAGGCCTTGGCATCAACTTCAGTCGATTCGAGGCCGCCAGTGGTGAGTTGGTCGTCCAGCGAACCAGTGTGTTACGATCATCATCGACGCTTATTCACTGTACGATTTGGCTGTTATCCAAGAGGTAGACCATGACACCCCGCGCGAGCTTCGTTGCATCCATTTTGCTCTGGACCGTTTCAGGAATGCTTGTCTCCCCTGGGCATGCTGAAGAAAGCAAGTTTGGAACCCCTAAGGGGGATGAAGGCACCAGGATTTTCAAAGCCACTGAGCATCCCTTTTATAGCGCTGAATTTCGCCTCAAGGGTGATCGAGCAACGCTCGTTGGAAGCATAGGCGATACGACGCCCTGGGATCATCTCGACTATGCGGGCAAACACCTGAATACGGTGAAGGGAACGATTGAGATCGAGGTGAACGAACACACTAACCAGGGACGAGTGGTGGCTGAATTCGTCGAGGGAGCTGACCAGTATCGCGTGATGTTCGATCGATTTGCCGCAAAAACTCCCCTTCAGAGCGGCGGTGTCGCCACCAGAATCTACGAACATGGGGATTCAAATAACGGCGACCCGCTCTATCCGAAAACCTGGTTGTACCTGGGTGGCTGGGGCACGGCGACGATGTATAAGAATGATCAGGTGCTCTACAAGGACTATGACGCACACTTCATGGTCATGGAACGCTCTCGCGATCCGAAGACGCATGAGGTTCGCTACCCGGTCAAGCGCACTATGCCCGGTGGCGAAACCGACCCTGCTGGCATGGAAATCGATCTCTGGGTGCGGTCGAAGGAACAAAACACGAACAATTTTCCCCCATTTGAAACGTTCGTCCATCTCTGCTGGGAAGAAGTCACCTGGCGCTAAGGATGAGCACATCTCTTCAACAGTTTCTTCTGATTACCATCCTGTTGCTAGCTGCGCCGGTAGTTGGGTATGGACTTGAGAGCACGACCCACATATGGACCTTTGACAATAATCCACCGGAGACTCTTCCCCCTGAATTCCAGATAGGAACCTTGTTTGATGGGAGGCCCGCCGGGAAGTGGACGGTGATTGAAACCGATCGGGCCAAGAGTTCACCTCGCGTGCTCGGGCAGCTCATGGGAAAGGGCGCGGAGCATGCGTACAAAACGGTGCTCATCAACGGGATCAGGGCGTCGGACCTGGAGCTTGAAGTCTCATTCTTACCGATCGACGGCAAAGCCGATATGGGAGGCGGCCTGATGTGGCGGGCCACAGACGACCGCAACTACTACCTGACAAGGGCCAATCCGCTGGAGCAGAATATTCGAATCTATCGGGTCGTGAATGGGGTCCGGCAGATGCTCAAGAACTTCGATCACATCATTGATGTCCGGCAGTGGCATTCCCTTCGCGTCGTCACGAAAGGGTGCCAGGTCCAAGTTTTCTTCGATGAGAAGCCAGTGTTCGACCTGTGTGATGAGACCTTCTTAACTGGCCGGGTTGGACTTTGGACCAAATCGGATGCCATAACTTACTTCGACGACTTGAGGCTCCAGATTGTGCAATAAGCAGGATTCGTACAGTTTTTCATTTACATCGACCGTGTTTCCATTCGATTGACTATCCCGGACTCCCTCGTCTATTTCTAGCCACTTTCTCTTTCTCATGCTCTGGGAGCATACATGATGATCATCATGCCGCCCAAACAGAGGATGGCTCCTATCGTGTCATAGCGATCCAGCCGAACTCCGTCGATCCCCCAGCCCCACAAGAGGGATAACACGATAAACATTCCACCATACGCGGCATAGACACGCCCGAAGTGCGCTGGCTGCAGAGTTGGAATGATTCCGTAGAGGACAAGCACAACAGCGCCCATTGCCGCATACATCCAATGTCGGTTCCCTCTGATTGCAAGCCACATCAAGTACCCACCGCCGATTTCACACAGCCCAGCGAGAACATAAAGCCCAAACGAGCCGACTAAGGACGTCGATTCCTCCTTCACGCTGCACTGCGAATGTTGGCCGGAGGCATATCCGGCTAAAAGTCACTGATTTATTGCTCGGCCCGCTGTTCAATCCACCGATACAGAACCGGTAAGACGATCAACGTCAAGACCGTTGATGAGATTAATCCGCCGATGACCACCGTTGCCAGCGGTCTTTGGATCTCAGAGCCCGGTCCCGTCGCGAGGAGTAACGGCGTCAGGCCGAGCGCAGCCACGAGTGCCGTCATCAATATCGGACGAAGTCGTAAGACCATGCCGGTCAATACCGCCTCATCTAGAGGCATCCCCTGTTGTCGCAATTGGTTGATATAGGAAATCTTGACCACCCCATTGAGCACGGCAACGCCGAAGAGCGCGATGAAACCCACGGACGCCGGCACGGAGAGATAGAGCCCACCAATCAGCAGCGCTACGAGACCTCCGACCATGGCAAATGGAATGGCCAGCAGAATGAGCGCCGCCTGTCTCAGATTTCCGAAGGTCAAGAACAAGAGGAGGAAAATGAGTGCGATGACGACGGGCACCACGATGGCCAGGCGGGCCATCGCCCGTTGCTGATTCTCGAATTGTCCTCCCCAGGTGACATAGTAGCCGGGCGGAAGTTGTACCAGGCTTCCCACCGCTGCCTGGGCCTCTTCGACGGCCCCGACAAGGTCTCGCCCGATCACATTCGCTTCGATGACAATGCGGCGGCTGGCTTGTTCACGGCTGATTTGTGCCGGCCCTTCCACAATCTGAATATCCGCAAGCTCCCGTAGTGGGATGCGGGAGCCATCCGGCGCCGTCACCCACAGGGCAGCGATCGACTCGACATCGGCCCGCCGGTCATCCGGAAACCGCACCATGATCGGAAACCGCCACTGCCCTTCGAAGACTTCTCCCGCCTTGATCCCAGCCCCGGCGGTCTCGATGACCTCCGTGATGTCGGCCACATTAATTCCATGTCGAGCCACTTTGGATCGGTCGATGTCGAGTTTCAAGTAGTACAAACCTGAGATCTGCTCCACACGAAGATCGGACATGCCTTTCACTTGCCGCAATGTCCGAGCTATTTCGTCCACCTTCACCCGTAAAATATCGAGATCGTCGCCGAACAGCTTGATCGCCACCTGCGACCGGACTCCGGACACCAACTCGTCTACACGCATCGCAATCGGTTGTGACAACCCGAACGCAACACCGGGCACCTGCTCAAGCCGCTCGCGGACCTGTCGTTCGATCTCGCCTTTGGTCCGGACTCGCCATTCGGATTCTGGCTTGAGCAAGACGTACATGTCGCTGAGTTCCATCCCCATGGGATCTGTTCCCAATTCATTCGCACCGGTACGCGACACCACGGAGCGCACGTCCGGGATCTCCAGCAACAGCCGCTCGACTTCTCCCGCTATCTTGAGTGATTCGCTCAGGCTGATACTTGGGAGTCGCACCAAATTCACCACGATCGATCCTTCGTCCATAATCGGCACGAACTCTCGGCCGATGAACGGAATCAACGCCACCCCCCCAACGAGCAGAGCAGCTGCCGTGCAGATAACGAGGGGCGTTTTACAAATTGCCTGCTCCAAGCACTGTCGATAGAACTGGCGCCCCTGCGTCAGCGCATGACCGGCCCCCTTCGCCGGGCGTGGACGCATCAGGATGGCCGCCAACACCGGAACAACCGTCATCGAGAGCACCAGCGAGCTCAACAGGACGATCACCACCGTCAACGCCAGCGGTATGAACATCTTGCCTTCGATACCTTGGAGCGTCAGCAACGGTACGAACGTCAGGGCAATAATCAATTCTCCGAAGAGGCTCGGTCGCCGCACTTCCAACACGGCGCGAAGCACGACGGGCAGCCGTTCCGCTACGGTCGTCAGAGGAGCTCGGCCTTCTGATTGCTCGCTCAAATGGCGCTCCACGTTCTCCACCTGCACAATCGCCGCATCCACGATCATCCCCAGGGAGATCGCCAGACCGCCCAACGACATCAGGTTGGCCGACAGACCGGTCCGTTGCATAATTAGGAAGGTGGCCAATGTCGCCAGCGGCAGCGTGAGGGCGACCACGAGTGCGCCGCGCAGATTCCGAAGAAACAGGTAGAGAACCAGGACCGCCACCGCGGCCCCCTCCAACAACGCCCGCTCGACCGTATCGAGTGCCCGAGTGACGAGTTCGATACGATCATAAAAGGGGACCAGCGTCACGCCAGCCGGCAACACACGATTGATCAGCGCAACCTTGTCTTTTACCGCAGTGACCACCTCTCGGCTGTTCCCCCCGCGTAGCATGACGGCAATCCCTTCGAGGACCTCTCCCATTCCATCTCGCGTGACACCGCCCAGCCGGACGGCATGCCCCTGCCGTACCTGCGCCACGTCGCGGAGATACATCGGCGTCCCTTTATGAGCGGCCACAACGATGCGTTCCAAATCCGCAGCAGAACGCACGAGCCCTTGTCCGTACACAACGAGCTTATCGCCTCCCTTTTCGATATAACTTCCTCCAGCATTTTGGTTGTTCTCCGTCACGGCGGTTTGGACTTGGCTCAGGGTAAGTCCCAGGCTCGTGAGTCTATTCGGGTCCACGAGGACCTCGTACTGCTTCGCCAACCCACCCAATGTATCGACATCCGCCAGACCCGGCACAGCCCGCAACATCGGCCGGACCACCCAGTCTTGAAGCGTGCGCAAGTACCGGAGATCGTGCGATGGTCCTTCCACGATGTACATGAACACTTCGCTGAGACCCGTGCTCACCGGTCCGAGCAGGGGCTCGGCCCCTTGCGGAAGCCGGGATCGCGCTTGGACAAGTCGTTCCAGAATGAGCTGCCGAGCGAAATAGATATCGACGCTCTCCTCGAACACGACGGTAATCACCGAGATCCCGAAGCGCGATACCGATCGCAACTCCGTCTTGCCAGGCAGGTTGGTCAATTCGATCTCAAGCGGAAAGGTCACGAGCCGTTCAATTTCAGGCGGAGCGAGCGCCGGGGCACGGGTGATGACTTGGACTTGGACAGGCGTCACATCCGGAAAAGCGTCGATGGGCAAATGGTTGAACGACGCGATCCCACCCACGATCAACGCCGCAACCGCAAGAAGCACGATCAGCCGCTGCTCCATCGAGAGGCGGATCAACCGTTCAATCATAGGCCCCCCCCCAGCGACATCTGCTCGCGAAGCGCCTCAGACTTGAGCGCGTAACTGCCTTCCGTCACAACCTCATCGCCTTCCTTCACTCCGGCCTTGACCCCGACGTATTCGTTCGACGACTCTCCGATTGTTACTTCGAGCCATTCAAACCGGCGCAAGCCTCGTGTGACAAATACCATGGTGCGGTTGCCGACCTGCTGCAACGCGGTACGCGGTATGGCCAAAACCGATTGTTCCTGCGTGCGTACCGTCACCTCGGCGAACATTTCCGGACGTAAACGCCGATCCGAGTTGGGAATCTGCAAACGTGCCGTCACCGTCCTCGTGGCCGGATCGATCATGGCACCGATATAGGTAATGGCGCCCTGAAATACTGTCTCCGGATAGGCGGCGACTCGAACCTCCACCGCAAGTCCGATTTTCAGTGTCCCGATCTGCTGCTCTGGAAAGTCCGCCCTGACCCACACCGTGGAGAGATCCGCCACGGTGAAGAGCGTCTTACTCGAGTCGACCACTTCGCCGACCGTCGCATTCCGCTCGATGATTTCACTGGAGAAGGGAGCCCGCAGAAATACCTGAGCCACTTCGGCATGGGGCAACCGTTCAGCAGATAGCCGCTCAATTTCGCGTTCCGACATACCCAGCAAGTGAAGTTTCTCTTCCGCTGCGTAGAGCTCGGCCTTGGCGTTTTCATGCTCGGCTTCCCGCCGTTGATATTCGCTAATCCCAATCGCACCTTCGGCCGAGAGCGCCTTGGCCCGTTCAAAGGCCCTTTCCACCACTCTCATCGCCGTGCGCCGCTTGCGATATTCCAGCTGAGCCTCACCAAACGCCGGACTATCGAGCAACATAAGCCGCTCTCCAGATTGCACCCGATCGCCAAGATTGGCATAGACGGCCACGATGCGTCCCGGCACTCGTGGGCCGAGATGGGCCAGCCGGTTCTCATTGGGCAAAATCTTTCCTCCCTGCGCCTTCAGCGACATTCGCATGGAACGGTGCGCCACCCGCTCAGTATGAATCTGTGAGAGCATTGAACTCCCATCCGGCAGCTCGATCGTGCCGGTTTGAGCCGCTGACTGTGTTGTTTCGGGAGGGCGCTTCTGCGTCTCGTCCTGTGCAGGTTGGCACGATGCAGATGCGGCAGCAACCACTACGGCTACCGCAAGCCGTACAATAGATCCTGGTGAGAGAGCTTTCCAGGAAGCCATCATGGCAATTCTCCTACCGCCGTGGCTCTTCGTCCAAGGCGTGTCTATAACCCAGCTAGATAGAGTGAACGTGCAGGACGTCTATGCCAGACGATTCGGAGGACCGCGCGATGGGATGGCGTGAATAAATAGGAAGGAAGATGGAAGAGTGGCGACGCTCCACCGTATCCAGACATTGTGCTCCATACCGACATCAGCATTCGGCGAAAGCCCGAGCACTTGAATGAGCAGCGGCTTGAGGGACTTGCGATCGGTTGAATCGGCCAGTAGCGACAAACCGAACTCTGCATGGCTGTCACCCGAATGTGCGAATTGTGCGTGACCGCGAACTGTCTGCGCTGGTTTGTCAAACTCACAGTCGAGGTCAGGAGACCATACGGTGTGAACCGTCCCGCCATGAACATGCCCAACTTCTCCATGGCGATGATCGGCCTCGGGATGCACATGGAACAGAGGGACCGCCAGCATCCACAAGGATGTCCAGGCCAAGACCATCAGACGAGACCAGGAGAGGATGTGACCCCGTGGTACCTTCATAGCAGTAGGCTAGCACAGTTGCTTAGATGCATCAAACAAGATGCCCCGTGCTGGTCTCGGATGACTCGTGCAGAATGGAGTACTCGATTGGACTGTAGCCAGCCCCCCATGCCCCCGCCTGTTTGAGCAAGAGACGTCTGGATATCACCTGGTCATTCATCTTCTTTGAGAGCGGCACGCCCAAGCGCTCTTAGAGAGCCAGTTTACGTAAGCGGAGGGCATTCGCAATCACCGACACGGAACTAAACGTCATGGCGGCGCTTGCGATCATGGGGCTCAAGAGGACACCGACGAACGGATAGAGAATCCCGGCGGCGATCGGAACTCCCAATGTGTTGTAGACGAACGCGAAAAACAGATTCTGCCGGATGTTGCGCATCGTCCCGCGGCTCAAGCGCCGAGCCCTGGCGATGGCCCGTAGATCGCCCTTCACCAGCGTGACCCCTGCGCTTTCCATTGCCACGTCTGTCCCCGTCCCCATGGCGATCCCGACCTGCGCCTGCGCCAAGGCCGGTGCATCGTTGATCCCATCTCCCGCCATGGCCACGACATGTCCGCCTGCTTGGAACCGCTTGATGACCGCTGCCTTTTGCTCGGGCAAGACATCGGCCTGCACTTCGTCGATCTGGAGCCGCCGCGCCACCGCCTCAGCGGTCGTCCGATTGTCGCCAGTCAACATGACGAGCCGCAGTCCTTCACGATGCAATAAATTGATGGCCTCCGGCGTGGTGGACTTGACCGGATCAGCCACGCCCAGCAACCCTGCCGGCTTGCCGTCGATCGCCGCGAACATCACGGTCTGGCCCTCAAGTCTCAAAGGTTCAGCCTCCGCCAACAAGGCCGTCGTCTCGATGTTCGACTCGTTGAGAAACAGCGCTGTCCCCACGGTCACCCCATGGCCCTCAACCGTCCCCGTGACTCCTTTCCCCGTGAGCGAACGAAAATCCTGTGCCTTCGCGGGAACGATTCCCTTGTCTCGTGCACCAGACACGATCGCCGCCGCCAAGGGATGCTCGCTGCCTTGCTCCAACCCAGCGACTAACTTCAGAAGCTCCGTCTCGCGAAAGTCCGGTAACGGAGCGACCGTCATGAGCCGAGGCTTGCCCTCCGTCAACGTGCCGGTTTTGTCCACGACGAGAATATTCACCTTGGCCAAGGTCTCCAGCGCTTCCGCGTTTCGAATCAACACCCCTGCCGTCGCGCCACGCCCGGTGCCAACCATGATCGACATGGGCGTCGCAAGCCCCAATGCACAGGGACAGGCAATGATCAACACCGCAACCGCGTTCAATAACGCATAGGCCATACGCGGTTCGGGACCAAGGAACGCCCACATCGCGAAGGTGACGAGGGCAACAAGGATCACGATCGGTACAAAATACCCAGCCACGACATCGGCCAACCGCTGAATCGGCGCGCGCGTGCGCTGCGCTTCGCTGACCATGCGGACAATTTGTGAGAGCAACGTCTCGCGACCGACTCGCTCGGCCCGCATGACGAAACTGCCCGTTCCATTGACCGTCGCGCCCACCACTTTCTGCCCTGCTCGCTTTTCCACGGGAATCGATTCACCGGTGACCATCGATTCGTCGACGGTACTCATCCCATCCACTACCACACCATCGACGGGTATCTTCTCACCTGGTCGGACGCGTAATCGGTCCCCCACCTGGACCTGGTCTAACAGAATATCGTCCTCGCGGCCATCAGCCCGGACAATCCGCGCTGTTTTCGGTGCCAGCCCCAAGAGCGCCTTGAGAGCGCTACTAGTTCGGCTCCGCGCCCGTAACTCCAGCACCTGCCCCAGCAAAACTAGCGCGATGATGGCTACCGCTGGTTCAAAGTAGACGGCGAGCGCTCCGCCGTGACCACGGAACGAATCAGGGAACAGTCCCGGTGCAACAGTCGCCGCAACACTGTAGAGATAGGCCGCTCCGGTACCGAGGCCGATCAGGGTAAACATATTGAGGTGGCGATTGACGAGCGAGGCCCAGGCTCGCTCAAACAACGGTCGACCGATCCAGAGCACCACCGGTGTCGCCAGGACCAACTGGAACCATCCCAAGGCTTGCCCTGAAACAAGGTGCTGCAGTGGACGGCCCGGCAACATGTCGGAAATCATCAATGCGAAAATAGGCGAGCCGAGGACTACGCTCTGCCAGAACCGGCGAGTCATATCGACCAATTCTGGATTGGCCTCCTCCACCGTCACCGTACGTGCTTCCAATGCCATCCCACAGATCGGACAGGTGCCCTGCGCCGACTGTACGACCTCCGGGTGCATGGGGCAGGTATATTCGGTACGGGTCGGCAGAGCGGTCACATCAGCCGGTTCCAGCGCCATGCCACAGATGGGACAGGCACCTGGCTTGGATTCGAGCACCTCGGGGTCCATCGGGCAGACATACTGGACATTGCCGCCGGCTGGAACGGACATCGGCTTCGGAATGCGCTGGTCAGGCGGGATCAGATAATAATCGGGATCGGCTTTGAACTTTTCCAGACATCGAGCGGCACAGAAGTAATACTTCTTCCCTCGGTAGTCATAGGAACCAGCGGCCGTGGCCGGCTGCACCGTCATGCCGCATACAGGGTCGATCTCTCCCGGCGTAGCCTGCCCCATCATCGGTAACGACTTCCGTGGAGAGGGCATCGTGATCAGATCCAATGGCTTCTTGTTCAGCGCGCGTTCGGGATCGGCCCTGAATCGTTCCAGGCACGAAACGGCGCAGAAATAGTAGGTCGTCCCTTTGTGGTCGTACTGACCCGCCGCCTTGGCAGGATCGACTGTCATGCCGCAGATAGGATCAATGGCCATCGTACCTTCAGAAGGATAGGCCTAATTGCTGAGTGAAGCGCTCGCCATACTCAGCACACAATACTTAGGACTGAAGATCGTTACTTTTTCGCATCTACTTCAAGAATGCTCCGGATAATGGTCACGACATTCTCAGGTGTCATGTTCGCACCATCGACCTTGATATTCCCGTCCAGCAAGAGCGACGGCGTGGATGACACCTTGATCCGTTCGCCCCATCGACGCCCCTCTTCGAACAGTTTGGCCGGCTTTCCACTTTCCATTCCCATTTCGAACATGTTGACGTCCAACCCGACCTCCCGGATCAACATGGCGCGAATGGAACGATCCAGCACCCCATCAAGCTTTTCCTTGTGAATGATGCGAAACAAGACAGCCTTCATCTGATCGCCTTTGCCCATCAACTTCGCCTGCTCATACATGTCAAACGGGGTCGGCAGCTTCCCGGGAATCACGGGAAATCCGACCATGGTAACCTCGACCTTATTCCCAAATTCCTTCAGTAGCAGAGGGACCCCTGTCTCCTCGAAGTGATGGCAATGCGGGCAATAGAAATCCGCGAATTCGATCACCTTCACCTTGCCTGCTTGATGAGTCGACGGCTCATCCTTGAGAATCTCGAACTTGCCCTTCAGTTCCGGCTTGTCCACAGCGGCACTCACCGGTGCATGCACAAACCCAATCACACCCACAACGACAAGCACACACGTCCAGATCGACATCGTCCGACCGTTCATCTGAAACTCCTTTCACGAGTAAATAGTCGTGCCTCATTATAGCGGATGGAGCGCCTCGTTGTGCTCTGTTATACTCTTGTCATGCGAATATCTTGGCCTGTTTGGATCCCGTCGGTGCTGTTGATTGTATCCGGCTGTGCCTCAAACGGACACCTGACCGGCGCCGTGCCTGCGGCCCCTTCTCAGAGTAGTTATGCGCAGGTGCAGGAAACACCAGGATCATACAACGGACAGCCGGTGACGTTCGGAGGGAAGGTGCTGGGCGCACGGCGCTTGAAGGAGGGGACCAGGATCGAAATTCTTCAATTGGCGCTGAACTCCTCTCTCCAGCCAACCATGGACCTGAGCAAATCCCAGGGCCGATTCATCGCGATGCAGAAGCCATTCCTTGATCCTGCAACGATCCCCCCCGGTACATTTGTAACCGTTACCGGAGAGATGGCTGGGTCTGTCACCCTCCCACTCGATGAGACAGAGTACACCTATCCGCTTCTCAACGTCACCAATCTGCGCGTGTGGACCGAGAACGACGAGGAGCCTCCTCGCATTCGCCGTCCCATCGGCCCTGGCCCCTATTGGGGACCCTACTGGTCTCCATACTGGCATGCCTGGCCCTACTATTGGTGAGCCTCGTTGGTCAAGCGACCGTCATGTGCCCACCCCTCGGACAGTTCCAATTGGCATCCAGCATCTCAAGGGCAAGATGCCTGCCCAATGGAGGAGCAAAGATGACAAAGATGGCCCGTCGGAAGGATCGAATGAAAAAATACGGCTCCTCGAACCTAAGCTCGTCCGTCGTGACCATACTGAAGGAACACATCGTTCACTGGCACTACCCGCCGGAACACCGGTTGACCGAAGACGAATTGTGCAAGACCTTCGGCGTGAGCCGCAGTCCGGTTCGAGAGGCGCTCCGGGTGCTGGCAGCCGATGGCTTCGTTAAAAAACTGCCGAATCGGGGTTACGCGGTCAAGCAGTATACCATCGAAGAAATCGAAGAGCTGTACGAGGTGCGCTTGGCCATGGAACTCTATACTGTCGAACGCCTCGCGACCAAGAAGCAGACGACACAGCTTGCTGCCGAGCTTGCTGATCTCCAGCAAACCTGGACCAAGCTCTTGAAAGAATCATCAAAGAAACCAGAGGAATTCGCCATACTGGACACGCTCTTTCACGATACGCTGGCCCGAGCCTTGGGAAATAAATCCCTCCTGCGGTACCTTCGGACTATCAATGAACGGCTAAGGCTGTTTCGAATGCTCGATTTTGAGAGACGAGACCGCGCTGAACACACCTGCCACCAACATCTGGAGATTTTGGATCGGATTGTGGCCAAGGATGCCCTGGGCGCGCGTGCCGCCATGCAGAAGAATATCGAGGAAGGGCGCCGCCTCATCCCTACAACGATCAAAGATGCATTGGCCAGAGCTTACTTAAAGAATACCTAAATGGCACTGCCTAATCGCTGGCACGATGGCCGGCATCTTGGGTTTGCCTCGTCCCATCCCCCTCCCAACGCTCGACATTTTTCATACCGTCAGAGAGCGCGCGCGCAGGACGTCCAGGCAGATTGAACTTAGTAGACCTGACTGTATACAATCCGTAGAGTTGGCGCCGCCGGGAATAAACCGGTTTGTCTGCCCGCACATCATGTGACATCCACCTTGGATTATTCCCGAGGCTCGGAGTCCCGAAAGAACATAATGATTCGAAACGACCAAATGGTGGAAGGAGAACCATCCAACCTGAGTGCATCGATTGTCGCCACACTGAAAGAACAGATCATTCACTGGCACTACCCACCCGAACATCGGCTGACCGAGATCGAACTCTGCAAGACATTCAACGTGAGTCGGAGCCCTGTCCGGGAAGCGCTCCGTGTACTGGCAACCGATGGATTCGTGAAAAAATTGCCGAATCGTGGCTACGTGGTCAGGCAGCATAACATCGTTGAGATCGAGGAGCTCTATGAAGTGCGACTAGCCCTGGAACTCTATGCTGTCGAAGCCTTGGCAAAGAGGGATCCGCTCAACAAAAATGATAAGGAGGACTTGGCTAAGCTGAAGCGGACCTGGACTGGCCTGCTGAACGGATCTTCCAAGAAAGCCGAGGAACTCGCCAGACTAGACACTCAGTTTCACGAGACACTCGCCCATGCTGTGGGAAACAAGACGCTCTTGCGGCACCTTCGTACCATCAATGAACGTTTGATGCTCTTTCGTATGATCGATTTTGACAAGGCCGATCGAGCCGAAAGCACATGCCGTCAACATCTGGAGATCCTGAAACACATTGCCGCCAGGGATGGACGGAAGGCGCGTGCCGCAATGCAACAAAACATCGAAGAGGGACGCAACAACGTCCATACGGCGATCAAGGATGCATTAGCCAGAGCCTACTCGATGAAAACCTAATGAACGCCCCGTAATTTTGGGACGATGGGGTACCCATCGTGCGCTTCCAGGCCCTTTCGATCGGTGTTGAGGTAACGTCCAATCCTTTCAGCGGAACCGTGCATAGTGTGTTCCGCCAGGCCTGCAATGTATCGCTAGAGCCTGGCACGCTGCTGACCCTACTCCCGTTCCAGAAAAGCAATGTCCCTCACGGCATTCGCTTAGACACCTCATCTCATTTTGACTTCCTGCATACCCTTCGAGTCGGACAATCCGCCGCATGTCGAGGAGGAATTCTCCGCATCGACGGAGCTGATTGTTCCGTCGATCTGCGACTTGCACGCCCCTGGCACATCGATCTCAAAGGGTTGCACATCGATCTTTGCCGACCCACTCAGGCTCAATCCTGGGTCGTTGCTTGGTCTGAATTGAACAGGCATGACCACAAAGATGGCCTATCGGACCATCTGGGAGTTTTTCCCCAATCAAGAAAACGGCCTGCCACGCCGGCGGTCTCGGAGATTCTTCTCCAACAGAGCGCTCACACTATCCCGTCGCTTCTAGAGGCGACGTGCCGCCTCCGATTAAGGGAGGCCATGCTCTCCGTGAGAACACTCATCGGCCTTGGGTACGGCTTGACTCCCTCAGGCGATGATTTTCTCGTGGGTTATTTGGCCGGATTGTGGTGCACGGCAGGGGCAAACCTATCTCGGATGCAATTTCTGATGGCCTTAGGCTCTGAACTGTCGCAAGTGTCACAGCATACCAATGAGATTAGCTGCGCCTATCTCCGATCCGCAGCCAAGGGCCATGTCTCTGAACCGATCGCGAAATTAGCGCAGCGACTGAGCCAGGCAAACAATATGAGCAGCATCAGGGCAGCCACGCAAGCCGCGTTGCAAGTCGGCCATACTTCTGGCTCCGACGGGGTGTTAGGCTTGCTGTTAGGCTGCCTTGCGTGGCAGGGCCTGCCTCCTCATCTGATTTTCAGTGACCTTCTTCGTTTATCTGTTCTCCATGATTCAACGGCCCAACCATGAAACCAGAATCGAACGATGCAAGAGGTGATGAAACGATGGTCGTTCCTCGAGTTGATTCGGCCTATGACTCGAACCCTGGCTTTGCCCTTGACTTAGTATACAATCTTGTGTTCAAGTTAGCCGTCTAAATATCAGATTTAAGTCGGCAGCACCCTCCGGCCGTTCGTTCCTTATGCTTAGACGAGGCATCACGCTGCATGATCTGACGTTCGCCACATAAGCCATCGGCGGGAGGTCACCCACCCGCCTGACGTTGAACGCGCGAGCCTGCCGGGGCGAGGCGTCGATGGGAGACTGTCTGCATGGCCAGGGCGACAAAAATAATCCGGAACTTCTACCGTGATTCCGTCTCGTTGATGCAGCTTTCCTCCACGATTGCCAAGCTGCCCGGCGTGGAACAAGCGTCGGCCATCATGGCCTCTCCCAACAATGTGACACTTCTCGTGGAAGCGGGCCTGTTGGCGGAACCCGTTGAAGCCGGCGCCAACGACTTGTTAATCGCTCTTCAAGGAAATACCGGGGCACTTGAATCGGCGCTGACTGCGGCAGAAGCCGCGCTGAAGCAACCTTCCCCTTCGTCGGCCGGCAATGAACAATCACGAGGCATCTCTCCCCGCAGCATCGAGATGGGACTCGGGAACCTCGTCAGCGCAAACCTTGTTCTGATCTCCACGCCGGGCGAATACGCCGCGGCGGAGGCCTTCAAGGCGTTGGGTCTCGGCCTCAATGTCATGCTCTTCAGCGACAACGTCGATCTCAAGGACGAGATCGCGCTCAAACGGTTCGCCCAGGAGCGTGATCTCATTGTCATGGGCCCGGACTGCGGAACCGCCATTATCAATGGCACCCCGCTTGCGTTCGCGAATGTGGTGCGCCGCGGAGTCATCGGTGTCGTCGCCGCATCTGGCACTGGCCTCCAACAGGTAACCTGCCTGGTCGACCGATGGGGCAGTGGCATCTCGCAGGCGATCGGAACGGGCGGACACGATCTGCACCGCGATGTCGGCGGTATTTCCATGCTTCAGGGCCTGAAGGCGCTGGCAGCCGATCCCTCCACCTCCGTGATTGTGCTCATTTCTAAACCTCCGTCACCAGAGGTAGCCAGCAAGGTACTGGAGGCAGCCAGCGTCGCGGGGAAAGCGGTGGTCGTCAATTTTCTTGGTGCCGATCCCGATCGGGTACGACGCAAGAATATTTACCCTGCCGCGACGCTCGAGGATGCAGCAGCGGCGGCGGTGGCACTCGCCAACGGCAAAGCCCCCGAAGCCAGAAGAACGAGTGTGCCCTCTCCTTCCATCACGCCCCTTGCTCCGCAGCAGCGATACATCCGGGGCCTCTATAGCGGCGGCACCTTTTGCTATGAGGCTTCGCTCCTCCTGAAGAAAGAACTGGGGCAGATCAATTCCAACACTCCCGTGGAGCCAGAGGATCGCTTGAACGATGTCTGGACCAGTCGAAAACACACGGTCATTGATCTGGGCGACGATCTCTTCACTCGCGGACGCCCCCATCCCATGATCGACCATCGGCTCCGAAATGAGCGGCTGATCAAGGAAGCCAGCGATCCCGAGGTGGCAGTAATTCTATTGGACATTGTCCTTGGCTACGGATCTCACCCAGATCCTGCCGCAGAAATGGTCCCGGTGATTCAGAAAGCGCGCGATCTCGCCTCCAAGGCAGGCAAACACCTGGCCGTCATGGGATTCGTCTGCGGCACAGCAGCGGACCCTCAGAATCTGTCCAGACAGGAAGCGGCTCTTCGAGAGGCCGGGGTAATCCTTGCGGAGAGCAACGCTCAGGCTGTGCGCATGGCGGCCTCTGTGGTCTTGGAGGCTGGCGTCGCCGGAGGACGATTGTGATACAGGCCCTGTTTCAGGAGAAGCTCCATGTCTTGAATGTCGGCCTGTCTTCCTTCGCCGATTCAATTGCGAGGGCGGGCGGTTCTGTGCTCCAGATTGAATGGGCCCCTCCTGCTCAGGGACAACAAGAAATCGGTCGGACTTTGGCCCGGTTGGTCAACCTGCTCTCCGTTGAAACCGCCAACCAGACAGCGTTCGATGCCTACCAATCGGCCCAGCCGGTGTTGAACGGCGTGGGCACCGCCAGCCAGGTGCTGCCCAATATCACGGAGCGCATGATCCTGCACAGTGGTCCTCCCATTGTGTGGAAGGATATGTGCGGGCCCATGAAGGGGGCCATCGTCGGGGCTGTTCTCTATGAGGGCTGGGCAGAAAATCTCGCCAGGGCGGAGGCCATGGCCTCCAGCGGTGACATTGTGTTCGAGCCTTGCCACCACCACAATGCCGTTGGGCCGATGGCCGGGATCATCAGCCCCTCCATGCCGGTCTGGATAGTGACCAATACGACCAACGGAAATCAGGCGTTCAGCAACTTTAACGAGGGCCTCGGCAAGGCGCTCAGGTTCGGCGCCAACGGTCCGGATGTGATCACCCGTCTCAAATGGATGGGGCAGGTACTCGCACCAGCCCTGGGAGCCGGCGTCAAACTCCTAGGAGGGGTCGACCTCAAGCCCATGATGGCGCAGGCCCTCCACATGGGCGACGAAGTGCATAATCGTAACGCCGCAGCCTCCTCACTGTTCCTAAAACGCCTCATTTCAGCATTGTTGAAGACACGCACCTCCGCTGCCGACATCGCGGCAGTCGTCGAGTTCATCGCAGGCAACGACCACTTCTTCCTCAATCTGTCCATGGCAGCATGCAAAGCCATGACCGATGCTGCTCATGGCGTTGCGGGTAGCAGCATGGTCACAGCCATGGCCCGCAACGGAGTCGAGTTCGGCATCAGAGTCAGCGGCACCGGGAACCGATGGTATACGGCACCCGCCCCGGTCGTTGATGGACTCTTCTTTCCCGGATACAGCGCGGCCGATGCAGCGCCTGATCTGGGAGACAGTGCCATCACCGAAACCGCCGGTGTCGGCGGATTCGCCATGGCCGCGTCTCCGGCCATCGTCAAGTTTGTCGGCGGCACGCCGCAGGACGCAATCGACAACACCATGGCCATGACGCATATCACCATTGGCCGCAACAACGCCTTCACGCTGCCATCGCTGAACTTCGCCGGCTCACCGGCGGGCATCGACGTCCGGAAGGTCGTCGATACCGGTATTCAACCGATCATCAACACAGGGATCGCCCATCGTGAGGCAGGGATCGGACAAATCGGAGCCGGGATCACTCGTGCTCCCCTCGCCTGCTTCACACAAGCCGTGTCTGCGTTGGCCAAGATGGTGAGTGCGACATAACGCACTCGAAGAAACCCTATGGGAACGTCTAACAAACTTGCCGTCGTCGCCGTCGGAGGCAACGCGTTGATCCGCGACAAAGCTCACGAATCGATTCCCGATCAAAGTCGAGAGGCGGTTATCACGACACATCACATCGCGGAGATGATCGCAGCCGGATGGAATGTCGTCATCACCCATGGGACCGGTCCTCAGGTCGGCTTCATTCTGCGCCGCTCAGAATTAGCCTTGGAGGAAGTGCCTCCCGTGCCAATGGACTATGCCGATGCAGACCTGCAAGGCGGCATCGGGTACATGTTCCTCAAAGCCCTCTACAACGAATTTCGCAAGCAGAAGATCGATCGGAAGGCGGTGGCCATCATCACGCAAACCTTGGTGGACCGAAACGATCCAGCATTTGCCGATCCCTCTAAACCGATCGGATCGCAGATGGACGAACAGACCGCGCAACGGCTCGCTTCTCGCCAAGGATGGGTGGTCAAGGAAGATGCGGGACGCGGGTGGCGGCGGGTTGTGCCGTCGCCCCAGCCAAAGACCATCGTCGAATTGGCGGCCATCAACCTCTTGGCTCGGGCGGGATTTGTCGTCATTGCTTGCGGTGGCGGTGGGATTCCTGTGATTCAAGACGAGGAAGGGAACCTGATTGGCGTCGAAGCTGTTATTGACAAGGATTTGGCGTCAAGCCTGCTGGCCCGTGGTATCGGGGCTGATTTGTTGCTGGTCTCCACAGGGGTCGAGAAGGTGGCCATCAACTTCAATAAGCCTGACCGGCGATGGCTGGACCGTATGACCGTGGCTGAAGCAAGGAAACATTATGCGGACAATCAATTCGACAGAGGCAGCATGGGACCGAAGATTCAGGCGGTGATCGAATTCATAGAAGGGGGTGGACAAACTGGGTTGATCACCAATCCTGAGAATATCGGTCGCGCCCTGGCCGGCGAAACGGGAACGTTCATCGTGAAGTAATGCAGCAGGCTCAGGAGGCTCAAAAAGGCTGTCCAGCAAGGCCGCAGCGAGTGAAGGGGCGAGGCGTATTCTTTTTCACCCAACCGCCCCGAGCTGCTCTTAGCAGCTCTAACCCGGTGGTACGTTGAGCCTCTGAGCGATGCGACCTGCCTGCGCGACGCGCTTCAGCGAGGCAGGAAACGAAGCTGGCGGACTTTTTCAGCATCCTGGGAGTTCGCCATACACATCTCACCCTGAGGGAGGACCTATGTCCGAATCACGCAAACTGACGAGACGGCAAGTACTACAGGGGACCGCAGCCGCCGGGGCGCTGAGCCTGTTAGGCAACGTGGAGTGGATCGGCCAAGCCTGGGCAGCGGACAAGGTGAAGATGGGCTTCATCTTTGTAGGCCCACGAGACGACTATGGGTACAACCAGGCACATTTCGAAGGGAAAGCGGCCGTCGCCAAGCTGGATTGGGTAAAAGCCTTTGATGAAGAAAAGGTCCCGGAGACCATCGAAGTTCAGAAAACCATGGAAAGCAGGGTCAAGCTGGACGGGGCTCAGGGGCTCTTCCCCACGTCGTTCGGGTATTTCGATCCTCACATCCTGAAGGTCGCGCCACAATTTCCCAACATCCAGTTTCTGCATTGCGGCGGGCTGTACCAGGAAGGCAAACACCCCAAGAACGTCGGAAGTTACTTCGGCTTCATCGATGAGTCGCAATATATCGCGGGCATCGTGGCAGGCGGGATGAGCAAGAGCGGCAAATTGGGCTTTGTGGCGGCCAAGCCGATTCCTCAAGTGTTGCGCAACATCAATAACTATACCCTCGGTGCCCGCAGCATCAGACCATCCTGTACGGTCAACGTGATTTTCACCGGTGACTGGTCGCTGCCGGTCCGGGAAGCGGAAGCCACGAACAGCTTGGTCGACCAAGGGATCGATGTGATCACCTGCCATGTCGACAGCCCCAAGGTCGTCATCACAACGGCCGAAAAACGAGGCATCTACTGCACTGGATATCATTGCAACCAATCCAAGCTTGCACCCAAGGGTTATCTCACGGGAGCCGAATGGAATTGGGCCAAGGTCTACATGGACTACGCCGAGATGATTCGAAAAGGGCAGACCATTCCCCATCTCATACGCGGAGGCTTAAAGGAAGGACTCGTCAAGGTCTCGGAGTATAACCAGGTCGTGACAGAAGCCGTTCGCAAACAAGCCGACGAGGCCAAAGCAAAATTCATGAGCGGAGGGATGGTCGTGTATAAGGGCCCGATCAAGGACAATACCGGTCGCGTCGTCATTGCCGCAGGAAAAGAACATGTCCAGACGGATATCTGGCTGGAAAGCATGGATTGGCTGGTTGAAGGAGTCGTCGGTTCAACTAAGTCGTGAGCATAGGCGTGCCACAAAACTTGAACAAGGCGTTGGAACCGTTCCTCATCATCGTCGGATCCCTGACGGTCTCGATGGTGTTATTCGGAATCTTTGTGGCCTCAGCCGGAGCCGATCCGTTCGAGGTCTATCAGACCATGTATCGTGCCGCCTTCGGCACCTCATTTTCATGGCAGAATACGCTGGTACGAGCCGCACCGTTGATGCTGACAGCCCTCTGCACCGCACTGCCTGGGTATCTCGGGTTGATTATCATCGGAGGCGAAGGCGCCGTCGTCATGGGCGGCCTCTTCGCGGCGATCGCGGCTCTCACCATGCCGACAGCACCTCCCTTAGTCGTTCTGACCACCATGGCACTCGCCGGCATGATAGCCGGCGGCCTGTGGCTTATGATTGGAGGAGCATTGCGGCACTATCGCGCCGTCAATGAAACCATCAGCAGCCTGTTGCTGAACTACATCGCCATCGCCCTGCTAAACCACCTTGTCACCAGCACCTTTCGCGACCCGGAAAGCCTCAACCATCCTTCGACCCATCATATCGGAGAGGCCAATATGATCGGCGTCATTCCCGGAACAGACCTTCATTGGGGATTGGTGTTCGGCATCGTGGCGTGCGTCATCGCATGGTTTCTCATGCACCACACCGTCTTCGGCTTCGCATCTCAAATTGCCGGGGGCAACGTGCGCGCGGCCCAGGTCGCAGGCTTGCCGGTCGGGCGGCTGATTTTGATCATCTGCTGCGTGGCGGGAGCAGCAGGTGGACTGGCAGGTATGCTGGAAGTGGCGGCCATTCATGGCAGGGCCAATGACACCCTCAATGCCAACTATGGCTATGCCGGCATTCTCGTCGCCTTTGTGGCACGCAATAATCCATTGGCCATCATTCCCGTTGCCGTCTTGTTGGGAGGCATTCGCGCCAGCAGCGGGTTATTGCAGCGTGCGCATGAGTTACCCGATGCGACCGTGCTCGTCATGCAGGGAATCATTTTCCTCGTCATCCTCTTTAGCGAAACCCTGTACGGTCGTTTTGCGAAATTGCAGAAACAAGGAGCATCCTGATGGAAGTCGGCTGGTGGGGAGTGCTCATCGCTGTGCTAGGCGGAGCGATTCGAATCGGCACACCGTTTCTTTTTGTGTCGTTGGGCGAATGCTTGACGGAAAAAAGCGGACGCATCAATTTAGGCCTGGAAGGCACGCTGGTCATGGGCGCCATGACCGGCTACGCCGTCTCACTGCATAGCGGGTCTCCGTGGCTGGGAGTCTTGTGTGCGGGACTAGCCGGCATGGTGCTTGGAGCCTTACACAGCTGGCTCTGCAGTTTCCAACGGGTCAACGATATTGCCGTCGGAATCGCGATGATGCTCTTCGGGACCGGGTTGGCCTTTTTTCTTGGGAAACCCTATATCCAGCCATCTGCACCTCGACTACCCTCGATCGATCTCGGCGGGTGGAGTGATATTCCGCAACTCAAGGCAGCTCTGCAGATCAACGCCTTGTTTCTGCTAGGGATCATCGTGGCGGTCCTGATGGGATGGATGTTGAAGAATACCGCGTGGGGGTTAAAAGTCCGAGTCGTCGGCGAAAGCGCCGATGCGGCACGCGCCCTGGGATTGCCGGTTGATCGAATCAGGATCATGAGTACCGCTATGGGAGGATTTCTTGCCGGGATCGGCGGGTCCTACCTTTCGCTTTACTACCCGTTCAATTGGAGTGAAGGGCTTTCAAGCGGCCAGGGATTGATGGCGGTGGCGCTGGTGATCTTTGCCCGCTGGCAGCCGATCGGCTGCCTCTGGGTGTCGCTCTTATGGGGAGGGGCAGCGGCCTTGGGACCATCCCTGCAATCGGTAGGGATCACAGGCGGATATTATATTTTCAACGCAATTCCCTACATCATGACCTTAGCGGTAATGATCATCACCTGCTCTCCCAGACGGACTCTCGTGGGAGTACCACATGAACTCACAGTGACTCGCTAGATGGTGATACAGGATGAATCGTCAGCACCAAACCAGAGATCTATTAAGAGGTGAGCCATGAGTAGGTACGTGGCATCCAACCCCTATTCCTATCCCTATAACGGTGACCTCCGGCCAGACAATACAGTCTTTCTCATCATCGACATGCAGACTGATTTTTGCGGCAAGGGCGGCTATGTCGACAAGATGGGCTACGACATTTCTCTCACCCGAGCTCCGATCGCCCATATCCTCAACGTGCTGTCGAAAGCCAGAACCATTGGCATGCATGTCTTCCATACGAGAGAAGGCCATCGTCCGGACTTGTCGGACCTACCGGACAATAAGCGGTGGCGCAGCCAGAGAATCGGAGCCGGCATCGGCGATCCCGGTCCTTGCGGGAAAATCCTGGTTCGAGGGGAGCCGGGATGGGACATCATCCCCGAACTCACGCCCAAATCCGGCGAACCCATCATCGATAAGCCTGGCAAAGGTTCGTTTTGGGCGACCGATCTGGAGATGTTGCTGAGACTTCGCGGCATACAAAATGTGATCTTGGCCGGGATCACCACCGATGTCTGTGTCCATACCACCATGCGCGAAGCGAATGATCGGGGTTTCGAATGCCTCTTGCTGGAGGACTGTTGCGGCGCAACTGATTTGGGAAATCACCAGGCTGCGATCAAGATGGTCACCATGCAGGGCGGAGTGTTCGGCGCCGTGGCAAAATCGGATGCTCTGTTAGAGGCGCTCTCATGACGGATGGAGTTCCTCCAGATTTGCAGGCGTTGGGGATTACCAAACGCTTCGGGCCGCTCGTGGCCTTGAAGGACGTGAACTTCCACCTCCGATCAGGTCAATTCCATGCCCTACTTGGTGAAAACGGCGCGGGCAAAAGCACCCTGGTCAAATGCATCATGGGCTATTATCACCCTGATGAAGGGAAACTCTTGTTGGATCAGCAACCGGTCACCATTCGCAGCCCACGCGACGCACAAACCTTCGGTATCGGCATGGTGTATCAGCAATTTACGCTGATCCCCAACATGACGGTCCTCGAGAACCTGGTGATCTCCAAAGCCAAGCTGACCTCTGTCATCAATTGGCGGCAGGAAGAGCAGCAGCTGACACAGTTCATGGGAAAGATGCCGTTCAAGGTATCGCTCTCCGCTCGCGTCAGTTCGCTTGCCGCAGGCGAAAAACAAAAAGTGGAAATCCTTAAACAACTCGCGCTGCGGAACCGCATCCTTATTCTGGACGAACCGACCTCGGTGCTGACGCCACAAGAAGCGGATGAAGTCCTGGGCCATCTCCGGGCCATGACCCTGGCGCAACAAGTGAGTGTCCTCATCATTACCCACAAGCTTCGCGAAGTGGCGGCCTTTGCCGACGAAGTGACCGTCCTTCGCAAGGGACAATTCGTGGGTTCAGGAAACGTCTCGAGATTGAACGTCTCTCAGATGGCGGAGATGATGGTCGGTTCGGAAGTGACGGCGAAGCCGAAGCAACGGACCGTCCTGTTAAAGAAAGTTCCAAAGCTGGTCCTGCAAGATATCCGTGTCAAGGATGATATCGGGGTGGAAGTCGTGAGAGGACTGCATCTCACCATCCATGAAGGCGAGATCGTCGGAGTGGCTGGGGTATCGGGCAATGGCCAGCGAGAACTGGTCGAGATCCTGTCTGGGCAACGCCAGACCGCGTCCGGCACGATCCGCGTGAAGGATCAGCCTTTTCAGCCGACTCGTGAGAAGATCATGCGGCACAAGATTTTTTGTCTGCCGGAAGAGCCGCTCCAGAACACGTGCGTCGGACGCATGACGGTGGCGGAGAACCTGGCCTTTCGCAATTTCGATCGTGAGCCTCACTCGGTGGGCGGCTGGCTCATCAGCCGCCCAGCACTGCGCCGAAGCGCATTCGGGCTGATCGAGCGCTATAACATTAAACCACCCTATCCCGACACGCCCATTCAGTCGCTCTCGGGAGGCAACATACAGCGGGCGGTCCTGGCGCGTGAGCTGTCGGCGGAGGTGGAGATTCTGATCATCGCCAACCCCTGTTTCGGGCTGGACTTTCTGGCCATGGAGGAAATTCGCCTGCAGATTGTCGCCGCGCGCAATCGCGGGACGGCCGTGCTGCTGGTCAGCGAAGATCTCGACGAGATCATGGAACTGTCCGACCGCACGGTGGTGATGTTCAATGGCCAACTCGTCTATGAAACCACGTCGTCCGGCGCCGACCTGGCGATCATTGGACGACACATGACAGGACATACGACATGACTACCGTCATCGCCTCTCCTTATCCGTATCCATTGCCGGGGAAAGACTCAGGCAATCGCATAGCATTGGTGATCATCGACATGCAGCGCGATTTCGTCGAGCAGGGCGGATTCGGCGCGGCGCTTGGGAATAAGGTCGAACATCTGCAGAAAATTGTGCCGACCGTCGCGAAACTCCTCAAGACCTTTCGTGAGTTGGGGTTGCCGGTGATTCACACGAGGGAGGGCCATCACCCCGACCTGTCGGATTGCCCGCCCGCAAAGAGACGGCGTGGAGACTCAGCACTGCGCATTGGAGACCCAGGTCCGATGGGACGCATCCTCGTCTTGGGGGAACCGGGAAACGATATCGTCCCGGAGCTGCATCCCGAAGCCGGTGAACTCGTCATCGACAAGCCGGGCAAGGGAGCATTCTACGCCACCAATTTACAAGAGCGCCTGAAGGCACTCAGCATCACTCACCTGGTGTTTGCCGGCGTAACGACGGAAGTCTGTGTGCAAACCAGCATGAGAGAAGCCAATGACCGGGGTTTTGAATGTCTCCTGGTCGAGGATGGAACAGAAAGCTATTTCCCCGAGTTTAAACAGGCCACGGTCCGCATGATCCAATCGCAAGGCGGCATTGTCGGCTGGGTCACATCGGCTGATCGTCTCATCGAATCTCTTCAGCAGACCTACGCGGGGAGCGCCTCGTGAATCAGAACGGCGTGCTGCTCGCGGTCAACGGCACGCTGATGCGAGGACTCAAACTTAACCACAATATGGTGGCGGCCAAGGCAACGTTCGTCCGGGAGACGCAGACCGAGCCGACGTATCGCCTCTGGACGATCAACGACGAACATCCCGCGATGCTGCGCGTCACCGATGGGACCGGCGTGAAGGTCGTGGTCGAAATCTGGTCGGTGCCTGCCGCCGGGCTGGCGGGAATCTTATTGAACGAACCTCCCGGTCTGTGCATCGGAAAGGTGCGGCTGGAAGACGGAAGCATTGTCCTGGGCGTGTTGGGCGAACCGGCACTCGTCGAAGGTCATCCGGAGATCACCGCCTACGGTGGCTGGCGGTCATATATAGCCCAGCATCCCCGCTAGGACTTCTCAAACAAGAAGTCCCGTATGATACATACGGCTCAAGGCTACAGCCTCTTTGAATAGAACGGAGCATACGGCGGTTCTGTGGATCAGATTGATTCGTCACGGACGCTGGCTGGAATAATGAGGGAGGTTGCGATTTCGCACCTCCCCCTCCTACCCAACAGGGTTTACTTCGCCTTGCCCTTCGGCTTCGCCGAGGCCTGTTCCGCATGTGCGAGCGACTCCTCCGCATGCTTCATCGATTCCTTGGCATGTTCGAGTGCTTCCTTCGCGTGAGGATTGTCGCTGCCCTGTATCGCTTCTTCCAGATGCTTAATAGCCTCTTTCTCGTGCGCAATTCCCTCCTTCGCGTGCTTGATGGTTTCCTGCACATGCCCATCTCCTTTGGCAAATGCGACACTCGGAACCCCACCCGCGAGAAGACTGCAGACCGCGACCGCAACAACACCAGCTTTCAATTGTGTCATGACCCCCTCCACATGGTTTGATTGATGAAGTCTGAACCCGGGTACAAGTATACACAGAGTATCCTATTCAGGGGAAATATCACGATCCAAAAAGCTTCTCACCTGCAATTTCAGGAAACGGATTGTGCTGTGTGTCCCCGAAGGGCCAGGGAGTCGGAAGGAGGCAACCACCGGCTCCCTGGGCAGGCCTGGAAGAAGAGTGCGCAACTGCCAGACCCGTTTCCTTTGATTGTTCACCGAGTGTCGCGAGAACGCCGCTGGCGGACTTTTTCAGCATCCTGTTAGTCCTCTTCGACAGAAATGAGCCGGGGCGGAGGTAGACGGAGGCAACACCCGCGCCCCGGATCGGTCCGAGCGAGGGGGCGGCTCGACCGGACATCGATAGCTCGGTACTTCTCGAATAGACCAGATGACTCAATCATTTCTTCCATCACAGATAAGTGCCGATGATCGAAAGGACCCCCACTATAAGGCTCACCAACACGCGACAATGAGATACGGTCACACCATGTGTAGACCAGAGCGCCAGTCGCTAGTTGTAGCGCCGGCACATTAACCCGTTGAGAAAAAAGTGCGGGGTAAAGGAGGAGGCAGTCAACCTTCACCCCGCGCTTGGTCCGAGCTGGAGGGTCACCTGCTCGGACAACACGCACATCTATATTGGGCGTGGATACTTGCGCTTAGGCTGAACAAGGACCAGCGGAATGGAACAAGATTATCCGCCGTGCTTATCCAAGCCGAACGAAGACGGTCGAAGGTGGCGCACGAGAATGGAATGTAGAAGGAGACGAGAAAGAAACCGGTCTACTAAGGGGGATATCTTCATGCCAACGTATCAGCTCGGCGACCGCCAGTGATGGCCCCACAGCTACGCCGACATCTGCCGTAGCCTGACAAGCCCAGGCACAGAATACATTTTGCGTGGATGAACTTTCTTTACCATGGTGTTGATGATGCTGAACCCTGTCGGCATGCGCGAGAGAACAGCCGGCGCTCATCGCCAAAAGCACAATATAGATCAGCGCAACACACCCGGCGACGGAGAGAATAGGCAAGGAGCAATTTCGATGTTTCACGTACTGCATCATTCTTATGATCATAGTCTATACGTAAACGACGACGGCCTGTCTACCGACGCTTGCTCATCAATGCTACGCATGAGGACCTGCCATATACGGCAGCTGGCGGTCGTACTCGGCTTAGGCCGAGAAGCTACGGGTCCCTGATTCAATGAATTTCAGGGGCCCGTGGCTTACAGTAAATTATTTCAGCCTAAAGGTAAGCGTAGCCGGAACACCATGGCCCGCTCCAAACTTCACCTCGTACTCACCTCGCGCATGCTGGAACTCATCGGTTCCTCCCACGATCGGAAGCACAAAGCCCCCTGCCGAAAAATCCTCATCGGTGACGATGCCCGAGACCGTGATTTTCCCCCTATCGAGGAACACAAATCCAAGCGTGCAGAGATTTGCGCCGCGATGAGCCGGGCGGATATCAGGAGGGTTGCCGAATGGACTCGTGGTGGTGCAGACGGCGCTGTTCCGTCCGGCCAATTCGCCGTTCTTCTGGTAGCGAAGATCGTCGCTGAAGAGGTTTTGATTTCCTACTCCGTTCGTGGTGCTCGGTTCTTTGATTGGAGTCCCTAGTCCTGAAGATCCCTCCGCGTGAGTTCCTATCAGGACAATGGTCTTCCTATCTCCTCGTTCTCTGTCGGACCTATCCTCTGCCAATACCCAAGATGCGCCGAACTCACCTGTGAGCGCGATGACGGAGATGAGGCCCAATAGGGTTATACCTGCTGACAATGAACGTTGACCCATGTCTTATCTCCCAGGTTAGGTTTATTGATTATGATCCTTAACGGCATCTCGTACAAAATCATTCTACGACTCCGCTCTTATATGTCTTCCTCGATATTCCGTCTACTGACGTTTGCTCACGGATGCTACAGCGAGACCCAAAAAGTACGGATGACCGATGGGTCCTATGAATGCTTTGAGCTTTGCCATGCACCGGCCATATCACTCTGATTGGCTTCAATCAAACTCGTGATTGAATCGCGAAAAATTCGCACACTGCCCTTGCCGATCTTCGTCCCTCGCAATCGCCCTTCTTCTACCCATCGATAGATCGTCCAGCGGCTGACTGAGAGCAGTTCCGCCGCCTCTCCAACTCGCAGTAACATCTTGTTCATGGTTCCTGTTGTCACGCTGTCTGCCTCACTTGTCATAAGCATTGGGATCTCCTTTCCGTAAAAATGGCGGGCAGGGGCCAAGGGAGATGCATCTCCACCCCGCACCGGGTCGAGCGTGGAAGTCACCACACTCGGCCCGATCACGAATCCCCCCCCAATTCTAAATACGCATGTCATGCGATGCGCTCTGGGACCATCCGGCTAAAACAGTCCCAACGTCACGCCACCGTAGATCGCCCGCCCGTAGCCGGAGAAGAAGATCTGTTGGCCTGCGGCAGCCGCATGGGTTTCACCGCCGATCACCTGACCGGAGGCGGCATACTTCGTATCGGCAAGGTTGTCGACCTGTACAAACAATTTCGCGAATCGAACCCATGACGACTTTCCAACCTCGATGTTCTTGTACACATTCACGTTCCCGATCACATAGGAGGGGAATCCAAACGTATTACTGTTGTTCAAGAAATAGCTGTTGGAGTAATTGCCCTCCACCCACGCGCCCAATCCCAACGGCGCATGATAGTATTCGAGCTTGCCGTTCAAGATGTCGGTTGGCACATTGGGCACTTGTTTTCCGTCACGAACGAGGAACCCAGCTGCGGTTCGATCGGAAAAGTTGATGTACTCCGAGTCGATGTGGGTATAGGCGCCGGACACCCGAAGACCTGACACCGGCCGCCAATCAGCGAAGACTTCGACGCCACGATATCGGGAAGAGTCCGCATTCACCGAGGCCGTGTTATTGCCCGTAATGACTTGCGTGATGATTTCATCTTATAAAAGGTGTAAAATGCGGCGACGTGGACCAGTAACGTCGGATGCAGCCTCGCCTCCGTGCCGATTTCCAAGTTCAGATTCTTCTGTGGTTTCAGGCTGAAGTTCGTTCCAGGTTGCCCCGTGACGGGATCGCGCAGCAGGGCATTGAATTGTGGGATGCCGTATCCGGCCGATGCCCTGATCCAATGGCGGTAGTCCGGTGACGGTTTCCAGGTGATCGATCCCTCCGGCGCCCAGTTGGAAAAGGTGCGGTTCGCGCTGGCACGCGAAGCCAGCGCACCGGTCGCCGGATCGTAGTTCGTCGCATGCACGCTGAGGCGAGACTGTTCAAACCCGAGCCCGACCGCCAAGATCCAGTTCGGGAGGAATTCCAGCTCCTCCCGGATACGACCGCCGATATTAAAAATCGTTCCTCGACTGTTCTGGATCAACGTTCCTTTCGTTCCAAAACTGTCTGCCAGATTCTGGAAAGAATTCCCCTTCTGCTCCATCTGATTGACAAAGAACCCGACATAACTCTTCAATGGCATCATTCCCAATCTACCGTCATGTCGTAAATCGGCATAACTCTTGTAGTTGGGATTCGTATTTTCGGTGATTTGCGAAAATGACTGTTGGATATCCTTGACGTCGTAATCCGCCTCAACGGTCAAGACGGTATTCGCATCGATCTGCCGCTCGTAGATCCCGCCGACAATCGTGCGCCGATCGACCCGGCTTTGATTGAGTAGGAGTGCGTTCGCACAGCCGCCGCTGAACGTTCCAGGCGTACACGTTGTTTGGGCACCGCCGGCCTGCCGCTCGTCGGCAAAAAACTGACTCTGAGTGAGTCTGGTCGGCACCTTGGTATTGAGCCAGTTGGTGATGGCTTTGAAGTAAAAATTCTGCCGGTCATCGAGCTTGTACCGGACGTTAAAATTGATCGTCTGCGTATTGTAGTTGCTGTGTTGGATATAGCCGTCCTCTGCGACATGACTCCCGAACATCGAGATATCGAAGCGCTCGGTTTCTTGACCGATCGCGACACCGTACTTCTGATACCCATAGGACCCGCCCGAAAAGAACGTTTCCAGCCCACGGATATCGCTCCCTCGTCTGGTTCTGAAGTGGACCATTCCACCCAAGGCATAGTTATCGTACAAGGAAGAGGACGCTCCTCGAATGACCTCGACACTGCGCATGAACCAGGGATCATGAATGTCGAGCCGCGAGAGACCGTCGGATTGAGTCTGGATGAATCCGTCTTCGTAGACCTTGATGTCTCGAATCGCGAAGGTCGTCTTGGCACCCTGCCCACGAATCATCATGCTGAAGTCGCGTGGACCGTTGGCCTGCCGCAGCACGACACCGGGGAGGGATTCCATCGATTCCTTCATGGTTCTCGTCGGCTGGGATTCGGTTTCGGAAGGAAGCGTCGCCGACAGCGAGACGCCTTCCGGTCGCTTCTGAAACCGCTTGCTGACAATGCTCATGTCGGACAGATCGAAATCCGGCTTGGCATCCACTGTAGCTTCGGTCATGGCCGCCGCTGAACCGGACTCGGCTTTCTCCTTGATAATCGGCAGGCGTTCAGCTTGTGGCTTCTCACCTTCTTTTTTCTGCTGCAGTTCTTCAAGCTCATGCAGAATAGTCTTCAGCTGATCTCGCAACTCTTTCTCTCTCGATATGGCAACCGGATCAGCAGGTGGAGTATCTTGCGCAAGCACAGCCATGCCTCCGATTGCGATCAACGCTAAGACTGCGACCGTGATCGCAGAGCACTTTCGAAACGCTCGTACCTCGACAAACATAGTGACTCACCCCCTCCATGTGGTTAAAAAGGATCATCCAACACGGAATCTTCCTAGAATCCCCTGCCAATGACCGAATGAACAGTAATGTAGAGCTAGATTGTGATCAGCGAGGGTGGCGCGCGAGAACGGGAGACTCTTGTCAGCAGACGGGCTGATGGGACCGCACTCACCACCCGCTGCATCGTGACCAAGAGCAAGCCGGCAAAGGCCGGCGCAGCAGCCTGAAGGCTGCTCATGGAGTTGACCTGACAAGCCCAGACACAGAATACAGAGTGCCCGGCATGGGACGAGTCGTGATGCGCATGCGCGGGTTCCGTCGTTGGCATGAAGAGACAGCCTGCTGTGCCCAGCGCAAGTGCCGAGTAAAGCAGAACCATCCCAACTACAACGATGGCAAACCAGCGCTTCATTTCATGCCTTCAAGAACATGCCGCACCAGGGCGACTGACTCGTCACCATCCCAGGCCCGAGGTCCGACGGCTCGACCGACGGCCCGGCCGTCCGGGGTGATAAGAACCGTTGTCGGCAAGCCACGGACCATGAAGGATCGTGAAACGTCCTCACGTTCATCGAACAGTACAGGCAGATCGATCCCCAGGTGCCGAAGAAACTGCTTGATCCCTTGTGGATGCATATCCGTGGTAATCGTCACGACCTGGAACTGTGTGGGATCGAACTGTGACTGGAGTCTGGCGAGCGAAGGCATTTCCTCTTTACAAGGCCCGCACCACGTCGCCCAGAAGTTCAGGAGTACAACCTTCCCCGCCAGTTCTTTGGAGCGGACCGTTCCGCCATCGAGCCCCTGGAGGTCAAACGCGGCGATCGGTGCACCAGCCGTGATTCGAGTGACCCGCAGCGCCGCGAAAGGGTCGTTTGTTGCGGCAGCGGTATCATGGAACGAGCTACTGACTCCCAACATAGTCAGACACCCAATCATCAGCACCCCATGCAGCGCTATGTGGACCTTACTGCCCATGGCCATCAGCTTTCTCACCTCCCTCACTCTGTGGAGGGAACTGCAATGTTTGTGTCACAAGCCGATGGGCCGGCATGGCATGTTCCTTCCAACCCATCACCACCATTCCATGCTGATTGACCGCCACTGTCGGCGTCTGTCCATTTTTCTCGTTCAGCTTGATCGGCACGTTGAACGACTGACCACGATCAAGAGAAAAGCTGGCCACGACCTCTCGGCGAACAGGTGACTGTTCTTCCCAGACCACGGCAATCCGTCCTGCCGGATCGACCGCCATCTGCGGATGGTCGGGGAAGGTCCCCTTGGAACGATTAAGCTGTTTCTTCGTCGAAAACGTCTTGCCCTGATCGTCGGAATAGGCCAGGTAGATCGCAGGCATCTCGTCGGCCCCCTCCGTGTACCACACCACATACAGCCGCCCTTGCCGATCGACCGCGAGTGACGCTGGACGATGGGGGCAGGCCGGATAGACCCACCGATCATTGCCGACTACGACCGAAGAAGAAAATGTTTCACCGCCGTCAGTCGATCGCGAGACAACGGTCTCGCGAATATGGCCCTCAAAGATCTTTCTCCACGCTACGTACACCACTCCATCGGCGGATGTCGCAACTGCCGTCCTGCAGCAGACACAGGTCTCGTCGTCGATCTTGAGGTTCTTCGCGATCGTGCGACCCTGATCCATCGATCTCGCCACGAAGGTTCCTGGTTCCTTTTTCCCTTCGCGGCCGTCGATCCAAGCCATGTGCACAACCCCATCTGGGGCGACCTGGATCGAATCGAACGTGTGTTGAATGACTTGGCCGTCGTCATTCACGAGCACTGATGGTACGAAGGTCCGCCCTCCGTCGGTGGATCGGCTGAGCCGCAGCTCTCCGGCGAACGGCTTATTCGGCGTGATCTTTGGATGGGTCTGTGACCAGGTGACAAAGACTTCATTCCCACGAACTGTTATTGCTGGGGATTCTTGACGGTAGTAGACAGACTCGGTCGATTGGTGGACCGGTACGGGTTTCCCAGACACCCCACCCGGCTGTTCAGATCTCGCAAAGAAGATCGTGCGCGTCTCCCTGTCTTCTTCCACCCAAGCCACGGACACCAACCCCTGCTCATCGATTTGTACCGATGGCCCCACCACACCTTTTGCCTGGTGAACAGTCACATGTTTGGATCCAAGCGTGAGGGGGGATTCAGCACTCCAAACCCATCCTGGCATGGTTACCAGCGAGAGCTGCATCCCGATGATCACTGCGATGAACCGTCTCATGGGTTCTCCCTCTCTCATTTACAGCTACAGCGTCACATTCACCCCGCCGAAGAATTGCTGCGGTGCCCCCATCCAGTTTGCCCCGAGCGTCGAGACCAGATAGGAGTCGTTGAGGAGATTTTCTCCGATCACGAACGCCGTGACACCCTTATAGACGGGATACGACGCGTAGAAATCCAACAGGAACTGATCGCTCAGCCTGGTTGTGTTGGTGGTATCGGCAAAGATCCGTTGATTGGCTCGCAGACGGAACGAGAAATCGAGCCCCTCCGGCTTGCGGTACCGCAACGTCAGGGTTTCAAAATGGCGTGGGATAAAGGGATTGTGTTTCCCCTCAAGACTCGGATCGACGGGATTGGATGAGATGGTGGAGTCGGTAAAGGCATAGCCGAAAATCGCTGACCAATACTGTGCTTGTGCCCAAAACTGTGCCAGCTCCACTTCGCCCAAGACTTCAACGCCACGGCTCTGAACTTTCCCCACATTGAAATAGGTCAGCGTGAACGTGGGGAAGAAGCTGGTTGGGATCGGCGTAATCGCGTGATTGATCTCATTCCAGAAGAAATTCACTTGCCCCTTGAGCAAGCTGGTGTTGAGATCAAGACCGGCATCGCCTCCAAACATGGTCTCAGCCGCCAACTGCGCGTTGCTCCGCAACGCAAATCCCGTCGCAACAAAGTTGTAGTGCAAGGCGTCAAGCGTCGGGGCTCGGAATCCTCGGTAGACGGACGCCCGGATCGCAAGAGGCTCAATAAGCTGGTAGCGGACGGCCAGTTTCGGATTGAGCTGCAGCCGGTCCTTGGTCTCAAAGTTGGTGATTCCGCCCGGAGCGGACTCTTGCTTGGACTCATAGGTTCGGTAGTAATCCAGCCGCAGACTGCCCAAGATTTCAAGCTTCGGGAAGGGGAAGACGCTGGCTTGACCAAATCCACCCACAAAGAGCTGGCTCCCGAACCCGTTGAGGGTGGTGGGGCTGGCGCCGGGAGCGCTGAAGAGTTGGGCGCGATCGACGGCCTGAATCTGACGCATGTCGACACCGACCTGCACCGAGCGCAAAATCTCGTTGAACGTTCGGGAATACTGGGTATAGCCGCCGATGGTGGTGGCGGGGATCTGATGGAGATTGGACAGAAAGGCTGCGTTCCGATTGCCAGGTACCACGAGATCAGGATTGTTCGTCGTGAAGTTCTGGTTTAGATAAAACGCATTCGCCTCCACCGTTTCCTTCTCGCTTAATTTCCAAGTTCCTCCGGTTTGGAAGCTCACGGTCTTCTGATGATTGTCGGCAAACGCGCGACCAATGTTTTGGTTGCTGTTGTAATAATTCGCGCGGGCATACCACCGGAACTCGGGAGAGGTGTAGTCTGCTTTGAACGTCACATTGGCGTTGCCCCCGCCGGCTCGTTGATCGATCGCGCCTCGGAGGTCCTCCTGCTGCGGAATGTACCCGTCCGTTTGGTGATAGTTGATATTGGCGCTGATGCCGAATCGATCATTGATGCGGGTACTGGCATAGGTATTGGTTCGAAACGTGCCGTTCGAGCCGCCCATGAGGCTTTGGCTCATCATCCGCGGTTCGGAATTGCGGGTGACAATATTGATGACCCCGCCCATCGCGGAACTGCCCCACAAGCTGGATGCTGCCCCACGCACGACCTCTACCCGCTCGATCGTCTCCTTCGGCACCATGTTCCAAATCGTGGTCCCGAAGAACGGATCGTTCATGGGAATGCCGTCCACTAAGACCAATGTCCGAAGCCCACCCATGCCTCGTATGCCGGGAAGATTGCCGGTCGGATGTTGGGTGAAGCTATTCAAAGACGGCATGTTGATACCAGGGACGGTACGCAGGATGTCGTCCGTCCCGATCGCAGGTGCGTCTTTCACATCTTGCCGAGTCACCACCGAGGCGCTCACGGGAAGAGTGGCCAACGACCGTTCGGTTCGTGTCGCACTGACGACGATGGGGTCGACGCTCAACTCTTCCGATTCCTGTGCTGGCTGGGAAATGGACTTCTCTTGGGCAGGCATGCTGGTCGACTCTTCCGATTGCTGCGGCCCCGAGGAAACAGACTTATCTTGGGCCTGCACGCCAGCAATGGCTGTCAATCCGCTCATAATAATGGTCAGTACAAACACGATCAGTGCGTACATTGTTCTCCTCATTGATGAAATGATGAATCTATTCCTGACACTCTCTCTCGCTGACTTGGATCTCGATCGATCTACACTGTTCATTCAAGGCCGGACGTTACGGCCTCATCCGCTGTCAGCACGCGTCGTGACGGCAAGACACGTTTCCATGTCATGCTGCATCAGCACGCGCCTGAAGAATGAACCTCTCGACTATCGCTTATCCGAGTTTAACGAAGGGGATCGATGGTGGAGCACGAGTGGGAACAGTGGAAACGTCTGCTGAACGAATAAACGGATAGGGGATGGGATCGGCTGGACAGGCAAGTATTTCCGTGACAGTTGGTGAAGGCCCAATCGCTGCGACTGCATCGGCTGTTGCCTGGCAAGCCCATGCACAGAGCGAGTTCAGACCGGATGATCCTTGCTCAGAGTGATGGTTCTGATGACTCTGAGAGCGGTCCGCATGAACCAGGACACAACCGGTAAATAGAACAAGCAGCGCACTGTAGGCCAGCGTAACAAGCGCGATGAGACACAGACTCGGGCGGGAGACACGAGACCGCATCATGAATTTCACCATGGCTGTCTGCGCCCCAACAACGTGTCTGTCGATGCTTGTTGATCTGGATTCCGATTGCACAACAACATTCGGCGCGACTGATTTTTCAGATAGCGCTATCCGGCTTCGTATCTTGTTTTTGAATTGATCCGTTTTGAACAGCATGAACCGTGATCCTATCTAGCGTTCACTTCGCTCCTTCGAGGATCTGTCGAACCAGCGCGACTGACTCCGCGCTGTCCCAGGCCCGCGGTCCGACTGCACGACCCACGAGACGGCCCTGCTGATCAATCAAGACCGTGGTCGGCAGTCCACGCACACCGAATGCGGCACTCACGTCCTTGGTGTCGTCCAAGAGCACTGGAAATTCGAGGCCTAACGCCCGGACAAACGTTCGGATCCCCTCCACCTGTTGATCGGTCGTGACCGCGAGCAATTCGAAACTTTTTCCCGCAAAGTGCTCTTTCAATCGCTTCAGCGCAGGCATTTCCTCTTTACAGGGTCCGCACCAGGTCGCCCAGAAATTAACCAGCACGATGTGCCCACGAAGCTGACTGCTCTCAATCGTCCGCCCTTCGATCGTCGTCAGCACAAACCCCGGCGCGGCGAGCGGCTCTGCCATTTCCTTTACGCCCGCCGCAACGTAGAGATCATGGAGACCGGCTGTCGCCGACTGGGGAAGGAGGAGACTCGCCCCCCAGAGCAGCAGACTCAGGCAGCGCCACATCATGGAGTGGACCGCTGACTCTGCATGCGGCCAAGTGTGCCCATTTGCACAACCAGCCGGTTATTCGGCCAGGCATATTCGCTCCACGCCAAGGCCACGGTTCTGTTTAGATGGACAGCCACGGTCGGCGTCTCTCCCTTCGCTCCGTCGCTGAGAACCTGCACTGCGCCAAACGTCTGGCCGCGATCGAGCGAGACGCGCATGACTGTTCGCTTGCGAACACCCGTGACTTCTTCCCAGACTGCGACCACTGCGCCGTCGGGGTGAACTGCCATCCGAAGTTGGTCCGGGAGCGAGGTGGCCGACGCATGCAGCGACATCGGCTTGGAAAACGTCTTGCCGCCATCGTCCGACACCGCAAGCAGCAGCCGTGGCTGCTCATCCGTCCCCTCCGTATACCAGGCGATGTACAGGCGTCCGAATCGATCAAACGCCACGGAGGGGCCACGATGCGGACAAGCGGGAAACACCCACCCATCCTGGCTCACACGAATCGGACCGGAAAAGGTTCGGCCCTGATCCGTCGATCTGGCCAGCACGATGTCTCGAACATTTCCGTCGAAGGTCTTGCGCCACGCCGCCCAGAGGGTGCCATCCGGCGCCAGCGTGAGCATCGGACGACAGCACGGACAGGCCATGCCGTCGATCGTGAGATTGGCCCCGATGCTCGTGCCGCTGTCACGAGAGCACGCAAAGCGAACTCCAGCTCCGCTTTTCTCTTTACTCCGATTATCCAGCCACGCCAGGAACACCTGTGCCTTCCGGTCGGCCACGAGATTTTCAAAACTGTGGTAAATGGACTGACCGTCGTCGTTGACTATTATCGATGTATCAAAAGTCTGGCCTCCATCGGTCGATCGCGCCATCCGCAGATCGGCGGCAAACATCGCGTTGCTGTCTTTCTTCGCGGAGGACCACGTCATGAAGAGGTGATTGTCCGCGCCCGTTGCCAAACCCGGCGCCTGGTGAAGCGCATCCGGATCAACTCCCACCGGATTCACCCGAACTGTTTCTCCGACCACGTTTCCGCCGTCGGAGATTCGCACCGTCTTCAGCGTCGGCAGGTCACCGCTCTTCTCAAACCACGCCAGATGGAGCGTACCGGCCTCATCGAACCGTAAAGCCGGCGGCGATAATTGGGCTGTACCCTCGACAATCGTCTTCTTGGCCGTGCGCAGGATGGCAGGATCGGACATATCGGCGACTGATACCTCAGCCATGAATGAGCCAAACAGACATGCCAGCGCTACAACAGAAACAAGCTGCCCCCAACAATTCGCTCTATGGATTTGACGACCGGGTTGCATCGCAGTCACTCCTTAGTTGGCCAAGCTATAGACGATGGGAAGACTCACGACGATCTGCGACTTCCCAATAGCATGCCTCATATGAAGCGGGCAGGCGAGCTTCACCGCTTCGATCGCGGCCTCATCAAGCGTGCTGTATCCGGAGCTCTTCTGGACAAACACATCGGCCAGTTGCCCATCCGATCGAATCACGGCTTTTAAGATGACTTTCCCTTCTTGGCCATTCAGACGGGCTAAGCTTGGATAGCGCTTGAGTTCCGCCACCCGCCGCCAGAGGGACTCGGCCAACCACCGGTTATCTGCTTTCGCTTCAGGGCCAGACGCCGCAACGGCATCTACCGTCTTCTCCTGTGAGATTGGAACTTCAGAGGACAAGACAGGAGCCGACGCCATTGCAACCGATTCCTGCTGAACCGGTCGAGACTCAGTCGGTTCGGATAAAGCGGCCGCGACCGGCTCAGCTATTCTGGCGTCGGCAGCCGGTTCAGCTACCGGAGTCGCCGTTTCAACAATGTGTTGTTCCATCGGCTCTTCGCGCACCTGAGGGGGCTCGACCTTCTGCTCAATCGGTGGCGGCGAATCGATTTGTTGCTCCAACGACCTTACCACCTGGGAGACTTCCGTCACACGTTTGGGACGTGACGGAGGCGCGACCTTCGCCATCGGCTGCGCCGGCGTCATCACGGATTCGACCGGCTCAGACAGGGAGGCGAATTTCGCCGTATCGACGAGCGCGACGTCCCACTGAAACAGGTTCTCCTGCAAGATAGGCTTGACTTGTGCGGCAAATGCGAACGCCAAGCCGATGATTGTGCCGTGCAGCGCGAGGGACACGCCCCAAGCAGGAACAAAGAACCGATTGTCATTCGTTGCTGTCATCACGATGCGTCCTTCCACCTGTTCACACGCTGAGAGACCGCCCACACCGTCACTCGCTCCTGGAAAAGTGCGGGACGGAGACCAAGGGAGGTGCGCCTCCGTCCCACGCTGGTCCGAGCCGGAGGGCAGCCTGCTCGGACAAGATACTTTTCTCTCAATCAATCTGACCATCGATGGGCAGCCCATCGAAACCTCATGGATTTCGACGGACTGCCTCATCCGCACTTGAACTAATTACTCGCCTGGTTGCCTGCCTGTGCTGCACCGGATTCGAACACCATCACGCCTCCCGGATTGGCTCCGACGGATACCGTCTGCTTCTCCTGGTTATCGGTGGCATTGATGATCGTGAGTGAATTGGCCGGAGCTGCATTGGATACCGCCACATACTTGGCCTCACCGGCTCCTTGCGCCAAGACATCAAAGCCGTGCCCTCCAGTCGCCACGAGGGGAATTTCTCTCAGTAGCGTAAGTGCTGGAGGAGCCACGGTCGTCCAATCAAACGCAAACAACCTGTCTTTTTTTGTCGCCGTCGCTCCGTTCCCCGCCAGAATGTAAAACCGCCTTGAGTCTGGAGAGAACTTGAATGCACCCGGCGAAGTTCCATTTAGAGCCGTATCTAGCTCTGGCGTGGTTAAGTTAGCGATAACCGGCGTCGCGGCACTAAGATCAATGACTCCTAGCTTTGTCCCTTGCGGCGCCGTCGTCTCACCACGCAGCAGGAGATACTTGCCGTCAGGAGAAATCCCATACGATGTATAAGGAGTTCCTGCGAGATCAAATGTTTTGGTGATCGCCAATGTCGCGGGATCGATCTCAGCAATTTCACCATAACCTTCTTGAATGCTATAGATTTTCTTCGTCAGGTTCGACCAGCGAATGCCATGCGGACCGGAGGCATTGGGTGTAAACGCCGTCGTAAGCGAGGTTGCGGACTCACTGTTACAAGGTGTGGTTTCCTTTGCCGATTTACACAGATCGATGCGATTAATCATTGTCCATTTCGTTGGAGAAGCCGGGTCGTTATCGATGACGGCTATCTCGCCACTGATTTCACTGGAAACGAACGCCCGCTGAGGGATCCCAGCTCCGGATGAAAAAGCGGTCACACGGTGGCCGACAGCCAACACACACACAGTTTTCTCAACAGCGGGTGGAGTTGCTCCCGGTCCTAAGTGGGAGTTATGAAGAATCGTAACCGAGCCGCCCGTCACCGCACCGCCAGGACGAGTCGGGTTGTTGCAGTTGATCAGATCTTCACCTGGTGTAGTCGTTCCAGGGGTATTATCACCATCGTTCATAATCCAGATAATTTCACCATTGGTTTTATCACGATACAGATGGACGGGCCGGGTACCGACAGGCAGGTTGACTTCATGGACTGGCGTCGCGGCTGTCAACGGATCGATCGTCGCTACTTTGTTGGCGGCACTGAGATTCACAAAGACCCAATCTCCGCTGGAGAACTGCATATCACTCAGGGCCACGTTCTCGAATTTTGCCGCGTCGATCGTGTTGATGACGGCGTTGCCTGAATCACCTTTTATCGCCACGCTCGTCAGCGTCTTGTCGCCGGTATTGTTCACAAACACCATCGGCCCGCTGAGTGCCGCGCTGCCGCCGGGCGCCGGCGTTGCCGTGGTGGTTTCCCCTGAATTGCATGCTGCAAGACTGATCAGCGCAAGTCCTAACGCCCCAGTCGTGACACAAGATGCATACCTTCGTCTCTTTAGAGCTTTCATGAACTGTTCCTTCCTCGTGAGTTATCATCTTCTACATTATTGCCTGGAGCGCAGCCGGCTCCCTCAATACACCTGTTCTATGCGAACTGAAGCACACCTTGTGGTGGGCCGCGAGGCGGAAATTCACCATCAAGAGCAGCATCCTGTCGGGGAATGTCACCGAGGCTCCAGATGCGGCTCACGTGAAGATCGGTGGAGACTTCCCCCTGTCCACCGCCGCTTTGGATATCGAGCCCCTCACAATGCCACGCGCAATGATTGTGACTGTGTTGCGTCTGCCCGCTCGGACAGTGGGGCGCCGTCCATTGCGGCGCTAGATTCCCCTGTGCGATCGACAGCGATCCGATCAGCCACAGCAAAGCACAGCCGCCGCTCAGCATCCGAGAAACTTGGTGTCGCGTCTCCGTCAACATGGCTGATTCGATACCGCCGCTCCTTACCGCGCTCTACGAGGACCCGCCGAACAGTTGGAACGACTTGGTCACGCCAAAGATGTAACTGATCTGTTGTTCTAAATTGCCGTTGAAATCGCGATGAATCGGAATTTGCGCGATGAAATAGGCCGACGCAAAGTTGAACACGTTCACCATAATGCCAGGGGAATAGGCGACATAGGTCGAGCCTGTGGTCGGAATCGCCCGAAACTTGACCGCAGGATCGAGCAGAATCGGTGCGCCTCCTGGGTTGAACTGAAACAGTGATGCATCCATGGCGTCATTCTGCATCCATCGGAAATTGAACTGCTGCGTCAGCACCAACCAAGGCGTCTGTTCCAGTGGGATCACATTGACTCCCAACGCCCCGCTCACTTCATCGCCGAACTTGTATCCATCGCTGTTCTTAAACGTGTGTCGATAGCTTACCGAGGCGAACTGATTCACCCGATGGGGAATCAACTCATAGGTTTGATAGATCATGGGGACAATTCCGAAGTTGCCCCGACCGATTTGCAGAGTCGATTCCGCCAAGGTGTCACCTTGCGCAAACCTGCCGTAACTACCCGTCGGAAAATCAACACCGACGCCGAGGACCACCATGCTGCGCAGTGTGGGCAACAGGTTGTATTTGAGCGTAGCGCGAATATCGCCGAGTCCCCTCTCGCTATAGGGCACCGGCGTGAGACCCCCGATCTGCGCATCCGACTCCACATGCTTGTACGGAATCGCCACTTGGATACCCAGACGGTCGGTCAGGCCATAGTTCATATCCAGGGTCGCGGTACGCGTCGTGGTCTCGATGCGGTTCACATCCAAGTTGGCCAGCGTGAGGGTTCTCCCGCCCTGATCGGCGAAGGGGATGCGTCCACCTTCACCTGGAGGCGCTTCCATCGGAGTGAAGTTGTAGATGGCGTTGATGGTCAACAGCCCTTTCATCGGCACTTGCTGTTGCGACCCGATCACCACAAAGCAACTGACCGAGCCGCACGACGCCTCAACCTGGGATGGGCTGAGCAGCGAGGCCACCATTCCGATTCCACTACTGACAGCAAGGACCCAGGACCAAATCGTACGCACCATCATTGGAAAATCTTTCTGTTAGCCCACAGCAGATCCATATTCCGGATCAGACCGCGAGGCACGATTGATAAGAACGCGCTACAGACTGTCAGCGCTATGAAAGAAGACTAGGAGGCCCGCGGAAGAAGTACGGGAGTGAAACCACGCTGAAGGCTACGTCATAGGAAGGAATGGCGATCCATCCAAGAAGCTGAAGACCCGACACCAAATGAACGACCGAGGACTCGACCCCTACGCCGCCGGCGCATAACCATGCACAGATGCCGGTCGAATGAGTGCCGGTGGCATGATCCGCATGGTGCTGCGCATGACCGACAGTGGGGGCAGCCGTGAACCCGCTCATCATCACAATGATAAGCAACAGTCCCCAAACTATGGCGGGTCGTCTTGCGTTCATCGTCATGCCGTCTGGTTAGTGCAGAGAGGCCGCCTTCATCGGTTCCGGTTTCTGAATCCGTGCCACCGCATCGAGAATGAGCTGCTCCGTCAGAAGGCCGCCCTTGATGTATTCCTGGACGACGCCCTTCTCATCGATGAACACGCTGACCGGCAATCCAAAAACTCCGAACTGGTTCGCCACTTTGTTGTCGCGGTCCATGAGCACCGGAAACGTATGGCCATATTGCTTGATGTGCTCTCGCACTTTGGCCTCGTCTTCTAGTTCGTTGACCGCCAGCACCACGAAGCCCTTCTCACGAAGTTTGTCATACGTGGCCTGCATCGCGGGCATTTCCGTCGTGCAGGGCTTGCACCAGGTCGCCCAGAAATTCACGAGCACGACCTTGCCACGATATTGACTCAGGCTCTGCTGCTTACCTTCCAAATCAACTAAACGAAAATCTTCGGCAGCCGTTCCGACCGCAGGTACCCGGGACCCCATCGCCCAGACCAGACCGCTGCTGAGCACGAGCATGAAGCTGAGGGCAAGCAACCCAATTTTTGATGGATGGTGCGTTCTCGTCATTGTCATCTCCTTAGCCACCGTCATGGATTCGTGATGAACTACTTTTCGACAACGGGAACAACTTGGTCACACCAAAATAGTTTGTCAACAGTCTGAGCGAGTCCCCTGCGCAAGACGCATGTAAGAGTCTGTACCAACAACAGCGAGAATATGGAACGTGTGACCGCCATGATACTCAGAACTCCGTCTCCCAGGAACAACCTTAGGATCGCCTACGGGGCTAGGAACCGCCGCGTGGTCACGTACGACCAAATAGTCCTGGCGAACGCGACGAAGGCTTATTTATAAGGAGATGGACGGAGGAGCGCGGCTGGAACAGATACGCAGGGGTTCTGAAAAAGCGTCACTGGAATGAACGATCGAAAGAAGCGCGATGGGGTTACGCTCGGCATGAATCAAAACAACTTCAGTATCGAGGACCGTACCGGCGGCACACATCCAGGAACAGAGCAACGTTCCATGTGTCGCCGCTTGATGCTGCGCATGGTGCCCGGCATGTTCCGCAGATTGTGCTTGCGCCAGCCCACCAATAGCGAGGACACACAACACAAGCGATACCGAAAGCAATTTGCGGAATGAGCGACCCATGCTATAAGGCACTTCCCGATAGGGCTGTATGAACCTATGACATACCTACCATTGCTATAGATGCAACAATGCTCGCATACTAGGCGCCGACAATCATGCCTGTCAAGCCACCGTCCGGCCCTCAAGAGGATCGAGTAGGATTCATTAAACGGATACTGTATACTGCACGATCTATTTGGGCACCATCGCCCTCTTTAACCTCAACACGATAGTGATCACCTTATTATGGTTACGCAAGTACTCAATCTGATTTTCGGCAGTAAAAACGATCGTGAAATCAAAGCTCTACGACCGATTGTGGAACAGATCAACGGCCTAGAGGCCAGTCTCACTCCCCTCTCTGACGAGGCTTTGGCTGACAAGACGCAGGACTTCAAGAAGCGGCTCGAAGCCGGTCAAACGCTAGACGACATCTTGCCCGAAGCCTTTGCCGTCTGTCGGGAAATGTCCCGCCGCAAGCTCAACATGCGGCATTTCGACGTGCAGCTGATCGGCGGCATGATTCTCAACCGCGGCCGGATCGCCGAAATGAAGACGGGCGAAGGGAAAACGCTCGTGGCAACATTACCGGTCTATCTGAATGCCCTAGAGGGCAAAGGCGCCCATCTGGTCACGGTGAACGATTATCTCGCCAAACGTGACGCACAATGGATGGCCCAGCTCTATTACGCACTGGGGTTGTCCACGGGGATCATTCAGCACGACGCCTCGTTCATGTACGACCCGACGTATGACGCGTCTGACAAACGGCTGCAACATCTTCGACCCTGCACCAGGCCCGAGGCCTATCGCGCCGACATCACGTATGGCACGAATAACGAATACGGGTTCGATTATCTGCGTGACAACCTGGTGGTCAACGATTTGCGTCAATGTGTCCAGCGCGAGCTGAACTTCGCCATCGTCGACGAAGTCGACAGCATTTTGATCGACGAAGCGCGGACGCCGTTGATCATCTCGGGCCCGACCGACCAGACCACCGACCTCTATTACCGAATCAACGCGATCATTCCACAACTCAAAGCCGAAACAGACTACACCATCGAAGAAAAGACCAAAACCGCTTCATTGACTGAAGACGGCAATGTGCGCGTCGAAAAACTACTCGGCGTGGATAATCTGTACGACCCGGCTCACATGGACATGGTTCACCATGTGGTGAAAGCGTTGCAAGCGTACACGCTCTACAGGCGAGACGTGGACTACGTCGTAAAGGACGGCGAAGTCATTATCGTGGATGAGTTTACCGGGCGCTTGATGCCGGGCCGCCGGTGGAGCGATGGGCTGCATCAGGCCGTCGAGGCCAAAGAGGGCGTAAAGATCGCCAATGAAAATCAGACGCTCGCGTCCGTCACCTTCCAGAATTACTTCCGCATGTACAAGAAGCTCAGCGGCATGACCGGCACCGCAGATACGGAAGCGGCCGAGTTCGCCAAGATCTACAACCTCGACGTCAACGTCGTCCCCACCAACCGGCAAATGATTCGGCAAGATTATGCGGATGTGGTGTATCGGACGGAGAAAGAAAAATTCGCCGCGATTGTCGAAGAGATCAAGGACTGCCACGAGCGTGGCCAGCCGGTGCTCGTTGGGACCATTTCTATTGAGAAATCTGAAAAAATTGCGGGTCTGCTGAGCCGCAATGGCGTAAAACATAACGTCCTCAACGCGAAACAGCATGAGCGAGAAGCCGAGATCGTCGCGCAAGCCGGGCGCAAAGGCGCGGTGACGATCGCCACCAACATGGCCGGTCGCGGGACCGATATTCTATTGGGCGGCAATCCTGATTTCATGTACAAGCAAGTGCTCTATCGAGAGGAAAACATCGCCGAGAGCCGCAAGCTCGAAATCTATGAAGGCATCCGGTCCGACTGTGAGAAGGATAAGCAGGATGTCATCGCGGCAGGCGGGCTTCATATCCTCGGCACCGAACGGCACGAGAGCCGCCGGATCGACAATCAGCTTCGTGGACGGGCTGGTCGCCAGGGCGATCCGGGCACCTCTCGGTTTTACCTGTCGTTGGAAGACGATCTGATGCGCATTTTCGCCTCCGAACGAGTCTCTCAATTGATGCTCAAGCTCGGGATGGAAGAAGGAGTGCCCATCGAACACGGTATGGTGACCCGCGCCATCGCGAATGCGCAGAAGAAGGTCGAAGCCCATAACTTCGAAATCCGCAAGCAGCTCCTCGAATACGATGATGTCATGAACAAGCAGCGCGAGGTGATCTATCGCCACCGCCGCGCCGTGTTGAGCGGAGAGAACTTGACCAACGATCTCCATGACATGATGGGAAGCTCGGTGGAATCGTCGCTTAGCGTGTATTGCCCCCCCGAACAATACCCGGAAGAGTGGGACGTCAAAGGATTGACCGACGTCATGCAGAGTCAGTTCGGCCTCGACATCACGCAGGGCAAGCATGACGGTGGAGACTCCCTCCGGGATGTCGGGCGTGAGGCCTTACTGGAGGACCTTCGCACCCATGTTCGGGACGCCTATGCCAAGAAGGAGCAAGAGCTGGGGCCTGACCTGATGCGCTTTCTTGAGAAGACATTCATGCTCCAGGTCATCGACCATCATTGGAAGGATCATCTGCTGGGGATGGACCACCTGCGCGACGGCATCGGCCTTCGTGGCTACGGACAAAAAGATCCATTGATTGAATATAAGCGTGAGGGGTTCGATCTCTTCGCCGGCATGATGGACCGGGTCAAATCCGACACGCTTGATCGGCTCTTCCATGTGCAGGCCGTCCGCCATGAAGGCGAACAGCCGGCTCCTCCGCCGCAACCGATTCTTTCGAATCCACCACCCAAACTCACTTTGAACCGCGGCGACGAACCGATCACGGCACAGGCCCCCGCCCAGAGGACAGAAAACAAGGTTGGCCGCAATGATCCCTGTCCCTGCGGCAGCGGCAAGAAATATAAAAAGTGCCACGGGACATGAAGAGTGCCGCGCTGGCCGTGAGGCCAGGCCTCGACCATGTCATGATGCGATAGGTCTCTGCCGCTACTGACCCATCTCCACTTTCCCGCACACGCCGATACCGCCGTCGGCCAGCCCTTGTGGAGCTTCGGCAGGCACGGTTGCCGGTCCCCTGGCACGTCATCACAGGCCCCCGATCCCCTGCACTCTCGTAGCCATACCACGCAAACAGCATCGCCTATTCTCCCTGACTCTGCCTTGACTTACCGCACTTCCGAAGGCTACTCTACGGCCCCTTCGACACTACGCGATGGGCTGACGTTGCCCATAAGCTAGGGGTGTCGCTTTTTTCATCTTGGATGGTGAATTTGGAGCTTTCCGTGAGCACAGGGCACCCGGAACTTGTTGTTACTATTGCCTCTGAGATCGCTGCGTCAGGCCCGATTCCGTTCGCACGTTTCATGGAGTTGGCGCTGTACCACCCACAATTCGGCTATTACATGCGGAGTACTCCACCAGCCCACGAGCGGATCGGCTGGCGAGGTGATTTTTACACGAGCTCAGATGTCCATCCCATCCTTGGGCACGCTCTGGCCGCACAAGCCGAACAGATGTACCGGTTACTCGGCCAACCCCCTTCCTTTACCATCGTTGAAATGGGGCCTGGCAAAGGCTTGTTGGCGAAGCACATTCTGACAACCTGCGAGCATCGCTACCGTTCGTTTTTCCAGCATCTTCGGTATGTCCTGATCGACCGAAGCCCGGCCATGCGCGAGATGCAGCGCAGGAACCTAGCTCCTTGGCTGGATCGAGCAACCCTCCTGACATGGGCAGAGGATCTTCCGACTGTGGCTCCTCATGGTCTGACTGGTTTGCTCTTGAGCAATGAGCTCGTCGATTCGTTTCCCGTCCACCGCGTTCAGGTCACAGCAGAAGGAGTCACGGAACTCTGGGTGGACTATCGAGACGGGCGGTTCCTTGAATGTCTCAGACCGCTGTCCTCCGATACCCTCGCCGATCACCTAGACCGCTTGAGCCTTGAGTGGCCGGAAGGCTATCGAACCGAGATCAATCTCCGAGCACTGGATTGGATGAAGGAACTCGCTCAGCATCTGGATCGTGGCTTTGTGCTCACCATCGATTATGGCCACACGGCACAGGACCTCTATCGGCCCGACCGAAAAGGTGGGACATTCCTCTGCTACTCACAGCAATCCGTCAATGACAATCCGTTCCTCCGGGTGGGAGATCAAGACATGACCGCCCATGTGGATTTTTCGTGCTTGGCGGCGACCGGTGAAGAACAGGGACTCCAGACGACCGGCTTCACGAACCAGATGAGTTTTCTCATGGGACTCGGGGTCGAACAGATGATTGCGAAGTTGGAACAAGACAGCCCGGAGTTCAACGCGGCGATTCATCTGCTGAGGCCGAACGGGATGGGCACGACGTTCAAGGTACTCATCCAGCACAAGGGCCTCGCGCGCCCTGAACTCGACGGCTTGCAGTACAAACCGTTCTTTGGTTCAGCGCTGACGGCGCAATCTGCCGCATAAGGGATGTAGAATGATGTCACCTGCGTCATCCGGCGACGTTTCGCGTTTCACGTTCCACGTTTGGCGGTGTCCACATGGGTGATACAGCCGTTCCGGATAACTATGTCCCGATCCTCATGTTCATCGGCGTGGGCATCGTCTTGGGGACACTGACGCTCTTGCTCGGCTGGTTCGTCCGTCCAAGTCAACCCTATCGGGCAAAGTTGGCCCCCTACGAGAGCGGGAGCCCGCTGTTTCAGGACGCCCGTGTCCAGTTTCCGATGCGGTATTACGTCATCGCGATGCTGTTTGTGATCTTCGATATTGAAATTGTCTTTATGTTTCCCTGGGCCATTGCCTTCACCAGTCTCGGACTGGTTGGATTAGTGGAGATGATCATGTTCATCGCCATTCTGGTGGTGGGGTTCTGGTACGCATGGAAAAAAGGGGCATTGGAGTGGGACTGAAACCGAGCCGTTGTTCGTATCTCGTGAAGCGTGACGCGCACGCATTGCGCACGCTGCTTTCGACGAACGACGCTTCACGAACGACGAGATACGTATCATGAGTTTGTTGGAACGCCAGTTTGACGCGAACATCATCACGACGAATCTGGACGCGGTCGTCAACTGGGCCCGGAAGTCGGCGCTGTGGCCCATGACGTTCGGACTGGCTTGCTGCGCCATCGAGATGATCGCGAGCGTCTCCTCCCGATACGACCTTGACCGCTTCGGCGCCGGCGTCTTTCGCGCATCGCCCAGGCAATCGGATCTCATGATCGTCGCAGGAACGGTCTCGCGCAAAATGGCCCCGGTTATTCGCCGGATTTACGACCAAATGCCCGAACCCCGATACGTCATCTGCATGGGCTCGTGCGCGACCTCGGGCAATCATTACAACAGCTACGCGGTCGTGCAGGGCGTGGATCAAATCATACCGGTCGATGTCTATGTCCCTGGGTGTCCACCGAGACCAGAGGCCTTGCTGGACGGACTATTAAAGTTACAGGAGAAGATTCAGCGCGAGAAAGTGTTCGTGAAATGAGTGCGTAAAGGATGCGCGTTGTAAACGTGGGAACGTTCTAAAGTTTGAGAGACCACCAAGGCACAGACTTTTTGACGTGCAGACTTTCCAACTGAAAACACCATGCAATCCCTCACTGAAACCTTACTCAAGAAGTTCCCGGAGGCGGTACTCTCCGTCGATGTCGACACGGCCCGATCGGAAGTGACCGTCCATGTCGCTGCATCAAGAATCTTGGAGATCGCCCGGTTTTTGCACGACGACCCCGAGGCGTGCTTTGACCACATCACCGATATCTGCTCCGCCGACTACCCTGCCGATCAACAGCGGTTTGAAGTCATCTACCTCTTATTATCGCTCCCGCATGGCAAACGAATCCGCCTGAAAGCACGGATCACCGAAGACAACCCGTCACTGGATTCCGTGACAAGTGTCTGGCGCGGCGCGACGTTCTTGGAACGGGAAGTGTACGACATGATGGGCATTCGGTTCATAGGCCACCCGGACCTGCGCCGCATCCTCCTGCCGGAAGACTATGCGGAAGGCTATCCGTTACGGAAGGATTTCCCGACGGAAGGCCGAGGGTGGCGCAGTCAGTTCGACTTTATCCCTCGCCTCGATGAACCGCCGGTCGAGCACGTTGACAGTGAAGTCTCTGAAGCCGAAAGGAAGCTGTTCCTGTTGAACCCGAACGGCTCTTCGTCAAACCGGCGGGAAGAACTATTGTTGAACATGGGCCCGCAACATCCAAGCACACATGGAGTTGTGCGGGTTGTCCTGGAGCTGGATGGAGAACGGATCGTCAAGGCGACACCGGATCTCGGCTATCTCCATCGGGGAGTGGAAAAACTGGCCGAAGGTCTGGCCTACATGCAGATTATCCCTCATACCGACCGCCTCGACTATGTCTGCGCGATGGCGAATAACTACGCCTATGTCCGGGCCGTTGAGAAACTCCTCGATATCACCGTGCCTGAACGAGCGGAGTATATCCGCACCCTGGTCGCGGAAATGCAGCGCATTTTGGGACATCTGTTCTGGTTGGGCGCCCAGGCCTTGGATATCGGAGCCATGACGGTCTTTTTCTGGACGTTTCGCGAGCGGGAAACCTTGCTCGACATGTTCGAACGGCTGTGTGGGGCCAGGCTGACGTTGAATTATTATCGGATCGGCGGCGTGGATAGCGACTTCACTCCGGAATTAGTGGCCCGCCTGAAGGAGTTTTTGGAGACCTTCCCCCAGAAAGTGGATGAGTACGATTCGCTGCTCGCGAGCAATCGGATTTGGCTGGGACGAACGAAACATGTCGCGGTGATCTCAGGGGAAGATGCGATCAATTTCGGAATGACCGGTCCTACCTTGCGGGGATCCGGCGTGTCCTACGATGTGCGTAAACTCGAGCCCTACGGGGTCTACCATAAAGTGGACTGGGACGTGCCGGTCGGGAAAAACGGCGACACCTACGATCGCTATTGGATTCGTGTCGAAGAGATGCGTCAGAGCGCGCGGATCATCTCACAATGTCTCGACCAGATGCCGCCTGGGCCGATCATCGCCGATATACCCCAATACATTCCGCCGCCGAAGCTGCAAGTAATGCGCGATATGGAAAGTTTGATTCACCATTTCATCATCTTTACACAAGGGTTCAAGCCACCGAAGGGAGAAACCTATTGCGCAACCGAAGCGCCTAAAGGGGAATTGGGATTTTTCATCATCAGCGACGGGAGCCCCCGCCCCTACCGGCTGAAAATACGGTCTCCTTCTTTCATTCACCTGGGTGCATTCGACCATATGGCGCGTGGCTATTTGATTTCCGACATCATCACGATTTTTGGGACCTACGATGTAGTCATGGGAGAATGCGATCGGTGAACAGAACGTCATTGGTCACTTGTCATTGGTCAATCAAAGGAGTGTTCCTTTTCTATCGTTTCCCCATTGACTATTGACCAATGACCATTGACTCATGATCCAGAAAGACAGCATGACGTTTTCTGAAAAATATAAAGACGAGATAGCAGATATTCTGTCGCGCTATCCGGTTACGCGCTCCGCGTTAATCCCACTCCTCTACGTCGCGCAGCGTGACCAGGGCTATGTGACCGAGTCGGCGATGCAAGAGATCGCCCATCTTCTCGGACTGACGCCTCCCCAAGTCTATGAGACGATCACCTTTTACACGATGTTTAATCTGAAACCGGTGGGCACGTTCCATATTCAAGTGTGCAAATCCCTCATGTGCGCCCTCGTCGGTTCAGACACCGTGATCGAATGGGTCAAGACGAAGTTGGGCATTGGGCCGGGGGAATCGACCCCGGATGGCCTGTTCAGTCTCAGCGTGGTGGAGTGTTTGGCGGCGTGCGGGACCGGCCCTATGATGCAAATCAACGAGGACTATTACGAGCAATTGACCGAAAACAAACTGGACCGGATTTTGACCGATCTCCGATCCACTGGGACCAGTCCGTTCAAGAGTGGCCCGTTTATGTGGCCGGAACCAGTAGACGTGAAAGGTGAAAGATAAAAAGTGAGGGGTGCTGGACTGCAAGTCTCTTTCAACCTTTTACCTTTCACCTTTTACATTTCACGCTGAAGCTATGCCGAAACACGAACTCATTCTTCTGAAAAATATGATGCAACCCGGCTATACCGGGTCTCTGGCGGACTATGAAAAAACTGGCGGCTATCAAGCCTTGCGCAATACGCTCGGGAAGATCGCCCCAGCAGACGTCACGGCCATCGTCCGAAAATCAGGCCTGCGCGGCCGAGGCGGCGCGGGGTTCCCGACCGGCGTGAAGTGGGGATTCCTCCCGAAAGATTATCAAGGACCCCGCTACCTGTGCTGCAACGCCGACGAGAGCGAGCCGGGCACATTTAAAGACCGGCAGCTCATGGAGCGGGATCCCCATCAAGTCTTGGAAGGCATCGTGTTGGCCTGCTACGCCATCGGTTCAGAAACCGCCTATATTTATATTCGTGGCGAAATGGTTCTAGGCTCAAATATTTTGGAGCATGCCATCGGCGAAGCACGAGCCGCCGGTTATATCGGCAAGAATGTTTTAGGCTCCGGCATCACTGTCGACGTGTGGGTGCATCGCGGAGCAGGCGCCTACATCTGCGGTGAAGAAACCGCCCTTTTGGAATCGCTTGAAGGCAAGCGCGGGCTTCCTCGCATTAAGCCGCCGTTTCCCGCCACGCATGGGCTCTATAACAAACCGACCGTCGTCAACAACGTCGAGACGCTGGCGAACCTCCCACACATCGTCACCCGGGGCCCCGAATGGTTTGCGGCGATCGGGTCGCCGCCGAAGAGCACCGGCACTCGAGTCTTCTGTGTGAGCGGACATGTGAAACGACCGGGCAATTACGAAGTTCCGATGGGCATGACCGTCCGAGAATTGGTGTACGAGTATGCCGGCGGCATGCGGTCGGATAAGCCTCTGAAAGCCTTTATTCCCGGTGGCGCGTCAGCGCCGTTTCTGACTCCGGCTCATCTCGATGTGAAACTAGATTTTGAACATGTCGCGGCGGCGGGATCGATGCTGGGTTCCGGCGGCGTGACCGTGATGGAAGAGGGCACCAGCATGGTCTGGGCGGCGCTTCGGCTGATGGAATTTTTCTACCATGAGTCCTGTGGGAAATGCAGCCCGTGCCGGGAAGGCAGTTCCTGGCTCGTCCAGACCATGCGCAGAATCTTTGCGAAACGTGGCCGGATGGAGGATCTTGAAACCTTGTTGGATCTATGCAAGAACATCGCAGGCCGCACGGTCTGTGCCTTCGGGGACGCGGAAGTCGCTCCGATTCAAAGCACGCTCAAGCACTGGCGTCATGAATATGTCGAGTTGATCAACCAGGCCGAAGCCGCGAATTTAATCAGACCTGAACCGATAGGAAGAACTTGATGGGAATCCGTCAATCCGATGATCTGTTGAGTGGAGGACATCCCTCGAATCCTCAGATCAACAAATCAACAGATCATCAGATACTAAAGCTCGACTATGCCTGAGACCACTGCACAAACGGTTCGCATGATGATCGACGGGATAACAGTCAACGTCCCCAAAGGCACGTTGGTGATCGAGGCCGCCCGCCGTGTCGGGGTCATGATTCCGCATTTCTGCTATCACCCGAAACTCAAGCCGGATGCCAATTGCCGCATGTGCCTGGTTGAAATTGAAAAGGTGCCCAAGCTGCAAACGGCATGCAGCACGCTGGTTGATGAGGGCATGAACGTACGGACGGCCACCACCGTGGTCAACGACGCGCACAAATCCGTGCTCGAGTTCATCCTCGCCAACCATCCACTCGATTGCCCGGTCTGCGATCAGGGTGGAAAATGCGACCTCCAAGACTTTTCTCACCAGTACACAGCAACCAGTCGGTTCACGGAAACCAAGCGCGTCTTCCAAAAGGAGTATTTCAGCCCGCTCATCGAAACACAGATGAATCGCTGCGTGCAGTGCCTCCGCTGCGTCCGATACTGCGATGAAGTCATGGACGTCAAAGCGCTGGCCCCGGTCGGTCGCGGCACCATGACGGAAATCAAGCACTTCGGCTCTCACCCGCTCGATTGCGAGTTCTGCGGAGGCTGCGTCCAGATCTGCCCGGTTGGTGCGATTACCAGCCGGCTGTCCATGTACGAATATCGGCCCTGGATGTTGAAACGAGCCGAAACCATCTGCGGCTACTGCGGAGATGGGTGTCAAATGACCGTCCAGACAAAGGGACAAGAGCTCATTGAGGTGAACTCGGCACATGGAGCGGGACGCAACAACGGCGATCTATGCGCCCGCGGATTTTTTGGATTCCATGCGGCCAGCCACCCCCAGCGGCTCACTCATCCGCTCATTCGGCGTCACGGCGCACTCGTGCAAGCCACATGGGAAGAAGCCCTGGAATATGTTGCGGATCGTGTGAACGAGATCAAAGCTGCTCATGGTGGACCGAGCTTCGGCGGGCTGATTTCGGGGCGGTGCACCAACGAGGAACTGTATCTGTTTCAGAAGTTTCTCCGCATGGCGATCGGAACCAACCACATCGACAGCAGCGCGCGTTATGGCCACGTCAATGGCCTACAGGCCATGCAACTCGTGCAAGGGACGCATCGATGGACCGTCACCTTCGACGACATCCTGGACGCGGATGTCCTGATCCTCGTCGGCACGAACATCACCGAGACCAATCCCATCACCGGCCTCAAAGTGAAAGAGGCGGTGAAGAAACGCCGGGCGACGCTGATCACGATCGAATCACTGGAACCCGTCGTCGACACGATGAGCAATATCGCTAATCTCTCGCACCATCATTTCCGTATTCCGACCAGCGACACGCACCATGCGATCGCCGGCCTGGTGAAGGCCGTCCTCGAACAGAATTTGACACAGCCGGACCTCGCACAACGACATCCGGCGTATTTCAACGCCATGACGAACGCCCTGCAACAGATCTCGTGGCAAGACCTCCAGGCAGCCACCGGGATCGAGCCGGATGGGTTTGTGAGGGCCGCCAAAGCAGCGGCAGGAGCGCGCCGAATCGTGATCGTGGCCGGGCAGCTCTTGTTGCGAAGCGAACAGGGCTACCGTGGGTGTTTGACTCTCCTCGATCTCCTTCTTCTGACAGGAAAATTGGATGCGCCTGGCTGTGGCTTTGCCCCGCTCGCCGAAGAAAATAACGACCAGGGCGCGATCGAAATGGGAACTGTCACCGACCTGCTTCCCGGAGCACAGCCCATCACCAGCGGCACAGAGCGCGAGCGGATCGCGAAACAATGGAAAGGCGGACTTCCAACTGACAAAGGAGCGTCCCTCATCGAGATGTTGGAGCGAGCCCGCGCGGGCTCGCTCAAGGCGATGTTCATCGTCGGAGAGAATCCAGTCGGAAGCCTCCCTGCGGCGATCCATGCCGAAGCCTCGCTGCGCAATCTTGATCTCTTGGTATGCCAGGAGCTATTTTTAACGGAGACGGCCGCCTTGGCGCACGTCGTATTGCCGGCCGCGAGTTTCCTGGAAAAACATGGAACGTTTACCAATACCGAGGGACATGTGCAGGCTGTTCGTCCGTCGATCGAGCCCGTTGGAGAAAGTCGCCCCGACTGGGAGATCTTTTCCGCGCTTTCGATCTTATTGAACGCACCCATGGAGTATGCCGAGAGCAAGGAAATCCTGAAGGAAATTCGGAGCCTCATTCCTGGCTATAGCTCGCTGGGGCCCACACCATTGCCGCCCAAAGTGGATCGCTCCGCCGTGGACCGCTATCTCACCGATGGCTATCAGCGTGACCTCGCAACGAGGTACCACCCGATCCCACGCGCATCCAGACCGGATGGAACCGTACGGCTAGAATTGGCACAGAGTCTCTTCCATTCTGGGAAATTATCCACACGATCAAAGGGATTGGTACAAGTCGAAGGAAGCGGCCGGCTCCGTATCAGTCCATCTGACGCCGCACGCTTTGCCTTGTCAGATGGCGATCGTGTCCGCCTCTCCAGCACATCCGGGGAAATGACAACCGAGGTCAAAATTATGGAACGGGTCCCACAAGGAACGGCCTGGTTCCCGTCTCACTTTAGTCAAGCAGCCGTCCACCTATTTGAATGTGCGATCGATCCAATCACCCATGTCCCGTCGTTCCGGACGGCGACGGTATCCATGATGAAGGTGGCGTGATGAGGCCCGTTCAACGCGGATCACTGTGCTAATCGAGGAGTCCTATCGTGACTGAATTCGGATTGCGTCTCGCTATCTCCTTGACCCAGATCGCCGCGGTCATGGGCATCGTGGTCATCACGGTGCTCCTCCTCACCCTTGCGGAACGAAAAGTCCTCGGCTGGATGCAGGACCGCATGGGTCCGATGGAGGTGGGACCCTACGGCATTCTCCAACCCTTTGCGGATGCCATCAAGCTCTTCTTTAAGGAAGACATTATCCCTGCTGGGGCCAACAAGTTTCTGTTCACTACGGCCCCAATCCTCTGTTTAATTCCCGCATTCGTCGGATTTGCCGTTATCCCATGGGGTCCTAATCAGACATTTGAGGTCGGCGGCGTCACCGTGAGGCCGTTTGTCATCAGCGACATCAATATCGGTATTCTCTACATCTTGGCCTTCGCGTCGCTTGGGGCCTACGGCATCATCCTGGGAGGATGGGCGTCCAACAGTAAATACTCCTTGCTCGGCGGGCTCCGGTCAGCGGCGCAGATCATCAGTTACGAGCTCAATGTGGGGCTGTCCATTGTTGGCATCTTGATCCTGGCCGGTTCACTGAGCCTTGTGAAAATCACCGATGCCCAGGCCGGAGGATTTTGGCATTGGTATCTCTTCGCATTACCGGCCCCGCAAATTTTCGCATTTGTCATCTATGTGATCTCAGTGGTGGCGGAAACCAACCGGGTCCCGTTCGATCTGCCGGAAGCGGAGAGCGAGCTCGTCGCCGGTTTTTTTACCGAGTACAGCGGCTTGCGATTCGCCTTTTTCTTTCTTGCCGAATACGCCAATATGGTCCTGGTCTCGTGTGTCGCTGCCGCACTATTTCTCGGTGGCTGGAATGCGCCCTATCCCGGAACGATTATGGCGTTTATCGGCGCGCCATCTCTGGCGTGGGTCGAAAACACGATGTGGTTTGCGGTCAAGACCTATTCGCTTTTATTTCTCTTCTTTTGGCTGAGAGCCACGTTGCCGAGATTGCGATACGATCAGCTGATGAGGTTCGGCTGGAAAGTGCTGTTGCCCATTGCGTTAGGAAACATCGTCGTGACGTCCATTGCCGTATTTATCTATCAACAGATGAAGTAGTGCGCGAGACCGGTATGGCATCGACCACAAGTCCCAAACGTCTGAGCCTGTCTGCATGGTTTAAAACCATCACGTTCTATGAGATCCTCGTCGGCATGAAAGCAACGCTCTCTCACCTATTAAATTACCGTCCGGTCACGCTGCAATATCCTCATGAGAAGCGCACGCTGCCGGACAACTATCGAGGCATGCTCGCGCTGCTCCGATACGACGATGGGACCGAGAAATGCGTGGGATGCGATCTCTGTGAGGCGGCCTGTCCGTCGCGCGTCATCCGGGTCGTCAGCGCCGAAGTGCCGGGCGAACCGACGAAGCGATATTCAAAAGAATATTACATGGACATGACTCGCTGCCTGTTCTGCGGGATGTGCGTGGACGCCTGTCCCGTCGATGCGCTGGGCATGACGCGAGAGTTTGAATGGGCGGTCTACGACAAGCGCCAGCTGCATCTGAATAAACAACAATTGCTCGCGATCGGCGACCGCTCCTTCCCGACCCGCGAGAAACGCTTGGAACTTCAACATCCGAACGTGGCGTTCTTCAACGTGGCGTTCAAACATGTGCCACAAAAATCGGACTGATCGCAGAGGATAATCCATCGAGAGGCCGATGCCAGCACCATCACCGTCTCAGTCTGGTCCAGATCGGCTTCTCACGAAGGAATCGTTTCATGGCGTACTTGTTTTTTGGGTATTTTGCCGGAGTAATTGCTATCAGCTCCATGCTGGTCGTGGCACTAAGAAACCCCGTCTACAGCGCACTCTCTCTCCTGGTCATGTTTTTCCATGTGGCCGGGCTCTATATCACGCTCCACGCTGAATTCCTCGCGGCCGTGCAACTCATCGTCTATGCCGGCGCTATTTTGGTGTTGTATTTGTTTGTGGTGATGATCCTCAACGTCAAACAAGATGACCGGTATCACAGCCAATGGCGCATTGCGGCGTTTATCTGCGTACCGCTGCTGATCGAGTCCATCGTACTGCTCTCCGGCGGATCTCGGGCGACCACCTCCGGCAATCGGCTGCTCCAAACTGAACCGCATGGCATGGTCGTTCCCGACAACACGCTGGCGATTGGGCAAACACTTTATTCGACCTATTTGTTCCCCTTTGAGGTGGCTTCGTTGGTTCTCTTGGTAGCCATGATCGGCGCCATTGTCATCGCCAAGCGCGACATCGGCGGGAGCGAGACATAGAACATGCCACGAATGGCCGTAACCGTATGACCATCCCCATCTCGTACTACCTGATCTTGAGCGCCATCGTGTTCCTGACGGGCGTTGTGGGCATGCTCATCCGGCGCAATATCATCGCCATTCTGCTGTCGGTGGAGCTGATGCTGAACGCGACCAATATCAACTTCGTCGCATTCTCCGATCAGTTTCAGGACCTCGGCGGGCAAGTGTTCGTGTTTTTTGCGTTGACCGTGGCGGCTGCGGAAGTCGCGGTCGGACTCGCCATCATTATTGCTCTGCACCGATCGAGATCCACTATCAATGTCGAAGAATTCAACCTGTTGAAATGGTAAGAGGAGCCATATTGGGTGAAGCGTCGTTCGCGTCAAATGACAGGGCGGTTGAACCATCCTCTTCTTTTGCACTTCATGAGCAACGCGCGGTAAGGCACGATCTCTGATGCTGTACACCCTCATTCCATTCCTTCCGCTGGCCGCGTTTCTTGTCTTGGGCTTGGCCGGATCGCGGATCAGGGACCGTGCCCATTTGGTTGCGGTTCCAGCGGTACTCATGTCGCTCGGCCTGTCACTGACGGCCTTTTTTGAAATCGTCTCCGGGTCCGTCATTTCTGTCCCGCTCTACACCTGGCTGACTTCCGGCAGCCTGGACATTCACATCGGCCTGTACATCGATCGACTGACCGCCGTCATGCTTCTGCTGGTGACCGGTGTCAGCTCGCTCGTGCACGTCTATACGATCGGCTACATGCACGGCGAGCCAGGCTATGCCCGATTCTTCAGCTACATCGCCTTATTCACTTTCTCGATGTTGATGCTGGTGCTGGCCGATAACCTGCTCCAGCTCTTCGTATTCTGGGAGGCCGTCGGACTGTGCTCGTACTTACTCATTGGCCATTGGTACGAACGTGCGTCCGCCTGTGCGGCAGCCACCAAGGCGTTCCTTGTGAATCGCGTGGGCGATTTTGGGTTCCTGCTGGGCCTGCTGCTAGTCTGGTACAACTTTGGTTCCCTGAACTACCTCGACATCTTTCCTGCCCTCCATGAAGCGACTGAAGTGACGATGAACCTCCTCGGTCCTTTCGGTGGAACATGGGAGGTTTCGGTCTTCACTCTCATCGCCCTCTTGCTCTTCACTGGTGCGGTCGGTAAATCTGCCCAGGTTCCGCTCCACGTCTGGCTGCCTGATGCAATGGAAGGACCGACACCGATTTCGGCCCTCATTCACGCCGCCACGATGGTCACCGCCGGCGTCTTCATGGTGGCGCGTCTCGCCCCGATCTACAACCTTTCACCAACCGCGATGAGCGTGGTCGCAATTACAGGCGCCGCGACGATGGTCCTCGGCGCCACAATCGCGTTGACTCAGACCGACATCAAACGGGTCGTCGCGTATTCGACGGTCAGTCAGCTCGGGTACATGATCATGGCATGCGGACTCGGCGCCTATGCCTCCGGCATGTACCACCTACTCACGCACGGCGCGTTCAAGGCCTTGCTGTTTTTAGGCTGCGGCTCTGTGATTATTGCCCTGCACCATGAGCAAGATATGAGGCACATGGGCGGCCTCAAAGACAAGTTACCGATTACCTACTGGACGTTTGTGGTGGGCTCGCTGGCGCTTGCTGGCTTTCCTCTGACCGCTGGCTTCTTCAGTAAGGATGACATTCTCGTGTCTGCATGGTCGTCCGGCTCTCTCGGTCAAGTCTTGACGATTTTGGGTCTACTGACAGCGCTCCTGACCGCCTTCTATAGCTTCCGGCTCGTCTTCGTGACCTTTTGGGGAACGTCCCATGTTGATCCGCACCATGCGGATCATGTCCATGAACCGTCGCAGACGATGACCACACCGCTCATCATTCTGGCGCTGTTCAGCATCCTGACTGGTTATCTTGGCATCCCATCTTTTCTAGAGCCCCTTTTTTCAACCGGGGGTGAACCAGCCGTCCCTCATGGCTCCGATGGGCTCATGATTATGGCAGCGGCGACGGCGATGGGTCTGATCGGCATTGCCGCCGCCTATTATGTGTATGTCCTCAACCCGGATCTTCCGGAACGCTTGGCGCGACAGTGGGGCAGCCTCTATCGGGGTTCGTTGAACAAATGGTATGTCGATGAGGCCTATGATTGCCTATTCGTGAGACCGACAGTTGCGGCCGCTTCCAAACTCTGGAAGCATGTTGATGTCTACGTGATCGATGGAACCGTCAACGGTATCGCGCGAGCTATCACCTGGGGGGGATGGCTGTTACGGCTGGTCCAGAGCGGGCAGACCCAGCACTATGCCTTGGCGATGGCGGTGGGGATCGTCGCGATCGTTACGATGTTTTTGGTGTTCTAGGAGAAGAGTCAATGGTCATTAGTCATTGGTCACTGGAGAGCACGTCGTCCTGCTCTTCTTTCCAACGACGATTGACCAATGACCAATGACTAATGACCAGTTTTCCTTGGCTTACACTATTGATTTTCATCCCATTGGCCGGGGCCATTACCGTCTTCGCAGTGAAGGAACACTCCGTCAGGCTCACCGCCCTCGCAGTGGCCGTGGCCGATCTCCTGATCTCACTCCCTCTCTGGTGGCTGTTCGATGCGTCATCCGGTGAGATGCAGTTCGTGGAATCGGCGCGGTGGATCCCCTCGCTGTCCATCAACTACCGGCTTGGCCTCGATGGAATCAGCCTCCCACTCATCCTCATGACGACGGTCCTGATGCCGCTCTGCATCTTGATCTCCTGGCACTCCATTGAGAGAAGGATTCGAAGCTTCATGGCCATGCTGCTGATCATGGAAAGCGCCATGATCGGGGTATTCTGCGCGCTTGATTTTGTACTCTTCTATGTGTTTTGGGAAGCGATGCTGATCCCGATGTATCTCTTGATAGGGATCTGGGGCGGACCGAATCGCCTCTACGCCACGATCAAATTCTTGCTCTATACCCTCGCCGGCAGCGTGTTGCTGCTGGTCGCGATCTTGGTCTTGTACTTCCAGGGCGGCCATACGTTCGACATTCCTCAATTAAGTCAAGGCACCTATTCCAATTCGTTGCAATTCTGGCTCTTCCTCGCGTTCTTCGCCGCATTCGCCGTCAAGGTTCCGATGTTCCCCTTCCATACCTGGCTGCCTGACGCACACGTGGAAGCGCCGACGGCCGGCAGCGTGATCCTCGCCAGCGTCCTGCTCAAAATGGGCACCTATGGGTTTCTACGCTTCAGCCTACCCATGTTGCCGGACGCCTCACAGCTGTTCACCCCCGTTATGGTGGGACTTTCGATTGTGGCGATCATCTACGGAGCCTATATGGCTCTGGCGCAAGCCGATCTTAAAAAACTCATTGCCTATTCAAGCGTAAGCCATATGGGGTTCGTGACCCTCGGTCTCTTTATGTTTAATATTCAAGGAATCGAAGGCGCCGTGATGCAGATGGTAAACCACGGCATCACCACCGGTGGACTCTTTCTCTGCGTCGGAATGATTTATGAACGCACCCATAGCCGGCAGATCGCCGACAATATCGGCCTCACGAAGCCGATGCCACGGTATGCGACATTCCTGGTCATTTTCGCCTTGTCTTCATTGGGGCTGCCCGGCACAAACAGTTTTGTCGGGGAGTTTATGATTCTTGCAGGCACCTTCCTCTGGAGCAAGATCGCCGCCGCCCTCGCCTCGTTGGGAATCATTCTCGCGGCGGCCTACTTGCTTTGGATGGTTCAACGTGTCGCCTTCGGCGTTCCCGATCCACATATCCTTCCGAAGCTTCGCGATGTGAACCTGCGTGAGATGCTCACCGTGGTGCCGCTTGTCGTCTTGATCTTCGTGATCGGGATCTTCCCGAACCCCATCCTGACTCGCATGCATCCCAGCGTAGAGAAAGTCATCACGCGCGTCTTCCCGCCGGCTGCTGAGCACACGTTGGTCATGCCTGGGATGACGCCATTCACTCCATCCGTGGAACGGATCACCTCACCGTCTGGACCGATGTTCAGTCAAGAAACGCGGACCGCATCTGAGGGCCGGCCATGATGACCTTCTCGCCGGCAGACCTCTTCCTCATCCTACCGGAGTTGCTGATCGTCACGGCAGCCTGCATTGTACTCGTGCTCGATCCGGTGCTGCGGGCATCCGACAAAGACGGCTTGGTGTGGCTGAGCCTGGGAACACTTGCCGTGTGCATGGGCTTGACAGCTTCCCAAATCAACACGTCGGCCGCGATCTTCAGTGGACTCGTTGTGATTGATGCCTACGGAGCCTTCTGGAAACTGCTCTTCTACTTCGTCACCGGCCTGACCATTCTCCTCTCTCATCCCTACTTGAAAGAAGAGCGGCTGTATTTCGGCGAATATTACGGCTTTGTCCTGCTCGCTCTCTCCGGGATGATGGTCATGGTCTCGTCGGCCGATTTGTTGACACTCTATCTCGGCACCGAACTGATGTCCCTCTCGCTGTACGTCATGGTGGGCCTGAAGCGATCGGAACCTCGCTCCTTGGAAGCCTCGGCCAAGTACTTTGTGTTGGGAGCGTTCTCATCTGGAATCCTCCTCTATGGCATCTCGCTCCTCTATGGCGCGACCGGAAGCACCAGACTTCCGGAGATCGCCGCGGCGATCTCCGGCCGAAGCCTGGACGATCCGCTCTTGTTGTTCGCCACAATCCTGCTCGCGGTCGGATTCGGGTTCAAACTTGCCGTGGTGCCATTTCACATGTGGACGCCGGATGTCTATCAAGGCGCCCCCACCTCCGTCACAGCCTTCATGGCGGTCGCATCTAAAGCCGCAAGCTTCGGCGCATTCCTCAGAGTGTTCATCGAAGGACTCGGTGGCCTGAAAGCCAACTGGGCTGCGATGTTCCTCCTGCTTTGCCTCGCCACCCTGGTCTTGGGAAATATCCTCGCACTGGTGCAGACGAATGTGAAACGCATGCTGGCCTACTCAAGCATTGCCCATGCCGGCTACGCGCTGATCGGCGTGGTCGCAACCGGACACATGGGAAACTCGTCTGGTATCGCCAGCGTGCTGCTCTATCTTTCGCTCTACGCATTCATGACGTTCGGCGCGTTCGCCATCGTCGCCATGTTTCGCAAGGGCGGGATCGAAGGAGAGGACATCGAAGATTTCACCGGCCTTTCCAAACGGCATCCCGTGGCTGCGCTGCTCATGTTGATCTTTATGGTCTCGCTGGCGGGCATTCCTCCAACCGCGGGGTTTATTGGAAAACTGTATGTCTTTATGTCGGCGGTGGAAGCCGGCCTGCCATGGCTGGCTGCCGTGGCGCTCATCTTTGCCGTCATCTCAGCCTATTACTACCTCAGACTGGTGATGGTTATGTACATGCGCGAGCCGAATGACCTGTCGAGCACGAGCCCTCGGATGGTCATGTCACCGGCTCTCTCTATCGTGCTGGCCTGCGCGGTGGCCGGGGTGGTGATCTTTGGGATCTATCCCAACCCACTCGTGAACTTCGCCATGCACGCGGTATCGGCGCTGAAGTAAGACCGGTGTGGTCTGCCGATCCGCATGCGGAGCATCATGACCGTCCTCCGCTTTCTGATTGAAACATTGACCACCTTCTTGCGCCAGGGCTGCCCGAGCCTCGCGGCAGCCTTGGCCTTTTTCTCCTTGCTCTCGCTCTTTCCTCTTGTCTTTCTTCTCCTGTATGGGATCAGCTTCCTGGTCAGCCAAAACATCATCGGCGAGCAATTCATCCTGAGCTTCCTGAAGGGCTTTCTGCCGTCATTGGGTGAGCGATTGGCTGAAGAACTCCATCGGATCAGCGTACTGGAAGGTGTGCGCTGGCTGGTATTTCTGTCGTTCTTCTGGTTTGGAGGGCTCGTCTTTTACGAGCTCGACTACGCACTCAATGTGGTATTTGAAAGCACCCAAAAGCGTCACCCGTTGATTTCTACCGCGATCTCCATAGCCCTACTGGGATCAACAGGACTTCTCTTGTTCCTCTCCTATGTTGCCACGCAGACCATCGCCTTTTTGACTGCCTATGCCCCGAAGCTGTGGGGGCTCGATCTCGTCGCCCTCGCCGCCCATGATTTTCATCTCACCTACACGCTCCCTTTTTCCCTGGCATTCCTGACGGTGAGCCTGCTGTACCGCCTGGTGCCACGCCGCCGTCCACGGTGGAGCCACGCGATGGCGGGCGCGCTGACGTTTGGCCTGCTCTGGGTTTCGGCGAAGTTGCTGTTCATCAGCTACAGCGACTATGCCACGGTGTACGCCAGGCTCTATGGATCGTTACTTGAGGTCGTGCTCTTATTGCTCTGGGTCTATTATTCCGCCGGGCTCTTGCTATTTGGTGGGATTATCGCCCGCAAGCTACAGCAGCTCGCCTGCTCGTCACAAGTGCCCGCTGACAGGGGTTAGCCGAGAGGGTGGAGTGTGACGACCGATGGCACATCCCGCGACTTAGCGGCTGAGAAAGCCCCGGAGCTGAAGATAACGCACGATGGCTGAATGGGTGACAAGTCCGACCATTTCTCCGTCCTGCATGACCACCAGGCGGCCCCACCCTTCACGGGCCATACGCTCCAGCGCATGCATCACGGGAGTATCCGGCTCGATCACTAACGATTCCGAACGGGGGCGCATCACCTGCTCGACCCTGCGCCAAGGCCACAGCGACGGCGGAACGCTCTGAATCTCAACCGTGGTGATGAGTCCCACAAGCCGCCCATCCTCTACCACTGGGAACCCGCGGTAGCCATAGGATTGGAAGTGCTGATTCACCGCCACATCCAACGTGCAATGCGATGGAATCGAGGTGACCGTCGTCGTCATGACATCCCGAATAGGGACCGTCGCCAGGGCCTGGCGCATAACCGCTTGACGACGGCTCGCCAGGGCCACGGCGAAGAGAAACATGCCGATGACTACAACCCACCCGCCGTTCGATGCCATCGACGTGGGGAGTCCGCCGCTCGCGGACCCGTACAGCACGACAAGGCCCGTCAGTCCCAACATCACTCCACACGCCAGACCGACCCCCGCGGCTTGTTTGGTCGCTCGATAAAAATTGTCTCCCCATGCCCACAGCCCCGCGCGTAACATCCGTCCGCCGTCCAGTGGAAAACCTGGAATCATATTGAAGAGTCCGATTTGCATATTCACGAAGCCCAGCAAGGCCCCAAGCATGATCCACCCCTGGAG
>JBQTJA010000037.1:0-2673 GCA_052387595.1 Nitrospiraceae bacterium | reverse complement strand
AATCGTGAGATTCACCGAGAGGGTACACCGGACCCATTGGTCTTCACCCTTGTCCGGGACACCATTAAAATTGAAAGCGTGAAGTCGAAGATCATCGACAACCTCGGTTATGTTCGGCTCACTCAGTTTCAGGAAGCCACTGGGCGAGATCTCTCCAAGGCGATCAAACAGTTCAAGGAGCAGAAGGTCCAAGGAACTATTCTCGACCTACGAAATAATCCCGGCGGTTTGCTGACCGCGGCCGTCGATGTGTCCGAGCAATTTCTTCCCAGCGGGAAACTGGTTGTCTATACGAAGAGCCGTGAAGGGAAAAAAGATGAGTGGTTCGCCAAAGCCAAGGACCAGCTGGAGGATCTACCGGTCATTGTCCTGGTCAATGAAGGATCCGCGAGTGCATCGGAAATTGTCGCCGGAGCGCTACAAGACTATGGACGGGGCCTTGTTGTTGGGACCACCTCATTCGGAAAAGGATCGGTGCAGACGATCCTCGCACTAGGTGACGGTTCGGGGCTTCGCCTCACGACAGCAAAGTACTATACGCCCAAAGGTCGGTCGATCCAGTCGACCGGGATTACTCCCGATATTGTGGTGAAACTGCCGGCGCCGGTGCTTGCCAAGGCGCCTGACGGGAAGCCAGCTGAAAAGGAGGCGGAGGGCAAGGCTGTTAAACCTCCCGTAGGAAAGGATGCTCCACCTCAGAGTGGAAAGTCTCCAGACGAGGGGGGACCGAAGAATGGGACGCCTCCACCGGCATTGCCTGAAGTCGGCGGGGATCTGTCACTTGAACAGGACGCACAGCTTCAGAAGGCAGTAGAATTGCTGAAGAGTTGGAAGATATTCAAGGACCTCAAGACGTCCTAAGGTTCTCGAGCATGAATTCGTTCCTGAACGGCCTGGAGCAAACGCTCTTCGGACCCTGAAAAACTCGGCAGGGTCCGAAGCAGGTGCGAGCGGGTGATCTGCTCGAGGTCGCCGAGTGTCCGTATGCCGAGGCGGAAGTATAAGTAAGTCACGAGCGACTCGGAAAGTCCTGGCAGGCTCGCCCAGCTCTTCACCTCCGCCGGGAGCGGCGTTTTCAGCTCTTCGTAGGCACGGATGGCGCCGGTCTCAAGAAACTCTTCGATTTTTTTTGCCAGGTCGGCCCCGATCCCATCAATGTCTTCAAGCCCCTGACGGCCAGCGATGGCCGCCACATCTTCCTCAAGAGTCAGCAATGCATCTGCCGCCCGCCGATAGGCCCGCACGCGATACGGGTTGGCGCGTTGGGCCGAAAGGAGATCGGCCATCGAACGGAAGAGAGTGGCGAGTTGCTGGTTGTTCTCTTTCATGTGCAGGACCATGAAGTCCTATTGTGCGGTTTCCGCGGCCCTTCAGCAAGAGGCACTTTGTTGACAAGGTGAATTCTACTCTCATAGGATGACAGGCGTGCAGAATGCCATCCAAATTCATGTCAATGGGCAGGCGCAGATCTGCCGCTGTGATGCGACAGTGGCTGATCTCTTGCAGGACCTGGAAATTAGGACGGAGCGTGTGGCAGTTGAGCTGAATCTCGAAATCCTCGACCGTGCGACATTCGGCCAGCGTCAGCTCAAAGCGGGCGATCGTGTCGAGATTCTGAGTTTTATCGGTGGCGGATCATTGTAAGGGGATATTATGACAGACGATCGGCTGATTATCGCGGGGCGTGAGTTCAAGTCTCGCTTATGGGTCGGGACGGGGAAATATAAGGACTTTGCCGAGACGAAAAAGGCGATTGAAGTGTCCGGCGCCGATGTTGTGACGGTCGCGGTACGCCGAGTGAATATCACGGATCGATCGAAAGAGAATCTGCTCGACTACATTGATCCAAAGAAATATACAATCTTGCCGAATACGGCTGGCTGCTACACGGTGGAGGATGCGGTTCGATACTCCCGTCTGGCGCGCGCGGCCGGCGTTTCTGATTTGGTGAAGTTAGAGGTGCTCGGAGACGAGCGGACCTTGTTTCCCGATACGGCGGGGTTGATCGAAGCGGCGAAGATTCTCGTCAAAGAGGGCTTTATCGTGCTGCCCTATACGAATGATGATCCCATTGTCGCGCAGAAGCTCATCGATGTGGGATGCCCAGCCGTCATGCCGTTGGCGGCACCGATCGGATCAGGACTCGGGATCCGCAATCCCTATAATTTAAAAATCATCATGGAAATGATCAAGGTGCCGATCATCGTCGATGCCGGTGTCGGGACTGCTTCCGATGCAGCATTTGCGATGGAATTGGGAGCTGATGCCGTACTCATGAATACCGCTATCGCCGGTGCGCAGGACCCGATTGCCATGGCGGAAGCCATGAACTATGCGGTTCAGGCCGGTCGTCTGGCCTACAAGGCCGGTCGCATTCCCAGGAAACTCTATGCGACGGCTAGCAGTCCGATCGAAGGAATGCTCTGAAAGCAGTGCTGAGTACTGAGCGCTGAGGTTGGCCAACATGAGAAGAATGAGACCGGATAGGGGCGGGGCGGTATTCTTGATTGACTCAGCACTCAGTCCTTTGACCTCACTCCTTCAGTGATGCCCCCAGTACACTTTCGTCTGCTTCTTGTTACTGATCGACACCTGGTCCGGGGACGTTCCCTCTCCACAGTACTCAGTCAAGCGATCATGGCTGGTGTGCCGGCTATTCAACTTCGAGAACGG
>JBQTJA010000036.1:0-10171 GCA_052387595.1 Nitrospiraceae bacterium | reverse complement strand
CTGGGTCATCACGATTTCCATGCGCCGGTTCTTACTCCGGCCTTTGTCCGTCTCATTCGTCGCGATTGGCTTGCTATCCGCATACCCCGCGGCTTTGACTCGGTCGGCTTCAAGTCCTCCGTTGATGAGGACCTGACTGATATGTTCGGCCCGTGTCCGGGAGAGTTCGAGGTTGTCTCGAAAGCCTTTCCGAGGATCGTTCCGGGGCGGCGTGTTGTCGGTATGCCCGGCAACCTCGATGCTCTGGTAACGGAATCCGTGCAAGACGACTCCGACTCGCTCAAGCAATGAGGCCCCTCCGAGGGTGACCGCCACGTCACCGGTGGAGAATAACTCACTGGTGGCCAAGGCGAGAGTCAATCGATTTCCTCGCTGCTTCAAGGTCGCACTGCCTTTCTTGAGTTCAGGCTGTAAGAGATTCGCCAGGCTTTCGCTTATTTTGCCGAGGTCGCCATTTGATGAGAAGCCTTCGCCATCATCCGTCCCTTCAGGGTCGGGTCCGGTCGAGGTGCTCAAGGATAGGGTGTGATCGATAGGTAGGAGAGAAAGGGAGGGTGGGCTCTCTTCTTGCGCGGCGGTTGGCGCGGTTGGTTTGGATGCATTGAGCTCAACCTCCACCAGCAATTGCTTTGCGCGCACGAGTTCTGCATCCTTCGCCAGGAGTTGAGGGTTGAGATCGGCCAGCTTTTGCGTGACGTGCTTGATCTCCTCCTTGACCTGCGCCAGTTCTTGCTCTTTCTTTGCTATCTGCTGTTCCGCTTCACCGGCGCGCCGCTTGGCTTGGGCCAGTTCCTGCTCCTTCCCTGCGGTCTGCTGGTCTGCTTCGGTTGCGCGGCGTTTGGCTTGGGCCAACTCCTGTTCTTTCCCCGCCAACTGTTGTTCGACGTCACTGGCGCGCCGCTTGGCCTGGGCCAGTTCCTGCTCCTTCCCTGTCAGTTGTTGCTCAACGTCAGTGACACGGCGTTTGGCTTGGGCTAGTTCTTGCTCCTTCCCTGCCAACTGTTGTTCGGCCTCGGCGGCGCGCCGTTTCGCCTGCACCAGTTCTTGCTCTTTTCCCGCCGTCAGCTGATCGGCTTCGGCCGCGCGGCGTTTTGGTTGAGCCAGTTCCTGCTCTTTGGCCACAGTTGCCAGCTGTTGTTCGACCTCGGCGACACGGCGTTTGGCTTGGGCTAGTTCCTGCTCTTTCCTCGCGACCTGTTGTTCGGTTTCGGCGACACGCCGTTTCGTCTGCGCCAGTTCCTGCCCTTTCCCCGACGTGACTATCTGTTGTTCGAGATCCGCGACACGGCGCTTGGCTTGGTTGAGTTCCTCGGTTCGTGATGCAAGATCTTCCCGAAGCTGCTTGGAATTCGCATGGGCATTGGTGATCTGGGCTGCGATCTCATTTTCCTTAGCATGGAGCTGGAGCACGAGCTCGCCGATTCGTTGCTTGAGCTGCCGTTCGAGCTCATCGATTTTTTGCTTGGCCTGTTGAAGATGGGTCTTCGTCACACTCAATTCGTCCTGCGACGACTGCCCGTCTGAATCTTCGGCGGCCATCGCAACCGGAACGGTTCCGCAGAACAGGACGATGGATACAGAGGCAACGGCGGATAACTTGATGATCATGGCTCACTCACCAAATAGGGACGGTGCAGGATTCAGAACGAATTTTCGCTCCACCAACGGATTGCGCGATGCTCATGTGCCCATGACGTCCGCTCGCGAGGCATAGGCAGAAGTGCCGCAATTGACCGAACCGAAGTCGGCGCTCTTCCCGCTTTATCAACGATACAGAAAAAATGGAAGGAGATCCTATCGCCTTCGTAATTCGCTTTGCAACGGGGTGTGCAGGGTCATAATACCCGTTGAACCACTTGGCGGGACGGGAGATGAAAGTTGCCAAGCTGCGAGTCATTGAATTCTTCCGTGTAGAGGCGGTTTGTCCAGTCCATGCTGCCTCTATCTGAGCTGCGGCGCACGGGGCAGGACAAACAGCTGAATGCCGTGCTGCCGACAGTGAGGCATAGGGAATCTCTCTTGATATTGACTATCTGGAATCCGAATAGTGTCGACAGTGTTCATCACAAGGACATCCTCCTGTTTTTTAAGGAATGTGATCACTTGTCCATGCACATATCCGTAATGGTGAAACGAGTCACCGCACCCACTGATGTGCGGATAGGCTCAAGCTCCCCGTCTTGAATCTCATCGGCTGTCTCGCTAGACTGCGCCCCGCTCAAGTTTTTCGCATCTTCGGAGGTGGCTCAATGATGGTTCGTCTGCTACTTCACGCAGTCATCGTTTTCGCGGCGGTAGTCTCAGCAGGGATAAGGCCTTCGGAGGCAGCCGACCAGCCGCAGCACCTGAAAGCCACGTGTGAGAAAGGTATTGCGACAGCATGCAACTCCCTCGGATTGTTATCTATGAAAGGTGAGGGGGTGAAGCAAGACGACGCTCGCGCTGCCGCGCTTTTTAAGAAAGCGTGTGACGGCGGGGATGTTAGTGGCTGCTCCAACTTAGGCGTGATGTACGCCGAGGGAATCGGGGTCCCACAGGATGAGGCTCAAGCCATCGCCTTTTCAAGGATCGCGTGTGATGGTGGAAGTATGAAGAGCTGCTCCAACCTAGGTGTGATGTATGCCGAGAGAACCGGGGGCGAGCAGGACGAAGCCCAGGCCGCTGACTTCTATAGACAGGCCTGTGACGGAGGGAATGCGAAGGGCTGCTACAACCTTGGTGTGATGTATGCCGAGGGAGCCGGGGTCTCTCAGGATGACGTGCAAGCCGCTGCCTTCTCTCGGAAAGCGTGTGACGGGGGAAGTACGAAGGGCTGCTATAACCTTGGCGTGATGTATGCCGAGGGAGTCGGGGTTCCACAGGACGACGTGCAAGCCGCCGGCTTCTACCGGAAGGCCTGCGAAGGGGGGAACGCGAGGAGCTGCTACAACCTTGGTGTGATGTATGCGGAGGGGAGCGGGATCCAAACGGATCATTTTCAAGCCGCCGATCTCTATCGGAAGGCCTGTGATGGGGGGAACCTGAGGGGCTGCTCCAATCTCGGCGTGATGTATGCGCAGGGGACCGGGATCAAGCAGGACGACATTCGAGCTGCCGCACTGTACCGGAAGGCTTGTGATGCTGGAGAAGCAAAGGGTTGTATCCATCTCGGCATGGTGTATCAAGTCGGACGAGGCATTAAATCGGACGATGCCGAAGCACTCAAGTATTACGGGAAGGCCTGTGATCTCCGGGAGCCCAAAGGCTGTGCTCATTACGCAAAATTGAAGACGGGGAGACGGTGAGATCCGGTGCTGGACAGACGCGGTCCGCATGATCGCGCACAATAGGTATGGCTGTGATCCCGTTTCTCGTGAAAGCGAGGTGACCGATGCGATGACTGCTTCTTGGCCTCTTACCCTTGGTTTTGGCTGGATGCCCAACGACGACGGCTGTGCTGGTCGGAGCCCCGGCACTTCTATCCAAATCCGAGTTCGATGAACGACGGACGGAAACCAAGCAGCAGATCGAAAAGGGGCTGATTTCGAAGGAAGCTGGTGAAACGAGTTGCCGGCAGATGTTGAATACGGTCGATCGGAATCATGCAGCACCACCGCCGGTGGATCCTGCCATCTGCGAATTTGGATCGTTTGCCGATAAACTCTATGTACTCACCAGATCCGTGGAGAGCGGCGCATTAACCCCGGATCTCTGGGTAACCAAGTGTCAGCAACTGGCCGGGCAATCGTCCGGCAAGTATGATTGCCGATACGACCCATTCGCTGATCGGATTATCCAATGGCGGCGGGTAGTTCACGAAGGCACGGCATCAAAGGAAGGGGCCGAGATGGACTGCCGCAACTATGTGCAGCGAGTGCGCCAACATCCGATCCCTGGCCCAGAGATCAAGGAGGACGCCTGCAACTTCTAGCAGGTCATTGAACCCGCCCTCCAGCTTTGTTCTTGCGTGGCTCGGAGGCGTACCATGCGAGACAACGTGCGTTTCCTGTTTCTTCTGATCGTACCTGGGAGGAGGCATCATGATATTCAGACGGCCAGAACTTGAGAAAGACAATCCGATCGCTCCTCAGCCGTATATCGGTCCTCGAAGACGGCTGGCGATGGCTCGCGCGGTGGCATCTGGGGAATTGAGCGAAGTGGGTGATATGCGAGACACGTTGCAAACCTTGACGAAGGCAGCGTCTCGCTTTGTGAACAGTCTCCCGAAAGCGAGGAAAGCCGATACAGGGCTGAAGGCCTTGCAGGATGCGCTTGCGCAAGCCGAACAAGTCCTCTCTGTGAAGGCGGCTCCCTGACTTCAAGAGGCGTGAGGGTTGAAATGGGGCAGGCACGCTTGAGAATGATCCTGCGCCGCGAGTCAGTGGCGAGAGCAACCCCGTATCTCTTTCGATACGACGGTCGAACTTTCCGATACAGTGTGTTTTGCCATCCTCTAGTGTCTATCGTCCCGCTACTGCGTAGATAGCTAGGAAATAAGAAAAGATATATTTTCAACAACTGCGGTACAGGCCTTGCGTGAAGGCAGGAGGTCTCGTTGTGTCTGTGTCTGATCCTCAACTGTAAGGAGGAGCGTAACCATGGCTGATGCATTTTTCACCATGAATGGCAACGTACGGGCGATCGGGTCGATCCGTCGTGGGGCAAACGGCCAACCACAGTCACTGGAGGCTTCGATCCCGGACGGAGATACAGCCGGGATTCATATCGAAGGAAGTGGTTCAGTCCGTTTTCTTGGCGTGGATACGCCCGAGAAGAATTTCTCACTCGCCGGTTCCTCTGCACAGCGCCGCCTCGATTCGGCGGAATGGGAGGCCTATCTGACCGATCCATTCCTGCCGCAGTTTGGACCCTTTGATCTCGATACCGATCTTGCGAACCATCTTCGCACCCGTCTTGGAGCCGGTGCCGGGATCAACCATCGCGGCCATGGCGACTTTGCCGAACGAGTACTGATCGGGCTGATTCAAGCCGACATGGATGCACTGGGGCAGACCTCCAGTACATTCGGGTATTTTCTGTCCTTCTCCTTTGACGTCTTCGATTCCTTTGGACGGTTCTTGGCATTTATCAATCGGAATCAGCCGAATGGAAATAGCCCTGGACCGCGTCCCCCGAGTTACAACGAACGGATGCTCGAACAGGGGGCAGCCATGCCGTTCTTCGTGTGGCCGAATATTGATCCATTCCGCGAATCCCCGTCGATTCTTGATGCGGTCATCGCACCCGGTACTGCGAGTCAGGTTGCTGAGAGAACCCCGGGGCTGCGCCGTGCGCGTGAGTTGGTTCGACAGGCTCGTGCGAGCGGAATTGGCATCTTCAATCCATCCAATCCCCTTCGCTTCGAGGCGTTTGAGGTGCGCTACTTCGGGCGGCGCGAAGCGCCCAATCGGGCGGTCATCGATTTGAGTCGGAATGACAGTGTCCTGCTCCAGCCGCAGCATTATTTCCGTATTCCTCATGCGGAAGACCGGCTGTTTGTTCCTCCGACCTTTGTGCCATTGTTTGTGTCGCGTGGGTGGCGTCTTGAAGGCTGGGCGTAACTAGCGCGGTTTGAGTTGCATACATGCCCAATGTTATGCATTTCCATGCACTGCTGTAGGTGAAAGGATACGCCGAGATGGATCTATAGCTCGCTTGGCAGCACGCCAGCTTTGTAAGCAATTGTTATCCAAATGAGGTGCAATCACTGTTTATGTTGGTGCAAGACTTGCTCGGCTTGCCAGTGATCAGGAGAATAGGGAAAGGTCATGCATGAGGTCACAGTGTTGATATAAGTTGGTTTCGTAGAACCTTGCGGGATGACGTTGACGATACTCTTGTCTCAAGCTATTCGCTGAAGCGCCTAGCAATAGGGCGAGACAAGATCAGGTCGTGCGTGTTTGGAAATGCATTTGCCTGCCGAGTGAGTGAAACGATGCGATCATGGACCATGGTAGGCCAAATGAGACGGTTGCTATAGGTGTGTGCCTGAGCTCCGCTTTCACAAAGGCAGAGTCGCGGGTGGTTCTCTGGGCGTATCGTCGCTTTACTTGAGGCACTATCCTCCCATATTTATTTTTACCGTATTTCCCCTAGTTTACTATGGGGATCATTTGGCCGTATAAGTTAGGTAGCTTCTTCCCAAGAGCAATTGTTCCTGGGCGGGTTTGTGTTGTAAGAGATCGAACGAAATCCTTCCCGCTGAAGGCGAGCTCCCTACTCTTACTTCATCCCAATATTAAATTAGGAGACGTATCATGATGCAGAAATGGCTGACGCTTAGATTGATCTGCGGCGTATTGATCCTCAGCAGCATCTTCGCCCCTGGCGCGCATGCGTATATTGATCCTGGAAGCGGGAGCGCCTTGCTCCAGCTCCTTCTTGGAGGGATCGCCGGCATCGGGGTTGTCGCCAAGCTGTACTGGGAGCAAGTCAGGACGCGGTGCCGGTCGCTATTCGGTCGAACGGAAAGCGCGAAGGATGAATAAGCTGACAACGGCACACACCGATCGACCTGCGCGGGTAGGTGGGTCTTTCCGTGATCCGAGTGGATACGTCTATCGCCAGGGTGACCGCATTTTCAGAACAGTCACCAATGCGGGGAAAGAGCAATTCGACTTCGTGCGCCGGTCCGGACTCTTTGAGTCGCTCATGCGAGACAAGCGTCTCTTGCCCTTCGATCTCAGTGAGGGATCTCTCCTGCCTGATGGATTTGATGAATCAGTGTCCTATGTGCTTGAAGTGCCGAAGCTCACGTTCGTCACGTTCCCGTACGAATGGCCGTTCCCCGCTCTCAAGGCTGCGGCTCTTCTGCATTTGGATATTCAGCTGACCGCGATTGACCGTAACGTGACGCTGTCTGATGCCTCCGCCTACAACATCCAGTTCATTGGTGCGACCCCCACATTTATTGACCACCTCTCATTTCGTCGATATGAACAGGGCGAGATGTGGGCGGGGCATCGACAGTTTTGTGAGCAATTTCTGATTCCCCTCTTGTTGAGGTCATTGTTTGGCATTGCCCACAATGCATGGTATCGGGGAAATCTGGAAGGGATTTCGGTCGTTGAATTCAGCCGGTTACTCACTTGGCGGCACTACCTCAAGAAAGATTTGTTGACGCACATTGTCTTCCAGTCTTGGCTGCAACGATCGACGGAGTCTACTTTACAGGGGCAAGATCTCGACAAAACTACGGTCAGAGAGGGGGGCCTTCCCGTGCAGGCCTATCGCAAGCTGCTCATCGGCTTGCGTAATTGGATCAGCAGGCTTGAGCCTCTTCAAACCAACAAGTCGACCTGGCAAGATTATGCCAAGGATAACTCGTACCAAGCGAACGAGTCGGGGGAGAAAGTGGCCTTCGTGCGGGACTTTGCCGCGCTACATCGTCCCCGGCAGTTGTGGGATTTTGGCTGCAATGCCGGAGTCTTTTCCAAGGCCGCTTTAGAAGGCGGCGCCGAGTATGTCGTCGGGTTTGATTTCGATCAAGGGGCACTCGACGGGTGCTACGCAGAGGCACGTAAAAATCAGCTGCCTATCCAATCGGTGGTGATGGACATGGCCAATGTAAGCCCTAACCAAGGGTGGATGGGAATCGAACGAGAAGGTCTTGGTGCCCGTCGATCAGCCGATGCCCTCGTGGCCCTTGCTGTGGTGCATCACCTGGCTATTTCACGAAACATCCCATTCGGAGAGCTGTTGGATTGGCTAATAGATCTTGCTCCTTGTGGGGTGATCGAATTCGTCCCAAAGACCGATCCCATGGTGCGGAAACTCTTGGCGCTTCGGGCCGATATTTTCGAAGACTATACGTGGGATTTTTTCACTGACCGTATCGCCCAGAAGGCACGGATCGACCGTGTTCTGCAAGTCGGGCAGCACGGGCGCACCCTCGTGAGTTATATCCGGCACGGATATGAAGAGATTCGCCGCGAGCAACCCTTGTGAAGTCGGAGCAGTCGTCTGAAAAGTTCTGGCTAGACCAGAGAGTTGTCCTCGCGATCACCTTCCCATTCCTCGCATTACTAACCCCCATTATCGTTTACCTGACGAAGCGGGACTATCCCCTGATGAGTCCCGAGATTTTACTGATCCTTGCAGGCATGGTCTGCGTCGCAGCCATGATTGGGTTGTTCCGGTGGGCAGGCGGCAGGCGACTGTATGCCCTGAGCGTGAGCGGCCTTCTCACAGTTGCTGCCGACTATCTCGTAGAGTGGCTGGCACAAGGGCGCACCATTACGCTCCTTGTCATTTTGGGAGTACTCGTCGCTCTGATGCGACGTTTTGAAAAGACCACGACCTTGGCGTTAACGGTGTTTCTGTGCGTATTTGTGAGTTCGACAGTCCTGCGCAACGGATTCGAGAGCGAGTCCAATCCTGCCTCCGCTGTGCCGCATACGGATGGGGTGAAAAGTGGTCTGCCGCCGATCGTCCATCTCATCCTGGATGAACATATCGGTATTGAAGGAATTCCCGATGATACCGACTACGCCAAAGAAGTGAAGCGCAAGATCAAACAGTTCTATCAACGGTACGGATTTGAGCTGTATGGCGGCGCGTACAGTCATTACCTCGACACGCTTGACTCGATTCCGAATCTGGTGAACTTCTCAGCGGAAAGCGTCAACAAGGTATTCATTGGAGGTGAGCGCCCTCCGTACACCTTGCAGCAGAACCGCTATTTCCATTTGCTGAACAGTCTGGGGTATCAGATTCATGTCATGCACGGGGATTATATTGATTTTTGTTCGACGCCGGATGCGCGGCCAAATTCCTGCTCCAAATTCGGATGGTTTACCTTGAGCCATGTGGCAAAGCTGGACATCCCGTTACTGACCAAGATGGAGACGGTGCTTGCTGCCTTCGTGGCCAGCTACACTCGATATCAGGCTGCTCTTGATCTTTACGAACAGCGGGTACGGCCGTTCTTGCTCTCGCACGACGTGGCCGGTCCGGCCATTGATCGTCAATCCCTTTGGACAAACCGAGACCTCCACCCCTTTTCGGTTAATGCGATGGCGGCGATGGGCACGCTCTCGGAGAGGATGCAGCAACTCACTCCCGGCCACATGCTCTTTGCGCATCTCATGCTTCCGCATTACCCCTATGTGTATCGGGAAGATTGCTCACCGCGGCCGATTCAGGAATCGCTGGATGACATGGAGCTAGTTCCCTTGGCGTTGCGCACACCTGAAGACAGAAGGGCTCGCTACGACCAATATTTGAGGCAGGTGGAGTGTCTCTATGTCAGGCTGGATGAACTATTCCGAACGATGCAATCTTCCGGAGTGTTCAGCGAGTCGATCGTCATGGTTCACGGGGACCATGGCGGGCGCTTGGGCATCCGACTCCCGATATCAAAGGAACAAAGCCAAATGACGGTCGTCGATTATGGGGATGGGTTGTCCGCGCTGTTCGCTGCCAGGATCCCTGGGAAGCCTGGCGGGTACGATCCCTCACTGCACACCATCAATGAACTGTTCGTTCAAACGCTTGGCTCTGCCGTCGGTAAGGTTCCTCCCCTCTCGGCCCCACAGCGAGAACCGTTTGTGTATCTATATGACGGGCATCGAAAACCACTACAGCTCGTGGAGATGCCCTGGCGTCCGAAAAACTTACCGGACAGTCCTGCTGCTGTTCCGTAGCATCTGCATGTGTTTCGGGGAACGCGCTCCTCACTCGACTGCTCCAGTACTGACTAGGCGTGATCAATTTGAGCCAGTACACCGAGTCTGCCGGAATCGGCCTGGTCGGTTGCTCGGTATTGAATCTATTCAGATACACCCCGTTGTCTGTAAAGATACAGGCGGCGCGGTTGGGACAGCCTTCCGCACCGTGCTTGTTTCATAAACCACGACCTTACAAGTTGATTATCTCACGAGCTGATTGGTATGAAGTTTGCTGATGATCAGGATATCTATGTAGTTCTGAACGTGAGCACTGCCTACCTTGGATGATGATATGAATCTATCTAGGCCAAAGGCGGAGAGAGGAGGAGGTGTCGCATGTCAGGAAAAAACATCGTCTTGTGTTCGGATGGAACAGGTAATACCGCTATCAAGGCGCGAGGGACCAACGTCTTTAAGCTGTACGAGGCCATCGACATTCAAGGGCATAAGTACGATCAGACCTTAACGCCGCAGGTCGCGTTTTATGACGATGGAGTGGGTACCTCGAGCCTGGCTCCAGTCAA
>JBQTJA010000035.1:0-34546 GCA_052387595.1 Nitrospiraceae bacterium | reverse complement strand
ATCGGCATCAGCAAACTCTCCAGATACTTAATAAATGGCCATCCAACTAGGGATTAGTGTAATGCTTGCCGGCATCATCAATCTTATATTCATAAGCGCCAATATCATAAGTAACTCCTTGAGGCCGAGGAGTCCCGTCGAACGCTTCCCTGATGGTAGTGAGGGTTGCTCCAGCATCGATGGCTGGACTTCGCGCAGTCAGGGTAAAATTCGGCGACCTCGGAAGTGTAGCTGGAGCATTGACGAATGCGGGCTCAGTCACGTTAACGATGTTTCCTGATTGCGCGTAATGAACATTACTGATCGCTCCCAAACCGAAGGCAAGAGTCCCACCGACCCCGCTTGCATAGAAATGATTATTGTTGATGATAATCCCCGTACTGGTCATTGATACGAAATGAATCCCCTGAACAGCGCTGGGTGATTTTTGGACGGCGTTCTCATAAAAAATATTGTTCTCGATCCGTAGATTCAAGAGCGTGGAACCCCACGCGACAATGCCGGAACAACCGTTGTACGCGATGGTATTGTTGGCGATAATCCAATCAGAGGAACGCAAGTACTCAGGCCCCGGATGCTTGGCATGGTCATAGCTGGCCTTCCCATTCGCTTGAATGCCATAACATAGATTATCGTAAATAAGATTGTTCGTAATGGTGATCGCCGCGCCATTCATGTAAATGCCATGATCCAAGGTACAGCGAGGCTTGTTCACTACACACGCATCAAACCCACCGTTATGATTAATCCTGTTTCGATCAATGAGAATCCTGGTCCCATTGCCGAGAATTCCTTGATAGAGACTATCGTGAATCCAATTGCGTCGAATGGTGACATCATGACCATTGTGCATTTTGATCCCATCATAAGCGTGAGCAATCTCGAACCCCTCAATCGTGATCCAGCCTATGGGAATTCGACTACCGGAACCGTGTTGGATGAGAATTCGGTGTAAGTGTGCAGCGTTGTTGAAGTGAAGAACGGGCCATTCGTTCGGATAGTTTAGAAGCTTGATGGGAGCAGTCCGAGTACCGGTTTTCGAAAACCTTATTTCACTTTCGTTGTATGTCCCTCCTCGGACATAAGTCGTATCCCCTGCGACCATAGTGTCTACAGCATAAGCGACCGTTCCCCATGGCTTTTTTTCTGTGCCAGGATTACTATCGTTTCCAATCGCAGCAACGTAGTACGTCGCTGCGGGGGCCGCAGCGGGATGGACTAGAGCACTGATAAGAAGGCTAGTACCGATGACCCGCTTGAGTTTACTCATCAGGGTTGAAAGCTCTACTGCTTAGTCAGCCCATGTCATTGAGCAGATCGATGAGAATCGCATCCTGAGGCCACACCTGCCCTTCGCACCAGTTCAGCCTACTATCCCAATATCCCGGACAGGAATGAACTACCTGGGAACTGTAACCGTAGCTCACCTCGAGAATAAAGGGTTGTTGATTTTCTCCTGATACGAAATCAAACGCCATGCTTTGCGATCTAACCTTCCGCGTCACATTGAACGCAATCTCCACACACCTTCGATTTATTCTATCCGTATCGTACACGACATCCCCACTGCCCGAAGCTCGAAAGTCGCCGGGTCGAACGTTTCTTGTAAATGCAAAGGCGCGGTCTCCAATGACGGTCACACGTGTATCGAAATCATTGCCGGGAATAAAATCTTGAAAGTAAATATATCCCCTCTCACGCCCCATCATCTTTCGGTTTCCCTGGATCGTTGCAAAGACTCGTGGAAGACGTTTGACGACACTCAATAAATCTCCTCGCTCCTTCGCAACTCGGTAGCGCTTTAGCGCATCCTGCCCATAGGGGGATACCGGCGAGAACCCAGAAGAGAATGCACGTTCAGCTAGCGCACGGGCTTCGGTCGCACTATGGGCTAGTTTAACGTTGCTGGAACCAGCCCCCCTACGCAACTTGAACACCTTCGGAAATGAGGCGCGATCAATCCAGCTTAATGCCTCTTTGAGGTTATAAAACACGTACGTGGGAACCAATGGTGCACCAATCGCTTCGAGTAGATACTTCTGTGCAATTTTATTGTCGAAATGCCAACAGGTGGGGGTACTTGGGAAAACTTTGACACCCATTGTCTCAACGGCCATGATGACATCTCGAGCCATCAACTGCTCCCGCGCATCTCCGTGGCTCCAATGCCACAGCAAGGCATTGGAAAAACTCAGCTGATGGATAATGTCAGAATCAAGGCAGTTCACAACCTTGTACTGGAGGCCTTGCGATTCACAATATGTTATCCATCGATCTGAAAAACTGCCTTCTCGATGATGTATAGCCAGCTGCACAACCATGATATTCTGAAAGGTTAAACGCACTAGGAGGATCGGGGACCATCAACAAAGCTATTTATAACTTGTTTATAGAATTGTACGAGCCGGCCCGCACAGTGATCTGCCGAAATGTCGAGCGCCCTTGCGTATTCCGGTATCTCATCCGTATGCATCCGCACCCTTTGAAGCCTTGCAGCCAACTCCAAGGCATCAGGGGGCGACAGGTAACTTCTTCCCAGGCCCTGTATCATTCTCGGAATATCTCCAACTGGAACCGAGACGATAGGCAGGTTACAGGCTAGGGACTCCTTCACGATGGTCGGCGATCCTTCATGATGTGAGGTCACTAAGAGGGTATCACTTGCATTCAGCCAGACCGGCACTTGCTCATACTCGACTCCACGAAGATAATGGAGCTCAACCTTCACTCCTTGCCCTCTCAAGTGCTCTATTGCTGCAGAAGCCAGCTCAGGACGTTTGACCGGATCTCCCGTGGCTTGAAAGAGAACATGAAAGGTGTCTTGATCCCACCCTAACTGTTCTCGACAGTGTTTTCGGTCGAGTGGTTTAAACAACTCAAGGTCGATTCCACACGGAATAACTTGAACTCGTGAGCGGGGGATGTTTTGAGGTAATCTCTCCAACAAGTGTTCTGCCACCACGACAATGCCATCGCATTTTTGAGCCGCTTGCCTTGAAGCAAGAACACCACTCGCAGCCAATAGTCGCCGAAGAGGGCGTTCGAAGGGTTGTCCAAGCAGATCGGAGCCATGAAAGGTCACTATGACTGGTCGATCTCGGATGACAGACCTGACAATTCTCGACATGATTCCGCCATACATGACATGTACGATGTGAGGCTTAGTCCGACCAACGTACCTTCGCAACAATCCCGGCAAGCTCGCATAGACACGCATCCCGTCTTCTCTTCTGTTCACATAAAGTACGTCCATCTCCAGGCCAACCCGCTGGAGCGCCTTGATCTGCTGCTCAACAAAGCGCCCTAAATGTGGCGCGTTTGGAGCGGGAAGGATATTAGTGACAGCGAGAATTCGTAGTGGAAGCAAACTATTCACCAAGCAATTATTCTTCTTGAGTAATTCAACCCTGACCCTCTAGTGCTCCAAGTACTGTGTGTTGTATACGGTCATTTGATGTAACTTCATGACTGCGCCTTTCCGCTGGGAATACAGAGAGGTTATCAACCTCTTCATCTCTCCAACCGGCGGCTCTATAGACCGCCAGCGTTTCCGAAACCAAGCGTTCTAGCGTAAACTCGCGCTGTGCTTTTTCTCTCGCAGCTGACCCCAGGCGAGAACATAGATCACCATCTCTAAAGAGTTCGGCTGCTCGTTTCCCAAACATCGCTTCATCACCTTGGGGAATGACAAACCCTGTTTTACCACTTTCCACAAGATAGGAAATCTCACCGGCCTCCATCGCTACGACCGGAAGTCCGCAGGCCATCGCTTCCATTACGGCGTTGGGACATCCTTCGCTTTCGGAAGTATGAACCAGAAACTTGGCCCCACTCAGGAATGTCGGTATATCATGAACCGCGCCTAGAAACTTAACGCACCTTGAAATACCTAGGTTGCCTGCGAGCTTTTCAAGAGTGGAGCGCAGCGGCCCATCACCGGCAATCTGGAAGTGTATGTCCTCCCCAACCACAGTCTTAAGAGCTTGGACCACTCCGAGCAGTCGATCCCAGCGCTTGACCGGTAATAACGACCCCACAGCCGCAACATAATCCCGCTTGGTAGAAGCACTATCCACACATTTGAAATTCTTGAGATCGAGAGCGTTACGGACGACAAAAACCCGCTTGGGTCTGAAAGGACCAACTACACTGTCAGCCGATGTCCTACTGTTGGAGATATGGCAGTCAGGCCACCTCGCATTGAGTGCACCCCTAAATATCCCCCCCTCTCGCCTAGCCCTGACAAAGTCGCCGCGTAAAGAGCCGATCGCCACCGATCCTGCTCCCCAAGCAGCGTAGGACGCAGCGAAGTTTGTATGAAACCCGTATGAATGAATGACTTCCGGCAGGACCTGTCGTGCTAAGGCTCGCAATGTCTTCAATTTAGCTAGAGGGCTCCTGGTAGCTGCCAATCCATAGATAGGGATGTTCAGCTCTTTCATATCCCGGTAGTACTTGTCATCAGGATTCAAGTTCCAAACGACAATCGAAGGTAGATATCTGTCATGGTCAAGATTTCTGAGGAGATAGTAGAGTTGCCGCTCTAGTCCGCCGAGTCCAAGTTGCCCCACGACATACAGGAGTCGGCTCTGCCGGGGAGTCCCTAATTTTTGATTATGTAGGTCACTGAATGCCTGGATGGCCATCGACCGGCTTCCTCTCACGCATTAATAGCACAGATACGTTACTCTATTCTTGATGTCTATTCCTCTTCAAATCGCAGATATGCAGAGGTGCCCGAGCAAATTAGATTATCCTCTGGGTAGCTCGGAACATATACACGTTGATTTGCCTAGGCTAGCAACTGTCAAATCGGGGAGGTAGCCGACATTTTACCTACTTCGACAGTCGATACAATGCCCGTAGGCCAAATCCATCGTCGAGCACCAACCAGCATGCCGAGACCACAGGCAAACGACTTGTCAGAAAAACCGTGTGACATCATCAACCAAAGGCCAAGCGAGACCATGATCCCAACCAACGCAAGCGAAAGCTCATCACGCCCACATCGCAATGGAATCGAACGATAGACACACCAAATGATCCATAGATACATCAAAAGACCAAGCAGCCCCCAGAAAATAGTGATCTGTAGAAGTGAGTTGTGTGCACCATACACAGCTAGAGATCCACCTTGTTCCTTGCCGAACCCCTTCTCGAATCCCCACTTATTATAGTAATTCCCCGCCCCGACGCCGGCCACGACATATTCAGGTAGACGGTTGAGTGCCGTAGTATAAATCCATGCGCGGCCTTCCATCTTCCCGTCTCTCGACTCGGTCGAGAACACCATCCTGGACCAGACAGCGTCCGGGACAAAAATGTAAAGGCCTAGGCCCAAGACAAAAGCAAAAATTAAGGTTTTCCCGTGCTTGACTCCCTGAACATAGAGAATCGCTCCAAAGGATACGAGACTGATCACCGCAGCCCCTCTCGACATCGGCAAGAAAGCGGCCACGAGACAGAAAGTAGCGATGCCCAGCAATAGAATACGGCGATGTTTCATCCGGCCCACTAGCGCCAAAGCGAACGCGACGATTGCGCCCTGGCTACATACAAAAGCCAATGCATTGACATTGGCTTGTAGGCTTTTATCGGCGAACGCTTCAGCGCGAACCTTACTCGCCTGATGGAAGCTCGTTGCTTCCCCCATTTCCTGTATCACTCCATACGAAGTCAAATAGAGGTACGCCGATACCCACAAGGCTGCCGCAATATATCCATACAGACCGGCAGTCAGTGCTGCCCGATCTCTACACAACACTGCCAGACACACCGCGCCACCGAGCATTTGCGCGAAACGCACCACCTCATCATACCGAGAAAGTGGGCTTGCAAATTCTAGTAAGATGCTGACTCCGATGAAGGCATAGGCTGCAATAAAGCAGGGATGATGCCAAACCTTACCGAGGATGCCTGGATAGTTCAGAATGACATATCCAGCAATCGCGGCAAAGATGAGAAATCCAACACTCATCCCAGCCACACTGGGAAAATGATTCTGCAATGGCAAGATCACGATCGTAGCGAAAATCAACACTTGATCCGGCCAACCAGTGCGTAAGCGGGATGACCTGGACGGAGCCTCACCAGGTATTTCACTGGCTGGCGTTCGTTGATCCCATCTGACAGTTCGGTCGATCATGCGAGCTACGTCGTTTTTCTTCGTGCAATAGCAGGCTGTTGATAATTGATCTTACAGCTGGCAAAAATGCTTCTGATAATATCCTACTGCTCTAGCCAGACACTCCTTGGCTTGTCAGAATTAGCTATTGGCCAAAGGAGCAGCCCGAACGATCCCCATAATTTATTGTATCTACCCAGGAGTACTTGAACCATTCCGATCACTAACCCCGTCACCCACATGAGCGTGACTGCCACCACGTATTACCCCTCGGAAGAAGGCATCAAGATCTTGAGAGATGGTTGCCCATGAACAACTCTCGATATTCTGAGGCTGAGGAGCTTGGCCACGAACGACATCCTTGAGAAACGATACCATCCCCTGAATCTCAGTGCCAGCAAAGCTCTTCACCAATCCGGCGGCCTTGGTAATCCTGCCCGCATCACTACCCTTGGGAGCAATAAGAAGCACCGGGGCTTCCAGCCCGACGGCTTCGAATATTTTCCCCGTGACGATTCCCTTGTCTTCCAGCGTCTCTTCTTCGTCCACCGACGTGATCACTACCGCAAGGCTTGCTCCCTTGACTGCCGACAAGGCCTCCCGTCTCGGCACTCTTCCGTGGAAGACAATGCGATCGGTGAGCCCAAACCGCCCTGCCTCTTCACGAACATAGCGCTCGTCTGGACCATAGTAATGGAAATACCATTCTTTCGCGTTTCCTTGAGAGGATTCCCTCAGGAATTTGAGCGAGGCCAAGAAAGGCGAGATGCTGCGTTTGGGCGGATAGAAGATCCCTGTATAGACAAATGCGCAATGTCCGAACTCGTATGGTTTAACGGCTGCCATTTCTCCAGAGTCATACCCGTTCGTCACGACGTGAAGTTTCGGCCCAACATTGAAACGTCGATCCAAGGCAGAGCCCCAAGACGGTGATACTATGGTCACGGCTGCACAGCCTCGCAGTACATCTGCCTCCCTTTTGGTAGCAGCCGATGCTGGGTGACGACCGTGGTGTGGATTGCCAGTCCAGGGATCCCGATAATCCAGTGCATATGGTCGGCCCAGCCGTTGAGACAAACGCTTTGCCAAGTTGAAAGCCGCAAATGGCGACCCAGTCGCAACAATGAGGTCCACATCCTCCTTGGTCAAATGGGAGCAGGCCCGTTCTGCGGATTTCACCCAACCGATATGCGTGTCAATTCCTAGTTTCCTTGCGATCACACGGCACACTCCGCTGACAAGCCTGCCCAGGCCCTGATTCCAGCATTTCAGATTGTTCGGCGCCAGACACCGCCATTCGTGACCGGTCAGAATCCGCTTGATGCCCGCATGGCCTACTTCCGTAGAGGTCTTCTTGATGTCTTCGATGTTCCGCAGTATCGATGGATCAGGAGTGACCACCGTCACATCCCACCCAAGTCTGGTCAGATACATCGCCATGTTCCAGGTCCTGACACAGCCCGGTGCCTTAGCCGGTGGAAATGGATAGGCAAGAAAGAGCAACTTCGGTCGCCCTTGCCGCAGCATGATATCGCCGGCACGCTTCTCGGACATACTCGCGGGGCTACCTTTCTCCATGCCGCTCACTGCCACCTCTCCTCTCCGCGACCGACTCTCTCAAAGAGACAGATCAATTCGAGTCCATGAACCGATTACGCCAGTCCCTATAACGTTTCGAGTTGAATCGCGGCGAACCGCTCCGCATGGGATGAACCAAGACGGTCGCATATCGAGCCCGCGATACCGTGCACTAAGGTTCCCCAATCAACCTGCTTGGCGATGTTGCGACGCATGTGGATTTGGTCACTCGATATTCCATTACACGCGATGGACTCGCTGATTGCTTGCGACCATTCGTCTGGTGTATTTGCCAGTTTAATGACATGGACAAAATCCAACAGCGATCGGATGGGAGTCCCCACAATCGGCTTCCCGCCGGCCAAATATTCATGCAGCTTGAGCGGATAAATGTATTTCGTATAGTCGTTCGTCTTGTACGGCAGCAAGCACACGTCCATGTGCTGTGGATAGGCACAGGCGCTCTCTATGGGCTTGTATCCAAGAAAATGCACGTTCGGCAACTTAGATAATTCTTCCACTAACGGCGCATCCACCCCCAGACTGTTGTGGGGCCCGACAAAGACAAAAGACCATTCCACATGGCGCGTCGCCAACCCGAGCAAAAGCCTCAAGTCCAGCTGCGCCTTAATGACACCAATATAGCCGATTCTCGGATGAGAGATTGCTTGTAAGTCAGCCGGCTCTTCCTGCTGACTCGCAAATGCCTGGTAGTTCACGCCGTTCGGAACAAAGAGCGTATGGGGATTGAAACGTCCTTTCCGTTCCAGCAATGCCGGAGAATGGATGAAGACCTGGTCTACTCGCTTGATCAGCCGGATTTCTCGATCCGTCAGCGGCAGCTCGGTTGGGGAGAATGAATATTCATCAACGATGTGATAACAACTGAGATCATGGGAACCGCTCTCCAAGACACGGTCGAAATAGGGCCGCCAGAGATAAAAAATGACCGTCTTGCACCCGCGCCGACGAAGCGATTCAGCTGCGCGACGGCCTCGTTTTGCCGCGGTCCAGGAGGCCAGCCAGGCCGGCCGGTCGAACTGTGGAAGCCATCGTTCCGGCTGGTAGAGAGAAAACCCTTCCGGAAATGTTTCAGAATGATGAGAGCGGTTGACCGGCTTCCCACCGCCAAGCACAAGCTCCCTCCAGCTTCTGGAGGGTTCGGCCCAAACGATATGAAAATACTTCGCCAGGCGAGTCAGCACCTGATGCCGAGATAGCCAGGTGCCGCCCCATTCCTCCGGCACAAAGGCAACCACCCCGATCTCCGGAAAGAGCGGTCCGGATAAACCGATTGGCTTTTGGCCAGTTCCGGGATTCTTCATAGCGGTGTCACTTCTCATTCAGTTGCCACCTGACTTCGAATCACGCTCAGATACAGTCCTTCCAATTCCTTATTCAAGCGGTGTGTGTCAAATTTTTGCTCCACCTGCCTCCTGCCCGCCAACCCCATCTCACTGCAAATCTCAGGGTGCCTTATCAGGTATTCGAGCGAATCGGCGAGAGACGCGGCATCCCTTTCCGGCACCAAGCAACCCATTACGCCATCGGTCACCAGCTCCGGTATCCCACTGTGAAACGTGCTGATCACCGGCAGTCCGGTAGCCATGGCTTCCTTTATGGCATTTGGTATTCCTTCCTGATCACCACCGTCATCCGTCAAGCTCGGAGCGACCAGCACATGCGATTCCTCCAGGAGCCGTTTCACGCCTTCGTGAGTTTTCCAACCGAGTAGTTTGACCTGTCGCTCGATACCCATACGCTCTATCATCTGCTCGAGATCTCCGCGCAGCGGACCATCACCGACGACCCTATATTCTATCTGTTCACCTTTTGACAGAAGCGCCGCGACGGCCTCGATGGCGAAGGCCACTCCTTTTTTTTTCATCAATCTCGCAACCGTCAGGACCTTCGTCAGCTCTCCGGGCTCTCGACGCCTTTGAAGATATTCGAATTTAGAACAATCGATGCCGGAATAGTGAACCACGATTTTCTTTTCCGCACAGCCTTCCTGGATGAGTCGTTCCTTGAGAAACTCACATACCGGCAAAAATAAATGCCCCTCCCTGAACAAGTCATGATAGATGCCAGGATGTTTTTTCAGAACAGCGGTGACATCGGCTCCGCGGATGGATGTCACGATTTTGTGATGCCGCGTACGGATTGGCAGCAACGACACTACTCTCCGTCCGAGGGGACCGAACTGACAATGGATGATATCGAAAGGACTCTCCCTTTCCAGCAGCGGAATGCTCCTAAAAAGAAGTCTCAGAGACCATGCTTGCTTCCCCTGTCGAAAAACATTTAGTGATCTGAAAATAACGTCAGAATTATGTGGCGCATATTGAACAATGAAGGCAATCGCCTTTACTATTCTGACCAGCCAATTCTTGGGGATCCGGTAGTAGTGAGTATGTTTTGACAGGTCATACTTTTCATAATTGCCATGAGTGGTGGCCGTGTTGCCTGATTTGTCCGCAAAGATATGGACATCATGTCCCAAATCTATTAATCCCACGATCTGATTTAGTACAAATGTCTGAGATACGGAGGGAAACTCGCTGACAAGAAATGCGATTTTCATGCTGATAGTCGGTTAGTAGTGAACAAAACCCCCACAGCGCCTCATTGAACATTCCGAGCGACGAGAACCGAAAGTTTCATGAACGACAAGCACAGATCCGCACTATGGCTTTCAGATCTTTCCCTTCATGAAGCTGACAATACGAGAGAGATTTTTCCCAAACATGAACTTCAATGGGGAATAACTGTAGTCAAACGTCCCGTACACGGTACAGTACGCACTTAGACGTCCCAGTGGTGACTTTATCCCCTCAGCATGTCTGTAATTCCTCAGGCAAAAATAGGACATCCCCCTCTTTCTGATTACATCAGCCTGTTCAGGCACGGCATCGCACATGACATCCAGAAGATAACGGCTGTCTTCGCACCATTCATAATAATGAGAGGCGCCTCCCATGTTACTGTCATGCCTGCGAAAACTCGCTTTTACATCAAAAATGTCGACTCTCCCATATTTTGCGGCAAGTTGAACATATGCCACAACATCCTCGTATCTATGTGTTTTTGAATGGAATCCTCCATGCTGTTTCAGCCTCTGAGTGCTAAATAACGTGCTACATAGATACAGCGGCACTTTTCCATCAAACCAGCTCAAAATAAAATCTGTTGTAGAGCATCCATTGGCCCTATTATGGGAAGCAGATAGAATATTCCCAGCGGAATCGATTTGCCGTACTCCTGTAAAAATGACGCCTGGTTCTCCGTGTGACGCAGCGGCATCCAAACATGTTGATATGAAATCATCATCGACCACATCATCATCAAAGAGCATCAGGAAGTATTTCCCCTGAGCTTGATCCAGGCAAAAATTGCAATTTTTGTTTGCACCTATATTTTGCTTCTGCCTGAAGTACCGTATTCGGGAATCACCGAATTCCTTGACGGTCGATTCGGTATTGTCCGAGGAACAGTTGTCGGAAACAATGATCTCTATATTCTTATATGTTTGATTGACCGCACTTCGCAGCGCCACGTTCAGATAACTGCTTGCTCTGTTGTAAGTCGGTATACCAATTGAGACAAGGGGGGGCGTATGATTCGTCATTTGATGAGCGCCTATGTCAGATAGTCGATATCAGGCATTCCACCGAGTCAGCATATTGCTGCTACTCACCGGTGAATGCGAGCGATACTTCCTTGCCCATAATGCCAAACTCAGCAATGGCCAAAGTCCCTTTGCATAGTTACGTGTTCCATGAACATGCTGGTCAAAGACCCTACGAACCGCCTCTCGATTGATTTCAAGGCCAAGAATATCAGTTCGGTTCAGGACGTACTCCTCGAACATTTCCTTCATGGATGTTCTCAGCCATGCCGCCATCGGAGCCTCAAAACCTCGTTTCGCATGAGTCTGATACGTGACCTGTTTCGCTAAGGCGCGTCTCAAGGGAATTTTTCCGATTTGAGGACCGACCTGCAAACAGTCTCTCCAGTCGACCTTCGACGCCACATCAATCACCTCTCGATCGAGGAACGGAACACGAACCTCCAGGGAATTGTACATACTGGCCCTGTCCACCTTCAGCAATACCATCGTCAAGTGGTGCACAAACTCATTCCATCGTGAAACTTGGGCGATTTGATCGGGGTCACGGCCATCGTATGCATAGACATCGCATCCTGACGGCCAGACCGGCAGTGAAGGAAATATCTCTTTTAGCAGTGCTTCAGGGAAACGGGTATGCATCACACGATGGGAGTTACCCACAGAATCCATGAGCAACAACCTATCATTGCCTCTTAAAGAAGCCCGTTTGACTCCCCATCGCACCTTTCTCAGCCAGAGCGGCATCCTGAAGTCCACCGCAAGCCTGATCAGCGTGGCAAAACGACTGGGATACCCCCAAAACAATTCGTCACCGCCATCCCCGGAAAGCACGACTTTATGATCGCGACTGGCCAATCTTGAAGCCAGCAAGGTGGGGAATATCGAGTAGTCGCCAAACGGCTCCCCACAGGCGTCAATGACATCTCCAACAAGGTCCAGGACCTGGTCCGTCCGGACATATTCGACCTTATGCTCGACCCCAATTTCCTTTGCATAGGCTTGCGCATCCAGAGATTCATCGGTGTGCTTCTCACCGGTGCCAATCGTAAATGTCTGGATAGGGTTTGCGCTGACAGACCGCATCTTCGCCACTACTAAAGGCGAGTCGATACCACCTGATAAAAAAGCTCCCACGGGAACGTCACTGACTAAATGCCGCCTTACAGCTCGTGTGATCGCTTCATCCACCGCCTCGAGAGCTGCCTCCCCTCTCAACGAGGGCTCGGCATACTGGGGCAAAAGAAAGAAGCGATCCTGTTGGATTTGTCCATTCGCTGTGATTTCCATCCACGTACCCGGCTCCAGCATGTGGGTGTTCTCCATCATGGCAAAAGGAGCCGGGATATACGCCAACCGCAGATACAGCCCGAGCGCTTCCCTGGACACCCCGAGGTCATTACTCCAGGGATGCGCCAGCAATTGATCATACTGTGAACCGAATACAACCCCGCGATCGGACATCAAGTAATACAGCGGCTTCATGCCGGCATGGTCGCGCGCTAAAAGCAGCCTCTTCTCAGCGGCATCATAGAAGGCCAATGCAAACATCCCGTTAAATTTGGCCAGTGCTGCAATACCCCATTCCATTAATGCATGTAACACGACTTCGCTATCGCTCGTTGACCGGAATGCCACCCCGCGCTGCTGCAACTGTTCTCTGATCTCTACAAAGTTATAGACCTCGCCGTTAAACACTAAGACATACCGGCCCTTACCGGCAGTCATGGGCTGATGCCCTCCGGAACTCAAATCAATAATCGACAGCCTGCGAAACGCCAACGTGCAAGATCCATCCTCGGACCAGAATCCGCTGTCATCCGGTCCCCGGCGGGACATGATGGAACTGATCTTGGCCCAGTCGGCGCCTGCCGCCTGTTTTGCGCTAAATCGGAGCTCTCCGGCTATTCCGCACATCTCCGTCCCTCATTCCCGCCATTACACTCTCGAATAGCGTCGCGCCTCACCGTATCGCCCTTTAAACCCATTGAGCACATCGAGGTCGGTGATCTTTCGCCAATATTGTCGTTGAGGACGCCCTTGTCGGAGCAGTTCGGGAACGGTCATGAAACTAAACCGCCCGCCAAGTTCTCCCAGAAGGGTGTCCACCGCATTCAACATCGGTTCTCGGTCGACATACCGTTCCTCTTCGTAATGAAACAGTGAATCGTGGAACAGAATGATGCTACCGTTCCGAATCCGTCTGATGATCCTATCTTTCATCCAATCGACATCGCGGTCGAGCCAGTCCACAGCCGCCGAGCTATACATGATGACTTGATATCCAAGCCACCATGCGTCAAGACGCGACCACAAGTTTTGGTCTGTATAGGGAGGACGAAAAATTGGTTGCGCATACGGGGCAATCGCCTTTGCACAGGCTCGAATCTGAGCCCGCCGCTCGCGTCCGGTGATCAGGGGGAGCGAGGGGTGATCCCAGGAATGATTGCCGATCACATGTCCGGCAGTGGCCACCTTCTTGACAATGTCGGGATGACGCTCCGCCGCCTGCCCCACCATGAAAAACGTCGCCTTCGCCTGATGTTTTTGCAATACATCGAGCAGGCGTGGCGTGAACACCGGATCCGGGCCGTCGTCAAACGTCAGGGCCACTGCCGGCATTGACGTCGAAACATGCGTGACCGACCCAATCATAAAGAGGGGAATGGATTTCAATCGTTTATACGTCTTTCTTACTAGATCCATCATCGCCGTACCATTCCGTTGGCTTTCGTATAGATTCCGTTGGTTCGGATCAGTGCGGATGCTGCCTACGCGGCAGTAAACCGTGGCAGGCGGATCTGCCGATACACACGATCGGGTGAGCCGTGTCTACGTCCAGACAGTGATCTGCGTGGGATGGACAATGAATTACTCAGCCCAGTCGGCAGTGTCTTGTCGCCTTTGGCCACCGCCAAGACAAAGTGTGCATTCAATGTCGCTCCATGATTCCGTCGCACTGGCTTCATTGTCTCAATCCTCTCAGAGAACACCCCCTGCGCAGGCTGGTGAAACATGGGTTCAGAGCACTCCTTGGTTCGGACAGACAAATCAAACTGCCGCCACTCGATATTTGATGCTCCCTTTCAAACGGCCGATTTTCATCCCACATCGCCGAGCCCACTGAATAAGATCGTTCTTATCATGAATGTACGGAACGCTTTTCATAAACCATACAATAAAAACTTTCCATGACGCGATTCCCTCTTTCCATGTCCGCTTTGGCATACCGAAAGGGAGGTGTTTTTTATACAGCAGTGCACGATATTCTCCCCACCCTACAGCCTGTCGATAATGACCTATAATGGAATCCCTGACGCTCACATGGACCACTGCGTCAGGCACAAAATGGAGGGCGAAACCTTTCAACTGAATCCTCCAGCAATAATCTGTATCTTCGCACAATGCAAACGATTCATCGAAGCCACCGATGGTTTCATGAATGATACGTTTCACTCCGAGCGTGCCCCCCCCGGCATGAGGCAGATAGGACAGCTCTCCTATCGGCTGAAGTCCAGATGTTTGGGAATGGGCTACCGGCTTCGTCATCCATGCCGGACCGAGCTTTTTAAAATCGACACAACATGCAACGAAATCCCATCTAGATAACGCCTCTCCCATCGCAGAAATCCAACCTGGAGCAACCTCATCATCCGCATCACAAAACACAAGCGATTCTCCAGAAGCAACCGTTGCACCCATGTTCCTAGCATGCGCTTGCCCACGCTTGTCAGATGCATGAACGATACGAAGGTTGGGTAGGCGACTCTTATATGTTTTTACGACGTCCATTGAGCCGTCCGTTGAGCCGTTGTCCGAAACAATAACCTCCCAAGGCTCGGACCACTGTTGACTCGCAAGCGCATCGAGTTGCCTTGCAATGGTACCCGCTGCGTTCAAACAGGGGATGATGACGCTCAACTTCATCTGCTCACTTCCCACACGAAAACAGGCGATACAATCCCCAACCGATCAGGATTGAGCGGATACCCGACCTCCGACACATCGAACGACAGGACATTTTCGGCGCGCTCGATAATTTTTACTCTTTCGATGAAGGACACAATGGTCACATAGTATCGACCCGGCTTGAGAAACGACGGAAGGACCTGACAAGTGGAGCGATACGAGCCTGGCTCCCTAACACGCCCTTTCCATTCAGGCATGTCTGTATCCATGGACTCAAAGACCAAATTCCCTTGAAAGTCAGACACCTGATGCGTCACAGAGAGATCTCGTATCGGTACCGCTACGTCATAAGCAATTTCAATAAGAAATGGGCGGTCAAAGTGCACCACGGCCATCGGCTCTTTCTCGGCCGACAAGAGCCGAGCTGATCTAAACCTAGATTCCGCGTGATTCAGGTTGGAAGAGTCGCTTGACCAGCTTGACCTGAGCTCCGTATCGACGACTGCCGACAGATAGGCAGCCACCACTTCGGCAGCCGGACCGACACGCTTCAACCTGCCCTTCTCCAGTTGCACGGCCCTTCCGCACAGCTGGGTGATGGCTCCCAGGTTGTGACTGACGAACAACACCGTCCGGCCCTCTTTGGCGACGTTTCCCATTTTCCCGAGACACTTTTTCTGAAACCCCGCATCCCCGACCGCCAACACCTCATCGACCAGCAGAATTTCTGGCTCAAGATGCGCCGCGACGGCAAAGGCCAACCGAAGGTACATTCCGCTGGAATAATGTTTGACGGGCGTGTCAATAAACCTCTCCACCTCCGAAAAAGCGACGATTTCTTCAAACTGCCTGTCGATATCAGTCCGCCTCATGCCGAGGATCGCCCCGTTCAGATAGATATTCTCTCGTCCCGTCAACTCAGGATGAAACCCGGTTCCCACCTCCAAGAGCGACCCGACGCGCCCTTCGATTTCGGCGAATCCGACCGTCGGCTCGGTGATCCGCGACAGTATTTTCAAGAGAGTGCTTTTCCCGGCGCCGTTGCCGCCGATCACCCCGATGACTTCACCACGCTTTACTTCAAAAGAAATGTCCTGCAACGCCCAGATGGTCTGATCCGATTCGTTGGGGTCGGCCCCCTCTCCGCGCAACAGTTTCCCCGCCTTCTGAAACGGTGTGGTGAACGCTGAGACGAGAGTATCCCGCAGCGTTTTGTATTGTTCCCGTTTTCCGATACGGTATTGCTTGCCGATTCCTTCTACTCGTATGGCGATATCACTCATGATTCCTTACTGTGCGCTGGGGTCTTCCGCGCTCGAGCCCGCGCTGGTTCGTGTCGGTCTCTTGGGAAAACCGCGCTACTCACGATCACACCACATCCGCAAACGTCTTTTCGAGACGGCGGAAGTAAAATACGCCGCTCACCAAAATTGCCACGGCGGCCAGGGAGGAGACGATGATCATCGGCCCCGGGGCGGTGTCCGTCCCGAGCAACGCCCAACGGAATCCTTCGACGACTCCTACCATCGGATTGATGCTGTAGATGGTTCGCCATGGCTCCGACAACAGACTGCTCGGATACGCGATCGGAGTGGCGAAGAGCCAGAGCTGCGTCAAAAAAGGGACGATATGCCGCACGTCTCGGAAATGGACATTCAGGGCCGACAGCCAGAGCGAGACGCCGAGCGACGTGACCAGCGTGAGCAGGAGCAACAATGGGAGCACGATCACTTTGAACCCAGGGAGAATCCCGTAGTAGATCATCATCCCCAACAACACGAGAAAGGCGAGCGCGAAATCGATGAGACCGGAGGCCACTGACGCAATCGGGATGGAGAGTCTGGGGAAATAGACCTTCTTGATCAAGTTCGCGCTTCCCACGAGACTGTTGGATGCCTGGTTCAACCCGTGAGAAAAATAGGTCCACGGAACAAGGGCGGCAAAACTGAAGAGTGGATAGGGAAGGCCATCGGACGGGATCTTTCCCAATCGTCCAAAGAAAAGGCTGAACACCACCATCGTGAAGACCGGTTGGAGGATGGCCCAGGCCGCGCCCAGCGCCGTCTGCTTATAGCGCACCTTCACGTCGCGCCAAACCAAAAAGTAAAGCAGCTCCCGGTAGGCCCACAGCTCTTTCAGTCGAAGAGCCGCCCACCCTTGCGTGGGCACGATCCGAATTATTTCAATAGTATTTTTCATAGGAGCCTCAGTAACCGCGCATGCTCGCCGTGGCAGCACAGTGCGTCATGATCAGAGCGTCTACCTGAATCGCATGTCTATCAGCATACCCTATTGCTCAGGCCTTTCCGATTCTTCGCCTGGAAGAGATGGCCCTATTCAAATGTTTACGACGGTTTGGTTGATACGCCGCACTACCGTCCGGCACCGGCTCTCGTCTCGTCATGACACAGAAACAATCGCTCCCGCTGCAAACCTTCAAGCTCCACATCTCCTCAATACGACTTTATGAGCGGGCGTATGGTGAGGTTGGTCATCTCAGCCGTCAGCGGCATCATCAACGCAGTAATGAGCGCCTCGGCCACATCTTCAGCTTGGAGAAGAAGTTCTGGCTTGTACTCCCTCCAGTCTATAAATGGCCTCCATGCGTGGCGTGGCCGTTCTTCCGCAATAGACACTCAGTACCCGGATCCCGTCTGAGTTCACTTCGTCTCTCAGGCTATCCGCTATCGCTTTCACCCCATGCTGAGTAGCGGCATACTGGCCAACGCCCGCCTGCTTGTATTAAGAGCCACCCACATGGGTTCGATACAATCGATCGAATTCCTTGACTGAAGCCGTTTGAAGATTACCCCTCGAATAGGCTCCAGCGCAGTGAATCAACACATCAAAGCCACAAAGCCACAAAGCCACCCAATTGTTTGCTAAGATTCTCCACGATCCCTGTGATTGCCCCATCAGCTACCAGATCGGTCGCACGGACCACGGCCAGTGGCGACGACTTGCGCGCAAGTACTGCCACCTTGTGTAACGCTGTGCTGTTTCGCCCAACAAGAAACAGTCTGACTCTCTTCGCTGCAAGACCAAGGGCTATCGCTCGCCCAATCCCCTGGCTCGCCCCCGTAACAATGGCAACACGATTTTCGAGCGCAATCATAAGACTTTAATCATATTCGCCCAGGAATGGGCGAATCTCCTTTCGCCGTACATTCCAAATCATTTGGAATCGCCATTGCATACGAAGAACTGCTTCGATGCCTCGGGGAGGTGTGCAATGAGTTATCCTCAGACTCAGATATGCGACCGATCTCGGAATCCTTCTTCAAGGAAGGTGAGCGGAATCCTTGTGTTGATGAGCAGACTGAGCAACAGCGTCATGGACAAGGCAAAATCCGACCTCGGGTGAATCGATCCTGCTTGAACCATATGCATTCGTGGCTTCACTCCCATCACCTAGTCGAAGCCGAGCGATTCTCCTAACGATTCCAAGAATACCGACAGCATAAATCCTACTTGATGGCGTGATACCTGGTACTCAAGTGCCGTTCCCTCGGTAGACACGTGGTTGAACATATAAAAGAGCTCTCCGCTGATGTTCCGCGTCAACTTATACTCAAGCCTTGATGCTCCAGTGACGATCTGAAATTGAGCTTCTGTATTGGGGAAAAATTGACTAAGGGCATAGCCCCCCATCCCGCTGACGCTGAGCCGCTCATAAATTCGATGCCTGATGGTCGCCTGCGCACGATTGTTGATCCGAGCCCCACCCTGTAAAAAGAATGACGGTTTCGCGTCCCGTGAAAGCGTCAGATCGAGGACCGTGTCCCGCTCCGGTTTGGTTGTGACGTGGAGAGAACCAGAGGGGAACGTCCTCCCGACGGATTCGGCAAACGTGACGCCTCCGCGGACAGTGAACGTCCACTCCGGGAACACCCTCGTATAGTCACCTTCCAGCGTGATGATATTGCCGCTAATTGTCCTGCCGCCTTCGGACCGTTCTTGGGTAAAAAATGTCTGTCTATACAAGGCGGCCACGCTGTCGTTTCGCGTGAGGTTATATCGAGGTCCTCCGAACCAGGTGTGAGTCATCGTATTGAAGAAGCTGGCGACGGGTTCAACCCCGCCGTCGGTGCCACGGGTCACCCTCCGAAGGCCGAACTTGTACCCACCTTCCAAAGAAAGATCTCTGGACAGAGGGTAGCTCCCATTGAGGCTGGTTGTGTTCAGCAACCTGCTCCGCCGAAATGTTAGGAGCCCCCCCTCGAAGTCATCAACCGCTGCCGATCTCCCAAAAGATTGCTCGGGCGTATATATCAATTTCTGGATGACGCCCAACCGCGCTCCTCTGACGTACTGATCAACCCATCGATCCAAGCCAACTGTGCCGTTGAGATTCGCGCCAAAAAAGTCCAAGTCCGTATTGGTCACAAACTTGCTATAGTTCCCCCCCGCCTGCAGGTTGGCTTCAATGTCACGACTGTCGTGCCGCAGGGCTAGCCCACCGTTCACAGTCGTCACGAAATCATGGAGCTGCGGGGCATTCCCCTGGGCGTCCCTTAGGAGGTCCTTTGGTCTGCGCCATACATTGCTATCGTATCGTTCCATTACCGAACCCCAAGGAACGATCTGAGTCTCCGCATAAACTGACACCGAGGGCAACGCCCCCCAAATAAGCACAGCCGCAACCGCGAACCTCAACAATGGTCTGATCTTAAGCCGTCTATAACACCACAATAGAGTCACCACGCTCCTTTTCAGAAGTAGTTACAAACGGATGAAAGTCAGCCGATAACCGATCCACCCGCCTTATACCACATGCATGGATTTTGAAGAAACCGAGCCAATCGTGTGTCGGACACCCTACATGATTCCGTCACGGCACGACAACCGTATCACCGGAGACCAACACGATGTTACCCGGCTCACCACGACCACTAACGAGATCATCATACCGCAAGGGGATGTGGATCTCCTGACGCTTGTGACCAGGACTTTCAATGACCCGCACGACTTGCAGTCGATTCTTGCTTGCATAGTTGGTAAAGCCGCCGGCCATCGAAATCGCTTGCAGCACGGTCACGTAGGACTTGAGCTGGTACTTTCCTGGCTTGGTGACCTCACCCAACACAAACACGGCATAACTATTGAGCTCCTTGACGTTCACCGAGACCGAAGGGTTCTGGATATAGCCCTTGAGACGCTCGGTAATCTGCGCGGCCAGTGCCTCTGCCGTGAGGCCGGCTGCTTGGACGTCACCGATGATCGGCATGGAGACATATCCATCTGGCCGTATCAAGGTGACTCTGGACAAATCCGGATTCTTCCACACATTGATCTCAATCTGATCCTCAGAGCCAAGGAGAAATTCCGTGGGAACGTCGGATGATTTGTATTCTCTGGAGGTCACCGGCCCTAGACAACCAACTTGGGTCACAATGGAGCACAGCACGAGCCCAATCGACAGAACCCTCGGCACGAACAGATTCTGTCTAGGTATCCTAGTCCATCGCGCGTAGCCGTCCACAGCAATCCTTTCCGGCATTCCCTACCGACCAGGGAACACCACCATTGACTCACTCGGCACCACAAGGGTGTCACCAGGCTTCAATTCAAAATTGTCCGTGATTCCACTGCGAAGCACGATATCGTCGTAGCTTGCGGTGAACCGCTTCAAGCCTGGAGCCGTATCCGTAAACCGAAAAATGACGATCTGATTCCTTGCCGCGGTATCTTTGAAGCCGCCTGCGATGGTAATCGCTTGCAGCAACGTCGTTTTGCTCTTGAGCGGATACTTGCCAGGGTGAGCCACTTCACCGAGCAGGAAGATGTTGGAACTATTGACTTCCTTCAAGGTCACGGCCACAACCGGGTTTTGAACATACTCCTTGAGTTTGTTCGTCATTTCTTCGGCCAATTTGTTGGGCGTTTTACCGACAGCCATCACGTCGCGAATGATCGGCATTGAAAATCGCCCATCGGGGCGTACTTGTACTTGTCGTGACAAGTCAGGGTTCCTCCAGACCGTAATGTCGAGTACATCCTCTGCGCCGATCACATATTCGCTGCTAACCGCATTCGACAGCTTATCCATCATCGCCTGACTGATTGCTTTCTCGGTCTGCGTTGTCGTGGAAGGTACTATGGGGATATCTGCCGGCGATTTACCGGCGTCTGGCTTAACCAAACTCGAATCACAGAATCCGGAGCCTGGGCTTACCACCAGCACCAGTGAGATGATCAGAAACCACAAGATGTATGGCATAACCTTCATTCCTTCCCTGAGAAACTAGTCGCGACTCCTGCTCCTATCACCTAGGCATAGCGCCGGAACACCGGCTTCACGGAACGACCGATGCGATACTTTTCTATGCCTTTGTTCAAGGCTCGGCGATAAACATGCACTGCTTCATCAACCGCCTCGACGGTTCTGATGATATCCGCATCTGTATGACCATAGCTCACGACGAATGATGGCGCAAGTATCCCCTCTTTGATCGTTTCCTGGAGAAAGAGCGCCCTAGTGGTCCACACACACTGCGACGAGGTCTCGCCCCGTGTATGCACGGGAGAGTCGTATCGCCGTGCTCGTCACGTCGGAACCACTCTTTTCTTTCCGAATTTCACCATTTCCGTGATGAACCCGTGCGTCGTCAAAGTTTAAGCTCCACATTTCAACTACTCAATACGATTTTAGGAGTGGACGCATAGTGATGTTCGTCACCTCAGCTGTTAACGGCATCATCAACGCATTAATGACAGCCTCAGCGACATCCTCAGCTTGGAGAAGAAGTTCTGGCTTGTACTCCCTCCCCTCCAGCTTATACATGGCCTCCATACGTGGCGTGGCCGTTCTTCCACAATAGACGCTCAGGACCCGAATCCCGTCTGAGTTCACTTCGTCTCTCAGGCTGTCCGCTATGGCTTTCAATGCATGCTGACTGGCCGCAAACTGGCCAACGCAGGCCCGGGCTTGCATTCCCTGACTAGAGTTGACAAACACGATCTGACCTTTCCGTCTCTTGAGGAGGGGCAGCAGGGATTGGGTCAGCCCATACGGCATACGCACATTGGTTCGATACAATCTATCGAGTTCATCTACGGAAGCGGTTTCCAAAGCTCCCCTAGAAAATGCGCCAGCACAATGGACAAGCCCGTCCAGCCCGCCGAATTCCCGCCCAAGACTCTCCGCGATCTCCGTATCTGCTCCATCGACAGCTAAGTCGGCAGCCTGCAGCATGACGCGTGGCGAAGACGTGCGCGCAATGTCAGCCACTTCCTGTAAGGCTGAACCGTTTCGTGCAACCAGAAACAGGACAGCCTTCTTCCTTGCAAGACCAAGTGCAATTGCTCGCCCGATACCCTGACTCGCTCCCGTCACGACGACGACACGATTTTCAAGCGAAATCATACGCCCGCTACCATGGGCAGCTCCGAAATGCGTGGTTGCAAGACCGTTGACTTCTTAAAATTCATCGTGTCACTTTCATCCGCTTCACTCCTCACCAGAGTCATGAGTGGTATTTCACGGCTCTGATCAGGTGCTGAGGAAGCCCGACATCGATATAGGACCCCGATGGGAACATCACACCTTCAACCTTGAGTTTGGCCTGCACCGCTTTCTTCAGTACAAGACCCACGGGAATGTCTCCCTGAGGGTCAATCTTGCGACTCCCAATGAGTCCCGCACTAGACCCTCCCTTCACTCCAGGCAGAAACTGGTGCAAAAATTCCGTAAACACCGGCGTCCATGCGGCACATAACCAGGCATACCGCAGTCGTGTCGTCTTCGGTTTGAGATGAATCGCGCGGACGCGGAGATCTTCATCGATGTCGATCATATCCATTGTCTTGGGGTCATGCGCCGGAAACAACGCTAACACGACATCAACCCCAGGTCGATCAAGTCGGGTCAGTAGTTTCGAAAATATGTCGCGCGGACGAAAAATAATATCTGGAAACCCAAACGCCACGACCTTATCCTTGATAAAGGGGTATGCCCGATCGATCGTATCCGGTGGGCCACTAGACCCTTCAATGACCACATAGGCAAGATCCATCCCGAGTATTTCCCCATCTCCCCAGTATGCCGGAATATCCCATTTCCCTTGCCGAATGACGACATAGCCCTTCCGAATCCCTGCCTTTCTGAGACATTCCAACAGATAGTGGCTCACCACCTTGGGACGGGTCCCCTGGATCCCAGGGATAGGACCAAAGCCGACAGGAAGAACCTCCTTGCTGCAGGGAAGCGGAGCCAGCCGAAGAGATCTGCCAGCTGCTGGAAGTACCGCCACCACTTCTCTTTGCTGAGCGAATCTACCCCTCATCTAGCCATCTGCAATCACACGTCACAGACATCATGCGCCGTGCTCCGCTTTATGTTGATAAGTCAGCATACCGGCATCGACTGTTTCGTCATCATAGAGTGCAACCAGCTCATCGGAGACGTGCGCCAGGTCGGTGGCACGAAGATAATCCCTCATGGTCGTTCCAGTGCACTCTTCATCTACCCGAGGAGCGCCTTTCCTGCCGGCCACATCATCTAAATTCACGACACGAAAGTCTATGCTGAACCGAGTCTTCCCCGACGTATTAGGCACACTCGAGTGCATCTGGGCTCCCGAAAACAAGATGATGCCGCCTGCGGGCACGATGAGACGGATCTGGGGATCGATCGCCAGTGATTCGGTCGGCTTCGGTAGAGGCCTGGGATCTTCTTTCAGGAACTTGGCGACATGTGATCCGCGATTTTGCTGATTCCACGTGTAATAATTATACCCCTTGGAGCTATTCTTTACCGGAGCGTTCCAATACTGCGGGTGGAAGGCCATGGCATTGTTCGACTGAATATCGTAGATCGGAATCCACCAATTAATCTGGCAAGCAGGCGCGGAATACCACGTATCCCGATGTGGATGCCAGGCATACGCAATGCCTGTTGTGAGATAGTTGTCGCTGGTCGAACTTCGCATCTTCGGCACATCAAAATATGTCTTCTCTAGATTACAGCCCATCTCGTCAAAAATGTCGCGCATGAGCGCTTTTGATTCGGAATGATGGATGAAATTTGGCTTCAGCTTCCCGAGGAGATCGGCGTACTGTTCAACAGGAAGATGTTGCTGAGCAGTCTCCGGATCATACGGGACAAAGGCCTCCTTGATCAATTTTCTGGCAAACTCGATAAACGCAAGCGTACTCTTCCTCGGAGAATAGACGAGTAGCTGCCCTTGAAATAACTCTTCGCGGCGCCGTTCGTCCGAGAATGGAGGGTCATAATACACAGTGTTCATGATCGCTTCTCCATTAAGTGTTTCCCGGCCTCCGACATTCTTTTAAAAGTCCCACCTCTAACAGCGCTTTGGCTGCGGATTGAATCTTGCAGAACGGAAGGTCGGCGCGTTCCGCGATATCAAACAGGGCATGGCGTCCATCGGATGCGTTCAACACCCAGAAAAGAGCCAATTCCATCCATTGCTTTTCCTGCTGGCCAGCAACAGCACGATACAGTCCTCGCCGACCCAATTGCGGTTCGCATTTCGGATTTTGATTCATATACGTTCGATTCCCTTCTAAGAGGTCGAACACCGTCAGACACCTGGCATACGACCGTGCAAGGGAATCCGGCTTCACAAAGTCCAGATCGTCGGCGGAGGAGTGATACTCCGGATATTGGCCGTGTGGGGTCCGCATGAAACATCCAACAGGCAGATCAAACCCAGGAGAACAATACTGCCGTTCATCATATCCATAGGGGAAAAAATCGATGATGGCATGGGCCTCTCCTGAATGCCTCAGCACATGCGCCATTGCCCGATCGATCTCCGCATTGCCCTGACGGCTCTTCTTGTAGGTGATGTTCCCCGCATCGCCTACTCCGGTCAAGACAAGCCCGTGCTTAATGCGAGACACCGTCTGTTCATTCTGAGCCAACCAGGTAATCGACCCAATGGTTCCTGGAATGAAGAGAAAACGGTATGCGTATCGTCTTGGGCGCGAAGCCATTGTTTCCGCCAGCTTGACCGCCAACGTAAGGCCCGACAAATTATCGTTGCATATAGCCGGATGGCATATATGACATGAGATGAGAATCTCATCCGACGTTTCACCCGGCAAATAGGCCTCGCCATATGTGAGAGAACCAGGCTGAAGATTCGAGTCGATGACAACCTCATATTCGTCATCGGACAGTCGCTCGAGATCCGCGTGTCGAAGGCAGAAACCCCAGTTCTCCTGGTAATAGGACGTTCGGTAAGGAATCCACTCGGGATGATCCGGCAGCGTGAACAAATGGGGTCTGAGGTCCGCCAATGGCATCTTCTTCTTGACGGGCGAACTGTAGCTCATCAAATGTAAATTGTGTGCTTGGAAATCGACGACTCGCTTCCCCTCCCGGTTCATGACATAGGCATCGGCTACGTTCCACTCCAACGGAACCGTCCAATCAAATACCTTGGTTCCACTAGGAACCTCATATATCTCAAGCGGAATACGCTTCTGGATCGCTCGAAGAGTTTCCCTGACCCCCCCACCGGTAATACTGCGACATATTGGATAAAGCTCCGCCATGAAGCTATGCATCTCTTTGCCTAACTCTTCACCTCTCGATGCTTCTTTGGGGCCAGAAAATGTCATAATGGCGGTGCACCGTCCCTGAAAAATGCTGGCCACGTTCGATCTTTCTCCGACATGACCAGGATGGGTTCAGGCCAGGCAATCTTGAAGACAGGGTCATTCCAGCGAAATCCTCGATCGTTAGCAGGCACATAGAACTCCGACATGTAGTACAATACATGACTGTCTTGTTCGAGTGTGAGAAACCCGTGGGCGCAATATTCCGGAACATAGACAGCCCGGTGATTGTCCGCCGAGAGCGTTATTCCGACATACTGACAGTACGTCGGTGATGCAGGTCGCAGGTCGACGATGACATCGTAGATGGCTCCAGCCGTGCAACGAACCAACCTCACTTCCGCATTTGATTTATAGTGAAGCCCGCGCATCGTGCCTTTCTGGCGGTTCACCGAAACACTTGACTGCACCCACCTGGCCGAAATCCCGTGCGCCTCAAACTCCCGTTGGCACCAGGTTCTCGCGAACATTCCCCGCTCATCTCGTACCGGCTCAGGATCGATCAAGAAGACATCTTTGAGGGCGGTTTCTGTGAAAATCATGAATGCACTTGCACCTCAGGGATCGGAACGACAAACTTCCCCCCCCACTCCCGGATGAAGCTCATCTGCTCCATGACTTCTGCTCGAATGTTCCAGGGCAAAATCAGGAGATAGTCGGGGCGTGTGTCACGCACTCGCTCCGGCCCATAAATCGGAATATGCACGCCGGGGAGAAAATGCCCTTGTTTATAGGGACTCCTGTCTACGGTGTAGTCGATGAGGTCCGTCCGAATCCCACAATAGTTGAGCAACGTGTTCCCCTTTGCAGGAGCCCCATAGCCAACAACGTGCTTACCCTCCTGTTTCGCGGAGATGAGAAAGGACAGTACCTTTCTCTTCGTCGTCTCCACTCGCGGACCAAACGACAGATAGTGATTCAGCTGGCCAAATCCAGCGGTTTCTTCCCGCGTTTTCAGTTCCTTTGCTCGCGCCTCTGTAGGTTTGGACATATCGTCATGGTGGCACGCATAGATTCGCAGAGACCCTCCGTGCGTCGATAGCTCCTCGACATCGAATAGTCTCATTCCATGACGAGCAAACACCTGCTCAACCGCCAAGAAAGAAAAATAGGAAAAGTGTTCATGGTAGATGGTATCAAACTGGTTCTGTTGCATCAGCTGAAGCAGGTGAGGAAACTCCATGGTGATCAGGCCCATAGGCTTCAGCAGCACCTTGAGGCCTTTCACAAAATCATTCAGATCCGGGACATGGGCCAGCACGTTGTTCCCGATAATCAGATTGGCACCCCACCCGTCAGCAGCTAGATCCAGAGCGGTCTTCTCTCCGAAAAAGGCCACCGTCGTAGGGATCCCTTTCTGCTTCGCCACCTCAGCAATATTAGAGGCAGGCTCGACTCCCAGCACAGGGATGCCCCGCGACACGAAATTCTGCAAAAGATATCCGTCGTTGCTGGCAATCTCCACAACCTTGGAACGGCGATCCAATCTAAATCGACCCACGACCATATCAACATAGGCTTTTGCGTGCGCCAGCCAGGAATCTGAAAATGACGAATAGTACGCGTAGTCTGAAAAAATATCGTGCGGTGCTGCGAATTGCTTCAGCTGAACCAGCAAACACTTCTCGCATACATAGACATGTAATGGATAAAAGGGCTCCATACGATTCAACTGGTCTGGCTTGATGTAGGAATTGGCCAATGGAGACATGCCAAGATCAACGAACGTATGTTTAAGCGTCGCACTGCAAGACCGACACCCTGATTGCCCCATGCTGATATATCCTCCTAGCTATCAAAGGATGATGAGCCGTGATCGAGACGCGATGCGGCAGCAGACCGTGCTCTCACGCATTGCTTCGCTCTTCCCACACCAGGTCGTCTGTCAGTTGCCCACTCTCCCGCAATCGTTTTAATGTGACGAGTCGAATTAACTCACCCGTCCGAAACTCCTGGTCACGAAACTGCATGGCCATGAGTCCGTCACGGAGATCCTTCACGGCATTCTGAAGGTCAACCAGTGGAAGAAATCCTTGCGCCAGCTTAGAGAACTTGTCAAAATTTACACGATATGAGCGCTTGTCTGGCTGTGCATCTTTATTGATCGAAACCTCGACGTTCGGCACGAGATTGGCGACCGCTGCCGCCAAATCCCTGACTTGATAATTCCATGCGTCGCTTCCCGCATTGACGGTCAGAAAGGAACCACCATCTCGAGGGTCTCGCTGCACAGCCCAATCGATTGCTCTCGCCATATCTTTGACGTGAATCAAGGGGCGCCATGGTGTCCCATCACTCAGGATACTGATGCGTTTTGACGCAAGCGCGCCAGCCACAAAATCATTCAACACAAGATCCAAGCGCAGCCGATCACTCATGCCACACGCTGTTGCAAACCGAAGACAGGTCGCCATGAAGCCATCTGAGGCAAGTGATGACAAATCCTGCTCCGTTTGAACTTTTGACTTGGCATAGGCCGTAAGAGGATTCAGAGCATCCTCTTCCCGGCGGGGGCCACCTTCGGCAAATCCGTACACACTGCAGCTCGATGCGAATACAAACTTCTTCACGCCTGCTCGCTTTGCTTTTCGCGCAAGATCGATACTCGCTCGGTGGTTTATATCAAGGGTAACCTTTTCAAACGTGGCGCCCATAGGATCGTTTGAGATGGCACAGAGATGCACGATCGCGTCGATCCCTTGCAGGACCGGCTCAGGAACCTGTCGGATATCCCCGAAATGTTGCTGATCAGCTCGACTTTCAGGGAGTCGGGAAGCGCCCGTTAAACAATGCGCAAAGTAACCCATATCGTAACCAACAAGCGTTGCTTGCGGATGGGACTCCCGCAAACGACGCAGCACCAGTGGGCCGACATAGCCCATGTTGCCTGTCACTAGAATCTTCATACTCTACCCCCTGATTTCAGCGCCCTATTTTTACAACAGACGCAGCGTAAGCACCGAGGCCATTACTGGAATGACCGGGTGAGACAGCATTTGCCAAATGAGTCGAATGCCAGGCTCTCTCAAGACTCAATCTACTCCACACTTTCTCTTCCTGGAATAACTGCTGCCCCTCAAGACTTTCTCAGCCCTTTCCAACAGTGACTCTATGGATGATGCGGGTATGTAATGACCTAAAAATAATCGCTTTACCATACCTTCCAAGGAGCCTTTGACGACTGCCATAACTCCTCCAAATAATTCTTCTCTTTCAGCGTATCCATACAGGACCAGAACCGATCATGCCGATAGCCCATCAATTGATTATCCTTGGTAAGCTGCTGGATGGGATCCCTCTCCCACACAGTCTCATCATCTTTAATGTAATCAATGGCTTTATGATCGAGGACATAGAAGCCGCCATTGATCCAGCCTTCCTCGCCATGAGGTTTCTCACTAAAGTCGACAATGTGATCGTGATCGAACACAAGCCGACCGAATCGTGCAGGAGGCAGGACGGACGTTACCGTGGCCAGCTTTCCGTGAGATTTGTGGAACTTGATGGTAGCTTGAATGTCGACATCTGAAACCCCATCTCCGTACGTAAACAGAAACGTTTCATTCTCGCCTATCCATTGTTTGAGCTGTTTAAGCCGACCTCCCGTCTGAGTGTGCAGACCGGTATCGACGAGATGCACCTTCCAGTCTTCGTGCCGTTTTCCGTCATGAATCGTCGTCTTTCCACTCCCAAGATCGACTGAAATATCCTTATTGAACGCATAGAAGTTGAGAAAATATTCTTTGATCATCTCTCCCTTGTAACCAAGACCGATAACAAATTCCTTTATCCCGTGAGCGGCATAAATCTTCATGATATGCCACAGGATCGGTTTTCCACCGATTTCCACCATTGGTTTTGGCCGTAGAGAGGTTTCTTCGGAAAGCCGAGTTCCCATTCCACCTGCAAGAATAATTGCCTTCACGCTTATTCCTCCTATACGGCCTGGAGATTAAGAGAGGATGACGATGTATGCCGCCACGCATGGTGCAAGTTGGCCGAACAATCTTTTCCTCCTGCAACGGGGGCAAGAAACACTCCACCCCTATATGATTGGATATTCTGCTCAGCTTGCTTTTCATGGTTCGGTTTCGTACTCACTACATACCAACGCATCTCGCAGGATTTCAGTCTGCCTGAAAAAGAATCACCCATACGAGCATCGCCTCCCACCTTCATGATCTGCGAACCTATACAGGCTACCGCCCTACCGGTGCATACCAGATTCCTACCTTTAATAGAGTATTTCCCCCAAGTCAATCGGCTATGGGAGGACCGCCATCACAAGACAACTGCAATTCTTCTTGGAGAAGCCATCGAGCGACGCTCGACTCATCTCATCGCCGCGCCGCCAGACATCCGAAACTCGCACAATACCGATATATCTTCTTCTCCCTCACACGGCAACACGAAGGATGTGTCGTTGGCTCTAAGGACCTATTCTCGGACATCCATTCCATTGCCCTATTGCCCAAGCCTTAGCCTCTTGGCATCAATCACGAGGAGCCTGGTGATTCTCGTTGCAAAAGTACCAGCTTGCGGATCACTAGGTTTGCCAATTCGATCGCGCTTCAAACTGGAGCCAGCCGGTGTGCAGAAAAACTAGAACATGAACTTAAGCCCTACAAAGTACGTGACGTCGCTGCTTGAATCTCCCATCGGAAGCTTTCTTGTCCAGCGTACTTCGGCAAGCGTTGGTGTGTCAGCAATTGTAATGGGTGTCGGCACATAGACTTTCAATACCTGCTTAATATCCGGGGCTTGGTCCATAAGAACCAACATACCTCCGCTACTAATATTCAGCGATAGCGCTTTCCCCCCCTTAACAAGATTGGCATTCCCTGCCTCTAGCGCTGTCATCTCATAAAGAATTGGCCTCAGCAGTGCAGCCCGCTCACTATGGTTTTCATAGCTATCCTTTATCGGCCAGTCCCATTCCATTGGCGTCACATCCATTCCTCTCCCCCCTCATAATAAAGAAATCGTTGTACGGCTTTTCCCATTTAATCTGAATGTCTTAACCCGCATATGGGCTATTCCAGCATTCAGCAAGGCGATGCTCAAACTAGCCCCCTACATCTAACCTCAAACCTACGTGGAATATAGGTATCGCTTCCCGAATCAACAATACCGATGATGTAGGCTGCTTTCCCAAAGGTATTATGTTGACTCCCTCGAAAGTGTTAGGTACTATTCCTGTATTCCAAGGCTTATTCTCGGTCAACCTAAGCCATTTGCCATTGGGGTTCGATACTGCACTAGGTTTTGACCGTCTTGTGATGCCCTAATCTTATTATGCCAGAACTAGCTAAAGGTATTGATCAAACCGATGCTCTTGCTGATCAGCGGGCAGGGTCTGGGATAGTGGTGCTGTCGGCATCTATGCAACTTCTACATATGAATCGACAAGCCACGGAACTCGCCAAAAAAATCAACGCCGTCGAGCACGGAAGAACGACCACGATTTCAGCGCATGGAGTCCTCCCGACCGCCCTGACTGAGCTTTGCGCAGAAATTATTAAAGCGCTTCACATACGGACAGAAGCCAAGGATTGGGAACAATTCGAACTCAAGCGTGTGACAGGCGATCCTAACCAGCCTATCCTTCTGAGAGGCTTCGGTTTGCCAGACCGAGGAGGCATCCAGAACGCCAGGCTTGTGGTTACCATGGAAGAATTAGGGCGAAAACAAAACCTCAATACCGAGCATGCTCGAGAACGTTTTCAGTTGACTAACCGCGAGCAGTCAGTTGTGGAACATCTGGCAAAGGGGTGGACCAATAAAGAAATCGCCAATGCCCTCCTGATCACTGAACAAACTGTCAAAGAGCACATTAAGCACATCATGCGAAAGACCAACGCTACCACCCGTACTGGAATTCTCGTTCACATCTTCAACTCTTGACACTCCTAATCCTAAGGCCTTCCTGTTTTTTCAAGCTCCTCACACTGTGTCAATAGCGCAACAGTGAGTTGAGATTGACACAATTCCACTCAGATGATTCAAGAAATATTTATTATTTCAATTGTAGTTACAGGGCACATCTGCATGGCCTGTCATTTGCATTTCCGAATGCCATTAGACGGAGGGTGGATGGTATGAACTGCAGTATGCACATAAAAGGCATGACGCTGGGGTTATTAGGGGTGGTAGTCCTTGCTTCCGGTTGTACAACCGGTCCTTCATCCCAATTAACAGAACTAAAAAATAGCGGCTTCATGTCACTGTGGAACACCTATGCCGATTGTAAATCAACCTCTAGTTTAGCCCAGGCAACTTCAGATCTGACGCAACTGCGTTCAGCTAGCCAAATAGCAGAGGCACGTGAAGGGTTTGTCTTGCCGCTGCCGACTCACCTTGAGCGGCTAGTGGCCAATCCAACGAGTCGGGTCGCAGTCGATGTAGAGGCGATGGCTGCCGCTTGTGCCCTACACACCGGAGAGCTCGCCTTTAATCAAGGGAAGACCGATGTTGCTCGTGACCTTCTGGTTTCGGTCATCACGCTTCACAAGGAAGAAGGCTCCTATTACGTCCTAAAGGCAAAGACGTTGCTGGCAAGACTTGGGCATGGGGTCAACGTTTCATTCAACGCTCGCTAGTTCTCTTGTTTCCCTCCCTGCAGTCCTCGATATAAGTCTACATAGAGTTTCGCCGATCGGTCCCAAGATAGATCGACCGTCATTCCCGCATGGATCAAGGATTGCCATATCTGCTGCTCTTTGTACACATGAAGCGAGAGTAGAAGCGCGGAGAGGAGAGAGTCCGTCGAAGCATCAATGAAGTGAAAACCAGTTGCACACCCAGATTTGACCGTTGAAGGTCGAAATGGAATAACGGTATCCGCCAACCCTCCGGTACGGCGCACAATAGGCACCGTGCCATACCGAAGACTATACAGTTGACTTAGTCCACATGGCTCATAGCGAGACGGCATGATTAACATGTCCGACCCAGCTTCAATGCGATGCGCCATTCCTTCGTTAAAGCCAAGACATAAGCCGATCCGATCAGGATATCTGGATTTGGCTGCAATAAATTGCTGTTCTAACTGGTGATCCCCCGTACCAAGCACAACAGTTTGTATGTCTAAAGACATGATCTCGGGAATCACATCTATCAAAAGATCAAAGCCTTTCTGAAAGGTCAGCCGACCGATCACAGCCAATAAGGGAACATTTCGATTTGGCAGTTCCAGCTCCCTCTGCAGCGCTCGCTTACATGCTCGTTTCCCCGACAAATCAGCAGCCGTATACTGTGCCGGCAAGTAGGAATCGCTCTCCGGATTCCAGGCATCGACATCGATACCATTTGTAATCCCTTTGACCCCATCCGCACGACTTGCCAGCACACCTTCAAGACCACTTCCATATTCTGCGGTCATGATCTCCTTCGCATAGGTAGGACTCACCGTGGAAACAGCATCCGAAAAAATGATGCCACCCTTCAGGCAATTGACCGACCCATAGAACTCGAGGCCACTCGGGGAAAATAGCGACGGGGGAAGCCGTAGCTTCGCAAACTGCTGGGCAGGAAAAATTCCTTGATATCCCATATTGTGCAGAGTCAAGAGCACTTTCAGCTGATCAAGTCCCCTATACTCGTGAGGAAGCGTTTTCAGATACACCGCGCACAAAGCCGTCTGCCAATCGTGCAAGTGCAGCACATCAACCTTCTCCCCTCGGGTTTCCATCAACCCACGCACTATTTCGAGGACCGCACGGCAGAAGAGGATAAACCGCTCGAGGTTGTCCGGATAATCCTGATGGTCTTGTTGGTAGAGTCCCGGGCGATCAAAATAGGGATCGTACCGCACGAATAGTACTCGCAACCGATGCAATGCACCTGTCACCGGTACGTTCTCTTCTTCCACCGTGACATCGACAGGCTTTCCATCAACTGGAATAGAAAGTCGCATAGCCAATTGACGAGACCCACCGGTTACTCGACCTCGGTAATCGGGCATCACCAATATCACACGATGCCCCAACTTCGTCAGCTCGATCGCCAATGCGCCAACCACGTCGGCTAATCCACCCGTTTTGGCATACGGAACGGCCTCAGAGGCCACCATCACGATGTTCAACCTACCTCCTGATGCTGAGTCATGCGGGGTATTGGGTGGAAAACCTAGGGTCGAGAGCCTTCGTCAAGCCTGGTCTTGAATCGATCCTCATAGGCCCAGGTTTTTGCAAGAGCATGCAACTCCTCGGCCTTGAGCTCTTCCTTATAGACCAGGCGATCATCGAGAAATACCAGGAGCCAACCACGATCGGGATATGCGAAATACACTCCTTCGCCCGCATGCACGCCAGCTTTCCATCCCCTCGGAGCCTCTCCTGTTGCCACGCGCGATCGAGGAATCACGCTGAAGTCCGGCATGACAAAAAAATGGCTGAACTCACTATGATAAAGTGGCGGTTTCCCCCAGACGTTTACGACTGCCATCGTAGTAATTTGATCTAGCACGAGACTATTAGCTTGCACCAGCTGCTCTTGCTGCTCCAGCGTTGGCAGGCTCTTGCAACCCACGATCAATCCGAGTACCAATACTCCACCTACGCACCGTATCGCGGTCCTCATGGCAACGGACATGTTGGTCACGTTCTATCCTCGCTTCACATGAGCCGTCTGGACTTTGGCTCAACTGGCTTCACCGGCTGACAGACATCGCACTGACATAATTGTCGTAGCAATGCATAGGAATAGATACCGGTATCGTG
>JBQTJA010000034.1:0-26649 GCA_052387595.1 Nitrospiraceae bacterium | reverse complement strand
CCAAATAGCAATGCAGAGGTTCCACGGTCTTGCCACCCCTTGGTCTCAGCGAGTGCTGCTGTTTCTTGCCCGGACTCCCCGAGTAGGATGGCCAGCCGAAGCTTGGAGAGAGGATCATCGGTCGTCTCAACCAGCTCCCGGTACCATTGAATTGCTTGCTCTCTCGCTTCCTCATCGCTGCCCATCGTCCAGTCAGCCATCCACTGCTGCCATTTCGGCGCTCGCCGAAGGCTGTCTTGTGCGTCCAATGTACGGCCGACCATTAGCTCAAGGGCGCGATCCGGGTCTTCAAATCGCTGAAGCTTTGGAAGGGTCACTGAAAACCACAGCACGGCGCCGAGTGCCGCCACCAGGATGCCGGCGCAGACCCCGCTTACAATCAGCGACCATCGAGAGCCATACGGGGCACTCGATGGCTTGGGAACTTTAGAATGGTCAGGCTGCGGGAAATCCGATGATCGTCCGATCGACAGTGCCTGGTCGTTCATAGGTTCGTGACTATACCATGCGCTCCTGATGCTCTAAATCCCCTCAAAGTGGCTACAGCATAGTTCCAGCGACCATTTCTCACATAGCCTTGCCCCTTCAATTTGGCTATACTAACCGCGCAGATGGAAGGAGCCTATTTGGTGATGGAGAGTTTTCTCGCTCCGCGACGACTGCTTCTGGGGCCCGGCCCCAGCATGGTGCATCCTCGGGTACTCCAAGCCTTGGCCACTCCGCTTGTCGGACATCTGGACCCGACATTCTTGCGAGTGATGACCGACATTCAGATCCTCTTGCGCCGCGTCTTCTCGACGACTAATCAATTTACGATTGCCGTTTCCGGGACCGGATCGGCCGGTATGGAAGCGGCGATTGTCAATATCGTTGAACCAGGCGACGCCGTCATCGTGGGCGTTAACGGTGTGTTTGGTACTCGACTTGCCACAATCGTCGAGCGCTGCGGAGGCAAGGCCATTCGACTGGAAGTTCCGTGGGGGCAGGTGATCGAGCCCGATATGATTGCCCCGGCGCTCCAGCAATCGTATCCGGTGAAGGCCGTTGTGCTGGTGCATGCAGAAACGTCGACGGGGGCCTGGCAACCCCTCGAACCGATCAGTTCCCTGTGTCGCACGTACAATGCGCTGCTGATCGTCGATGCGGTCACTTCGCTTGGTGGAATCCCCGTGGAAGTTGATCGATGGGGCATCGATGTGTGCTACAGCGCCACGCAAAAGTGTCTCAGTTGCCCGCCTGGCTTGGCTCCCCTGACGCTCAGTGACCGTGCCCTTTCTGTCATCAAGAATCGCCGCTCCCCCTGTCAAAGCTGGTATCTAGACCTGTCCCTCATTGCGGAGTACTGGACAGAGCACAACCGAGCCTACCACCATACGGCACCTATTTCGATGCTCTATGCGCTGCGGGAGGCATTGCGCCTGATCGAGGAGGAAGGGCTTCCAACCAGGTTTGCCCGCCATCAACTGAATAGTCGTGCGCTGCTCGCAGGACTGAAGGCGCTCGGTCTCGACCCATTGCCTCCCCCTGATCGGCGGCTTCCGACGCTGATCTGCGTCACCCTTCCAGCACACATCGATGAGGCAGCCGTCCGCTCCCAATTGCTGGAGAGGTTTGACATCGAAATTGGCGGAGGCCTTGGCCCACTCAAGGGAAAGGTCTGGCGAATCGGTTTGATGGGAGAATCGTCGACGGAGGCCAATGTCCTGACTCTTCTCAACGCATTGGAGGAGATCGGCATTCGTCGCGGTTGGGTTTCAACTCCTGGCGTTGCGCTGCAAGCGGCTGCGCATGTCTATAGTGGAGGACGGTAGGTTGTGACGATTGCCATTCATCACGTGCGCCTCATCGATGGGACGGGAGACCTTCACGATAACGCAACGCTCCTCGTGCGCGGTACAAAAATCTCGGCAGTCGGCCCCAGCAACGAGGTCAGAATTCCTAAAGGGGTTGTCCGTATCAATGGCCGTGGCCTCTCGATGATCCCAGGACTCATCGACTGTCATGTCCACCTGTGCTTGGGGGGAGAGCCAGATGTCGTCGGCACGCTCGAATCAGAGCAGCCTTCCTATACGTTGCTGAAGTCAGCCACGCATGCGAAGGCGACGATCGATGCAGGCTTTACGACAGTCCGCGATGTTGGATCTCGGGATCATTCAATCTTCACGCTGAAACAGGCCATCGATACTGGGCTGATGCCTGGGCCGCGCATCGTTGGGGCAGGACTTGCCATTTGCATGATCGGTGGCCACGCACGGTTCATCGGACAAGAAGTAGAAGGCTCTGAGCAGGTCAGGCGGGTTGTGGCGGAACAGGTCGCCGCTGGTGCGGGGGTCATCAAGATCATTGCTTCGGGAGGAGTGCTGACGCCCGGCACCTCGCCGGATGAGGCCCAAATGACGATGGAGGAGTTAGCGGCAGCGGTCGATGCGGCACAGCAAGCAGGGAAACGAGTCGCCGCCCATGCCCACGGCGCCGCCGGCATGAAGAACGCGATTCATGCCGGGGTGCGATCGATCGAACATGCCACCTTGTTGGACGACGAGTCGGGAGCACTCATGAAGCGATATGGTGTCTACATGGTCCCGACCCTTTCAGCTCTGGCGACGACGGCGGCCTGTCGACCAGGTTGCGGCATCCCGGACAGCGCACTCGACAAGGCCAAAGCGATGACCAAGCGCCACCGAGCCAGCTTCAAAGCCGCCCATCAGAGAGGTATCGCCATTGCCATGGGTACTGATGCCGGAACCCCATTCAATTACCATGGGGACAATGCGCAGGAGCTTGAACGGATGGTTGCGCTTGGTATGACACCGATGGAGGCCATCGTCGCCTCGACCGCCACGGCAGCCTGTCTCATCGGGATTCAAGATGTAGTTGGAACCGTGACCAAAGGAATGGAAGCTGATCTTGTGATTCTGAAAGGAAACCCACTCAGACGGATCGAGGTCCTACGAGACCGGGACAAAATTGTGGGCGTGATGAAAGCCGGCAAGTTTGTCGCGGGACCACTCTCGCGCTAGCGTCACTTGTCGGCTATCATGTGCGTTCATAGAACAGCTCCAGCGCCGAGGCCACGCCGTGGATGCGGCCTTTGTGAAAACGCTCCTCCAGACGAGATCGGAGTGAACGAATCTCTCTTTCGTCGCTTCGCTTGGCGAGTCCTTGAGACACCAGCATGTCCGTGGCGACCTCGACAAGCCGTTGTTTCCGCTGATTCATGTCTGCCGTCACGAACTCATCCAGAATTTCAGATGCCCTTGCCGTCACGACCGGTTCCAGGAACGAATCGTACCCCTGTTCTCGGATGGTTCGCTCTCGAATCACGCCCAATTCCGCCCGCACTCGTGCGACGTTCTGCATCAAGATTGAAAACAGTTCTTTCCGGCCTTCATCAAACAACTTTTGTTCGATGTCGTGGAGAATGAGGCCGGGATCAACCGCCTCCGCGCGCGGCTCGTCTCCCCAAGACAACCGATCGTAGCTTTGGCGCTTTTCCGCATCACCGATGATTTCATAGGCGGCATTGAGTTCGCGGATCTTGGCGTCGGCGTCCTTGCTGTCGGGGTTACGATCTGGATGGTACTGAAAAACAAGCTTGCGGTAGGCTTTTTTGATGTCGTCATCAGACGCGTTGCGGGAAACTCCCAGCACCTGATAGTAGTCCATTCGAAGCATGCACGGAACTATAGCATGGCGCTTCAAAGTCCTTCACCTTGACTCCAACTGTCCCCGACGTAGTTACGAGCGACAGGAGCCGGATTCAGTTTTAACGCGGGGCGCGTCTTGGCGTCGGCTTCCCTCCTTCTGATCGGTTGGCTGGTCACAACATTGGGCACGTTCGGACATGCAGCCAGCACCGTCGTGTTGATCTATCTTCTGGAACTTATTGTGATTTTTTCTTCTCTCCAGAAACGAAAGGCAGATGCCTTCCTGGCTAGCTCTTGACTTGTTAGAGTCCGGGCTTATCTAATAAATCATGGATACGACGCGTACCCCACGAGTCCTCACTCACGACGAGCGAAAAGCCGCCGAAGCAGCGTTCGCTGGTCGACCCTGTAATCCCGTTTGGTCTGAATCGGCTAAGCGAGTCTATGAAGGCCTCATCCATGTGCTTCCCGCTTTGCCGGATGAGACCGTTGTGACACCCAATCAAAACGCTCTAGGCGAAAAATCGCCTCTTGAAGCGGTTCCGGCGTTACCGACAGCAGAAGAACCGAAACTCGAAAGCCCCACTCATTCAGGCAATGCGCTGGAGATGCGGACCGATATCCCGGCCAACCAACTGATCGCGAATCGCCAACAGGCGATTCAAGCCGGATTTTTGATCGATGTGTCAACGGATGCGCAAAAACTCGGCCTGACCTTTCCGGTCACGGTGACGAAGCCGCTCTGGGAAGTCGGGATCGCGCCTGATCAGTCGATATCAGAAGAAGAGAAGACCCAACGGTTGCGGGATGTGTTGATGGCCTTTCGGCTCCGTATCGCCAGCCAGGCCACGCTCTCACCGCTGATCGATTTTCCGGCGATGTTGTCGATGCCGCCAGGAGAGGTCCCTCAGCCGGTGCCGTTGTTCGCCTTGATTCAACCGGACGAACAGAATCGCGCGGCGGCCACTCTACTGCTCCCCAACGAAGTCTCCGCGACGATCATTCCGATGAATTGATCAGTTCATACCCCACGATAGTCACTGGTGCAATGTTGGTACAGTGTTGCCAAATCTCACATCAATCGGATCTTTCCCCGAATACTTTCTATTGAATCTATCTGGCGTGTCGACACTTGCTCGAATCTGCTCAACCTCGAACACTGGCAACAGACTCTCCGGCTCCATCTGGTGTTGAAGAACAACCTTTGCCCTGGTTTGGAACCAAGGAAAAGCTTGGCCATATTGTTCTACAGTCCACTTTTCCAGTCTGAAGACCTCATACCCTTCTTCCCCGGCAATCTCTAGGCACTGCCAAAGCATCTGAAGCGGTGAGATCCAAGATTGGCTTGATATCACAACTTCGAATACATTGGCCGACACTTTTGCAGTAGTAGTTTCTGGCGAGTCGAACTCCCAAAACTTTCCGTTGAACCAACGGAATGAAGGAACTAACGCATGATCAAGTCCGTAGCTTGATGAGCGCCAACGAGTAAATTGGTTATTGTGCGCAGTGGTTTCGTCCCCAGACGCAGATTGTCCATGATGCTCAGCCAATCCAACATTCCTTTCTGCCAAGCTCGCTAGCAACGTGTCTGCCTTATAGACAGAGCCCTCATCTTTTGGAAGTAAAGAGGGAGGGCGATGCAATATACGCATAAGGATCCCGGCGCCAGGGCGAATCATCGGGGATCGCCGCCCATGTTTATGTCTAAAGGAACCAATCGCGTTCCAGTCATCTCTATGTAGAACAACAAAATGTGAGCCCCCTCTCGCTTTCGTTAATTCTCCAGCTCGATACAGTACATACTCCTGAGCTCCTTTTAGCCACCTTCCATCAAGCCTACTTTCACTCCATAGAAAATCCTTGAACGAAGGTACGAAGTACTGATCATAGTGTACAAAATATGTACGTTCATCAATCTGCACATCACCGTAACCTTGATAGGGGAATGCAATAATACCCTTTGGAAGCGGCTGGTATCGAGGGTGACCGGGAGTTGAACATGCTCCCAACACAGGTAGCATAAGCAACAGCAGCAGCACGAAACAGATTTGTCTCATGTGTACGTACTCCTCAGTCCCTTCGGCCAATGCCATCGGCCTTCATACCTGCTCTTGACCTGAGCATCCACTCTCAAATCGTGCACTGTTACTTCTGAACACCAATAGGTTTAGGCACTGCTATCAAACAAAGCGTCAACCATCAATTCATACCCATACAGTATATCCAAGGCCGTTGCAGCTTTGCTTGAAGGTGGGTCTGATCAAGATCACGGAGATATCTCACAAGTTTAGAGAAGTATCTATGAGGAAACACGGTGAGTAAGAAACATGGTGGCTAGGAGCTGCGTAGTTGCTGCCTTGTGAGCACCCAACAACTTTAGGATTGAAAGGATGGCCTATCTCAAGCCTTCTAAGTTCTCATGGTCTCTGTGCAACCACCATGAGTAGATTGCTGACGGATTCACGGATGAGCTCGATCAACGGTTCTGGATAGACTCCTAGTACGAGGATGATCGATGCAACAAATCCGAGCGAGCATACGGCCGTCCAACTGACGAACTCTGGCCTCTGCACAGTCTCCTGTTGAGGAAGTGCTTCCTGTACTGCTACCTCAGCGAACAGAGTCACGAACAATCGAAGATAATAGTAGAGGCTCACGACGCTGTTTCCGATCAGAGCCAACACGAGCCACCACAGGCCGGCGTCGACACCAGCCGCGATCGCATAAAACTTTCCGATGAATCCGGCTGTCACTGGAATCCCAGCCAGCGACAACAGGCTCAGTGCCAACATGCCTGCGAGCCAAGGACGCGTCCAAAACAGGCCTTGATAGTCCTCGACGCGGTCCTTGTCCCCTCCCCCACTCGAATAGACTGTGACAACGCCAAAAGCCCCTAACGACATGGCACAATAGACGATCAGATAGAAGGTGACTGCTTCCGCAGCGGGAGGACCGCCGGCCAGCAGCGCAACCAATACATAGCCGAAGTGGGCAATCGACGAATAGGCCAGGAGACGTTTGACATTCTGTTGCAAGAGCGCCAGCACATTCCCTGTGACCATCGAGACAACAGCCAGAAGACTGAACAGGTGCACAACGGGTGGCAGTGCCAATATCCCGACCTCAGTGGCAAGGCGGAGTAGCAGTGCCATCACCGCTGCCTTGGAGACCGTCGCGATGTAGGTCGTGATGGGAGTCGGTGCTCCCTGATACACATCGGGAATCCACATGTGAAACGGGGCGAGACCGAGCTTCAATGCGATGCCGACCAGGACCAGGATCAATCCTCCCAGCCACAGTGCTGGAACCGTCTGCCACTGTTTCACACTCACGCCAACCTCGTGGAAGGTCATGGCCCCGCTTTCGAAATACAGCAAGGCCAGGCCAAACAGGAGGAATGCTGATGCCGTGATGGAGAGCAGCAGGTACTTCACCGCGGCTTCGAGCGGATTTCGTCGGGTTCGTAAATAACCGATCAGACTGCAGAGAGACAGCCCAAGGAGTTCGAACCCGAGAAAAAATGACACGAAGTGCGCAGCTGTGGTCAGGACCAATCCCCCGAACGTGGCCAGTAGCAGGAGCAGGTAATATTCCTCGACACCGTCTTGCTCATGAAACTGACAGTTCAGATATCGGTACGACAGTGCAATGATGACCATCGTCGCACTCAATATGAGCCCCATATACAACAAGGCATGTCCATCCACGACCAGCAAGGTTGTCACGGCTCGTGGCGCCGCCGTGGCTGCCCAGGGTAACGTCGCGAGGGTGAACAGGCACGACAGAAACGCACAGACCGCAATCCTTGCATGATTCCGTCTGAAGGCAATTGCGAGCATCGTCACGAGGGAGAAGGCCCCGAGATCCAGAATGGGCGAAAGAGCGATGAAATCTTGGAGGATCATGGGGTACTCCCCTGCGAGGTCACGATGTGGGACGACAGCAGGGATTCTGATGGCACGTGAGTCGGATTGGCAGACACCAGTGCATGCTGTATCAGTTGTTCCATGACCGGCTTCGTCGTGGTTAACACGGCCTTCGGATAGAGCCCCAGCCAGATCTGCAGGACGGCGACGACCAGTAAGGTTCCAAATGTGGCATTTGACAGGTCTGGGGCTGTACGGGCGTCTTGTTGCCGCCCAAAGAAGGTGCGTTGCATCATACCCAGGGAATAGATGGCCGCCATCACCATGCCGAGGGATGCCAGAATGATCATGACCGGTTGAGTCGCATAGGATCCAAAGAGCACGAGGAACTCACCGATAAAATTCGCCAGCCCTGGCAACCCCAATGACGCGCAGGCAAAGAAGAGTGTCATCGTGGCAAGACGTGGCGTCACGCTCCAGAGTCCTCCCATCTGACCCATGTCCCTCGTCTGATACCGCTCCTCAAGTGCGCCGGCCAGCAGGAAGAGGCCACCAGTACTCAGCCCATGCGCCACCATCTGCATCATCACTCCCTGCAACGCCAGCTCCGTGCCGGCGAAGGCGCCGAGCAGGATGAACCCCATGTGGCTGATGCTGCTGTAGGCCACCAGTCGTTTGATATCTGTTTGGGCACAGGCCAATACCGCTGCATAGAGAATCCCGGCCACACCGAGCCCCATGGCGATGGGCGCGACCTCGCTCAGGGCCTCGGGAAACAATGGAAGTGTGAATCGCAACAAACCATAGGCGCCCGTCTTCGCTAAGATTCCGGCGAGGATGATCGTGGCCCCGGTGGGAGCTTCTGCGTAGGTATCCGGTAGCCACGTATGAAAGGGAGGGGCCGGCAGCTTCACGAGAAACCCGATGAGAAATGCCAGCATCAACCATCGAGCCATCTCGCTGGTCAGGGTCAGCCCCATCAGATCGGCATAGTCGAAACTCGGTCGCCCAGTGGCTTGTTGATGCAGGAGCGCGAGCGCCACAATCGCAACAAGCAGCACCAAGCTCCCGGCCTGCGTAAAGAGAAAGAACTTGAACGAGGCATGCCGGCGCTGTGCATGGCCCCAGATGACGATCAGGAGATACATGGGGATGAGCATGAGCTCCCAAAAGAAGAAAAACAGAAACAGGTCGATGGCCAAAAACACCCCGATGACACCCCCCAGGGCGAGCAGGATGTGACAGTGAAACAATCCGACGCGACTCTGGATTTCTGTCCAGGAGGCGATCGTGGCCACGATCCCGACGAAGACCGTCAATAGAATAAGGACTACGCTCAGTCCATCGAGGCCAAGATGGAGACTGATGCCCCAACGGGGAATCCAACTGGTGTGACTTTCTACAAGCCATGCCCCAGGTCCTGAGGCCGGGACTGTGGAATGTTGTCCTCCGAGCAGAAGCGCCAGGATGAAATCAATAGCCAATGCCCCGAGTACGATCCAACGAGGCGCGTGACGAGACCACTGCTGTCCCATCCATGCAAAGGGCGCCGCGAGAATTGGGATGAGTATGAGCAGCCATAGAGCCATAGCATTCACATCGCAAATAGACCAAGCAACATCAGCGTTCCGACTGCAATGGTGGCGGCATACCACCGGACATGCCCCGTCTGTGTGTGACTCAACCAGCCATGACAGGACTCGGCGCAGACGGCCAGCCACTCGTACCCGCGATCGACCATATCACTGGAATTTCTGGTTGCAGCAAACCAGGGCTGCACGAACAGACGATCATATAGTCGATCGAACCCCCACCCTCCCTGCAGCAAGGTTACCGAAGGGTGAGACGTGGATTGATCTGTCCCTCGCGCGCCGAAGAGGGAGCCAGGCAGAAACAGGAGCGCGGCAAGGCCGATCCCGAGCAGCGCCGCGACGGTCACTGCCAGCTGTTCACGGGCCTCGCTTGATTCATCCATCCCTGGAAGCAGCGCTGTCGTTGGGAGCGCATGCGACTGGTTGTGGCTAAACAGAGTGACATTCCCGTGTGTGTGGGGCATCTCGAGAAAACCGACTGTGAGCGCCAAGAACGCCAGCACCACCAGAGGCAGGCGCATGGCCAGACCTGATTCGCCGGTCGGTTGTGTACGAACCTCTCCGAAAAAGACCCGAAAGATGAGCCGGAAACTGTAGAGTCCGGTCAGCATGGCCCCGAGTAGCGCACCAAACCAGATCCACCGATGGCTAAAGGGTGAGGACCAGACCGACCACAAGATCCAGTCTTTGCTGTAAAACCCGGATGTGATGAGAGGGACACCAGACATAGCCGCAGCCCCGATCAGAAAAGTCCAAAAGGTCCAGGGCAGATGCCGCCGAAGGCCACCCATCTTGAAGATGTTCTGCTCATGGTGGAGACTGTGAATGACCGATCCAGCCGCCAGGAAGAGCAAGGCTTTGAAGCAGGAATGGGTGAGAAAATGAAAGAGCGCGGCAGACCAGGCTCCGACGCCGAGTGCCAGAAACATGTAGCCGATCTGGCTCATCGTCGAGTACGCCAACACCCGCTTAATGTCATGCTGCACCAAGGCGCTGGTTGCTGCAAGCAGCAACGTCACGAGGCCAAGCACCGCAATAACCTCTTGCACCATCGGTGCGAGCTCAAACAGATGATGCATGCGGGCAATAAGGTAGACTCCTGCTGTCACCATCGTAGCGGCATGGATCAGCGCACTGACCGGAGTGGGACCTGCCATCGCGTCCGGTAGCCACACTTGAAGCGGCAATTGCGCCGACTTTCCAACCGCCCCGATCAAGAAGAGCACGGCCACGATCATGGCCAGGTTCGAACCCACTGGCCAGGCCTCCGTCGCAAGACTCTGGACCTGTTGGATCGATAAGGTTTTGAATTGTGTGAAGAGGATGAAGAGCCCGATGGCAAACGCCGTATCTCCGATGCGAGTCACGATGAAGGCCTTCTGCGCGGCCGTGCCGTACTCGGGTTCGCGATACCAAAATCCGATCAACAGATAGCTGCAGAGTCCTACCCCTTCCCAGCCCAGATAGAGCAGAAGGAGATTGTCGGCCAACACCAGCGTCAGCATGGCGGCCACGAAGAGATTCATGTAGGCGAAAAACCTGGCGTAGCCATCATCGTGAGCCATGTACTCAGCGGAGTACAGATGGATCAAGAAACCGATGCCGGTGATCACCGCCACCATCAAGAGTGACAACGCATCTAGATTCCAGGAAATGCCGACCGTCATTCCGGACGTGTCGATCCAATTCCATAACGTTTGCTGGTAAGACTCGCGAGTGGGAAAGCCACGGAAGAATTCTGCGGCGATAAGCGCAGTGGTCACGGCTGCCGTCCCCACTGAACCGCACCCAACCCACGCGATGTGGTGTCGACTCAACCGTCCGCCACACAGGGCCAACAGCAGAAAACCTGCGAGCGGGAGTGCTGGGATAAGCCAAAGCAGACTAAGCATATTTTCGTGGTGAGGCGTCAGGTTTGAGGAGATGGCGAGTGTTCAGGATACTCGCCTTATCCCTTACGCCTCACGCCCTCTCATCCTTTCATTTCACAGAATGCATCAGCGTCCAATGTCCGGAACCGATAGGACAGCTGCAGCACGATCCCCAGTGCCACAGACACTTCAGCTGCCGCCAGGGTGAGGATAAACAGGAACATGATCTCCCCATCGACTTGTCCCCAACGAGCCCCTCCGGCAATGAACGCGAGCGCGGCAGCATTCAACATGATTTCGAGCGACAGGAGCATGTACAGGATGTTCCGCCGACTCAATAAGCCGATCAATCCGAGACCAAACAACATGATGGCCAATACAAGTGCAGGCGTACTCAGCATGAACGGGCCTCACTCGATAGACGGCGCCCTAAGTGATAGGCGCCGATCAACCCAGGCAACAACAGCATGGACGCCAATTCCACCCCAATGATATAGGGTCCGTAGAGGGCGATAGAGATCGCTTTCTGTCTAGGTTCTGCGACTGCCATCGTGGGATGGTCCCCGGAAGCAATGAGATATCCCACTTCTCCCAGAAGCACCAGGGCCAGGATACTAGGCCCTACCCATGCGCTGGGTGAGAACCACGTCCGTTCCTGTTCAACCGCAAGTGGCCCTAGGAGCATCACAACAAAGATGAAGAGCACCATAATGGCACCGCCGTAAATAATGATTTCAAGCGCGGCGGCAAACTGTGCACCGAGTAAATAGAAAATCAGTGACAACGCGATCAGCGCTACGACCAGATAGAGCAGCGCGTGGACCGCATGTACATGCGTGATCACGCGTAGCGTCGCCAAGACAGTCACCGCGGCAGCGATATAGAATAGGATCTCCATAATCGTTCTCTCAGTGCTGAGTCCTGAGTTGTGAATGTCAGGACTCGTCTAGGTGCTACTCAGCACGTCCTTACGGCATCAAACTCTTCACATCCACCGGTGGAAGTTCGTGTTCACCTTGTCCCTTGTCTTTGTCGCGAGTCCTTACGCCGGCGACTCGATAGAAATTATAGTCGTGATACTTACCAGTTCCGCTGATGAGGAGATCTTCTTTCTCATAGACCAGATTCCGACGCGCATATTCACTCTGTTCGAAATCTGGAATCAGCTGGATCGCATTGGTCGGACAGGCTTCCTCACACATGCCACAGTAAATGCAGCGCGAAAAGTTGATCCGGAAGAACGCCGGATAGCGGCGCTCGTGAGCCTCTGGATTGTCCGCAGCCTGAAGCGAAATGCAATCGACAGGACAGGCTGCAGAGCAGAGGTAACAAGCCACACACCGCTCTTCTCCGTCGGGATCTCTGGTGAGGACAATGCGTCCACGCCAACGTGGTGGCAAATAAGGTTGCTCTTCTGGATACTGAACCGTAACCGGCTTCGTGAAGGTCCGTTTAAAGACGATCCATAACCCCACGACTAGATTCCTGGCGTATATCCACGTGTTCATCATACGTACAGCCGTTCTACAGGGATGATTCCCCTTTGCATCACATCCGACCCAAGCTCACTGCCGCATCGTGAATCTCTGCTATCCTGCTCTCCACAACACCACCCCACCCGTCACCAACAGATTGATCAACGCGAGTGGCATCACGACCTTCCAACCGAATGACAGGAGCTGATCAAAACGGAATCGGGGCCAGGCTGCGCGAATCAGGATGATCAAGGCGATGAAGCCGAACATCTTCACGGCAAACCACACCACCGGCGGCAACCAGGGTCCGTGCCACCCACCGAAGAAAAGAATGACCGTCATTGCCGAAAGGAGGAGGATGCTCAGGTATTCGCCGACAAAGAACATCCCAAATTTCATCCCACTGTACTCGGAGTGGTAGCCGGCAACGAGCTCTGCTTCCGCCTCAGGCATATCGAACGGTGTTCGATGCGCTTCGGCCAGTCCAGCCATAAAGAAACCGAGAAACCCAAGAAATTGAGGGACCACGAACCATTGATGCTGTTGTGCGTCGACAATGTCGCTGAGGTTGAACGAACCTGCTAAGAGCACAGCTCCCATCAGCGACAGCCCCATGAAGACTTCGTAGCTCAACAATTGCGCGATCGCCCGAAGGCTGCCGAGAAACGCAAATTTGTTGTTGGATGCCCAACCTCCGATAATGACACTGTAGGCGGCAAGGCTCGACATGGCTAAAAAGAACAGGACGCCCACATTGAGATCGGCGACCACGAAGTTGGGCGCGATCGGTATTACCGCGAATGACATGAGTGCAGTGATCACGACGATGGCCGGCGTAATGACGAACACTGCCTTATCAGCGAAGGGCGGGATCCAGTCTTCTTTCGTAAAGATCTTGATCATATCTGCCAGTGATTGCAGGCATCCGCCTGGCCCTAGACGGTTGGGGCCGTATCGTTCTTGCCACACTCCGAGCAGTCGGCGTTCGACCCAGATCAGCATCCCGGCCAAGGTCAGGCAGCTGCCAAGAATGACGGTGATGGTGAGTGCGGTGTGAGTCCAATCGATCATGCAGCCCTCCGCTCTTGTCCAGCCTGGATTGCCTTCAACAGATCAACCCAAGCCGGCACTCTGACGCCAGATACCTCAGGCACAAGGGAGAGACCTGCCGTTCCTACCGGTGTAGAAGGCTCGAGGTGCAGAATAAGGCGGTACGTCGTCCCCTGTAACACCAGATCAATCGTGCTGTGGTCCTCAAGGGTCAACCGCGCTCCATCTGATGGATGCAAAGACAGGAACGGCTTGCCAATCCGTTCGGCAATCGCCGGAGATTGGTTGCTGAGTTCGTCGCTTCCAAACACGGCGGATAGAGGAAGCAGCAACCATTGATGAGCGGTTGGCTCAAACGCGCGTGGAATGGTGGCGAACCAACCGGATGTCTTCGTGGCAACTGGTTCAATGAGCCGGACTCCCGGCATTTCATCGCGCAATGGCCCACCGACTTCGTCTTGATACGTATTCACAGCCTGGATAGAATTCCAGCCAGGAGCCCAGAATTGGGAAATCAGCGGTGAGGGAAGTGGTCCTCGATATCCTTCCATCGTAAATCCAAGCGGCGAATCATGATCAACGGGAGGAGGCGGTTCGTGCATGGTCAGATGAGAGATCAGTGACGTACGCCCACTGCATCGCTCAGACTGTCTGGGAACTTTTTGACCAACCAAACGAAAACTCGCTGACGGTGCGACCTCTCCGATGCGTGCCAGCTCAGGAGCCGCTATCGCCGTTGCGGAGACCGCATTGTCGAAGTTGCGCCAGGCTGCCACTCCGGATTCACTCCCACCCTCCTGTGAAGTTGCACGGCCAAGCTCACTCAGCCACCGCCAGCTCTCTTTGACGTCACCGTCCTGGATAAACACCTGGTAAAACCGCTGGGCTCGGCCTTCTTGATTGACGTATGTCCCATCGGATTCCGGTCCTGTGGCAGCCGGAAGCAGCACATCGGCATGCGCCGTCGTGCGATTCTCAACCGAATCGATGACAACAACCGTTTGCGCTGTCTCAAGGAAGGCATCGACGTTCGCCTGATCCGCACGACGATATAAGTCATTCTCCAGCACAATCACGGTATCGGCCTTTCCCCGACGGATCGTATCGAACGCGTCATTCAAGCTTCCGCCACCGAGCAAGGCGAGGCCTGCGCTATTGCACTCTGGAAGCACAAAGCTGAGTCGTGGCTGTTTCCCTTGTTGATGCAGGGCCCAGGCCACATTGGCTGCTGCCTCTATCGTTGCCTGGGAGCCGCTTTTCGTTCCGGCAATGATCAGTGGGCGTTGGGCATGGGTCAGGGCTTCAGCAATACGCTGTGTGAGGTCCCTGACCTCGGTACTGAGATCCGGAACGGAGGGTGCCCCTTGACTGATCGATCCAGCCACGGCAAATCCCAACCTGGCGATATCGTCCGGCGCGGCGAAGTAGGTGTCAGTGGCATACTCATGAAACCACGTACGCTGATACCCAGCGAGGAACAGAGGGCCTCGTCGGTTTTGCACCGCGTTCCGCACAGCCGCCTCATCCCATCGAGGAATCTTCAATTCGTCGACCTGTTCCATCGGCTGTTGCCGAATTGACTGGAGAAGAGCCAGCGCCAAGCGTGGTGCCTCGTTCAAGAGATCCGCTCCAAGAACGAAGACCGCATCTGACTGTTGGGCATCGTGAATAGACGCCGAAGGCACCGGTCCAGTCTGAAGTACCTTGATTATCGTGGAGAGAAGTTGGCGTTCCTGCTCATCGATCCCCTGATAAAAGTGCTGCGGGCCGACCAAAGATCGAAGGGCCACATTGGCCTCGAGCGAGGCGCGAGGCGACCCAATGCCAACAACACCGCGCGCGCGTCGTAAGCGGTCTGCGGCGAACTCGATAGCCTGTGGCACTTCCTCCGGCTGTCCCGGCTTGGTACGATCACGCTCTGGCCGCACCAGGGCTCGCTTGATTCGCTTGTCACTATTGACATACTCATACCCGAATCGTCCCCGATCACATAAAAAGTAGCCGTTCACCTGACTGTTAAACCGATTGGTGATCCGACGCAGAGTCCCAGATCGTTCAGCGGCGGTGGTATTGCAGCCAAGGCTACAATGTGGGCAGATCGATTGGGCTGCTTGCAGATCCCATTTCCTCGTGTAGTGATGAAAGAAGGTTTTGTCCGTGAAGACTCCGGTCGGACAGACCTCCACCAGATTTCCGCTGAATTCGTTCTCCAGCGTGCCATCCTGTTCCCGGCCGAAGTAGACGGCGTCATGCGAGCCAAACACGTTGAGGTCACGTCCACCCGCATAGTCTCGGTAGTATCGTACGCAGCGGTAACATTGAATACAGCGATTCATCTCATGCCGAATGAATGGACCGAGAGCCTGATTGCGATGGGTTCGTTTTTGATAGCGGTAGCGCCGGTAGACGTGCCCGGTCATGACCGTCATGTCTTGTAAATGGCACTCCCCACCTTCGTCACAGACGGGGCAATCGTGTGGATGGTTCACCATCAGCCATTCAATGACTGATGCGCGAAAGGCCTCGGCCTCTGGGTCATCGATCGAGATCCGAGTGCCGTTCGTCGCTGGTGTCATGCAGGACATCACCAGTCGACCAGACTGATCTCGATCGTCTTTGAACTGTTTGACTGCGCACTGGCGGCATGCTCCGACCGATCCCATGGCCGGATGCCAGCAGAAATAGGGCACGTTCAGCCCATGTCCCAGACAGGCGGCGAGCACATTCTGTTGCTCATCCACAGTATATGACTTGTTATCGACGATAATGGTTGCCATGGGCCTAGACCAACACCCTCTGTTGTGACGCTTTCTTGCTCCAGGGACACCCACCGGTAGTGATGTGCCGCTCGAAGTCGTCGTGAAAGTATTTCAAAGCCGATTGCAACGGGGCCATTGCACCTGGTGCGAGACCGCAGAAGGTGTGTCCTGGCGCCAGCCACTTGGCATGCATCTTGAGAAGCGACAAATCCTCGCTGGTGGCACGTCCTTCCTCGAAGGACATTAAAATTCTCGCGACCCACGGCAACCCTTCCCGACAAGGCGTACACCAGCCACAGGACTCACGGGAAAAAAACTTTTCGAGATTTAGCACAAATCCAACCGGACAGGTGTGATCGTCTAATACGATCATCGTGGCAGTGCCAAGACGACCGACCTCGGGCGGGATCGAAGAGAAATCTAAGGGGAGATCCAAGTGTTCTTCAGTCATAAATGCCGTGGAGATACCGCCTGGCAACAAGCCCCGAAAGCGAACGCCATCAGCCATCCCTCCAGCATACCGATCCAAAACCTCCCGCGCAGTGGTGCCGAGCGGCAATTCCCACCATCCAGGATTGGCGACACGGCCACTGATGCCGTAGATCTTCGTGCCACCGTCTTGAGTCCGACTCAATCGGTGATACCAGTCAGATCCCTGATTGACGATATGTGGGATGTTGTAGAGGGTCTCGACGTTCTGCACGACCGTCGGTTTCCCCCATAAGCCGACCGTCTGCGGAAAGGGAGGCTTTGCGCGGGGCACTGCTCGCTTGCCTTCCAGGGCATTAATCAACGCGGTTTCTTCGCCACAAATATACCGGCCGGCACTGGCATGCAGATGGAGGTCAAAGCGAAATCCCGTTCCAGGAAGAGGTTTACCCAAATACCCGGCTGCGTAGGCCTCTGCAATCGCCTCGGTCAGTCGTTGGGCCGACAGATGGTATTCCCCACGCAGAAAGATGTAGCCAACCACTGCATCGATGGCATAGCCGGCGAGGATCATGCCTTCGACCAGGCCATGAGGATCGCCCTCCATCAGCACACGATCCTTAAATGTGCCTGGTTCCATTTCATCGCCATTGGCCACGATATACTTGGGTTTCGGCGCGTCGGCACCCATCGGCACGAAGCTCCACTTCGTACCGGTCGGAAACCCACCCCCGCCCCTGCCGCGCAATCCGGCATCGGCTACCAGGCGCTGTAGGTCCTTGGGGGCCAGCCCGCTGGAGAGTCGTTGCAAGCAGCGATACCCACCCGTTTTGACGTACTCACGCAATGTGCGCGTCGTACCATCCGGATGAATATGTTGAGTCAGTGGTCGTTCCATGTTACGTCGATGACGGATATTTTGGACTATTTGTATTTCTCCACGATCTGTTCAATCTTTTCGGGCGTGACGTCGCCGTATACATCCTGATCGATCATCAGGGCCGGTGCCCGTTCGCATTGCCCTAAGCACGCAATCGGCAAGACAGTCAGACGTCCATCAGACGTTGTCTGCCCTAGATCCACGTCATAGAGTTTCTTGATCTGTTCCTGAACTTGCTCGCATCCCTTGATCCAACAACTGATACTGTCGCACATGAATGCGACATGCCGACCGACGGGTTTTCGAAAGACGAGGTTGTAGAACGTGGCAACGCTATCCACATCCTCGACCGTGATCTCAAGAAATTGGGCAATCTCGAGGAGCGTGTCATCCGAGATCCAACCACGTCGTCGTTGGATGGTTAGCAGGGCATCGATAGTAGCCCCCCGTTTGTCAGGGTAATGCTTCACTGCGTCTTCAAGCTCTCGTCGTTCGATCTCGCTCAGCATAAAATTGGTCTATCTCGTCTATTTAGTCTGTCTCGTTTATCTCGTCTGTCTGGTCTATCTTGTGCTTCGGACGAGGCAGACCAGACGACCGGACAGACAAGAGAGACACTTTCACCGATCCACATCCGAGAGCACATAATCCACACTCCCCAGCACGGCCAGGAGATCCGAGAGCAATTCGCCACATGCCATCAGCGGCACCATCTGAATGTGTGCAAACGAGGGGGTGCGGATCCTCGTCCGGTACGAGAGCTGGGACCCATCACTCGTCAAGTAATAACTGGTCTGGCCTTTCGACGATTCGGTGGGAACTTCCGCTTCACCGGGAGGAAGCACCGGGCCCCAACTCACTCCGACGAAATGATTGATGAGCGTTTCGATGTCATGCAGTGTGTGTGTTTTCAGCGGAGGAGTCGCAAGAGCATCGAGTGACGTATAGGGACCGGATGGCATGGAATCGAGACATTGGCGAATAATCCGCAGCGACTGACGCAACTCCAAGACATGCACCAGCGCTCGGTCATAGCAATCGCCGTTTGAAGCAACCGGGACCTCAAAGTCGAACTGCTCATACCCAGAGTACGGACGGACCTTGCGCAAATCCCACGGCAAGCCGCAGGCACGCAGCATGGGACCAGTGGCACCCCACGCGATGGCGTCATCGAGAGACAAGACCCCGATCCCGACGGTCCGCTGCTTAAGAATCGGATTGTCCATCACCAGTCGCTCATAATCATCGAGTCGGCTGGGAAACCAATCGATGAACTGGCGAACCAGTTTGTCCCATCCAATCGGAAGATCTCGTGCAACTCCACCGATCCGGAGCCAATTCGGATGCATACGGCCACCACAAATGGCTTCAGTGATCGAGAGGATGCGTTCTCGATCGTTGAACATGTAAAAGACCGGTGACAAGGCACCAATGTCGGCCGCAAAGGTCCCGTACCAGACGAGATGACTGGCGATCCGATAGAACTCAGACATCATGACTCGGATGACTTGTGCCCGTGGTGGCACCGTAATCCCCGCCAATCGCTCGACTGAGAGACAGTACGGCATTTCGTTCAGCACACCCTGGAGGTAGTCCACACGATCGGTGTAGGGAATGAACGAATGCCAGGTTTGCCGCTCGGCGATCTTTTCCTGAGAACGATGGTGGAAGCCGATATCCGGGACGATATGGATGATTTCCTCGCCTGCGAGTTGCGCCACGAGTCGAAGCACCCCATGCGTACCAGTATGGGCTGGACCAAGGTTGATGAACATATAGTCGAAATCTGAATCCTGATCGTGGTGGGTGCGGGCTAACCCCCACTCCTCGGGCTTGAATTGCAGCGCGTCCTGTGCCATGACCAACTTTTCCGGCGGCATTTGGAACTGCCCGACTTCTGTCGCACGCGAGGGATGATCCTTCCGAAGCGGATACCCCTCCCACCACGAAGGCATGAGAAGACGGCGGAGAAAGGGGTGTCCGTCGAAACGAATCCCAAACATGTCAAAGATTTCTCGTTCATACCAATCGGCGTTTGGCCACAGATCGATGCTCGACGGCAGAGAAAGTGCCTCACTATCCAGCGCCACCTTGATGCGGAGTGATTGGTTCCGATCAAAGGAAAAGAGATGATAAAACACAGTAAAACTTCCGATCGGTAATCCGTCATGATGGCGACGAAGCCGCTCGTCGGTCGCACTTAGGTCAAACAGCATGGGAAACGGGCGCGTCAGTTCGGATTTAACATAGCGGAGAATTTCATGAAGCCGATGTTTCTCAACCCAGATGGTTGGAATCTCATCCTTGGTGGATTGCACAGCGGTCAGATATCCATTAGAGCCAAAGTGGGCCGCGATCTCCGCCACGAGTCCTGTGTGTTCGCCCATTGGGATATCTCGCGTGGCCGAAAGTCGTGGAGTCATGACTTGCCTTTTGGGCGACCGTCCGGCTGCCCTGCAAAATGGGGCGAGAGAAGGTCGGTCCGCGGAAGCACATCGATACCGGGATATTCACGTTGGCTCATCCGCTCGGCTCGTTTTGCATCACGTAGCGAGGGCATGATGGGTCTCTGAACCTCCTGTGGACCGAAGTGCCAGCTCAAGGGACGGCGCTCTGACCCAACCATGTTCTGGAGGAGCAGCAAACATTCCATAAAGGCATGGGGCGGCGGTGGGCATCCCGGCATATACACGTCCACGGGAATGAATTTGTCGACGCCTTGTACGACAGAATAGGCGTCGAACATCCCTCCGGAGTTTGAGCAGGAGCCCATCGAAATCACCCAACGCGGCTCCAGCATCTGCTCGTAGAGCTGCTTGATGACAGGCGCCACCTTCAGAAACACCGTCCCGGATACGACCAACACGTCGGCCTGCCGTGGTGAACCGCGGACGACTTCTGCGCCAAACCGAGAGACGTCATAGACGCTGGTCAAACTTGTCGCCATTTCGACGAAACAGCATGACAAGCCGAAGTTCAACGGCCACAATGAATTCTTCCGTCCCCATGCTAAGAGGTCTTGGAGCTTCGCAAAGAGGACCGAGTCGCCAACGACAGAGGTCAACGAACCATCGCCACCATCGGTGATCCGTACCCCCTCCAGTCGTCCGTTACGCCACTCGGTCATCGTAGAGCTCCTTTGACTCCTGCATGGTTGGGCTCTGGCGGTGACGGACTCGTGGACGTTGAGACTGTGCATGCCAGTCCAGCGCTCCGGTGAGCCATAAATACGCAAGAGATGCCAACAGAATGGCCACAAAGATCGTCACTTCAATAAAACCAAGCCAGCCTGTCTCGGGTACCGCGACGGCCCAGGCATACAGATACGCGGCCTCCACATCAAAAATAACGAAGAACATGGCGATCAAATAATATTGCACTGGCGGGCGAACTTGAGCGCTGCCAGTTGGCCGAATCCCACATTCATAAGGAACGCCGGTTGCGCTCTCAGATCGACGCTCAGCCTTTTTCCAGTGACGCTCGCCAAGCAAAGGTGGAAGTCCCAGCATGACGGCAATCACCACGCCGACACACAACCCATAGATACAGATCTGCCAAATCGCGTCATCTACCATGACAATAACTAACCATCTGCAATAACTAACTATCGGCAATAACCGGCTATTTATTTAGGGCAATTAGGGGCTTCCCAACTCTTGGATATCATGCTGAGTGGGGCGTGGCTCTAAAAAAGCATAATTTTACGATTGTTTACGGGGAGAACTGTTGCGAGCGGTGGGGCGAGAGAATAATTATTGGGAGACTATTCTGGCGGGTGCGCTACGATTTCTGTAGGTCGGCCACTGAGGCTGTTGAACAGATGATCCTATGCGTGGCGTCCCATCCGTATTTGCGTGTTTCCGATCCTTCACACACTTCCCTAGGGGTCTTGAACCAGCTGATAAAGGAACTGCCGTTCCTCTGCTTCAGTTTCTACTTCGCCGTTCAGACGTGCGGCTAGCAATCGGTCGAGGATTTTCTTGAACTGCGGGCCTGGTTTCAACCCCATGGCTTTCAGGTCAGTACCCGTCAGAATTGGCTTCACATGCTGATAGGTCGTGAGGAAGGCTGAGACCTGGCGCTTGACTGTTTCTCCTTTGCTCTTCGCCATGCAGATCAAGAGTGTTTCATCGGATAGTCCCGACAAGAGATGGTAGACCTCTGCCGGTTTGAGGGGTCGTTTCGATGCGAGTCGACGGATCATGTTGTGACAGCCCACGCGGGCCATTTTGAGCCTGGTGGCTTCCTGTTCGGATAAGGGAAAGCGCTTGAGCAGGTCTTTCACAGCACGCTCGGGCAACACCTCGAGCAGTCCCATCATGTAGACCACCCAGACGTCCATCTTCCGATCTAAGTATAGGAGACGGTACCAATCGACGGCTTCTTCCAGCGCGGCCAACAGCTTGTCCAACCGGTTGGACCAACTCAGCTTCGGATGGATGAACTTCAAAAGATTGAGCTCCGCCAATCGTTTGATCGCCTGTTTCGATTCCCGCTCGCCGAACAGTAGTTTCAGTTCTTCCAGCAGACGGTGGCCGGATAATCGGTGAAACAGGTTCATCTTGACGGCGCTGGCGATCAACGCCGCCGTGTCCTTGCCCAAATGAAATCCGAACCGGGATTCAAATCGGATCGCCCGAAACACGCGGGTCGGATCTTCAACGAAACTCAGCCCGTGCAAGACTCGGATCACCTTGTCATTTAGATCTCGCTGCCCACCATAGAAGTCCAGCACATCGCCGAAGCCCTTCCCGTTCAAGCGAACCGCCAAGGCATTGATCGTAAAGTCACGTCGATACAGGTCTTTCTTGATGGAACCCTGTTCGACCGTCGGTAAGGCGGTAGGATACTCGTAATACTCCGTCCGTGCAGTGGCCACATCCAGCTTGAAACCATCCGGCAACATCAGAATTGCCGTGCCGAATCGCTCATGCACCTTGACCCTCGCCTGCAGCATGTCACCAAGCTTTCGCGCGAAGGCGATGCCGTCGCCTTCGACCACGAGATCCAAATCCAGATTCTTGATGCCCAGTAACAGGTCTCGTACGCAGCCGCCGACGACAAAGAGCGAAACCTCGCAGCGGTCAGCCAAGTGACCCGCGTCTTCCAGCAAGGTCACCAGGCGATGTGGCAAGCGGCTCTGCAAGAGTCCCTTCACGTTGCGGCGCGGCCCTCCGATCTCAACGTGAGCTTCACCTGGACGCATCGTCCGCATTCGGGCAGCCTTCAATACATCGTCGTGTAGGGTCCGCAGCAGATCCGTCCTCGTAATGACGCCGACGATCTTCGCGTCTGTGATAATCGGCACAAAGCGCTGGTTTCGCTCGATCATGGCCGTTTCGATCTCATGAAATGGCGTGTCTGGCTGCGCGAGATAGGCGTCGGTTTGCATGATGTCACGCACAGCCATCTTGCCCAGCCGATGAAACAAGGCTTTCTGAATCGACTCCCGGCTGACGATCCCGATGTACCGATCTTTTTCATCCAAGATTGGAAACACATTCAGCCCATAGGCCGTCATCCGCTGTCCTGCTTCGGTCACGCTGGTCTCGACCTCGATCGCTTTGACCGGGGTAGTCATAACATCCTGAGCCAGCAGAGTTGGGCGATACTGTGTGGTCAGCAGCTGAACGACCTTCTCCTTGACTGCCGTAAGGGTTTGCCCTTTGACTGTGGCGGCTGCTGCTACGGCGTGGCCTCCTCCTCCGAATTCCCGCGCGATCCAGCTGACGTCGATCTCAGGCCTGCGGCTTCTTCCGATCACTTCCACTCGGTCTGCCATCATCACTGCCACGACAACAGCATCGACACCCTGTAATTCGGCGAGTCTATGCACAACGCCGGCTGCTTCTCCGCGGCAGCGGTCGATCGTGCTCGTGGCCACCAGGACCTTGCGGCCTTCCAGGTAATGCACGTCGCTGTGTTCTAAGAAGTCGTTCAGCAGCGCGACGGCATCCGCATCGAGGGGACGGAGCAACGTATCCGCCACCAGGTTCAGGTCCGCGCCGGCTGCGGCGAGAAACGCGCCGGCCTCAAAATCACGGCTGGTCGTAGAGGCGAAAACGAACGATCCGGTCTCTTCATAGAGGCCCAGGGCCATCACGGTTGCCTCGAACGGTGTCACGGGAATATGCCGCCGCCGAAGTTGTTCTATGAGAAGCGTCGTCGTGGCCCCGACCGATTCAATCACAGACTGTTTCGAACGGCCGGCGAGGGATGAGTCTGGTTCTGGGTGGTGATCAAACACCACAACTTCGACCGCCAGATTCTCGATGCACGATTTGAGCGTTCCGATCCGGTCGGGTTCTTGTGTGTCTACCAGGACAATTCGGGTTATCTGCGAAAGATCGATGTCTCTCAGTTTGGTGATGTCGAGATTGTGCACGGCAAGAAAATTACGAATAGCCTCCTGGCCGCCGGCCGGCAGAACCAGTTTTGCCGCTGGGAAGAGCTTGCGCGCGGCAACCATAGAGGCCAGGCCGTCGAAATCCGCGTTGCTATGCGTGGCAATGACATCCATAAGCGCATTCTAGCAGGGTCCTGAAGCACACGAAATACTGGGCTCAATCTGGAACAGAACAAGATCGCACTAAAATAGGTTTTCGTGTACACGGTACCGGAAAATATCAAGAGGCAATTTCAAGTTGAGCGTAAGAGATCTTACCGAATATCCTGGGAAAGGGCGCGTGGTAGTACCGGCAGACGCAGTCCATCACAGTAGAGGCAGGCAAAGATATTCCGGATCTCTTGCCGTGACATCTCATACCGGCCAACATTCAACGGAAGGTTGCAGTAGCCACAGGAAGAATTACACCGGAGGTTCACTTGAAACACGGCCAACAGCGGACGCCTCAGAACCAGGTTCGTCAGCCCGGCCTAGAAAGCTCGGTGGAGACTCGGCCGTTCACTCTTCCCGATAGCCTGTCCGTCGACTTGCCCAGTTGTGCAGTGCTGTGATCGTTCAATGTGTATCAGCATAACCTAACCAGGTAATGGTCACGTGCAGTTTTGCTCAGTGACGTGCCATTTTTTCTCTGGGTCGCGCATGACTTCAAGTGCTCTGTCAAACCTGCTTTGTAACCTATTGAGAGTCTTAGGGGTATTGCGAATCTCGACCGGCATATCCTTTGCTGAACGAACAAGGATTCACCATGCATGGCTTTCTACCAGGAGGTACAGGATGAACATGAGTCGCAGGAACATCCTTTCGGTTATCCTTGGAGGTGTCGCGATTCTCTTCGTGGTAACACCTCTTACCGCAACCGCACGCTCACAAGATGGGAAGCAGCCGAGTAGTCATGCTTCTGCGCCAGCGACTGCAGGGGGCGATGGCTCGGCATCGGAACCTGCCTCATTGTCTTCTTCGGCGGTCCAGCCGGACCGCAAGCCTGGTCCGGCATGGAAGACAATCGGCGGAACGGTCAGGCACATCAAGGGCGATGTCTACACCATTGAAGATTATGAGGGCAATCAAGTCCACCTCTATGTCAGCCGAGAAACCAAGCAATTACGCGGCAACAAACAGGTCGGGGACCGCGTACGCGCTGAAATCACCCACGGTCGCTTCGCCAACTCCATTCAATGAGCCCCTCCAGAGCCACCCGTCGTGATCGAGGCGGGTGGCTCTGTGAATCTCTGTCGCCCACCCATCACTTTCTCACACTTTGGGGCGCGATAGTCGGTGTGACTGACGTACCGTCCCTAAGCGGAGCACCCTCTTTATGGGACCGGCAATCATCCGCCGATTTCTGCATGACCTGCTGTCTATACAAGATGGAGTGAGGTCTTGTCCTATCCGCCCCTTTCAAGCACCATGTAGGACGGATGTATCACAAAAGGTTCACGGTTGATCACCGATGAACGACCACGTGCTACTCCCCGTGATAGAGACCTGCACGCTATCTCAGCCCAGCGCGGCCGTGACCGCCACTTTCACCCGTTCACGAGCACGGTGTAGCCGCACATAGAGATTCGTTTCGGAAATCTTCAGTTGCTTGCAGACCTCTTGAGTGTGAATGCCCTGCACATCCCGCAGCATCAGGACATCCTTCTGGAGTGCAGGCAAGGTCTCGATCGCCTGCCACAGACAGGCCGTGGTCTGTCGTGATACCAACAGTTGCTCCGGCGTCCGGTCATCCCAACAGTGCCGGGAGCACGATGCCGTCCAGGCCTCCTCTCCCTGCCGCCTGCATCGAGAGGGATCGGGTTCGCCGGTCCTGTGGTCGGTTTCCAATTCGAAGGATGAAAAGACTTTCTGCCGTTTCTCCCGGATTCCTCGATCCTTCGCCTTGTGGATGAGAATCGCGCAGATCCACGCATAGAGAGACGACCGGCCTTCAAACCGATTCAGTCCGTTCATCACCGCGATCCAGGTCTCCTGCACGATGTCCTCAGCCGTGGCTCGATTGGCGACATACCTCATTGCCGTCCGCGTGAGCCGTTCCTGGTAGTGGATCACCACGGTTTCAAATGCCTCTTCCTCCCCTGCCCGGAGTTGGGACAGAAGCTGATCTTCCTGATTCATCATACAGACGCTGTTGCCGGCCGCTGCAGAAAGAGGATCTGCGTCTGCACGGTTCGTCATGGCAGTCTTCATACTCATTCTCCAGCAGACCGTCGTCGTCACCTATGGTTCGACACCCGACAGTCCTGACCAACTCAATCGATTCGCGGTTCGGAGTCCATTGTCCATTCACAAGTGCGATATGTTCGCAAAGAATGGTCACCAAACCGTCACGAACTCATGACATCTTGGTCACATCGTGATCGTGTTTCGACCACAGCGCAGACCGTCACACCATGGTCCGGTAACACGCAGAGCTCCTCTGCGTGAGGCTCATCAACATGAGCTGGGTGGGGACTTGGGACGGGAGACCAGAGGGTTTATCTGTGGGGCAGGTATTCTATCGGTGAGGTCGTCACTGGCATGCGCTGGGGCTGAGCCACGGACAGGTAAAAGGAAAAGGTCGTTCCTTGACCGACAACACTCTGCACCTCAATAGTGCTTCCATGCAGCTCCAAAATCCGCTTCGTGATTGCGAGGCCAAGCCCGGCTCCGGTATCACCTGCTTGTTGTT
>JBQTJA010000033.1:0-12936 GCA_052387595.1 Nitrospiraceae bacterium | reverse complement strand
GCCGTGACTGCGTTGACCAACAAACCGTGGGGTCTTGGGTGGTCGCGTAGACGCCTGACGGTGTCCACAGCGGGGCTGGCATCTCGCCTTCCGGAGGTCGCGGCGCTCGGCGTGAACCTCGCCATCTCGCTCAATGCCACCACTGAAGAACAGCGACGAGCGCTGATGCCTGCCGCCAGCGAGATCGCTTCACTGAAATCACTCCTGGCTGCCTGTCGCCGCTACCCGCTCGCCCCCCGCCAACGGCTGACCTTCGAATATGTGCTGCTCGCCGACGCCAACGATCATGAGGCTGATGCCCGCCGACTAATTCGATTGCTCAGAGCCATGCGATGCAAGGTCAACTTGATTCCGTTCAATGAATTTCCAGGCAGCCCTTTTCGTCGCCCGTCCGAACAGGCGGTGCTTCGTTTTCAATCCATCCTCCGCGACGCCAGCCTCGATGCATTTGTTCGGAAGAGCCGAGGGCGGGACGTTCTCGGCGCCTGCGGACAACTTGGAGAACTCCCCAGCAACCGACCTTCCCTTACCTTGACACCTATTGAAACTCGTTGCTAGCATGGCAAGTTCTACCTCATCATGATCATGCGGACTATCCACTATCATTGGCGCATCCACCTCTTAACGGCGCTGCTCGTCTTCGGCTCGATCTCGATCTCGCTCGGAGCAGAACCGAGTGAATACATCCTCTCAAACGGCATGAAAGTGCTGCTGGTTGAAGTTCCCAAGGCTCCGGTAGCCACAGTGCAGGTGTGGTACAAAGTCGGTTCTCGAAACGAGGTGATGGGGAGGGCCGGGCTCTCACACATGCTTGAGCACATGATGTTCAAGGGCACGGCACGGTATCCGAAAGGTTCATTTTCTAGAATCGTTAGAAAGAACGGCGGCATCGACAACGCGTTTACCGGACAAGACTTTACCGCCTATTTTGAGAACGTGGCAGCGGATCGTGTCGGACTGGCTCTTGAGCTGGAAGCCGATCGAATGCAGGGCCTCCTTCTCGATCACAGGGAATTTCAGACCGAGCGCGACGTCGTAAAGGAAGAGCGCCGGCTCAGATCCGAAGATGACCCGCAGGGTGCGCTGGTTGAAGCGCTCTTTGCCCAAGCCTTCCTCAGTCATCCCTACCATTGGCCCGTCATCGGATGGTTCGCCGATCTCGATGCGATGTCCCTGGAAGACTTGCAACGCCACTACGACACATTTTACTCTCCCAACAATGCGACCCTGGTGGTTGTGGGCGATATCAAGGCCGACGCTCTCCTGCCGACGATCAAGCGTCTGTTTGAACCGATTCCCAGAGGCCCCTCCCCAAAACAAACCCTGGCGCCGGAACCGGAACAGCGAGGTGAACGCCGTTTTCTTTTGAAACGCGAGGCACAAGTGCCGTTTGTCATGATGGGGTTTCGCGTACCCAACTATTCGAGCGAGGACTCCTATGCGCTCGACATCCTCGAATCGGTCCTCTCGCACGGGAAAAGTTCTCGGCTCTACCAGAACTTGGTCTATGAGCAGAAGAATTCTTTGTCGGTCGGGGCGGAGTACAGTCTGATCCAGACGGATCCCGGTCTCTTTTATTTCTACTCGCTGGTCAATCCCACCGCGAAGGTAGAAGCGGTCGAGGAGGCTCTACACCGCGAGATTCACCGGCTTCAGAGTGAGCCGCCGTCCGAGCAGGAGCTTCAGCGGGCCAAAAATCAGGTAGAAGCCTCACGTGTCTTTGAGCAGGATTCGAATTTTCGTCATGCCATGCTATTGGGACAATTGGAATCGGTCGGTGCTGGCTGGCGACGCCTCGATCAATACATAGAACGGATCCGCGCAGTCACGGCGAGAGATATCCAACGCGTCGCTAAGCAGTATCTGACCCAAGACAATCGGACCATCGGCATTCTTATTCCTTTACCCCCGAAACCACCAGAACCAGGCCCCGCAACAGCTCAAGAAGGAAAGTCCTAGAGGCGATCATGGGTAAGGAATCTAGAAATAAGAGAGGCCAGGGGGCTGACCCACGATCCATCCAACGAAGATTAGGGCCTTCCTTGATGGGACTAGTCCAGTGTGCTGTACTCGTGATGTGCGTCACGGCGACAGGGCTTGCCGCCGACATCGCACCGACGAGATTCATCGCTCCCAACGGCATGACGGTACTCGTCCTGGAACAACATTTCCTTCCCATCGTTGAAATCCATGCCCTGATCAAGGCCGGCGCTGCGCAGGATCCTCCAGAAAAAGCGGGTGTGGCAAATTTGGTGGCCAGCCTCTTAGATGAGGGGACAACAACCAGATCCTCGAGGCAACTGGCGGAACAGATTGACTTTGTCGGTGGCTCGCTGGCGGTCCATGCAGACGAAGACTACACAACCGCATCTGCACGCACACTCAAAAAAGATATCGATCTCGGGTTCACCCTGTTGGCTGATATTCTTCAGCACCCGGCTTTCCCCAAACAAGAATTCGAACGGGTCCGATCTCAGATCCTTGGGGAAATTTCTAGCGACAATGACGATCCCGGACATGTCGCCATGAAGGCCTTCAATCAGTTGGTCTTCCAGAACCATCCCTATCGTTGGCCAGTGAATGGCACAGAAGAGACACTGAATAAGATCACCTTGGCTGACGTTCAAAGCTTCTATACCAAGGAGTATCTACCCAACCAAGTGATCCTGACCATTGTCGGTGACGTCACGGCGGAGCAAGCGACAACGCTAGTACAGACGCATTTCGGATCGTGGAAGAAAGGGGCTGTGCCGTCCAGATCGGTTAAGAAGCCGACGGCCATCGACAAGAAGACCGTGCAGCTCATCGAGAAGGATCTCACACAATCCACCATTGTGATCGGCCACCCTGGAATCAGTCGAACCAATCCTGATTTTTATGCCGTTACCGTCATGAATCATATCCTGGGTGCTGGAGGATTTTCGTCTCGCCTTATGGATTCCATCCGGGATAAACAGGGGCTAGCATACGGGATTATGAGTCATTACGATGCGCGGGTAATGCCGGGCTCGTTCTGGATCAACCTGCAGACTCGGACAGAAACCACTAATCAGGCCATCAGCGGCGTCTTAATCGAAATGAAGGCAATTCGAGAGGCCCCCGTCAACGATCAGGAATTGGCAGATGCCAAAGCATTTTTGATGGGCAGCTTCCCCTTACGGCTGGATTCTACGTCGAAGCTGGCGCAAGTCTTGGCGCAAGTGGAGTTTTTTGGATTGGGGTTCGACTATTTTAGTCAGTACCCAAAATGGATTGAGCGAGTGACGAAAGAAGACGTGCAGCGCGTAGCCAAACAGTACCTGGACCCCCAGCACTACGCCCTCGTCGTGGTTGGCAACATCACGAAGGCAAAAATTCGCCACTAAGATCGAGTAAAGCACACCATATGCAACCGCCCATTTTGCAACAGAAGCTCGATCAGCTCCGAACCCTCCTAACGGAGATGGGCTCGGTCGTAGTGGCCTATTCCGGTGGAATCGACAGCACCTTTGTTCTGAAAGTCGCGCACGACCAACTCCACGAGAAGGCGGTCGGCATCACGGCTATCTCACCGACGTTTCCATCTATTGAGTTGGAAGCCGCCGAACGGGTCGCTCAGGAGATCGGCGCCCGCCATGAAACCGTACAGACGGATCAGCTGGCCATTGATGACTTCGTGAGAAACGACGCGAATCGCTGTTTTCACTGCAAGACCGACTTATATCAACTTCTTGGAAATGTGCGGCAATCACGGGCTGTCGCGTATGTGGTCGATGGAACCAACCTGGACGATCTGGGTGATGACCGTCCCGGCATCAAAGCGGCTCGAGAATGGGGCGTGCGAAGCCCGCTCGTTGAGGCTGAACTGTCGAAAGCCGATATCCGCATCCTTGCCAAAGAACTGGGACTTTCAAATTGGGACAAGCCGGCCGCGGCCTGCCTTTCATCAAGAATCCCTCGTGGAATCGTAATCACCAGCGCACAATTAAGCCGCGTCGAAGGAGCAGAAGCCGTGCTCCATCATGAAGGATTCCGTCATTTTCGAGTGCGAAATCACGGCGAGATTGCGCGGATTGAATTGGCACAAGACGAACTCCCCCGGCTCATGGAATCAAATCGCTGTACGGAAATTAGTGCCAGGCTGAAAAAGCTGGGGTTTAAATTCGTAACGGTCGATCTGGAAGGCTACCGGCCGGGTGGAGTCACCCTAAGCTGACTCCACCCGCAGACCACGGCAACTTATCGGGGCTGTGATTTCGAAAGCGCCTCAAGCGCCTCGTCCGCATATTTTTTGTGATCAGCCTCTACTAAGCTCCGCTGAACCACTTTCTCCGCTACCATCAAGGCGAGTTCTGTCGTCTGGGCTCGGATATCTTGCAACGCCTTGCGGCGCTCTTGCTCGATCTGACGCGTCGCATCACCTTTGATACGCTCCGCTTCCGCGGTCAACCGCTGTTCATTCTCATCAAGCAGCCGTTGAGCCCGCTCCTTTGCCGTCGCGAGGATGGCCTCAGCCTCCTTCCCCGCCGTATTGAGCTTGGCTTCATATTCCTTGAGCCGTCGCTCTGCCTCAGACCGGTGCTGCTCGGCCTGATCGAGGCTGTCCTTAATTTTCTTTTCACGCTCTTCCAAGGCGCTCAAGATACCGGGGAAGGCATACTTGTAGAGCACGAACAGGAGAATCCCAAACGAAATGACTTCCCAGAAAATCAACGAGGAAAAAAAGTCAGGTTCAAACTGTGGCATGTGCGTGTTCGTGAAACGTTAAACGTGAATCGCTACACGAGAAAGATCTCTCGATGAACGGTTCACGAATAACGGTTAACGCTCCCTACTTCCGAAAACCCATGATGATGAAGGCGATGACCAAGCCATATAGCGCAATGGCTTCGACCAGCGCGAACCCGATCCACATATACTTGGTGACGCGAGCTTCTGCTTCAGGCTGACGTGCCACCACTTCAATCATCTTTCCGAAAATGTAGCCGATTCCCACACCGGCCCCGGCAAATCCTGCCGCGGCACAGCCCATACCGATCAACCCTGCTGCTGCTGAATCCATTATGTCTTACTCCTCCCTTGGCTAAACCCGCATGTGCTAATGCGCATGCTCTTCATGGCCATGTAAATGAAATGCGTCTCCCAAGTAGACGCACGTCAAGATCGTAAAAATATAGGCTTGAATGAACGCAATACCAAATTCCAATAAATAGATCGCCACCGTAAACACGAAGGGTAACCATCCGATCAGCACTCCCCCACTGATTGTGAGACCGAACAGAACCGCGAGCATGACGTGGCCAGCCGTCATATTGGCAAAGAGCCGCACCGCCAAGGAAATGGGCCGTGCGATCTGGCTGATGATCTCGATCGGGACCATGAGAGGCACCAGCCATCCTGGCGTACCAGGCGGGATAAGAATACCCAGAAACTTCACCCCGTGTAGTGAGAAGCCCACGACCAAGCTAATCCCATACACCAGGAAGGAAAAGGCCGCCGTCACAATGATCTGGCTCGTCACGGTATAGGCCCCAGGAATGAGCCCGATGTAATTGGAGAAGAGGATAAACACAAAGAGCGTGGCGACGAGAGGGAAAAATCGCATGCCATCTTTGCCCATGGTTTCCATGATCATGGTACGAATAAAATCCACCATCATCTCCGCCAAGCTCTGGAGCTTGCCTGGGACGAGCTTGCGCGATGATCCAGCCATAACCATCAGTACCGCTGCCACGGCAATGACAACCCACATAAACACCACAGCTTTATTGATGGAGAGATCCAATCCACCGATCGAAATCGGGACCCAGCGTTGAAGTTCAAATTGATGAAGCGGACTTTCTTCCATGACGATCCTTGGCTATTCCCTGTTATTCGAGTTGTCTACCGCCTCTTGCCATCGTTGTACGGATCGGTAGACGCTTCTGATACCTGCCGCCAACCCAAAGACCAACCCCACAAGAAGCCCCCACGGAGCCGACTCTAGCAGATAGGCATCAATCACCCATCCAAGCCCACCACCGACGATTAGCGCAGCCAGCAGTTCCGTTCCAATTCGAACGGCTTGACCAAGCCCCGCGTATAGAGGGTCTTGTGAAGGGGCCATCCCAAACCCACGGAAGGCGAGAGCACGTGAGCAGAACTCTGCCCGTGATGGGGTTCGCAATTTAAGCAAAACCATGCTTGCAATGTCAAGCGGTTAGAGAGCTATGCGCACAGAAATTGCTTCGGTATATACGGTATAGTGATCTCTCGTTCGTGCTGAGAATGCGTCGCCTATGCCCACAACCTTCCCCTCATCGATCCCATTCCTGCACGGTTCTCCTTCTCCTCTTATTCTGACACGTCCCGTTCCCTCAATAAGCCCGTTTGAACTGTACTCGAAGATCGCATCAGCTCGATGCCCTTCGTTTCTCTTTGAGAGCGGTACCGGTGATGGCACCATGGGACGGTATTCATACTTTGGCGGTGATCCCTATCAAATAATGTCTGGAAAGGGAGATACCTGTGTGTGCCGATCAATTCAAGGCCGCATGGATCCAGACACATCTCCGTTTCAATATGTGACGCACCTCCTAAACCGTCAGCGGATCGTTCGTCCTCCCGAGGCTCCGCCATTTTTCGGCGGCGCGGTCGGCTATTTGAGCTATGATCTCGTACGCCAGTTCGAGAGGTTGCCATCTCTTGCCTTAGATGATCTTGCCTGCCCTGAGCTGGAGTTCGCATTTTTCGATCTTGTCGGGGCAATCGATCATGAGCTGAACCAGCTGGTGCTCATGTTCTGTCCTCCTCTTGACCGATTTTTGGGTGAGCCTCGTGAAAAGCTATTTCGCGAGGGAAGGGATCGACTGGCCGAGCTTGAAGCTCGATTGACCAGACCTGGCATGGTAGACGCGCACGGGAGTCATCTTGGTCGCCTAACATTTACACCGGAGCAGGAGCAGGCGATCTATAGTCGGAACGTGCGCCGGTGTCAGGAATACATCTCAGCCGGTGACATCTATCAGGCCAACCTCTCCCACCGGTTCAACGTAACCGGTTCAGCATTCTCCTCTCTCGGAGACCTTCAAACCGATCTGTCGGCCTATAGCTGCTTGCGCACGTTGAACCCGTCCCCCTTCTCGGGAATACTCCGGTTTGACGCAATTCGCCTCATCAGCTCCTCACCGGAACGGCTCGTTCGGCTGGAAGGGCATCGAGCCGATACGAGGCCGATCGCGGGAACGAGGCCTCGTGGAACAAACGCCGAGGACGATCGGCGACTGATCCATGAGTTGCGGGTCAATGAAAAGGAATGCGCGGAACATGTCATGCTGGTTGACCTTGAGCGGAATGACCTCGGGCGAGTCTGTCATTTCGGGAGCGTCCAGGTGGATGAATTGATGACCTTGGAGCAATATTCCCATGTCACCCATCTGGTTTCCCATGTAGCCGGCACCCTCAAAGATCATGCGACTGGTTTTGATCTGCTGAAAGCCATGTTTCCAGGCGGGACGATTACCGGAGTACCCAAGATCCGCTGCATGGAGATCATCGAGGAGTTGGAGCCGGTACGCCGCGGTCCCTACACCGGTTCGATGGGTTACCTCAGCTGGAGTGGGGACCTCGATTTCAATATCCTGATACGTACGCTGGTCATGAAGAATGGCCAGGGCTATCTCCAGGTCGGAGCAGGGATTGTGGCCGACTCCGACCCTACACGCGAATATGAAGAAACCATCCATAAAGCCCAGGCGTTCTTCAGCGCCTTTTCATAGCCCCATGTGGATTTACTTGAATAACAAGTTCGTGAAAGACGAAGACGCCGTGATCTCCGTCTTCGACCATGGGTTTCTCTACGGAGATGGGGTCTATGAAACGCTGCGCTCCTATGGCCCTCATATCTTTATGCAAGACCAACATCTGTCACGGCTGTTCCGTTCCGCAGGGGCAATCGGGCTGACGATCCCGATTACCATGAAGAGCTTGGCTGACATTCTGCAGGAAGCCATGATCCGCAACGAGGTTGGAACCGATCAGCGAGATGCCTATTTAAGAATCACCGTTTCGCGAGGAGCGGGAGACCTCGGATTGGACCCGGCACTCTGTTCGTCACCGACCGTTGTCGTGATGGCCAAGCCTCTCGTGCCCCCAGCGTCCCATCTCTATGAAACAGGCGTGAAGGTGATCATTGCATCCACGAAACGGAATTTGCCGAGCGCGTTGTCGCCGCAGATCAAGTCCACAAACTTCCTGAACAACATCCAGGCTAAACGCGAAGCCATCGCAGCAGGCGCATTTGACAGTATCCTGCTTAATTGGGATCAGCATCTGACTGAATGCACCGTCAGCAATGTGTTCCTCGTCCTGGACGGCACATTGCGAACGCCAGCTCTGGAATGCGGCTTGCTCGATGGCATCACTAGAATGATCGTGATTCAGTTGGCCAGAGAGATCGACATCCACACCGACGAAGGTCGCTATACCGTTGACCACTTGTTCAAGGCCGACGAATGCTTCCTCACGAACACCAGCATGGAAATCATGCCGGTGACTTCCGTCGACCGTAGATCTGTCGGCGACGGGAAACCTGGTCCACTGACCCTGAAGCTAAGAGCGCTATTCCTAGCGATGCGAGGCCGAGACGGGAACAGGCTTCATACTCGATAAGTCCTCATCTTCCCGTTTTCTCTCATCATTCTTCTGCCCCCAAACACAAGATCCGCATTTCCTTGACAGGCAGTGACAGACTGCTATCGTGTGACCATGCTAAAACCTAACACACGGCATCACTCCTCAACGTACCGGCCTGTCATGACTATTCTCGTCGCATTGAGCGGCAGCATCCTGCTGGCTGTTCCAAGTGATAGTCGTGCGGAGATGTACCAATATGTCGATGCCAAGGGGACGATATCGCTCACCAACGTTCCCTCTGACTCTCGATACCGCCGGATCGACCTCCACCCAAATCGACTCCATCCCATTCTCTCAGAGGAGGAATTGGAACCGGTAATCCGTCGATTCTCACAGCAGCATCAACTACACCCCGCGCTTATCCGCGCCATCATTAAGGCTGAATCGGATTTTGACCCTCGTGCGGTCTCACGAGCCGGAGCCATCGGATTGATGCAATTGATGCCGCAAACGGCAGTGAGATTGGAGGTCCGTGACCTCTATGACCCCGAGGACAATATCGGAGGAGGGACGAAGTACTTACGCCAGTTGCTCGACCGATTCCGTGGCAACCTTCCACTGGCGCTCGCTGCCTATAACGCCGGGGAGCATGTCGTCGATCGTTACCGATCTCTTCCGCCAATTACTGAAACCCGCCTCTACGTCCGCAAAGTCTTGCGATACTATCGGCTGTTCCTCGCCCGTGACCTTGCCGTGACCGGACACGTCATCCCCTCTTCGGAGTATGCAATGCCACAACCCGCCCCCGTGTCTTCGATTCAGTCCGGCCAGTAGTTCGGCTCCCCAAAGATAATTGACTATGCTGTTTCCAGCCCGGCCGTTTGGATCCTGGAAAATCGGATCGGTAATGGGCACCCACACTATTTTCTCTCCAGAGCGCAGCTTCGGCCACGCAATGCGCCACTTGCACCATATTCTTGACCTCCAGATCGGCCCTCCCCGGAAAGGATTGGGACATCATCTGTTCCCACCGCGCAAGCTGAGCCGTAGCACGAATGAGCGACTCCCGAGAACGGATAAGCCCCACTTGCCCCCACATGATCCGCCGAAGCGAACTGCGTACTTTTTCGGCATCCTCCAATCGTTCCAACCGACCACTCCTCAGGCGCTCCACATGATGAGTCACATCAGGCATCGAACAGCGTGAGGCCCAAGCGACAGCAGCCACACCGGCCCGCATCCCAAACACCAATCCCTCGAGCAATGAATTGCTGGCCAGCCTGTTGGCGCCGTGCACACCGCTACAGGCAACCTCGCCCGCCGCAAAAAGACCCGGCAAGGTCGTAGCTCCGTTGAGGTCGGTCGCTACCCCCCCCATCATGTAATGGGCGCTTGGAGAGACCGGAATCCATTCTTCCGTGATATCGATATCATAACGGAGACAGGTCGCATAGATCGTCGGGAATCGCCGTTTGACAAAACTGGCCCCTAAGTGAGTCACATCAAGATAGACATGCCGAGCACGCGTCGCTGCCATTTCCGCCCAGATTGCCCGCGCAACGATATCCCTCGGGGCCAAGGCGCCGAGCGGGTGATACTGTGACATGAAGGTCTCTCCCCTATTATTGCGCAGCTGACCGCCCTCTCCTCGCATGGCTTCTGACAATAAAAAAGGCGGGCTTGAGGGCAGATACAGCGAGGTCGGGTGAAACTGGACGAATTCCATGTCCTGGAGTTGCGCGCCTGCACGAAATGCCATGGCCATACCGTCGCCGGTTGCATTCGGCGGATTGGTGGTGCGAGCAAAAATCTGTCCCGCCCCCCCTGTCGACAGAACGACGGCTTTTGCTGGAATAATGAATTGTTCCCCTGAATGCTCATCCAGCACCACCGCTCCGCAACATCGGCCTTCCTCAACCACGAGATCGACGGTGAAATGGTAATCCAGCCTGACGATCCGCTTCTGTCGCGCAACCTGCGTCATCAACACCCGCACCATTTCGTTTCCTGTCGCATCGCCTCTCGCACGGAGGATTCGGCTACGGCTGTGAGCCGCTTCCCGAGTAAAAGCAAACTTCCCCCCGGATTTGTCGAATTTTGCGCCCCAGCGAATAAGCTCTTGAATCCGATCCGGCCCCTCCTCAACTAGAACACGCACCGCTTCACGACGACACAGGCCGTGTCCGGCCTTCACAGTATCCGTCAAGTGAATGGCAACATCATCCTCTTCACTCAAGGCCACGGCGACACCGCCCTGTGCGAAGATGGAATTGCTTTGTAAGGGATGGCCCTTGGTGAGAACGATCACTCGACCGACTCGACAGAGGCCCAGAGCAGCGCGAAGCCCGGCGACTCCGCTGCCGATGACGAGAAAATCTGCTTCCAGCGCGCTCCGCGGCATCGTTATCGGGGTTGAGCCGGCGGTGAAGAGGGATCCGCCAACAGCTGTTTCGTCTTCATTCCGAAGGGCACATCTCCTTGCGCACCGCGCAGGAGAATCGACTGCGTACCAACCCATTGTAGCCGTGCGAGGCCTCGTTGTCGGACCCCCATGTCAGTGGCGTCTCGTTTCCACGTCCCTTGCCAATGGATGAGGACGTTGATATCGTCCTTTTCAAGCGTGACCCGTTCGATTTTGAACTCGAGGGAGATGGCGGAAAAGGCTGTGAAGTCCATTTCAACCTGCCGTTTCAGTTCGTCCAGCTGATCCATCGGCAACAGCAAGGCATGGAACTCGGACTGATTCTTTCGTTGATAGGCACTCCTCAAGGATTCCACCGCTTGATCGATACGGAGGAGTCGCTCATGCTCTGCTGGGTATCGGATGGTCTTTGACGGGCACCCAACGATCGCGACAGCAAGCACGATCAGCCACACAATGGTTGGAGGCCATAAAAACCCAATCCTTCCAAGGTACATGGTGGTGCAGTATAGCATAAGGGGAAAAGGCGCCGTGACCTTGCATTTTCAGCGGAAAGCTTTTAGACTCGCCCCTCCTTAGGAGATACAGAACATGTCAAGCGTCCTGAAGAAACGGCGAAAGAAGATGCGCAAGCACAAGTATAAGAAGCTGCGCCAGCGCCAGAAGTTTCTTCGCCGAAAAAGCTAAGTTCTACCGGCGTGGTCGGAGGAGGGAACCGTGGCCGAAGGGAAGAAAGTCCGCATCCGCGTACGAACGGTCAATTGTACCTACGTGGGCGACTTCCTCGTCCCTCCGATGCGGCATCGTGTCTCCGATGCGATTAACGAAGAAGCCCGTCTCTTTATCAGCCTGACCGACGTCGTTGTCGACGATAAGGAGCGATCGGATTTCATTGCGATCAATAAGAATTTAATCGAGTCGATCGCTCAACTCTAGTCGTTTCCTCTCACCCTCGTCAGCACGCTCGTTCAGCGTTACTGTGAGCGAGGGTACGGCTTCGTGCCGACACACCGCCCGACCACCATGTCGATCTTCAAGCGATTTCTGCCGTTCGTACGCCCGTATTTGCCACGGCTGATGCTGGCTGGGCTTTTAGTAAGCGGGGTTGCGCTCATCAATCTCGCCTTAGTTCGGCTGGCTGGCAGCCTCTGGGATGTCATTACGGTTCAGCACGATGCCGATCAGATGACTCGGTCAATCGGCCTGTTCCTGAGCCTGGTGATTCTGCAAGGGCTCTGTTCGATGGGCCACAGCTACCTGACGTCGTGGGTTTCTCAGCACATTGTCGCCGACTTTCGTCAGCATCTCTTTGGCCACCTGCAGACGTTGACGGTCAGTTTTTTCGCACGGCGCCGCACCGGGGAGTTGCTGTCGCGAGTAATGAACGACGTCGCGGTCATTCAATCCATCGTCACAGAAACCCCGATCGACACAGTGAAGCAACTCGTGACCTTCATCGGCGGCATGACATTTCTGCTGATGATGAATTGGCGCCTCTGCCTCCTAATCCTGATCCTGCTCCCCTTGCTGGTCCTGGTTGCGAAAGTATTCGGCCGCAGACTGAAATCCCTTTCCACCTCGATTCAAGACCACACAGCCGCGCTCAGCACCCTCATCGAAGAAGTGATTTCCGGCATTCGAATCGTCAAATCATTCGTGCAGATACAGCGGGAAGAAACCCGCTTCGCCACCCAAGTGAACGGGATGCTTCGCCTCACCCTGCATCGGGCCGGCATCATGGCCGTGTTCATTCCCGTAATCAGCCTGGTCACCTTTTCCGCGGCAGCCGCGGTGCTGTGGTACGGCGGTCAACAAGTCATCGAAGGGACTGTCACGCCGGGGGAGCTGTTCGCCTTCGTCCTCTTTGCTGGCATCCTCATCGGCCCATTTAGCTCAGGAGCCCGCATCTTTACGCAGCTCAA
>JBQTJA010000032.1:0-56895 GCA_052387595.1 Nitrospiraceae bacterium | reverse complement strand
TATACGCTCCCGTGGCTGGCCGCCATCCTATTGCTCTGCAGTCCAGTAACGCACGCTGAAGAAGGCCGAAGTGATTCGCCCGCGCTGCGTGTCTTGACCTATAACCTGCTGCACGATGGGGGGTGGTCGGGATTCTTCGAAAGTGGCACCCATCTCGAAGAGCGGCTCGACATGTCCATTCAAGAGCTGAAGCGGTTGCAACCGGATGTGATCGCGCTGCAAGAAGCGTCGGTCAGCCGGAAGCACGGCAACGTCCCGCAACGGATCGCTGAGGCACTTGGGTACGAGATGGTGTTCGCTCCTGCGACCGAACATATCTTCGGCATCGGTTTCGTGGATCGGCTGATCACCTCAGCCATCGGCTTCAAAGAAGGACCGGCCATCTTGAGCCGCTATCCTATCGTCGCCTCGGAAGTCTACGACCTGCCTCGGTGCCAACGCCGCCTAGACCCCCGCATTCTCCTGCGAGCCGAGATTAAGGCTCCCGATGGGCCGACCCAAATCTTTTCCGCCCACACGTCGAAAGGCGACGAATGCCAACTCCAACGAGTTGGCGAACTGTTCCGTGAACACCGAGGAACGAGGCGAGCCATTTTGATGGGCGACTTGAATACCGGAGAGCAATCTCCAGTCCTCACCGAATGGCAGAAAGAGCCGGGATTCATCGACGCCTTCCGGATCGCGAATCCGGGAGTACCCGGAGGAACCGTCTGGCAAAATATCCAAGTCGAATGGCCCACTGCCGATCGCCGTGTCGATTTTATTTTCCTGTTTGATGGAAGTATCAATGGAAGCTCTGTCGTGCGTTCAAGCCGTCTGGTATTTGACCAGCCCGGCCGGCTCCCGAACGGCGACGCACTTTGGCCATCAGACCATCGCGGTGTATTGGCCGAAATCGGAACCGCTCCTTCTGGAAATGGGCCGACCGAGGTGGCTACGGTAAACCCGCACAGACCTCCCCTCACCGCCGTTCGTCAACCTGTTCAGCGAATACCTGATCCCGTCTCGATGGTCAACTACAAGAAGTAAGTGCTGAGAGACTTAATCCCCGCAACACGCAGTCAAGAGTCCATGACAATACCGGCCTGCTAAACCATGGAACCAGGTACGTTTAGGCTGATTATCGCGGTGAAAAGGAAGAGCGATTTCGATGAACCCGATCAAGAGATTTAGGATGACCGCCTTGGCCGAGGGCAGTTCATTTCTCGTGCTGCTGTTCGTGGCGATGCCGATGAAGTATGTGATGGGTATGCCGAAAGTCGTGACGGTCGTGGGGGCAATTCACGGAATCTTGTTCCTGGCCTATGTCGCCCAGTTGGCCATGCTCCGGACTACGCAACAATGGGATAACCGCTTTTCCTTCTATGCCTTTCTGGCCTCCCTTCTCCCCTTTGGCCCATTCATCTTCGATAGACATCTGTGCGAGAAAGAATCTGCCACGGAAAAGCCTTATCGTTTACCATCGTAGCCCCGTTCTTTCCACCGCTCTAGCAACTGAATGCGTTTCCGAAGCTGTTCCGTCGTCGCTTGATCGACACGGCTCCCGGTGCGGGCAATCAATTCTGCGTTGAGCCTTCGATGATCGATCCCACTCGTTCGCGCAAGACTGGTGACCAGCAACCGGTGAAGATCTCGCAGATCTTCCTTCTGTTGATGGAGCGATACGGCTGGTTCGGCAACAACAGCAGCCGCATCGCCCTCCCCTTTCGCCTCGTCTTCGCCGATCAGGCTATCCATCCTGGCCACGGCCATCAGCGGCATGTATTCGTTCGTCGAAACCGTCACACGGCCGAAGAGGTCTCGTTGCCCGGCCGGCATGATGTCTTCCAAGACATGATCACGTTCCGCCTTGATCTGCTTGGCGTAGTGCACCAGGACCGGATCTTTCGGCAAGTACAGCCAGGCCCGTTGTGGTTTGGGCAAACCCTCCTGCATCCGCACGAACCGGCCGACTACCTGACGGAAATACATTTCCGTGATCACGTTCGTCCCATAGACGCCGACACGGAGTCGAGGGATATCTACGCCTTCACTCACCATATTGACGGCAACCAGCCACTGCTGCTTTTTGTGACCAGCGAATTCCTCAATGGTGCGCGAGGCAGCAGGATCGTCCGAGACGGCTACTTCGGCCTTTGTCCCAGTGATACGGGCGACCAGGTCGGCCACCCAGCGCGCATGGTCCTGATCCATGCAAACGATCAGTCCGCCGGCATCCGGTTGCTCTTCCTTCCGAAGACCTGTCAGTTGAGCATGAGCATCGGTGATCACTGGCCCAAGCCACGTGTCTTGCAGCAGCGCCGTCTTCAACCGTTCCCGCTGGCGGTTGAACTTCAGCCCGTCTTCAAACGTGGCATGATGCTCGCGGCCTTCCGACAGCCAACTCAGCTCGCCTTCGTAGCTCGGAAAGAGAATGGGCCGGCAGACGTTATCCCGAATCGCGTCGGTGTATCCATACGCGAAATCCGCCCGGCTTTCTCCTTGTTCATAGCGAATAAACGGGATTGGATTGTTGTCCGAGCGAAACGGCGTACCGGACAGAATCAGTCGGAACACCGCCGGCTCGAACGCCGAGCGCAGCGCCTTCCCCCAGTTCTTGCCATCACCGGCGTGGTGCAACTCGTCAAAGATGAGCAGCGTCTTCTTGCTCTGACAGACTCGCTGGAAGATCTCCGGAGCCAGACAGACTTGCTGATAGGTCACCACCGCGCCGTGATAGTCCGGCGCTTCCGCAACCTGCTCGTTGGTGAGGGCCGGATCAAGCTGCAACCCGATCTTCCCCGCCGCATCCGACCATTGTGTGCGGAGGTGATTCGTCGGGCAGACGACCAGCACCCGGACCGCGGCCTGTTTCGCCAGATATTCATGCGCCACGCGCAAGGCAAAACGTGTCTTGCCCGCAGCGGGAGTCGCCATCGCCAGAAAATCTTTGGTCTGATGGGTATGGACCGCCGAGAGCGCACGGCCCTGCCAATCGCGAAGCGGCGCCGTCCAGACAGGCAAGGTCTTCATAGCCAATTCATGCAAGCGGACGGTTGGTGGCTCAATGATGGCACAGATAGGAGGCCAGTTAGTCCAGCCAGTCTTTTTCCTTGAGCTTCCTCGGCAGATACTTCTTCGTCAGGTATTGAAAATCCTTGTTGGCCAGCGCGTCGAGTTCGTACTTCAGCCCACTCGCGAGCATGCGTTTGATCTCCACCTGCCACGCTGGTTTTTGGAACCACTGGTAGTTCAACAATTCCTTGGCACGTGCAATATCCTTTTCATTCAGCTTGATTCCGACATTGCGCGGCAGTTCGTAGCGCTCCGGATCGGCACTCGACAGACCCACGAACTTGGCTTTGGGAATAGCCATCCGTTGGCTCTCGAAGGCCAAATTGATCGACCCCTGTTTGACGACGGAATAGATGTAGTACCCCCAAGGATCGTTATCGACCAGCACATAGACCGGCAGCCGATGTTCCTCGTGCAGCCGGCAGGCCAACCGCCGCACACCTCGAGGAGGCTGACCGTTTCCGGTCAGGAGAATACAGTTATAGCGTCGCCAGAACTTGTCCTCGGAGAGCCGGTTCCACTGAGTTCCCTTTTCGACAAGCAGCACGAAATCCGCCGTACATCGCCTAATCTCCAAATACTCCGGTTCAACAATTGATGGGACCGAGTACCCGCCTTTCCCCAGCTTCGAGCAATCGACACGATCGCCGTCATCGCCGAAGACCACCGGCCCCACGATACTGCCTCTGTTTTCTGCACTGACATGGAGCTCTTCTCGAAGCGTCGCGAGGGACACCTCTAGATCTTCAATGACCGGATCGGATTCGTCCTGCGCATCGAAGGTATTCTCGTGAGAATCTTTGATCGTGTGTTTGGTGCGGTAGTAAATTTCTCGAAGCGAGGTGGTGAGATCAGCCCGCTGCAACTCGGAGAGGGCATCGGCGACCAGCACCGTCTGCATGAACCTTTTCGCCATACCGACGTTAAAAAACGACCGCTCCTGCTTTTTGCTTCCCATCTCGATGAGGCCCTTCTTTTCATTGAAGAACACGTTCGAGAGGGCACGGATGGGGATTTGAAACGTCGGATCTTTCGAACGATCGGCTGCGTGGATCACAATGTCCGCCAGGCTGATCAGTTTTTTCTCGACCACAGTGGTTTTCTTTGTCTTGGTCGTCATGATGTCCTATTTGGGTTTGCGCGGTCCTGGGGCCTTCGTTGACTTGAGAGACTTTCCGTCTGATTTCTTCTTTGCTCCAGGCTTTCCGGCCACGAGCGCGACCTGCTCCGACTTCGTGGTGGTCCTCTTCGTCGACATTTTCGCGCCCTTCCCCTTGGTAGACTTTCCTTTCGGAACCGGCCCATCAACAGACCGTGTGTTATCAAGCAGGTTTGACTCTGCCGTGGGCGCCGCTGTTGCTTGATCCGCCTCAACCTGAGTGGCTAATTCGGTCTCGCCTTCGACTCCCTCCGCCGTGACGATAATCGAATGCGGCAACCCTTCAGGACCGGTGCTGGTCTTCCCCAGCGCCTGATCGGTTTTCTGGCCACCCGTCCGCGTCGCGGCAATCTTCTGAAGCTGTGCCTTCAACTTTTCTTTCGGCAGCGTGCCTCCCTTGAGCCGATTACACGCGTCGACGACCTCCTCGATATACAGCTCAAAAATATTCCGTCGCCGAAATTCGCTGGCCGCCCGTTCGCGCCGGCGAATAAAGAGCCCTAACCGCCTGCCACACTCACGCAGCGCCAGGGTGATTTCTTTTTGGATCTCATCGTAGTCGGCAATCGCTTCCTTGGATTCGCTCGTAAACGGCACCCAGACCGACGCCATATGCACGAAGATCACCATCGGCCCGCCTGGTAGCGCCCCACGAGACTGCGTCAAGCCATAGTTTTTCCAGCTTGTGCTCAGGACGGCCTTGAACGTCGAACAGGCCGATTGCTGGTACAGCAGCGGCACCCGGTTCGCATAGCGGATCACGCGGGCGAGCTCCGAGTCTTCTTCCTCATGCTCCCCTTCAGCCTTCGGCACGGCCGGTTGCTGCGGCTTACTGTGATCCCCCGGCCTGTTGCCATAGGCCAACCCTGCTTCAATGATAAAAGGATTGCCCCGATAGACCGCTGGTGGCCGGCTGACTGCCGTATAAAACTCACCTTTGATCTGCTTGTAGAGCCCTGAGAGAATCGCTTTCTCACCGATCGGCGAAATGCAGTTGGTCGGCGGCGCCATGATCTTGGTTTCTTGTAACGTCTTATACAGCGTCTCTGCGACCGTCCCCTTCAACTCGCGAGGCTTGGCCTCAGGCGAGACCTTCGCCGCCTTGCAAATCTCGTCAGCCATCTGAGGAGACACTCGACAAAAATCGGTCGCGAGGAGGCCAGAAACCGAGTGGCTCTTCGTGTCCTGCAACATCTTGAGCAACATGCCGAACTCAATACCGTACGGATGAGGCTTGATCTCACGCGGCTGCGGCGGCAGCTCATGGTACGTGCGCGGATATTCCTTCGTTTCCTTTTCGGGCGTGTGATAGATCAGCCTGACGTGCGGATTGGCGATCGAGGTCTGCTCCAGCCATTCATCGACCGATGCGCGGCCCTTCTGATACTTGCCTTCGACTTCCAGCGTAACTTGCGTGCCTCGTGGCTGTTCCCAGTCGATCTGTTTATTCTCGTGAACCAGCGGCTCGTTCTTCTTCGTATCGATCTGGACTTCGAAAAAATGCGCGGCAGCCTTCGGACCGATGCGGGAAATAATTTTGACCGGTTTGCCGGTCGTCAGTTGTCCATACATCCCGGCGGCGGAAATACCGATGCCCTGTTGCCCACGGCTCATCCGCAAGCGATGGAATTTTGACCCGTAGAGCAGCTTCGCGAAGATTCGAGGAATCTGCTGACGCACGATGCCGGGGCCGTTGTCGGTTACTGTGACGCGAAACCGGCTCGCCTGGCTGGGTGCCACCGGCTCCCCGTTCGACGCCACCTCCAGCTTGACCGTGACATCCGGAAGAATCCCCGCCTCTTCACAGGCATCGAGTGCATTATCGACCGCCTCCTTGACGCAGGTCAGCAGCGCCTTGCGTGGATTGTCGAAGCCGAGCAGGTGCCGGTTCTTCGTGAAAAACTCCGAGACGGAGATTTCCCGCTGACGCGCCCCCATCTCAACCGCAGTCACCCGTTCCACCGGCTTGGCGGCAGCTTTCGTCTTTGCGGCTGGTTCGTGATTTGATCGAGGAGCGGAAGATTTCGATTCAGGATCTGACGCGAACTCTTTCTTTTGTGCCATTCACCCTCTCATGAAACAACCATTCATTGTTTGGTACCACAAAACTTTCGCGGATACAATGGACCAGATGGCAAGCGGCAAGAACGAAAACAGACCTGTGCGCAGAACAAACTTCCCTAGCGGGTCACGGAAGGATCTCGCAGATAGTGCGCTGGTTCCATGGTCCCTACGGACCAGACCAGGATTTTTCGGTCGAGGGTGGCCACGATCAAATGTTTCCCGTCGCTCGTCCACTGCAGATCATATGGGGTTTTTACATGGAACGTCTTTCGCTTTGTTTGCGCTGAGAGGTCCCACACGGATACATGTTCACCAACTCTGGTGGCAGCCCACCGGTGCGATAGATCGACGGCCATTGATGTTCCCAACATCACGGGCGGCCCATGATCAATTTCCGTATCTCGGTTAGTGAAGGTATCCAAGCTTGCGACAACGCCATTGCGCTTGGTATCCCACAGGGCCAGGGTCGAGGCGTTCGGATCACTGGATCGAGTAGTCGTCCAGACAAAGGACTGTTTCCATCCCAGACCGGACCAGACCGCCGGAATCCCGGCTGGCTTCTCAACTTCTCGCCAGATCGTAACGTCCCAGACGACACGACCAGTTTTCGAAGTCGTCACGAGGAACGAGCTTCCATCCAAGAAGCTCAGACTGTCGACAACTTCTCCCTGCATGGCTCGTTTTCTTGGACAGCCGTTCCCATCGCAGACCGGAGAAAGACTGGCATGCACGAGCTCTTTGACAACCGTTCGGGTAACGAGATCCACGACCGGAACTTTCGGACGCTCCCCTGCAACAGCCAGCAATCGATTGCCAGGGAGGAATTGCAGGGCCTTGATCCGGCCTTGCCTGCTTGCATAGGGTGAGAATTCACGCCAAGTCTGGGTTTCCCACAAGCGTACGTCCCCTTCCATGGTGCCCACCGCCAGGAATGCGCCATCGGCGCTGAACGCCAGCGCATTGGCTGGAGCGGACAGTACCAGTTGACGCAAGAGCGTTCCCTGCCCAGGGTCCCAGATTTTCAGCAGTCCCTCGTCACCGCTCGTGACGAGCAGGTTTGCGCTGGGCGAGGTCGCCACTGCGCGCAAGGCCAGTGCATGGACGAATGCCGGGGCAGCAGGTGGCGTCGTAATAAATGTCGGTGGCGTCGATCGTTTCGCCAATACCTTGGCCTGCGGTTGGCCTGGATCCAGCACCAATTCCGGGGAACGTGAGGGAACATCCCAGACCGAGATCTTCCCATCCACATCAGGGTTGAGGCCTCCCTGCATCCCGACTACGATCTTCGAACCAGTCGGTGACCATTTGAGTAACGACACGTGGGGACCCATGTTGCGGCAATCCTCTCCACACAGATCCGGCAACATCGTACCAGTGTGTAGATCCCAGATCTGCAAGGTATGGAGATGCTCCGATTGCCCAACTAAGAGATCCGCATCGGCAGCAATGTCGACGGCACGAAGCTGTGTCGGTGAGCGCATCTCGCGCCCTGGAGCTGCATAGGTGAACCCTGTCAAGGTGACCAGCTCGCCCGTATCAGCATTGAACAGCGCGTAGCTCCCCTCCCCGTTGGCCGCTACCAAACGATGACCGTCCCGCGAGAAGGCCTCGGGAGTGAGAGGGCCCTGTGCCCCTTCAGCACCCGCCAACGTGGCGCGCGTGTCTATGGACGCCTCCACTGGATCGATCAGGAGAATCGTCTTGCCCACACTCGCCGCCAAACGAGAACTGTCGGGTGCGAAGATCAGATCACGGGGCTTTCCTCCCTCAATGGCAAGATCGCGGATGGTTGTGCTGGTGAGGTGATGCAGATGAATGGTGTGGCCTTGCGCAATCGCCAACAGCTTTGTATCGGGCGAGGCGGCCACCGAGGGGGCATCTCGCTTCACCTCCAGCGCGATATGCTTGAGCGGCACCAGCTTTTTCCCGAGCTGCCAGACGGACACAGCCTCGTTTCCGTGACGGAGAATCATCCGATCAGTCTCAGTCGAATAGGCCAGCAGGCCATAGGGCTGCTGCGATTCCGGTGGAATGGTGGCCACTGAGGTTCGGTTCTTCCAATCGTAGATCGTGACACTATGCTCAACACAGAGCAGCCACCCCTCCTGCTTCAGCAACGCAATCTGCTGACAGTGAAGACTCGGAATTTTTGCTACGAGTGCCTTCGTCTCAAGATCCCAGACCACCAGCTCATCCGTCTGAGCCACGAGCAGCCGTCCATCCTCAGAGAATACAGTCATAGTGTTGGCAAGGGAACCCACCGCATCCTGGGTTGATACGGTGGCAAGGAAGGAGACAGCCAGCAGTAGGGTCCTCACACTCTTCCTAGACGGTTTCCAACGATCCATGATCTTCGTTTCATTCACCCGATTAATGGCGCGAGCGAGATACACTAGTCGCTCGCTCCTTGGCCCTGCGTGTTGCCTGTGAGACAAAACCATCTTCCAACTTTGAAGCAGCCTCTGAGCTACCCCGAGTCGCCGGCAAGACATCGACAAAATGATCAAGGCCCTGTTCATCCTTCCATCGCTGAACCGGAGCCTTAGCTTTCATCAGGGTACTGTCGAAGATGTGCCACGAACTCGTCAGCACCGCCTGGCTCGGACTCAACCCTTCCATGGGCCGTTGGATGATCACTTCTTCGTGCGCGGGAGAAGGGACTATTGGACCGGGTACGGGCTCGACCTCTGCTTGGAGGTGCCCAGGCAGGGTCGGGCGAACTGTCATCTTCTTCGGTGCGGTGGATCGAGGAGCTGGCATCGCAAATGTCGCGGACTTGTTTTTGGTTGTGGGAGGTGGCGTATCAGTAATATGAAAATTCCCTTGGTCGTCGGTCCATTTATAGAGTTCCGCCCATCCGATAATCGGCCATAGGAGGGAACAGCTCATGAAGCTGAGGATGAAGGCTTTCATGTTGTGGAACCGTTGCAGTGCCCAAACGATGCGTCAATTGACCAAAGTATAGCAGGCGGTCCTATTTGTGCCTGAATACACCGAAAACGACTCCTGCTCGGTCAAAATCAAAGAGGAGGTTAGGAGAGCGAGGAGAGCGATGGAGCGAACATTTAGGGTGGGAGGAGCACGCACCTAACCGAGGACGATTAGGTACGGCGGAGATCTTGGGAGGAGTTTAGGCTTCCCAGTACAAGCTGGTCCTGCACACCGTCCTCTCGCTCGACCCCCTGATGAACCATATTCCCTCGGGGCGTTAACTCCCCCCACAAAGCTACGATAGGCTTCGCGGTGTACTCAGTCAAGAGGTATGGTGAAATCAGCGCCTTGACCTTGATCATATAGCGATTGCCTCTGCCGGATGGTATCTTGATGTTGAGATTTTCATGAAGTCCCACATCATCTTTATCACCGGGGAGCACCATTGCCCATGGCAACCGCGTTGACCAGTGAGAATGTTCAAGAAGCGTGGTCGGCACTCATAGAAGATACTCGCACAGCCGTGCTGCTGACCCTGCGAAATGGACGACCGTTTGGATCGCACGTGCCCTATGTGTTCGGGTCGGACTGGACGCGCGCGTACCTTCACCTCAGCCGATTGGCACTTCACACGCAACATCTGCTGGCTGATCCCCACGTGGCGCTGTTCATCGCTGAGCCAGACGGCCCGGACAAAAACCCGCTGGCCTTGAGACGCATGAACCTTCAGGGTGAGGCAGCAGTGCTTTCGCCTAATGCGCCATCATATGGCGAGATCCGGGAGCGTTACTTGGAACGATTTCCCCAAGCTGAGATGATGTTTGGGTTTGGTGATTTTTCTCTCTGGGAGTTGCGACTCGACGATGCCCACTTCGTCCTTGGGTTTGGGCAAGCCTTCGTCTCGAACGCCACAACGCCGTTGAGATGGGTGCATCAAAAAGTGGAACGAGTCGCCGCGAGGAAAGACCAAGCGGTCAGTCCGCTTTCGAGGTAGTTGCTGACGGCGGGATAAAGACTTCATTCACATCGCTGAAGGAACCGCCAGGAGCTGGCCCGCCGCTGATGACGTAAATGCGCCCCTGTACAACCGCTGACCCCAAACCATGACGCGCCGTCGGCAACGGCGCCATGCCCTGCCACCTGTCTCCAACCGGGTCATAGGCTTCGTTCTGATTGAATGTGCCGCCGGCCCCTTCGCCGCCGAACACATAGATCTTACCATCGACCACAGCGGCGGTGATACCACTGCGCGCAGTTGGCAGGTCTGAGACTCGCGTCCAGCGATCGGTGGGCGGATCATACCGTTCCATAACGGCAAGATTCCGAGAATAGTTGCCATCGATACGCCCGCCGATTGCATAAATCCTCCCGGCAACTGTCGTGGTAGCAAGATGATCGCGAGGGGTCGGCAGAGACGCACCTGTTGTCCAGACGTTGCGCGCGGGATCATACACTTCGACCGCCGAGGTGTTGGCCTTCCGATCGTAGCCGCCGACCGCATAGAGTTTTCCCTCATGTTCCGTCACAGAGAGTGCGCCACGCGCAGTCGGCATCGGAGCACGCTCGGTCCAGCTGTCCGTGGCCGGATCATAGGCATAGACTGCCGCCACCGGATTCCAAACACTCAGGCCCGACTTCGTGTATCCACCGATGACATACAATCGCCTATCGACGACGCCGATCCCGACATGATGCAACCCGACCGGCAAGGGAGCTTTGGAAGCCCATCGGTCGGTCGCGGAATCATACACTTCAACCGACGGCGTGATCGAGAAATTCAGTATATTGCCGAGGGTCGGCTTTTCAAACCCGCCGACGACGTAGATCTTCCCATCCAGCGCCGCAGCCGCTACCTCCGTCCGCTTCGTCGGCATCGGAGCAGCCGTGCGCCAGGTCCCGAGATCTGATTCAGCTTGTGCTGATTGAGCGGATACTGACAGCGTGATCAGGAAGAGCCCAGCAATTAATGATGTCAGTGACAAAATCGATATGGCCGACAGGCGAACGCACTGAGCCGACGATCTTGTAAGGTGAGGCATGTCTTCATTCTATACCTGGGTGACACGTAGAGGCAGCCTCAGCCAGCGGTGTGTGCACGCGGAGTATTTGCAGCAAGATGCGAATCAGCTGATGAGGTTTCTCCGGTGGCATCTGAGAAGAAAGGCTTCGCCTGATGAACCGCCGGTCCAGAAGGACAATGCAAAACACTGGAAGTGTTTATCTGGCGCCCTCAATCACGATACAGCGATAAAGAGGCGCCGGGTCAACCAAAGGACATAACACCAGTAAGTTGAAGACTCTTTCCGGCGGCGTCAATGAGGGATGAGCCGCGGAGATTAAGGCAAAGTCACTGGAGGTGTTTATCCGCGGGCGCCAGTTCGATAAAACGAAAAAGAGCCCGCAGGTCAACCGAAGGTTGGCATGGTGGAGGCGAGGGGAGTTGAACCCCTGTCCGAAGATCGTCAGTGCACTGCGTCTACATGTGTAGCCGATAATTTAAGTTTCGCAGCCATCCACGCCCATCGGCTGGCTTAGAACAGCCACTAGCCCAGAAAGTTCTCGTCCTCAGCCGCTGAGCACCAGCCTTGGACCAGCCCGCTGCATCGCGCTCTTCCACCCCCGCGGGCATCAGATGGAAGAACGTCGCAGTTAATTAAGCTGCGAGTGCCAGTTCTTGATTGGCAGTTGCATTTTCCCGGAGGGTTACGAGTCCCCGAGAGCTCGACATGCGACAGTGACCTCAGTATCCCCGTCGAAACCGGTCGCCCCCTTTGTTCAGATTGTTGAAAACGACCGCCTGCTGTCTTTCTCTATAATCATCATACCGCACCGATCAATGGGGCGCCACTTGTTTATCCGTGCGAGTCACTACTCATCCCGGCTCGCACGGAGCAGGTATCGTCCATAGTGCAGCGCAAAGAGTAGGTACGCCCCACTCCACCCAAGCGCCGACAGGCCGAGCATCGCCTGAGTCAGTGCCGTTGGAGTCACGGAATTCGGGGAAAAAATGCGAAGCAACGCGCCGAGATTGACCAGAACATACATTGCCATAGTGAGCCGATCGGCATGCCGAGGCCGTCCGGTGTGGCCGAGGCTTGCACGGGTCATCACCGCGAGCGTCATCGTACCCATCGCTCCTGTGGTCAGGACATGAACCGCATTCGCCGTGGAGAGCCCAATTCCTAGAATCGACGCGCCGAGGGCCAGTAAATACAGCCCAACCCAGAGATAGCCCACATGCAGAATCAGCACGAGCGGCTCGCGCCAGGTCCGCCACCCTCCCCACCGCAGCAGGCGCACCACACTCGCCACACCGGCTACCAACAACATGGCTCCCGCCCCCACGCTCTCCGGATGAAGGACCCACGTGATGACTCCCGCGAGGACCGAGACAATTGCGACACCATCCACCGGAGAAAACACTTCCGGCAGCGTTGCAATGTTCCTGTCTGCCAGAAACTCACGAGTAAAGGTCGGCGTGAGACGTCCACCGATGATGGTCAACATGAGCGTCATCACCGACAGCGCGAAGCGCTCTGGGAAGTCCGTAGGCGCACCGCGCAACGCCGCCTCGTGAAACAACATATTTGCACAAGCATACAAGCTGACCAATATGCCAATCGGCGTTCGGTCCCAGCTACCGGCTATAACAATCTCTCGCCAGATATAAGTCGCCAAGAGAACCAAAAACGCTCCATCCACGACGACAGCTGTCGTCGCTCCAGCCCATGGAAAAACCATCAGGAGCCGTCCGCCTAGCCACAACAGGAACAGTGATAGGAGCGGCATCCCCCTCAGCGGCATCCGGTCCGTCCAATTTGGCATGGCGGTTAACAAGAACCCCGCGATCAACGCCGGCAGATACCCGAACAGCATCTCATGGACATGCCATTCACGTGGAGGGTAGAGAAATCTCGCTGGCGCTTGCCCCATGATCAACACCACCCAGGCCACAACCGCCAGACCGGCAAACAGTGCAGCACCGAGGAAGAAGGGTCTGAATCCGTAGGATAGGAATGCCGACCCGGTATAGCGGGGAAAGGTCGGTTCATCGTTGTCTTGTTGCTCCGCTGCAGCCAGTTGGCCAGCCATCTGGATCTCTTTCGATGACATGGAGATTGATTCTCGTGTGTGGGTCAGAGGCCTGTCAACCGAGGGCGAGCGTCAGATGGGCAGGCCGCCAGGTCTCATGTCGGACGGTCCAGAAACCGTTTGGAAGCGGGATAGGCGCTCCAGAGCAGTTCGAGCGTGATGGATGTCAAGAGCGCCGTGAGTTGTTTCGGCTTCTCATCTGTTTTGGCTATGGAATCTTGCGCCCGCAAACGTGTCCACCGTTCATGCAGATTGGCACGCTGGCCTGAGACCAAAGTCTTCACTTTATCGATCCAGAACCTGGGGTCTTCGGGATCCGCAATGTACTGCCCCTGGCCTCGGCCGAAATGCGCAATAGCCAAATATCGGATGATGACGTCTTGGACCAGCAGATCCAGATAGTCATCCGACCACATGACCGGGGTCTGCTGGTGGCCTGCCTGCCGTTCCGCCCAGGCTTCTCCTCCGAGAAAACCGAGGACGCCTCCGACCACGGCCCCAGCAACCGTGAATAGACCCAGGCTAACCCCACCGGTCGCCGCATCCAAATGGAGCCCGGCATAGGCCCCACTGGTCAAGGCTCCGCCGATTCCCCCGATAGCAGTCCCGCTAAGCGTTGCTTCCCCCCAACTCTGCCCGCCTCGTTGAACTTCGACGTGTTCCATTCTGGCCTGGATCACACCGATCGCATCCCCTTCGAGACCATGCAGAGCAATGACCGCTTTGGTCGTCTCCCCAATCTCGTTCACCAGATCCTTCAAGAGGCCATCGACGGCCTGTTGTTTCTGAACCTCCATCGACGAGCCGTCACCTTTGGTCATCACTCGAGATTTCGTAGCGCGTGACAGTAGCAGAGCCCATTGCTCCATCGCCGTGTGGAACAGGGTCAGATTCGCCTTCTGCCACACGGCGAATAATCGTGTCATACGCTGACGGTCATCTGGGGGCAGCAGCGATTGAATGGTCTCGAACAGAATGCCTTCCTGGACCCAACAGCGGCTGAACGCATCGAGGCTGTGCACGCCCCTGACGAAGCCATGCCGGGCGAAGTAGTCCTTCCATGGTTGTTCCAGGCGTTCCTGATCTTGGCGGTCTTTGGGAGGGCCGGTTTGGTTCAGCAGGACGATGACGGGTTTGCCGATCCATTCGAGTAACTGCAGTTCCGGCGCGATATACCCGGCCATGCTCGGTTCTTCAGCTGCATTCACAAGATAGAGAACGACGTCCGCCTCTTGCTGGACATTCAACACCGCCTGTTGGGCACACCAGGAGGGACGATCACGAAATCGGTCCCACGCCTCGGTCAGAATCCGAACGATCGGATTCTTGGCTCCCTGTAACCGCGAGAGGATCTTTTGACAGTTGGGAAAACCGGGGGTATCCCATAGCTGCAGGGACTCCCCGTCCTCCGTTTCGAGCACGGTATATTTTTGATTCTCGAGCGTGACATGGGCTCGATCGGCGACGAGGCCAATATCCTTCCGGAGCAGGGTCCTGGCCAGCGTGGTTTTTCCGATATTCGTATGGGAAATCAAGGAGAGGGCGATCTGCGATTTTTGGACACTCATTGTGCTCCCCGAAAATCACCAGGCCATAAACAGTCGGGCAAGGCTTGCAGCTCCCCATCCAGTGGGCCGGAAGGGTCTCGGTATTTCATGGCCTTCAGTCCGCACTCTTTCGCCAGCGTCGCCCAGGCCTGGCACCGTTCCCTCAACCGCTTCTCATGGTCGATCTGCGCATAGGCCTCACAATCCAGGAGGACCAGCAGCATGTTCGGCCGGCCTCTGTCTCGGATCGTGGTTTTCAGCTCCTCCAAAAATTCGCTGTGCGTTTCCTCCGGAGCCTGGGCCACGTTGAACAACGCGACAGCGCACAGAGATCGATCAGTGTCGACCGGAAAGTGTGGATGGGAGTCGCCGTATTGGACAGAGTTTCCCATGTGGATATCCGCCAGAGTGCCGAATGCGTCGCTGAGGAATGCCAGAAGCCGATCGTCGCCCTCCTTCACGCGATGGCTATAGGCCAGCACCTCCACAAGCAGCCCTTTCCCTCGATAGGGATTCAACAGGCCCCGGAAATACGGTTCGTTGCTCGGCAGCTGGACATTAGCGGCCAGTCGGGCCTTGCGCATCCATGCAGCCGCAGCCAACAGGGTTCGCGGCAGGACAATGAACAGTATCGTCGTCATCGCCCAGAAATGAATCCAGAGCGCCGCATTGCCCCTGGCCGTACCGCGCAGGTCGGCGATGGCTTCCACGCCGGGCATCGGGATCCCCAAGAGCCACCTCGCCGGAGAGAAGAGGATGGAAAGAAAGGTGTGGACTCCCTCAACCTCCATGAACGTGCTGTCCCATCCTGCCTTGTACAGAAAACTGAAGCCACGCAGGTAGAGCCCCGCGATCACGCCGATTGCCAGCGCGGCTGCGGCAGCGTGGAGGAGGCTGCGGGCATGGGTGATCAACAATTCGCGGCCGCTGTGGAGCAGGCGGGTGGCGTACGTCGCAAGAGATACTGCTATCCATTGCTGTTCGTCAGAACTCTGTGCGCGATCAGACCGAAGTCGCCTGAGCCGGCCCTTCACGCTGAGTCCCAAGAGCCATTCCACCATCCCCGGCAAGCCCGGCTGCGGCCGATCTCGCGATGGTCGAGGTACGATCGTGTTGTAGAACACACCGACATAGACAGCAGCATTCCAGATGAGGAGTGTCAGGAGGGGAAAATTCAGGAGGTTAATCTGACCCGCAGGGCCTATCGGGTCAGCGAGGAAGCCTCCTGCCAACGCACAGCCGATAAGCAACGTGACCGGCGTCTTGATCCGCAGAACGGCGAATGCCGAAGTGAGCGTAGGATGTTTCTGCGTCAGGCGATCGTATATGTGCTCAGCCCGCTCAATGACCGAAGCCTCCCCAGCACAGGCAGGATCTTGTGTGGCCGTATCACCTGTAGGACCAGATCCTTCATGACGAGGCAACTCCCGCTCGTACCGCAAGATAAACTTGTGGTCCGGATCATGTTCTTCGCAGGCCTGAACCAGGAGCACCTTGGCAAGTTGGGCAGGCGTCATCGATGGTCAGCTACATACTCGCGGTTCACAATGGATGGTCCCCTCCGTACCACGATTCGGCGCATTATCGGGGGCCGGAATGATTCCGTCAATGACATGTTGGGGGTCCTTCATTCCGTATCATGCAAGATGGGGTCTTTATTCCTAAACCTGTATCGTTTTGTCTCATCGGGAGTATCACTCTAGATACGTCCGGCACTGAATCCATGCGGCGGTAGCTAGCGATCGGACCTCAGGAGGCAGCCTAATTCGCATCTCTCGATCATCTTCCTCGGCATAACGGAACAGCGTCCTCCTTGGCATCACCATTGCACATGGAAAACTAGTAAATCATGAGGACGAGCAGAGCTGCTCGACTGAATACCAAGGAGGGACTCCCATGACATGCACGAGATGCAGCGGCTTGATGGTTGAGGATCACTTACTGGATATGAAAGAAAGTTATGTGCCGATGTGGATGCGGGGGCTGCGCTGCGTAACATGCGGCAATATCGAGGATCCCCTCATCCATTATAATCGGATGATGCACGAGGCTCGAAGAATCAGAAGACGCGCGTCGCGTGTGGTGCAACCGCTCGCTGCACAAGCTCAGGCAGCATAGCTGGGTTCCGACTTACTTCCTCGTGAGCTCGTCACGGCTCGCTCCCCGTTCGCCCGGCAGTAACAGACAGGCAACGGGCTATCGTCTACGTAGCGAGCCCTGCTCGAGCCTGGCAGACGGCGACGCCCACCTCACGTGTTCTTTCTCGTGGACTCCCAAGACTTTCCATGGCTTTCAGTATGAATTGCGAGCCGAGTGTCGACCGCTGATAACCAGCCGCGCTGATGGTTATTGATCTTTATTGACCACAGCCAACACCCGCCGGCCGTAGCGTTCTGCTTTCATCTCACCGATACCCGGAATCTCTAACAAGGCTGCCGGCGTCCCTGGCTTGTAACCAGCAATCGCCTTCAACGTTTTATCGTGAAAAATCAGGAACGGCGCAACTCCCTCTTCTTCGGCCAGTTCAGAACGGAGTTGCCTAAGCCGTTCAACCAGTTGTCGATCCGGCACTGACGCCTGAGCGATGCCTGCGAAGGCGGCAGACGAGCGACGAGGCTTGTCCACCGATACATCGACTTGAGGTTCCTCTCCCTGTGGCAATGCCACCGCACAAATCCCTTGCAGCACCTCTCGCCCCTTGGACGTCAATTCGAGCGTGGGATACTCGGTCCCTTCAACGCGAAGATACCCTGACTCAATGAGATTCTTCACCAGACCAGTCACAACCGGCTTGGTCTGTGCCCGACAGAGACCGTATGTCGGACAGTTTTCTGCGCCATAGGCCAACAGCGCTTTCGAACGGCTTCCACGAAGCATGTCGACGATGCGGCCCATGCCAAACCGCCCCATGCACCAGGACACGGTTTCCAATATGGCCTTCCCGGAAACTTCGGTTTTGTGGGAGATCGAGCGGCCAGGCAGTTGCGCCGGCGTGGCACAACGATCGCACAGACCGCATGGGCCCAACGCCAGCTCGGCATCGTCGCTGAAATACTCAAGAATCGCGAGCTGCCGACAGGCCGACGTCGAAACATACCCCAACATTTCTTGAAGAAGCGTCTTCATTCGCCCAGCGCGATCCGTGCCCTCAGGATCTTTTGATGCCTGCTCGATAAAGTATTCTTGCGTGGCCAGATCACGCTCATGGAACAACAACGCGCACGCCGCGGGCCGTCCATCGCGACCGGCACGCCCCACTTCCTGGTAATAGGCCTCGAGACTTCCAGGAATGTCGAAATGGACGACCAAGCGGACGTCCGGCTTATCGATGCCCATGCCGAAGGCATTCGTCGCGGCCAGGATTCGCACCGTTCCTCGGCGAAACTCCTCATGGACTATTCGACGTTCCTCATCCGAAAGACCGGCATGGTAATAGCCGACCGAGGGGTGGGATTGTCCCAGCCATGCCGCGACCTCCTCCACGGCTCGGCGAGTGGCGCAATAGACGAGGATCGTTCCCTTCTCCGTCTCGCGAACCAAGCGTCCCAGCGTCGACAGCTTGTCGTGGCGGGACTGAGCGAGATGCACGGAAAGGGCGAGGTTGGCCCGACGAAAGCCTGCGACGAGGCGAAAGGGATCGCGAAGCGACAACCGCTGGGAGAGATCCGTCTGCACACGAGCAGTGGCTGTGGCTGTCAGCGCCAGGCAAGGTGGACTCGTAAGCTCCTGACGCAAGCGGCCGATCTTGAGGTAATCTGGCCTAAAATCATGGCCCCACTGGGAAATACAGTGCGCTTCATCGACCACCAGCAACGAAACCCAGAGCGAACGCAACAACCGGAGAAATCCCTCATGTTGCATCCGCTCCGGCGCCACGTACAGCAGCTGCAGCCGCCGCTGCTGGAGATCCTGCATCACGCGGTTCTTCTCAATTCCAGTGAGGCTGGAGTGAAACGCCGCGGCGGCAATCTTCCGTTGCTTCATAGCAGCTACCTGATCTTGCATCAATGCGATTAGAGGAGAGATCACCAGCGTCAGCCCAGGGAGCAGGGTCGCCGGCATTTGATAACAGAGCGACTTCCCTTGCCCGGTCGGCATGACCGCCATCGCATCGCGCCCCGCCAACACGGCGCGGATCACGGCTTCTTGGCCTGGCCGAAACGCGGCAAAGCCGAATCGCTCGCTCAGTTGTCGAGTGAGATCATCCACAGCGAAGGCGAATCAGAAGGATAGGGTCGTGATAGCGATCACAGCGAATCGAGTATAAATGACCGACTGTCGGCAAGTCGAGCAGGCCGTGCGCGCGATTACCTCTCATACAACATTCCTTGCCATCTCTCTCGTCTCCAGGCCCCAGCAAGAGGCATACGGCTTCATGGAACAGGCACTGTCACGCGCTGGGGGGCTGGGATAGAGGTGAGGGAAGTACACCTGTGACATGACTGGGCAGCTAGAGCCTAGTCCAGGCTGTATCCAATTCGCTTCATGCGGTGTATCTAATTCGATTCTATAAAACCGAGAGAGGTCGATAGGCTATAGAAGCACAACGTGGCGTCATTTCAAAAGTAACGCCTTACGCAAGCCAATTGTCCTCAATGGCACATAGTTTGCTGAGCAACGGAACATTCGGTGACTGAACGGCACGCACATATCGTCATGAATGGGTGCATATACTTATCGTTACTAATCGTTAGGTATTGATTTTCTATATTTCATGCATTATACGGCCACCAATTTTCACGACGATTGGGCGCATTGGGTCATGCGTTTCCCACCGTCCGCGTGTTCAGTTCAACGGATCGCAGCAGTCAGGTAACAGGTGCCATTCTCTCATCTCAAAAGGAGGCGCTTTCATGAAGAGGTTCGTTCCGTTAGGAGCTGCTCTTTGCCTTGCGGCAGGAGTGGCCGGTTGTTCAGGCGACGAGATTGCGCCGCCGGCAGCTAACCCGTTTCCGCCACTGCCGACGGCCAACACGACATATTTCGATGTGACGGACGAGGCAGGGCGCTGGTTCGATACCCGCAACACCATCGCCGGCACCAACTCACTTGCGGTTGTGCCGCCTGGCCAGAAGATTCGGTTCCTGCAAACGCGGTCGTTCAATGGTCCGTCTCGCGTGGAAAGCTTTCATACGGTCACGAGCCTGATTTTCCCAGGCGCGTCACTCCCGTCCGAGCAGATTGATCAGCCGACTGCGAATAAAAATGACCATGAAGTGACCTTGACCACTCCGGGCCTCCATGTGTTTGTATGCAAGGTCCATCCTTACATGTTGGCAGGCGTGATCGTAGATGATCCCGCGACGCAAGGGCTGGACATCGGCAACAAACTTCACTTGGTCGGCGTCACAAATCCGGCGAATGCGGGCACCGCGCTTCCGAGTAATTCGAACATTGGCCTCAGGTTGTTGCGTGCGTTCTTCGTCGTCACCAGTCCGTCGAATTGGAAAGACTATACCAAGGTTGGAGAACAGTATAAGCCAACCTATCCCGCCGTTCCCGTCCGCGTCGCGAATGCAAATGGCGTTGAGGCCGTCGTTCCAGATCTCAATGCGGCGCTCCAGGGAGCGTTTGACGGCGACACCATCCCGCCAGTGCAAAACCCCACTATTGACGGGGTGGGTGAAGTCTGGGTCGACACGCAGTACGAGGAGAGCGCCGGCAAAGGTCCGGCCTATCCCAGCACGATGACCGTGGTCGATGTGGAAGGAACGGACAAATGGAAGGTAACGCGCAAGATCGCGCTGCCGGCCCAAAAGATGAATAACGCCCACAACATGTGGGCCAGTCATGATCAGAAGCAAATCTATAACACGGAATGGCATGGCAAGAGCATCTACTCGATCGATAGCGCGACCGGAGCACTCTTGAAAGAAATCGTCGCCGGCGAAGATCCCGCCCACGTGATGACAAGAGTGGATACGGAACAGGTGCACGTGACCTTGAACGGTGAAGATTCGGTCGTCGAGCTGAACAAGGCGGCGAATGGGGACATTACCATCAACCCGGCACGTCCGGGGGGCCAGGGCAGGATTCTGATGCAGGCCCCTGGCGCTGCACAGACCCAGCCACACGCGCATTGGATGGGGCATGACGGCAAAACCATGGCCACCCCTAACTCCAATTCGAATGATTCGACGCTCTTTGATTTCGTCCTAGATGTCATCAAGCACAAGCCTGCAACCGGCCCCTTGCCGATTGCAGCCGCCATGAACCCCACCTCGACGAAGTACTATGTCTCCAACTACCTGGGCCACAGTACTTCCGTGATCAACATGGCAACCGGTAATAAGATCAAGGATATCCCGCTCCTGCTGAATGGCAACTATGATCCGATCACAGGTGACATCACCGGACCGATCGGCGGTCTGCCGATTCAAACTCCCGTCAGCCCCGATGGGAAATTCGTGGTCACGGGGAACACCTTGACTGGGACGATCACCATCATTCGAACCAGCGATGACACCTTGGTGGCGATGGTTCCCTGCGATCCCGGATGCCATGGCGTGAACTTCGGAGCCAAGAAAGGCGGCGGGTACTACGCCTATGTCACCAGCAAGTTCTCCAATCGCTTGATCGTCTTGGACTACGATGCCGATAATGATGGAATCGTGACCCAAACGGGGCCGGACGCGCCGGTCATTGCCGGCTGGGTCGTGTTAGTCGACGATGCCACAACAGCGAAGGATGACACGATTACCGGCAACAAAGGCATGGGCGGCCAAGGCGTACTGCCTGTGCCCAATGTCTATAATGGCTGGGTGCAGAAGCTGCCGACCGAATTCAAGAGCCAGCTCACGGCAGCGCAGCAGAATCCGGTTCCGTAGAACCGGCAATTTCGTATCGCTCATCGTAGAGGCCCCGGTGTCGGTGGGTATGCAACCACCGCACCGGGGCCTCTCAGATTTTTCCCGATGCAATCAGTGGAAGACGGATCGTGCTCTAGGCCGTAGGATAAGCCTCTTCTCGAGGCAAGTCCCCCGCAGGCATGGAGGTAGGAACGGGAGCATTGTGTCGTCGAACTGGTCAGGCTGCCAGTGAATTGGCCTCAGCAGCCTGGTCTCCCACCAGATTCAGTCCATCAAGTCGCTGGATCTTCGGCTGATAGGCACTCACTTTGCGCATGATCATCGCTCTCAAATCTTCATCGACATAAGCGAGCGCTTCTCGCACCCCAGCGATATCACCGTCCTCCGCCAGATGGGCGACAATGCCGATGAGCGGCAAGACTCCGGCATCGCCCATGGCCTTGGCAATCTCGATGCCCCCGGACCGATTTCCGGCCTTGACGAAGACTTGCGGCAACTCAAGGTAGAAGTGGCTGGCCAAGAGCGACGGATCAGGACATGAAACGATCGTGTCCTTTACGGCCTGGACATTGCCACGTTCCGATTCGATGAACAGCATCATTTGCCAGGCTTCTCGCAGATACCGCCTGTCGACCATTTCGCTGGCCGTCTGTCGCGCCCCAGCCGTATCGCCCGCCAGCGCTTGCCTGATCGCCTGGTCCTTCAACTGTGCATCCGTCGGTGTTTGAGTTGGCATCATGTCTTGGCTCCTCCCCGCACTCCTTCGGAGTACGAAATTGAAATTCAGAACGCCTGTTTCGAAATGTAGCGGTGAACGCCGTTCTTGTCGATCTTTTCCAGCCAAATCGACAGGCTTATTGACTGAACCATCGGCGTGACGGATTTCACGAGCTGCATTGCGGTCACGTGTCGAGCGTTTCGCTTTATCAATAATACGGAATCAGACGTGCTCTGCGAGCACCGGTTCACGACCGTTGAAAAAGATGTTTTTGTGAAGAGCAGGCAGTCTATTTCCTCTCTTCACTTGCGCATCTGGAATGACCAGCTATACTTTCCCTGATGCGTTCCACGAAATACATTATCGTGCAAGACGGAGACGGGTGGCGCGGCTACTTGGAAGGCTACCAAGAGCAAGAGGCCTATGGAGAGTCGTTCGAAGAGCTGCAGATTAAGCTGTGGCAACTGCACCAAGAGCTCATCGTTCAAGAATCAGAGCAGGGCCAATACGGGAGCGGAGAACAGGACCGGCATCATGGCCATACATCCACGTTACCTCGTCACACCCCCACCGCGTCGCGCCCCATGTCGCGCGCCCAGATCAAGCGAAAAGCGCGGGTGGAACAGCTCGTGTTTGCAATGATCAGCAATCGCTGAGCACGACCGACGTTCGACTATTCCCCTGCCACCAACCCCATGACCGCTGAACACAGAATACTGCGAAAAGCTTCTGAACTCAGCCTTCCATAAACTAATCAGCTCACCCAGCAGCACGAGACCAACGGCTGCTGACATTTTCGACTGATCCGATCAGCCAGCCTCACGTTGAGATTCACGCCCTTTTCCATGGAGGACCTTGCTTTTCCCCCGTGCTTCTCTGCCTGGGTCAGGTAATAGGTAACCAGCCAACGTTGCCGCCTTCCAACCAATTACTTCGAAACACCTGTAAGATTTTTGTCCAAAAACCGACTCCTGACAAGTAGATAGCTGGATGTTTCTATTCATGCCTTCGCTGCCTACTTGGGGACGCTCCGATTGACCCGATAGGTGAAGTGTTGATACACATATTTCGCGGGTATTCTGATCAACTCTACGAGGCCGGCTATGCCCATCGATGAAATCACGCAAAAAGTCAGCGACCGTTATGCGAAAGCTGCCAGTACCGGCGAGGAGATGTGCTGCCCCACCAGCTACGACATGGGGCACCTCAAAACCTTCATTCCTGAAGCAGTGCTCAAAATCTCTTATGGCTGCGGCACACCGGCAGGCCTCAAGACGGTGCAAGCCGGTGAGACGGTCTTGGACATCGGGTCAGGCGGCGGCATCGACTGTTTTGAGGCGTCTCGGCTGGTCGGTCCTGCCGGACGTGTGATCGGCATCGACATGACCGATACAATGTTGGACATCGCCCGTAAGAATGCCGCAGTTGTAGCAGCCAACCTCGGTTACACTTCATCGAATGTGGAGTTCCGCAAAGGCCTGGCCGACGCGATGCCGGTCGATGGCGGGACGATCGATCTGATCATCTCGAATTGCGTCATCAACCTGGCACCGGACAAACGGAAGGTGTTTCGCGAAATGTACCGGGTGGCCAAACCCGGCGGGCGATTCACGATCTCCGACATCGTGTCGGATCAAATCGTGCCGCAGTATCTCGTCCACGATACCCAGAAATGGGGCGATTGTTTGTCCGGCGCGTTGACGCTCGCCGACTACGTGACCGGCATGACGGCAGCCGGATTTCTTGGCATCCATCTCGTCAAGTTTTCACCCTGGCGCGTGATCGACGGCATTCATTTCTTTTCCGTGACGTTGACCGGGTATAAGGTGCCCCATTCAGCGACAGACTTCTCGATCCGCTACGCCACCCTTCGCGGCCCCTTCAGCCGTGTGGTGGATGAACAGGGGAAGAGCTTTGAGCGCGGCATTCCACAGCCAATCGCGCCAGACAACGCAAGCCTGCTAAACGCTCCTCCCTTCGCCGATCATTTCCTTCTCACCACCGAGCCAATCCGGCTGGACAAGCACGATCCGCGTTGGAGCATTGTTCTCCCTGCTGATGCTCCTTGCACATGGCAAGGCCACTATGCGTTGCTGGCCGGCCCATTCGTCGAGGCAGCCGATGACGATCACCATATCTATCGCCGAGGAGAACCATTGGAGATCTGCTCAAAAACGGTGACCGTTCTAGAAGATGAAGGATATAAGTCCCACTTTGTCATTTTGAATCGAGCCGGAAATTCCGTGAGTGGTGATGCAGTGACCTGTTCCCCTGACGGAGGCTGTTGCTGATGAGGGCTGCCCGCAATGCTAACGTGCTCACTCCTCGCCAATGTGCGTTGATTCTCAAGGCGCTGGGCGATGAAACTCGACTGCGTATCTTAGAATCGTTGCTCGTCGGTGAAAAATGCGTGACGGATCTCGTGCAAGAGATCGACTGCTCCCAGCCTCATGCCTCCCATCATCTCCGTATTTTGCGGGATTCTGGACTGGTTGAAGGGCATCGGTGCGGCAAACAGGTGTGCTACAGAGTGACGCCTGAAATTCAACGCGCTCTGGCAAAAGGGCAAGGACAAGCCCTGGACTTTGGTTGCTGCGAGTTACGGTTTCCCGAGTCGGCCTTGATGACGATCCGTCGTACGCGCTAAGGACCATCGCGTACTGAAAAAATTCCTCTCTGTCCTATTGGAACCGATATGCCGTTGACCTTACTGGGACGACACAATCCTCTCGCCTCTGCTTCCGAACAACTTAAAGTGCTGGAACAGCCCAGCTCAAACCCCTCTTTTGAGGTGCAACTCGATCGAGCCGGCCTCTATCCTCTCCGTGCGACCGGAATAAGCGTCTTTCAGATTAATATGGGCAAACTCTGCAACCAAACCTGTCGCCATTGCCATGTGGACGCTGGCCCTGATCGGCCTGAGACTATGTCTTTGGAAACGGCAGGATACTGTATCCGAGCTCTGGCCATGACAGCCATTCCTACGGTGGATATCACCGGTGGTGCGCCGGAACTCAATCAGAATTTTCGTTGGCTCGTCGAACAGTCCCGCAAGCTGGGCCGACACGTCATGGATCGCTGCAATCTGTCCGTGTTGCTGCTTCCTTCACAGGCTGATTTAGCGGAATTTCTCGCCCATCACCAGGTCGAGGTCATTGCCTCGCTCCCCTCGTATCGCGCCGGCCAGACCAATGCCCAGCGTGGGGATGGGATCTTTGAAAAATCGATCGAGGCACTGCATCTCTTGAACCGATTCGGCTATGGACGACCAGACAGCGGCCTCGTCTTGAACCTGGTCTATAATCCCGTCGGCGCGTTTCTCCCTCCGAAGCAAGAAGCCCTCGAAGCGCAGTTCAAGAAAGAGCTGCGCACCAAGCACGGCATTGAGTTCAACCGGCTCTATACGATCACCAATATGCCGATCAGCCGGTTCCTGGAATTCCTTCTTGAAAGCGGCAACTACGATCAATACATGACACGCCTCACCACCTCGTTTAACCCCGCCGCCGCCGCCGGCGTCATGTGCCGTTATACCTTGTCCGTCGGCTGGGACGGGAGACTGTACGATTGTGACTTCAACCAGATGCTGGAACTGACGGTCGACCATGGAGCGCTGTCGCATATCCGTGACTTCGATCCAACTCAGCTCCATCATCGTCGGATCGTGACACGGAATCATTGTTACGGCTGCACGGCCGGTTCCGGCTCATCGTGCGGCGGAACGGTCGCATGAAAAGCAGCTTCTGCCTAATATATGGAGATATTGATATGTTTAGATATCTCGGTGCCTACGGAAAGAAAATCGACGGCGTGCTTCTCGCGTTTCTACTGATTGTCCTATTGGGGGTGCCGGGATGGGCAATGGCCCAAACAGGCACGTCCGATCAATTCTCGGGCAAGCTGGTGATTACGGGCTCCAGTACCGTGGCTCCATTGATCGCCGAGATCGGCAAACGCTTCGAGAGCCTCTACCCCAAAGTACGCGTGGATATACAGACCGGCGGTTCATCCCGCGGAGTCGCCGATGCACGCCAAGGTCTTGCCGACATCGGCATGGTCTCGCGTGCGATGAAAGATGAAGAGAAGGACCTGCATGCGTTTCCCATCGCCCGCGACGGAGTTGGGATCATTCTGCACAAAGAAAATCCCGTCCAGTCCCTCACCGATGAACAAGTGATCGCGGTTTACACGGGCAAGATTACCAATTGGAAAGACGTCGGCGGGAAAGATGCGACCATCACCGTCGTGAACAAAGCCGAGGGGCGGTCCACGCTGGAAGTATTTCTTCACTACTTTAAATTGAAGAACACGGACGTCAAAGCACAGGTGGTGATCGGCGATAACGAGCAAGGCGTCAAGACTGTCGCGGGTAATCGCAACGCGATCGGATATGTCTCCATCGGGACAGCGGAATATGATGAATTGCAGGGGGTACCCATCAAGCTCCTCCCCGTGGGAGGCATTCCGGCCTCCACTGTAACCGTGCGGAATGGAACCTTTCCGATCTCCCGTCCGTTGCACATCGTCACTCGGACCGCACCGGCCGGATTGGCCAGAACCTTTATCGACTATGCGTTATCCAAAGCTGTCCATGACATTATCACACAACAATACTTCGTCCCATTGGTCGATTGACGTGCTCCTGTGCTGGCTGTTGCGCGGCAGCGCGGCCATCGCCGGCACAATCGTCCTATTCATCGTCGTCTTCTTGATCGTGGAGGCACTTCCCGTTCTTTATCATGTCGGTCTGCTCCGATTCTTGACCGACCCGTCCTGGCACCCAGCTGAAGGCCTCTACAACCTCACTCCGATGTTGTGGGGAACGCTGTTCGCCATGGCCGGTTCCGTGCTGATCGCAACACCGTTAGGCATTCTCTCCGCCGTCTTCTGCCATTACTATGCGCCCCTCGCCCTGGCCAGACCCTATCGACGGCTGATCGAGTTGCTCGCCGGCATTCCATCCGTGGTCTATGGATTCTGGGGACTTGTCGTGTTGGTTCCTTTAATCGGTGAGGTTCACCCACCCGGCCCGAGTCTCTTGGCCGGGATCCTGATCCTCGCAATCATGATCCTCCCCACGATCGCACTGATGGCCGATGCGAGTCTCGCCAACGTGCCTCAACACTATTTGCGTGGAGCCGCAGCATTGGGACTCCCGCGATGGGCAACGATCCGAGGTGTGGTGTTTCCGGCAGCCAAATCGGGGTTGTTCACCGGCGTGATTCTGGAAACCGGCCGTGCCATTGGTGAGACAATGGCGATCTTGATGGTCTGTGGAAATGTGGTCCAGACTCCTTCCAGCCTCTTCGATCCGATCCGCACACTGACCGCCAACATCGCCCTGGAAATGGCCTATGCGCTCGGGGACCATCGCGCGGCGCTGTTCGTCAGCGGGCTCGTCTTGATGGCCATGATCGTGGTGCTTATCGCCTCGGCAGAATGGATCAGTCGTGGGAGAATTTATGGCTGAAGCCGCGAAACTACTACAGGGTCTTCGCGAGTGGCTCGCCTTCGTGTCCGTCTGGGGAGCTGCGGTTCTTGTGACCGTCACGTTCGGCTGGCTCCTGGGAGATATCGTCTGGCACGGATTCAGCCATATTTCCTGGACATTTCTCACAACCCCCCCGGAGAACGCCGGTCGTCGAGGCGGGATCGGGCCTATCTTGGTCTCAACAGCCCTGATTCTGGGAGTCTGCCTTGCCGTATCCCTGCCCATCGGCATCGGCACCGCCGTCCTCCTCGCCGAGTTTACATCTGACTCCAGTCTGTTCGGGCGGCTGACCCGTCGCAGCCTCGACGTCCTCGCTGGCGTGCCCTCGATCGTGTTCGGTCTCTTCGGGAATGCCTTCTTTTGCAAGACATTGGGACTCGGGTTTTCGATCTTGGCCGGCGGACTGACTCTCGCCTGCATGGTGTTGCCGATTTTGATCCGCTCCACCGAAGAAGGGTTTCGCGCCGTGCCCGCCGATTATCGCCTTTCCGCCGCGGCACTGGGACTGTCGCGTACCACGACGCTTATTCACCTCTTGCTGCCGGCGGCCGTGCCAGGACTCTTGGTTGGCCTAGTCCTAGGGGTAGGCCGAGCGATCGCGGAGACCGCTGCGCTCATCTTCACGAGCGGCTATGTGGATCGGATGCCGGAGTCGCTGCTCGATTCCGGTCGCGCACTGTCCATTCACATCTTTGACCTTTCGATGAACGTGTCCGGCGGAGACGCGAATGCCTACGCCTCCTCACTGGTCTTGATCATCATGTTGTTTGCCATCAATGGTACCGCAGCCTGGCTGGCAACCTTCGGTCTCCGTCGAAGGATCGTGACCGTATGACACCAGTCGAACCCATCACGGGGTCGCACCCCCGATATCCAATCGGGGATCGAGCCTCGTGCAATATCCTTCAGCCCTTCATTGAAGTCGATCGGCTTAGTTTGCACTACGGGGGAAAGCCGGCGTTTCAGGATGTGACGTTGTCCATCAACAAGGGATGCATCACCGCTCTTGTAGGGCCTTCTGGATGCGGGAAGACCAGCTTCCTCACTTGTTTAAACCGTTTGACCGATCTGATTGCAGGGTGTCACGTCTCCGGACGGATCAGAATCGAGACATTTGATGTGTTGGCGCCAGGCCTTGATGTGATCCAACTTCGCCGACGCATTGGCATGATTTTCCAGAAACCGAACCCCTTTCCCCTGTCGATCCGACGAAATCTAGAATTCCCATTACGCGAGCACGGTGTGCGGGATCGAGCACAGCTCACGCAGACGGTTGAGGCAACCCTACGTGATGTCGGCCTCTGGGACGAGGTCAAGGATCGGCTAGACTCGCCGGCCTTGGCCCTCTCCGGTGGCCAGCAACAACGTCTTTGTATCGCCAGATCCTTGGCTCTTGCCCCGGAAGTATTGTTGATGGATGAACCCTGCAGCGCCCTGGATCCGCTCTCCAGCGGCATCGTTGAGGACCTCATCGTCAGCCTGCGAGAGCGCTATACCATCCTGATCGTCACCCACAATCTAGCCCAGGCTCGACGTATCGCGGACCATGCCGCCTTCTTCTGGGTTCAACACGAAGCGGGTCGGTTGATCGAGAGCGGAACGGTTAAGCAGCTATTTGAGGAGCCACAAGACCCCCTGACTGCTGCATATGTCAGCGGCATGAGGGGATAGACTCTAAGAAATAGATGTATCGATCGACTAGTTACTGGTGTCTAGATTGACTGTGTCTGCCTCAGCAATTGGTAGTCCGCACTAGTCCATCCACATTTCACAGGAATGCACGGTGAAGACATAGACCGTCCCGCGTCATATCATATGTAGATTTCTACATGTGTATATGAGATATATCCCGCTCGCAAATTGGTTTAGCGAGGAGGATGTGACGAAACTGTTTTCAAATCAAGGATGGTTGACAGTTGTCTTGATGATGCTGGTGGGACTCGGGGCACAGTTCGGTCGAAGCTATGCCGACCAGATTTCATTTCCAGAACCAGCCGAAGAAAACTCTTATACCGTGCCGATAGAAAGCCTTCGCTTACGGATGTGGGCACAATACAGAGTCATGTATAACGCCAGCAACATTCCCAGCGGTGTAAATAGCGGGAGTCTGCCTACGGCCGGAACCGGTCCTGGTCGGCTGAACTTTGGAGATACCGAGCACTATGACTTTTTCCGTCAGCGTATGCGGTTGGCCTTCGACATCCAGCAAAGGGGCTCGGAGAATGTGGGCGCCTATATTCAACTGGAATATCGTGGAGGCTTTGGCGGATCCAGTCCGGCGGCAAGCGACCCGCGTGGAGAAACCGGAGCAAACCCCGATGGAACCGCCAACGCATTCAACAGGCTGCAAGCCCGCGGGGTACGGTACGGCTATATTTACGTGACGCCCATCGAGAATCACACCTTAGTCGCCGGTATCCTCCCGACCATGGACCAAGTCGGACGCGTCTTATGGGATAGCGAATGGGATTTTCATGTCGGTGGCGTGTCGCTAGGAGGAAAAGTTGGCACAGGCGACTACCGACTCGGTTTCTATCGTATTGCTGCCGATCTGCGGGCCGGTACGATCGGACAAGGATTCGGCAAAGACGGCGACCTGTGGGCCGTCGATTACAATATTCCTGTCCCATTCAGCCCATTTCCACTCAAAGTCGGCGGACATTTTTATTCGCTGAACCTCGGAAAGACCGAAAACATCAATATCGGGGACACTCACGAGAACTGGTTTGCGCTGACTGCCTCCGGGTCTCTCCTTGGCACTGGCGCCTGGAACAGTTACGTGATGTTAAACGTCGGGAGGATCGGAACCGGCCTAACAGGCAACAATCACACGGGGTATTCGGCAAAGTTCGAAGGCAGTCTCCCGATCGGCCCCACAACAGTGAATCTCTTCGCGCTGTATGCCTCCGGCGATAAGGAAGGCCATTTCAGCAATCAGTTCACGACCCCCGAGGCGATTCTAGGAACAAACGGGTTTTGGGGATACTCGCATATTTTCAATGCTAATGCTCCTAGCGACGTGAACGACGTCGGCATCAATCTGAACAACGGTGGAGCGGGACTTATTACGGTCCAAGGTCAATTCAAGTTTCCTATCCTCCCCAAACTGAACGGCACCTTGGAAAGCGCCTACTTCTCAGCAGCTCGTTCGCGCGGGTTTGGCACACGCAACGATGCTTCATATATGGGCACAGAAGTCGGACTGATGTTGACCTACAATATGGCAAAGAACTTGAACCTCGATGTCGGTGCGGCGAACGCCTTCATGGGTGACTTTCTGGCCAATCGAACGCAGGCAACAGGCGTCGTTCAAAACGTCTACGAAGTCTTCACCCGATTCCAGTACATGTTGTAAAGCATAGATTCTTAGACAGGAACTATCATGATTCTTGAAGGGAGCACCCGATGAGCGACCTTTCGCGAAGAATGTTCTTAAGGCTTGGCGCCTGTGTCGCCGGCGCCTGCACGGTGAGCACCATGCCACAGATCGGCCAAGCTGCTGAACCCCGGACCTGTTCGACTCTGACTACGGCATTACCTTATCCACGCACAAGGCTAACGAACCTCACCGAGCTGTCTATCGGAAACGGCCTCTCCCTAACGTACCCTGATACCTTTTCGCCTATCAGCCTTTTGAAACTAGGACGGGAAGCGGTGAACGGAGTAGGCCCCGATCACGATATTGTCGGGTTTAGTCGCTACTGCACTCATATGGGTGGCACCTTAACCTATCGCGCGGAGACAGGAGCCTTCCATTGCCCGCTCCACTACGCCATGTTCGACGCTTCCAAAGGTGGGCTCATCGTCATCGGCCACGCGACAGATAATCTGCCGCAGCTCGAACTGGAGGTAGATGCTCACGGTGACATCTACGCGGTTGGGATCACAGGTTTGATCTATGGCCGACAGGCGAACATTTTGGCCTGACTCGGCATGACACAAGCAAGACGACAAGGAGATTCTTTATGAGCACGACCTATCATGGAGAGGACCGGGTTCCAATTCCTCCCACTGATGCCCAGCAATTCACCACCGTGTGCTCCTACTGCATCGTGGGATGCGGGTATCGTGTCTTCAAGTGGCCACAGGGAACGGAAGGAGGGCCAAAGCCGAACCACAATGCCCTTCAAGCAGACTTCACAAAGCAACAAGCCGAACGGTCAGGCAAATGGATTTCGCCTTCCATGCACAGCATCGTCTCGGAGCGCAATGGACGCCGCTATCATGTCGTCGTACTTCCTGATTCGGATTGCGTGGTGAATAAGGGGAATCATTCGATCCGCGGCGGTACTCACGGGTCCGTTCTCTATGGCCCGGATCGACCGACCGCCGATCGGCTGTCCCACCCCCTCATCTATCGAGGCGGCGCACAGCTTCCCACGACCTGGGAAGAGGCGATCGAACTCGGTGCGCATGTGCTCAAAGCCTCTCTTGATCGATGGGGACCGGATGCCATCGCCATGAAATTCTTCGACCATGGCGGAGGCGGTGGAGGATTTGAGAACAATTGGGCTGTCGGCAAGTTCTTCTTTACCGGCATCGGTACGCAGATGGCCTCGATTCACAATCGGCCAGCCTACAACAGTGAGGTCTTTGCCTCGGGGGACGCTGGGGTTGCCGCCCTTCCTTCAGCCTACCTTGACGCAGAATTGGCCGACACGATCGTACTGATCGGCGCCAACTCGTACGAGACCCAATCCATTTATTTTCTGGAACACATGCTGCCGAATCTTTCCGGTGCGACGATGGCCAAGAAGCAGCAACTGCTCTCCGGAGAACCCCACCAGCCAGGGAAGATCATCATCGTAGATCCGCGGCGGACGTCGACGGTGGCGATTGCCGAAACGGTGGCCGGGAAAGCCAATGTGCTGCATCTTCAGATCAATAACGGAACCGATATCGCTCTCCTGAACGCTCTTTCTCGGATCGTCTACGAACAGAAGTGGCACGATCAGTCCTTCATTACAAACCGCACGGACCACTTTGATCGCTTCAAAGCCACAAACCTGACACAGGATCTTGATGAGGCGGTCCGCGTGACTGGCATCACGAAAGAACAGCTGATGCAGGCAGCCGAATGGATCGCGAAACCGAAGACCGACACAGCCAGACGGCGGACGCTCTTTCTCTATGAGAAAGGTTTGATCTGGGGGTCGAAAAATTACGAAAACGTGGCTTCATTGGTGGACCTCGCACTGCTGACCGGCAACCTTGGGAAACCAGGCACCGGATGCGGCCGTCTCGGCGGGCACCAAGAAGGTTATTCACGGCCCAACTACCCGGGGAAACGTCCCCCTGTGAACGTCGATGACGTAGCCATCAAAGGCGGAGGCTCCAAAGTCTTCTGGGTTGCGGGCTGCAATCCTGTCGGCGGCACACTGAGCGCGCAACAATTCAGGCTTTCAGTGGCACGACGAACCGCGCTCGTCAACCAGGCGTTGGATCAGGCCATCGGTTCGACGACGCAAGAGAGGGCGGCGATCATATTGAAAGCGGTCGATGCAGGAGGATTATTTCTGATCGCGCAGGATATCTATCCCACCGAAACAGCCAAGCATGCGCATCTTGTACTTCCAGCCGCTCAATGGGGTGAAATGAATCTGACCTCCATCAATGGAGAACGCCGCCTTCGACTCTACCAAAAGTTTATGGATGCGCCTGGGGTGGCAGAACCGGACTGGAAAATCATGGCCATGATGGCTCAGAAGATCGAATCCCTGTATCTTGCTGAAGGAAAAAAGGACATGGCCAATCGATTTGCAGGCTTTGATTGGAAGACCGATGAGGAGGTCTTCCGCGCGGCAGCAGTCGGCGTAAAGGGAGCTCAGGAAGATTATGGCGAGACGAGCTACGCGATGTTACGCGCGCTCGGTACCAACGGTGTGCAGACCCCGGTTAAGACGATCTCAAATGGGCTTCCGGTAGGAACGACAAGACTCTATGAGGATGGGGGGAAATTCAAGTTCATCCCGGCAGCGTGGCAAGGATTTCCTGCACAGATTCAGCAACTCATGAATGACTCTCGTTATCCGTTTTGGGTCAATAATGGACGGTCTAACCATGGCTGGCAGACGCTCTATGACGACGCACGAAAACCGCTTGTGATCGGTCGTGAACCTCTGCCCTACGTCGAGATTCACCCGCAGGATGCCGGCTTATTAGGCGTTGCGAACGGTGACCTGGTTGAACTGTTCAATCTCTATGGGACTGTCACGGCAATGGTAGTCATAACAGACTCCAATCGGCCCGGCCATGTGTTCATGCTGTTTGAACATCCGAAGGGTTGGTTGAACAGTCTGACGACGGATTATGTTGATCCGGACACGACCATTCCCTATTACAAAGGAACCAAAGCGGGCATCCGAAAGGTAGGCACACTCACTGGGGTGAAAGAACGTTTAACGTTTCTGTCAACGAATAGGATATGAGCTCCTCTCACCCATCAGGTTCCACTCCTCCCAAAAGAGTGTTGATCCGTCTGTTTATCCTATTCAGCCTTTATGCACTGACGTTCACGACTGCTTGTACGAACGTACATCCTACAGGCCGAATCATTTACGAAAGCCCGGACACCGTCGTTCGGCTAGAGCCTGCAAGCAAAGTTTCTTCTGCAGGTGGCGGGAACTATTCTCATCCGGCGCTCCTGACAAAAGACCAGATAGATGTCTTATTGACCTCCGTTTCTGCGCGGACGAAAATCGGCCTTCTCCGTTCCTTGATTGGCGATCCTGGAACACCCAGACTCTTTGACAGAACCGACATCGGCCTCTTGAGTAGTTCTATCCAAGAGGCACTGACCCAGGCCAGACCAGGTGAAGCGGTCGTCTTCTATCGTACAAGACATGCAAAGGGCGCTCATGCGCGAGTCACGTCCGGAGTCTTGTTTGTCCGCGATGAGGTGCTGGTGCTCTATGTGGCGAACTTTTGGCACCCTGTGATGACTATTGCATCTGAGGCAGGAAGCAAGGATCGACTAGATGATGTACGGCAGACAACAGCCTATGTACGGGATCATCCGTGGGTGTCTGTTGGGGATCAAGACTTTGTCATCTTCTTCGACGATCCCAAATATCAACTGAGTCCGCGTGAAAATAGCCTTTGGGATCACCCAGAACGGACTATCGCCATCGTTTATGCACCGTATCTCCAAGCCAATCCTGATCCGATCAAACGGGCTCAAGAATCGGAAGAAGCCGTCCAACAGGCCACCTTGCCAAAGGTTGAACGCCAAGTCATTACCGATCTGAAGAAGAGACTGGTGGAACTCGAACGCGCGAATGCCATTCTTATAGAAAAGATTCAGAACTCATCTGTGACGGCCATTCCATCCAACCTTTCTCCTACAGCACCGCCTCAATCTCAGACCGAACAAGGTTCCTTGGAAAGACTTCTTGAGGTGATCCAACGTCTGGAAAATCGGATCTCAGAGATGGAACGCGAAATCGCCAAAAGCAAAGAATGAGTAAGATGTTTTATTTTATTATGACACTTAGCTGACTTGCTCCTGTAGTCACAGTCTGCTAAGGTGCGTCTCCGTTTTCTATCACCCATTGGACAGGACGCACTACTGAATGGTCTGGGACCCAAAAGATCCGTGGGGCAAAAAGCCTGACCCGCTTGAGGAAGTTCTCAAGCAGGCCCAATCACAATTCAAGGACATCCTTCCTCCCGGTGGCCTGAAGAGCCTTCTCCCATCTGGCGGGGCCTGGAATCTCATCATCGCCGCTCTGCTCATCTTTCTCGTCTGGCAGAGTGTGTTTATCGTCGCCCCAGATGAAGAAGGTGTCGTGAAACGATTCGGCATTCCGGTTCGGGCCGTAGAGCCAGGCCCGCACTTCAAGATTCCTCTGATTGAATCCGTCCTCCAGCCGAAAGTCGCCAAACTCTTTCGCGTAGAGGTCGGGTTCCGCACTAATCAACAAGGCCGCCAGCAGATGGTGCCTCAGGAAGCCCTGATGCTGACCGGCGATATGAACATCCTGGCCATCGAATTCATCGTTCAGTACAAGATTAAAGAAGCCCGCAACTTCTTATTCAACGTCTCGGATATCCATGAAACCATCGGGAAAGCGGCCGAAGCCTCGATGCGTGAGGTCGTCGGAAAGAGTAAGATCGACGAAGCCCTGACCACGGGAAAAGCAGTGATTCAGCAGGATACCTTGACCTTGCTGCAGACGATTCTCGATCAGTATCAATCCGGCGTGCAGATCGCCGCCGTGCAACTCCAAGACGTCGATCCTCCTGAAGCGGTCGCCGCCGCGTTCAAGGATGTCACGAATGCCAAGGAAGACCGGGAAAAGCTCATCAACCAAGCCCAGGGTTACCGGAACGACATTATTCCGAGAGCCAAGGGTGAAGCGGCTGAACTGGTCAACCGGGCGAAGGGGTTTGCTCAGGCCCGACTCAATCGTGCCCAGGGTGAGACCAATCGATTCCTCGCCACCTTGAAGGAGTATAACCAAGCGAAGGACGTCATCACCAAGCGCATTTATATTGAAACCATGGAAGAAATCCTGCCGCATACGGAAAAGATCATCATCGACGGGAAAGGCGGAGAGCGCCTATTGCCGTATCTTCCGCTTGACCGTCTCTCCAGATCCGGGCCCTCAACCCTCGTCAAACCAGGCCCGCATGTTGAGGTTGAGGAACCCAGGCCAGATCTATCACCAACCCTCAAGTCAAGGAACGCCAGGCCATGACCAAGCAAGGACTGGTGATTGCACTCCTCGCTGTGGTGCTTGCGTTGTTTGTGCTCGGGGCATCTCCTCTCTTCGTCGTAGACGTGATCCAGACGGCCATTGTCGTGCAACTTGGGAAACCCGTTCGCAACATCACTGAACCAGGACTGTACGTCAAAGTGCCGTTCGTCCAAGAGGTGACGTACTTCGAGAAACGTTTACTGGATTACGATTCGAACGCCCAGGATGTCATTACCTCGGACAAGAAGACCCTGCTGCTCGACAACTTTGCGAAATGGCGCATTGTGGATCCGCTAAAAGTTTACCAGAACTTCCAGAGCCAACGCGGCGCACTCCAACGGTTGCACGATATCATCTACTCCGAGCTTCGCGTGGAGTTAGGCCGACATGAGCTACTTGAAATCGTGTCCAGCACTAGGGCCGACATCATGAAGGTGGTGACCGAACGGGCACACGAGAAAGCCACGGTGTATGGCATCGAGATCCAGGACGTCCGAATCAAGCGCGCCGATTTGCCTGAACAAAACGAGAAGGCGGTCTTTGCACGGATGCAGGCGGAACGGGAACGGCAGGCGAAGCAATATCGCGCTGAGGGAGCGGAGGAGGCGCAAAAGATCAGATCGGAAGCCGAAAAAGACAGGGAAATTATTCTGGCTCAGGCCTATAAGGAGTCGGAAGAACTTCGAGGCGGCGGCGATGCCAAAGCGTTTCGGATCTATGCTGACGCCTACCGACAGGACCTGAAGTTTTTCGAGTTCACCCGTTCCATGGAAGCCTATAAGAGCGCCTTCAAAGACGGCACGACCCTGGTGATGAGCCCCGATTCGGAATTCTTCCGATATTTGAAGCAGCGCTGAGCTTCTACGACAGCCCCACTATCTTCCCGCTGGTCGGATCAAGCGTAATCCGTTCACCAACCGGCTTCTTGGGCAACCCCGGCATCAACTGAATTCCTGAACAGACCGCCGTGACGAACCCGGCACCAGCTAGGATTCGCAATTCTTTGATTGGGACCGTAAAACCAGTCGGCCTCCCCTTCAACGTAGGATCATGTGAAAGTGACAGTGGCGTTTTCGCCATGCAAATGGGTAAGCCCCCATACCCCAAAGCCTCGGCCGTATCTATTTGACGCTCCGCCTCCGGTTCGAACGAAACCCCCGCAGCTCCGTACATCTGGGTTGCAATGGTTTCTATCTTTTTCCTGATCGGCCATGACACATCATAGAGATGCCTGAATTGTGCTGGCCTTTCGGATGCCTTGAGGACGGCAGCCGCCAGCCGTTCGGCCCCCTTCCCACCGTCGGCCCAGTGCGTAGAGACCGCTGCGTCGGCCGCTCCCATCCTCAGCGACTGTTCTCGAACCCAGTCCAACTCATCCAGAGGATCATCCTTGAAGGCATTAACGGCGACAACGACCGGAGCCCCATGGGCCAGGACATTGGCGACATGCTGTTCCAGATTAGCGATCCCCTTCGATAAGGCCTGCTGGTTCGGCCCCGTGAGGCTTGAAGGCAGTGCAACACCTGCCTTGGCGACCCCGCCCCCTCCATGGAGTTTCAGCGCCCGTAAGGTCGCCACAACAACCGCCACAGCCGGTGTGAAGCCTGACGCTCGGCACTTGATGTTGAAAAACTTTTCCGCTCCCAGATCGCTACCGAAACCTGCCTCAGTCACGACGAAGTCAGCACATCGAAGCGCAATGGCATCGGACATGATCGAGCAGTTCCCATGGGCGATGTTGCCGAACGGCCCCGTGTGCACGAATGCAGGGGTCCCTTCTAGCGTTTGAACCAGATTCGGTTTGAGGGCGTCCTTCAGGAGAACCGCCATCGCTCCTACGCATCCAAGCGCCTCAGCCTTGACCGGTGTCCCTGCCGTTGTGACCCCGACCACTATTCGGCCAAGCCGCTCAAGGAGATCTTTGTGATCCTTCGAAAGTGCCAACACCGCCATAACCTCTGAAGCCTCGGTGATGACGAATTGACCTCGACGTCTGCCTGTTCCTTCCCCCAATAACACGTCTCGGAGAGCACGATCATTGACGCTCAGTGTCCGAGGCCATGTGGCTCTTGCTGGATCGATCGAGAGAGAGTTTCCATGAAACAGGTGATTATCGAGGAATGCTGAAAGGAGATTGTGGCTCGCGGCTACCGCATGGGCATCCCCCGTCAGGTGAAGGTTGATATCCTCCATAGGCACGACCTGAGCATGCCCCCCACCCGTACCCCCGCCTTTCACTCCAAACACAGGACCGAGCGAGGGTTGCCTAAGAGTAAGTGCGGCTCGACGACCGAGCCGCGTGAGCCCCATAGCAAGACCAATCGATGTCGTCGTCTTTCCTTCTCCCAAGGGAGTTGGATTTATCGCTGTGACAAGTACATACCGTCCTTGTGGTGCAACATCGAGTCGATCCAAAATTTGTGGCGTTATTTTTGCCTTATCCCGTCCATAGAGAGTAAGCTCTTCGGCACGGATCCCAAGCTGGGAAGCAATTTCTAGGATAGGGCGAGGGGTAACAGATTGAGCAATGTCGAGATCGGTCAAGAGGCGCTCGTCTCGTTATCTAGATCGTACGGGGCCACGGGCATTGCAGAGGCTCTAATCAAGGAGCGGTCTGGCGTCGGACTGTTGAATTTCGAGAAGCAGCAGAAACGAATTGTGCAGTCCTCATAATATCGAAGCGGTCTGCTATTCCAAAATGTACTTGGTTGGATCAAGCGCCTGGCCGTTCAATTTCACCATGTAATGCAGGTGAGGACCGGTGGATAGGCCCGAGCTCCCGACAAGCGCAATGACATCGCCTCGCTCGACCCTTTGGCCTTCCTTCACCAAGGACTTCGCCAGGTGTCCATAGAGGGTTTCAACTCCAAATCCATGATCGACGCGGACCATGTTCCCGAGCTTAGGATCGTATGCTATGGATGTAATCCGACCTTGGGCCGGAGCACGGACTGGGGTGTTTGGCGCGGCACCGATATCCAATCCATCATGCCAAGCTGGCTTCTCCGTGAAAGGAGAAATACGCGGGCCAAACCCAGACGTGACCCACCCTTTGACTGGCCAAATCGAAGGCGTCGAGGCCCAGCGAGACGAGCGCTGCTCAGCTGCTTGTGATAACTCCTCAAGAATACGTTCCTGCACTGTGGCTTGTTTTGAGAGCCATTCCAACCCATCTTTCACTGATGTAATTGCCTGGAGGGCATCTCGAGAAGGCTCTAGCCCAACAGCAGACGAGTGTTCTTGATTACCCTCAGATGTTTGATTAGAGATACCTGAGGAAACACCCAGATCGGTTCTACCGGATATTGAGCCTCCTTCTTCAGAAATCGGTACCTCTTCTCCACCCCTACCGTTTGCCATATCTCCCGTCTTGGATACTTCTATACCGAGCATGACCCGAAGCCTTTGATTCACCTCATTCATCGCCCCAAGGCGCTTCTTCAGATCATCAATAGCCGTGGAGAAGGCGGCGGTCTGCTCTCGTGCGCTCATGGCTTCCGTGCGAAAAGCTGCCAGTTCCCATACCTCTCCCGTTCTAATGACATAGTGAGAAACCACGAGAAGATCGGCAAGAACGACCAACCCCACACAGACCAACAATCGGCGGAGTAGTTTCTTCGAAAAGCTGAAGCGGATAGGCTTTGCCGTGGATCCCCTGAAAACCACAACGGTATAGGCATCGCCATCTTGGATATTTGTCTGGTTCATAACCTTCGTCTCCCGTGCCTACTTGTACCTGGAAGGCATGTCAAAACCTACCCTGCAAACTACCGATCTAGCCCCCCATTGGTCAACCCCAAAATAGTGCTTCGACGAGATGGTTTCAACCCCATAATCTAGGAGGTTTCTCGGCGAACCCACTCTAGGTATGGTGGAAACCCTTGGCAAACAGGAATCGCTATTATTTCCGACACCTTGTACGAATGGATCTTCCGTATTGTTTCCTCGAGAGAATTGAATTTATCAGAGGTTGTCTTGATCAACAGTAGTGATTCCTGGTCGTTCATCAACTTTCCTTCCCACCAGTACGTTGAACGCACTGTGGGAATCGTAGACGCGCAAGCAGCCAGACGAGACTGTACCACCTGATCGGCAATCTTCACCGCTTCATCTTGGCTTGCCGTTGTGACCATGACTACCACTACCTGGATCGATTCAGTCCCCATAGGGTAGCCAGGATACTCAAGCGCCTCTCGACAATCAACCTGATCATTTCAATGGCGCGACCTGCTCCCCAGCTTCATAATGAGCAACATCTGTGCCTTTCAAGAAAAGATTCACACTGAACATTATATGTATTTACAATGCTTTATGACTTCAACTCATTTGAGGATATGACTCTAGAACTAGAGACTGTATGACAAAGATGGTGGTCAGGCAATTTTTGGGACACCGGCGTTCAAAAACAGACTTTCCACGAGTTTTCCACAGGCTGTCTTTACGGTGATCAAAAGCAGACCCTATACCTTCCCCATCTTTGCTAACTCTGAGAAGTAGTGAGCGAATGTCTTCATCCCCCCTGAAGCCTGACCCCAATCGTAATATTCGTCGGGAGCATGATATCCATGCTCAGGCAGGCTGAGGCCTATGAAGAGGATTGGTACCTTCCAGGTTTTCTGCATGGTAACCACCGCACCAATTGATCCTCCTTCTCGCACAAATGCGGGATCTTTACCAAACCCTGCCTTGACGGCACGTTTCACACAATCCACATATGACCCTTCGAAACTGCCCTTGAATGGATGGAGCATGCCCTCCCTCTCCACCTTCACATCTGGATTCACCTTCGCCACATGCTTCTTCAACACCGTAAAGACTCTTTCCGGTACCTGATCTGGAACGAGCCGCATACTCACCTTGAGCTCGGCATGACCGGGCACGACGGTCTTCACCCCCTGTCCATGGTATCCCCCACTGAGGCCGTGGATTTCGAAGGTCGGAGATGCCCAAATCCGTCGCATGACATCGGCGGGATCCTGTACGCGAAGCGATCGAAATCCGTAGGCTTTCTTGAAACGTTCTACTTCAAAACCGGACTTCAGGAAATCCTTGATCTCAGTGGCCGTGGGCGGAACCACATCGTCATAGAAACCAGGAATTTTTATCCTGCCGGTCCTCGCATCGACACAGCTGTTCGCCACCTCCGTCAACTCAGCCAGCGGGTTACGAGCTGCTCCTCCGGTCACACCTGAATGTGCATCTTTCTCCCCTGTGCGCAGGATCAGACGTGCGCCGAGCAGGCCACGCAAGCCGTATGGCACCGCAGGCCGCCCCTTGGCAATCCAGATCGTATCCGAGACGACCACGGAATCGGGCCGTGGAATAGCCGCGCGATCCTTAAGTCCTGCAACAAAATGTGGGCTTCCGATCTCTTCTTCGAGTTCCCACAAGAATCGGATGTTGATCGGCCAACCTTGTTCGATCGCATATCGAGCGCCAAACATCGCGGTGAGAGCGGGGCCCTTGTCATCGGTTGCTCCTCGCCCTCGATAGATCCCCCGTTCATTCGTAAAGGCAAACGGCGCCTGCCTCCATTCCGGCTCCTGGGCTGGCTGCACGTCCAGGTGATTGTAGATTGTGACGGTCGGATACTCAGGCCCTGCCATCCACCCGCCGGAGACGATGGGGTACCCACCGGTTTCGACCACGTGAACCTTGGCATTCATCCCGGCCAAATACTGCTTCGCAAGGTCAGCCATACGTCGCATATCGCCCGCGCGGGATGAATCCATACTGATCGACGGCACCTCCACCATCTGTCCCAAGAGATCCTCAAACCTTGGCCGTGATTCCTTCACAAAAATCCTCAGTTGCCGCTCATTGACCATACGAGTGCTCCTCCTTGATGAAAAGACGAGGGATTATAGCGATCATGTCTCGCAAGAGAAAGCAGCCCCGGGTTCCAAACTCAAAATGATGATAAAATGCCTTTTGCCCAGCATGACCACTTCAGCACGAATCATCGCTCCGCTCGTCATGGCTCTACTCACACTTCTAGGAGCAGACAGACCGATACCGGTGTGGGCAGAAGAACCGACCAGCATCCAACAGATCCTCGATGAACCGCGGGTCTATCACCTTCGGCACGTCATCTTGCGAGGCATTGCACGGGATGTACAGCCCCTGGAGCCCTATCCAATTCCCAATGGGGACAATTGTTATGGTGCGTACTTGTTCCGTCTTGAGGACGATGAGGCGACGATTCCAGTGGCCGTGTTAGGCATGTGTGGCAGACCAGTGGTCCGCGATCCGGAGGTCGAGGATGGAGATCGTGTCGAAGTCAGCGCCACGATTCAGGCCCCGAGTCACGGAGGGCACTATCTCAGTTTCAAAGGATTGAAAGCGGTGACCGAACAGGAACGTGTGGTACAGGCAGTCGCCGATCGCATTCTTCCAATCGTCGAGTAACCATCTTAGCAGCCGGCCATGGTACCGATACACGTCGACTCCACCAGTTCAATCAACCGACCGAAGGAGTAGTAAACGAAGCGATGGTTCAACTACTTACAATCGTGGCATCGTTCATATTCGCACTGTCGGCCGGCTGTGCGAGCAGCCAAGGATTCAATCGAACGGTGATGAACGAAGTCCTCCATCTCGAGCCTGCCCCAATCCCTGAGAGTCAGCCCCTCGCGAGCCAGGACGTTCACCTTTCCACACCCTTTCGGCTCGGTATCTTTTTCGCAAGTCAAAATTTTCCAAACAGGCAGTCCATCCGAAAGGTGGAGTGGCTGGCCAGGGATAGAGACCAACTACTCCGCGAGCTGGCTCCACTACAAAATACGCATGGCCTCCAGGATGCATTTGTGCTGATGGATGCCACTCTGCGAGGTGAAGATATCCGAGGGATCCGCCAGGCTGGTGCTCGATACGGAGCAGATGTGGTCTTGATCGTCGACGGAGTTGCGGCCATCGATCGATACAACAACCGCTTTGCCTGGTTGTATCCGACCTTAATCGGCGCCTATCTCGCCCCTGGTACCGAAAGCCACACGCTCGTCATGATCACCGGCGACTTGTGGGCTGTGCGCTCCGAATGGCACGCACCGATGCAGACAGTTGAAGGAGTATCAAAGCTGGTCGGGTCGGCGGTTATGCTCGAGGATAGCGCGGCTCTCACAGAGGCCAAGCAACGAGCACTCCAAGCACTCGGCCAACGCATCGTCGATCAGCTTCCACACTGGATACAGGAGGTCCCACCTCCTGCCCCTCACTCACGGTGAGTCGAAGCTGACAAGGACTCCCAGCAAAAGCAGATGCTGCTCACGCGCAAGGCTGACGACGTCGGAACGGATCCCCCCATTCTTGAAGAACCCGCCTCCCGCCCCAGTTGAGTCATCGTAACGATGTTCTGCTCGCACCACCATGTTGGTCCATTTATATGGGAGCTTGTACTCAACGGTAGAAGTGATCGCCTTCACAAACTGCTCTGAACCTGTCCACCGACCGTTCCGATCCCAGTAGAACTCGGGCCGTAACGCCACAGCCCACGGGCCAGTGATATGCCATCTCACGACCATATTGCCACCCATGACAAAGGTTCGTGGGCGACCTGGCTGGCCGGCTATGCTTTCAGTTCCAATATCGAAGGACGCCGCGACTGTCACCTCGTCCCCTCTCCATTCCAGAATGTGATTCCCATACAGACGCCAAAACTCCAGAGAGGCATCCGTTTGATCCGGTCCCGCGTAGAGGGTTTGGGTTAGAGTGAGCCGTGGCGTGGCCTTCCAGATCCATCTTCCCCCATAGCTGGGGAGATCGTTTGGGTGCGCTAGATGATAGTAGCTATTCACGACGAAGGCGGTGACGGTGAGGGTGCCGTTGAGAGGATACTGCGCATTCACGCCAAACATCATGTAGGGCGTGTTGTCCGCGATCCAGGACCTCGTGTAATTGGCGTTGTCTTTGGCATAGAGCGACTCGTACCCCATCAAACTGTTGAACAGACCGGCGGTGACCGTCAGCCCGTTGCCGACCGGGGCCAGGTACGACATGTTCGCGCGATGAATGTGTCGGAGCACATCCGCCCCATCGACTCGTCTCTCCCCCACCAAGAATGCGAACTCTTCCGAATCCCGCCCACCTTGGAAGCCAAGTTCCATACCCCATCGCGAGGATTCTTTGGCATCCTTGCGCACATAGGCCAGGCCCATGTTCGGAGCAAGCTCATTGTGATGAGCGGCCGTGGCGCGATTGCGCCAGAGGTGATTGTCAGGAAAATTGAAATTGCCTATATACCCGACATCCACGTAAGCCCCATAGTGCCAGTCGGTTGCGACAGAGCCCCTCGGGCTGGCGGAATCGGGCATAGGTGGAGCTTTCTCCTCTGATCGTTGACTGAGGCCTTGAGCCCCGCATACGGACACCGTCGCAATGATTCCCCATAGAATCACTAGCAAACTGATGCTTCTGCGCCAACTGTGCCCATGATTCCTGGTCATCATATTGATCGCTGACGGATGCGCAATGCCCGCTCGTATCAATGCAGTTTCCCCACTGCTGAGAGCCAACTCTCACTTACAAACTATACTTCGTCAGATATCAAAACGGGATAAAAACCAATGCCGTGACAGTGAGCGCGGCATAAAGACAGGAGTAGATTATTCTGTCCGGAGTCGATAGCCAACTCCCAGTTCTGTCACAAGATAGCGGGGATGAGCGGGGGTTTTCTCCAGTTTGTTCCTCAACTGTCGCATGTAGACTCGTAGATAATGTCCTTCATCTACATGAAGCGGCCCCCAGACCTCTTTTAGCAGCTGACGGTGAGTCAGCACTTTGCCGGCATACCGGATCAACGTTGTGAGCAGTTTATACTCGATCGGTGTAAGATGAATCTCCTTCCCTGAGACAAACACCTGCCGCCGTCCGAGATCCACCTTAAGATCGCCAAGATCACCCAGCGTAAACACCGATTCGCCGCCATCAGCAGGTCGAGACGCATGACGAAGCGCCGCTCGCATCCGTGCAAGGAGTTCGTTGACCCCGAACGGCTTTGTCACATAATCGTCGGCACCGAGGTCGAGTGCCGCTACTTTGACCTGTTCCTGGTCTCGAGCCGAAAGCACGATGATGGGGGTGGTGGTCCATTCCCGCACCTGCCGAATGACCTCGCTTCCCTCTAGATCTGGCAAACCCAGATCCAGCAGAATAAGGTCAGGATTTCTTGCTTGAGCTTCGGCAAGCCCGTCCCGCCCCGTGGCAGCCTCGTACAATCGAAAGCCATGGACAGGTAGTGTCGTCCGCAGGAAGCGGCGAATCTCCGGTTCATCTTCAATGAGGAGTATCGTGGCTTCCTGTGACATATGGCAATACGGTCTTGATCACTGCTCTTCGATGGAAAAGGATCAGCCTTGTTGAGTCTCCGCCTCCAGAGACGGCTGCTGATCCGACAACGGGATAGAGAAGCGAAAGAGGGCGCCCCCACCGAAGCGATTCTCAGCCCAAATACGGCCGCCATGCGCTTCCATGATACCGCGACAAATCGTCAACCCGAGCCCAACCCCTCCCTCTCGCGCAAGACTACCGCGATAGAATTTATCAAAGATACGGGACTCATCCCCAACTGGAATACCCGGTCCTCTATCTGCGACCTCGACGATCACGTCGCGATCGCTCGCTGTTGCGGACAGATCAATCGGGCCTCCCGAAGGCGCATACTTCACGGCATTCTCCACCAGGTTGATGACCACTTGTTCCAGCAGCACTCCATCGACTAACACCAGCGGCAGATCGGCTGGAAACACCGTGTTGACGGTATGCTCGCGCAACCGTCCCTCCAGTCTGGCCAAGGCTGCACCGACAACTTCATCGATGGGATGCCACTCTTTGCTGAGCTGTACGGCTCCCGCTTCAAGACGCATCATATCGAGAAGGTTCTTCAGTAAACGATCAAGACGATCAGCCTCTCGATAAATGGACCGAGAGAGCTCGCGCCGAGCGGCGGGGTCGAGTTCCCTCTGCTCTTCCGCCAAGCTGCTGGCAGCGCCGGTGATGGTAGCCAGCGGGGTCCTCAGGTCGTGAGACACCGAGCTGAGAATAGCGTTCCGCATGCGCTCCGTTTCGGCGCGCACGTGGGCGTTCTGCGCCTCCTCCGACAGGCGCGTCCGCTCAATCGCCAGCGCCACCTGATTCACCAGGGACTCAAGCAAATGGAGTTGCTCGGGGTCCAGCAACAGTCCCGGATCTTTCGGACGGACTGCGACTACCCCGATCGCGCCGGATGATCCGACCAAGGGCAAGTACAGAGCGCTGGCCCCCGGCAGCGTATCCGTCCCAAGTCCGGCTCGCTCACTGTGATCGAATGCCCATTGAGCCACACCCGCTTCCTTTGGGTCCAACTCAAAAAACAGGAGTTCCCCGCGTTGCAGTTGCACCCGCTTTTCCACATCCGCCAGGAAGATGGCAACTTGAGCGTCAAACACCTCACGGAGATGCTTGGCCGCAAGTTGCGCCAGCATGCCGGTTCCACGATGCGTGGCGAGGTCGCGGCTCATGGTATAGAGCACTCCCGTGCGTCTTTCTCGGTAACGGGCCAGCTCGGCTTGCTGGTGGAGACGCACGGCCAGATTGCCGATGACCAAGGCAACCACGAGCATGACGCCGAAGGTCAATAGGTATTGAATATCGGAGACGGCAAAGGAGAGGTAGGGCGGCACGAAGAAGAAATCGAAAGCCGCCACGCTCACAATCGAAGCCATCGCCGACGGCCCACGCCCAAAACGAATAGCGATGACAATCACGGCAATGAGATACATCATGATCAAATTCGCCGCCGCGAAATAGGGGAACATCAGCCAAGCGACTGCCGTCGCTATCAACACCCCTGCTAAGGCGTAGGCATATCCTGAGCCATCGTTGGTACTTCGGAGAGTGCGACGCATCAGCGGCTGCCCTTCGCCTGCCTCTCCCGTAATGACATAGATATCCATCTCTCCGCTTTGATGGACGAGGTCCGAGACAACCGATCCAAACACCCATTCCTTCCATCGAGACCTGACTGGTTTCCCGACAATAATTTTTGTGGCATTGCGGCTGCGTGCATAGCTCAAAATTTCTTGGGCGACGTTCTCGCCAGTGAGCGTGACGGTTTCGGCCCCTAACTGCTCTGCCAGTCTCAGTGTTTGCACCAGGCGATCTCGTTCGGTTTGTGGCAAGCCAAGATGCCGAGGAAGCTGCACATAGACCGCGATCCACTTGGCATGGAGATCGACCGCCATCTGACGGGCAGCCCTGATCAAACGAGGGCCACGCGGCTTCATATTGACGCAGACCATGACCGTCTCCGCTGCCGGCCAGGTTCGCACCACTGCGTGGTCGCGCCGGTAGACCTCCATCTGCTGGTCGACCCGCTCGGCCGTGCGGCGCAACGCGAGTTCGCGAAGCGCGATCAGATTGCCTTTGGCAAAGAAATGTTGAACCGCATGTTGGATCTGTTCCGGAACATAGACCTTCCCGTCCTTGAGCCGCTGAAGAAGATCGTCGGGCGGGAGGTCGATGAGTTCCAGGTCATCCGCCCGCTCTAGAACGGAATCCGGGACGGTCTCACGCACCCGCACGCCGGTAATCTGCGTGACCACATCGTTCAAGCTTTCCAAGTGCTGCACGTTCACGGTGGTATAGACCGTAATGCCGGCCTTGAGTAACTCCTGAACATCCTGCCACCGTTTGGCATGACGCAGACCCGGCGCGTTGCTGTGCGCAAGTTCGTCAATAAGGATGACAGTGGGATGTCGCGCGAGGGCCGTGTCGAGATCGAATTCTTGCAGCGTTGCGCCACGGTAGCCGACAACGCGGCGCGGGAGGACCTCAAGTCCGTCCACCAACGCCTCGGTTTCACGTCGACCATGAGTTTCAACGACGCCGATGACGACATCGACACCGTCACGCCGCTGTTCGTGCGCCGCTTCCAGCATGGCGTAGGTCTTCCCCACCCCGGGATTGGCGCCAAAGAAGACCTTGAGCTTACCCTCGGACTGACGGGCTTCCTCCGCCTGCACACGCTTCAGAAGCGCGTCGGGATCTGGTCGTGGTTGGTTCATGGGAGCGGTTTCCCGAGCAACGTTGATAACGTCTTAGCAAACGACGCTTAAATTCTAGGGTAGGGCCGGAGGAGCGTCAACGGCACGCTCGATCGTCTGGGGACTGAGCGTGCTTCAACCGCTACCTCCAAGCGTGACCACCGGGCATAGACGCGCTGAAGCTAAGGCCCCTCGTCCAGAGCCAGATTCAACAGAAGCACATTGACTCGTGGTTCTCCAAGAACGCCGAGCTGGCGGGCCTCTGTGTGTTGGAGTACGAGATCTCGCACAACGGCTTCATCGAGCCCTCGAGCACGAGCCACTCTTCTGAGTTGATACTGAGCAGCCGCCGGACTGATGTGAGGGTCCAGCCCGCTTCCGGAGGCGGTGACTAAGTCAACAGGGATGGGCGAATCGTTGCCAGGATCTGCCGATCGTACGACTGCTACTCTAGCCTCGACCGCCTCAATCAACGCCGTATTGGTCGGTCCGAGGTTCGACCCTCCCGACGCAGCGGCGTTATAGGGAAACGGCGCGGTCGCCGACGGACGGCCCCAGAAATACTCCGGTTTGTCAAAATATTGCCCGATCAACTTGGACCCGATCACCTTGCCGTCTCGCACGATCAAACTGCCGTTCGCCTGGTCCGGGAAAAACACCTGGGCCAGCCCGGTGACCGCCAGCGGGTAGACCAGCCCCGTCAAGACAGTCATAAGTAACAGCATGGTCAGGGCGGGTCTTATTTGGTCTTTCATATCTCTCTCCTGTTTCCTCGCAATCTAATCGTTAGCCGGCTCAAACAAGATGCAAGGCGACCAGAATCAGATCGATCAGCTTGATGCCGACGAACGGCGCCACCACGCCGCCCAATCCGTAGATCAAGAGATGCCGCCGAAGCAGCGCTCCCGCGCCGATCGGGCGATAGGTGATTCCTTTCAGCGCAAGCGGAATCAGTGCGATGATGACTACCGCGTTGAAGATGACCGCGGAAAGGACCGCGCTCTGCGGAGTCGCCAGCCGCATCACGTTCAATGCATTGAGCGCCGGATAGGTCGTGGCGAAAGCTGCAGGAATGATGGCGAAGTATTTGGCCACATCGTTGGCCATGCTGAACGTGGTCAACGCGCCGCGGGTCATGAGCAATTGTTTGCCGATTGCCACGATTTCGATGAGCTTCGTGGGATTGGAATCCAGATCGACCAGGTTGCCCGCCTCTTTTGCCGCCTGGGTCCCGGTGTTCATTGCGACGGCAACGTCAGCCTGCGCCAGCGCCGGGGCATCGTTTGTTCCGTCTCCGGTCATGGCCACGAGCCGGCCCTCTGCCTGAAGATCCCGAATCAACTTGAGTTTGGTCTCCGGCGTGGCCTGGGCCAGAAAATCATCCACTCCGGCCTCCGCCGCCACGGCCGCGGCTGTTTGCGGATTGTCGCCTGTGATCATGACCGTTTTGATGCCCATCCGGCGAAGCTCAACAAATCGTTCCTTGATCCCGCCTTTCACGACATCTTGTAGCCTAATCACCCCCAGCACCTTGGCCTTCTCCGCCACTACCAATGGCGTTCCGCCTTGCTTGGCGATCGTCTCGACATTCAGCCTGACACACTGAGAAAAGTGTCCTCCCTGCGACGTCACATAGGCTTCGACCGCATCCGCCGCTCCTTTACGGATCTGCCGCCCGTCAAGATTGACCCCGCTCATTCGCGTCTGGGCCGTGAAGGGAATGAATGTGGCGCCCATCTCATGGATATCACGCGCACGCAAACCAAACTTTTCTTTGGCCAGCACGACGATGCTGCGGCCCTCAGGCGTCTCGTCTGTCAATGACGAGAGTTGAGCCGCGTCGGCCAACGCCCGGACATCTACTCCCTCCGCCGGAACGAAGGCTGTCGCCTGGCGGTTGCCCAGCGTGATAGTACCGGTCTTATCCAGCAGCAGGACATCCACGTCCCCGGCTGCTTCAACAGCCTTTCCCGACATCGCAATGACATTGGCCTGCACCATACGATCCATGCCGGCGATACCGATGGCCGAAAGGAGAGCCCCAATGGTCGTCGGAATCAGGCAGACCAAGAGCGCCACCTATACAGTGACGGTGACCGGCGTCCCTTGCCCCATGGCTTGCACGCTATATAACGAGAACGGCAACAATGTCACCGTAGCCAAGAGGAAGATGATGGTCAGGGCTGCGAGCAGAATGGTGAGGGCGATTTCATTCGGCGTTTTCTGGCGTTTGGCTCCTTCCACCATGGCGATCATCCGGTCCAGGAAGCTTTCTCCCGAAGTTGCCGTGACGCGAATGATCAACCAGTCCGACAACACGTTCGTGCCGCCCGTGACGGCGCTGCGATCACCGCCGCTTTCTCGTATGACGGGCGCGCTCTCGCCCGTAATGGCGCTCTCGTTCACTGACGCGACTCCCTCCACGACTTCGCCGTCGGCCGGAATGAAATCTCCTGCCTCCACGAGAACCACATCCCCCTTCTTGAGCTGATTTGCGGACACCACACTGAACGTATCGCGTCGCTGGAACTGACGGTTCCACACCGCATAATGCTCGCTGCCGGGATCGACTGTGCCAAGCTTCTTGGCCGTGAGTTCCCGGCGTGCCAACCTCAGCGAATCGGCCTGCGCCTTGCCCCGACCTTCCGCCATCGCTTCTGCAAAGTTTGCAAACAGCACGGTGAACCAGAGCCAGACCGTGATCGAGAGAATGAACCAGGTGGGAGCCTCCCCGGTTCCCGCCAGAGCCTGCACGAACAAAAGGGTCGTCAAAACGCTTCCGACCCAGACGATAAACATGACTGGGTTCTTGACCTGATGACGAGGGTCGAGCTTGAAGATGGCATCACGCCACGCATGGCGTATCACTGCAATGTCGAACGGAGGCTGGGATTTGTGTGCTTTTGTCGGCATGCTCATCGGTGCGACTCCTTACTGTCCTCTCATCATCAGCTCTTCAACGACCGGCCCCAAGGCTAGAGCGGGAAGAAATGTGAGCGCCCCGACCATTACGACCACACCGATTAGAAGAACCACGAACAGCGGAGTGTGGGTCGGCAAGGTACCGGGTCCGGCCGGCACGAGGGTCTTGCGAGCTAGAGCCCCTGCGAGTGCCAGGGTCGGGATAGCCAACCAGAAACGCGAGATCAGCATTGCAAGGCCACCCGTCAGATTATAAAAGGGCGTATTGGCGTTGAGACCGGCGAACGCGCTGCCGTTGTTGTTCCCCTGAGAAGTATAGGCATAGAGGACTTCGCTGAACCCGTGGGGGCCTGGATTCAAGATAGACGCTCTGCCGGTCTCAGTGCTGATCGCCAGGGTTGTGAACCCCAAGACGACAATAGGCATGATGAGAATGAGCAGCGCGGCCATTTTCATCTCATAGGGTTCGATCTTCTTGCCCAGATATTCAGGTGTCCGCCCGACCATGAGGCCGGCAACAAACACGGCGATGATGGCAAAGACGATCATGCCGTACAAACCTGAGCCGACCCCCCCGAAGACTACTTCGCCGAACTGCATGAGAAACAGCGGCACGAGTCCGCCCAGCGGCGTATACGAATCGTGCATCGAATTCACCGAGCCATTGGAAGCGGCGGTCGTCACGGCGGACCACAGGACCGACTGGGTAATGCCGAAGCGCAACTCCTTGCCTTCCATATTTCCCCCGGTCAGCCCGGCTTCGACCTGCTGATTGACGCCTATCAGAAGCGGATTGCCGCTTTGTTCAGCCCACAGTCCGAGTGGAATAAAGCCGAGCAGAAGAATGGTCATGGCGGCAAGAATAACCCAGCCTTGGCGAGTGTCACCCACCATCACGCCAAAGGTGTAGCAGAGCGCGGCCGGGATAAGAATTATCGCCAGGACTTCCAGAAAATTGGAGAAGGGTGTGGCATTCTCGAGCGGATGCGCTGAATTGACGTTGAAAAATCCGCCGCCGTTCGTGCCGAGCTGCTTGATGGCGATCTGGGAGGCAGCCGGGCCCACTGCCAGGACTTGCTCGATTGCCGTGGCAGGCTCGGTTTTCGGCTTCCCCTGCTCATCGAGCACCGGCCGGCCGTTCGCATCGGTCATAGGCTTGTCATGACCAGCTGGTTGTAGAAGGGTCACCGTCTGATATGAATTGAAGGTCTGAACAACTCCCTGAGACACCAAGAGAAGAGACAACAGGAGAGCCAGAGGCAGAAGAATATAGAGCGTACTGCGGACCAGGTCGTTCCAAAAATTCCCAAGCGTCGTTGACGTGCTCCGGCTCAAGCCTCGGATCAAGGCGACGAGCACCGCCATTCCCGTCGCGGCAGAGACGAAGTTCTGCACGGTCAGGCCGAGCATCTGGGTCAAGTAACTGAGGGTGGTTTCCCCGCCGTACGCCTGCCAGTTGGTATTGGTCACAAAGCTCACGGCTGTGTTAAAGGCCAGATCGGGTGCGACCCCACCAAGGTTGGACGGATTGAGGGGCAAAAGACCCTGTAGTCGCTGCAAGCCGTAGAGGAAGAAGAGCCCGGTCGCATTGAAGAGCAGCATGGCCACCCCGTAGCGTTTCCAGTCCATCTCATCGGCTGGTCGAACGCCGCAGAGCCGATACAGGGCCCGTTCAACGGGACCGAGGAGACGGTCCAAGCCAAAAGGTTTGCCTTCATACACTCTCGCCATGTACCAGCCCAGGGGTTTGGCGAGTGCCAGCAGCACGACGAAAAACACGAACACTTGGAGAATTGCATTCGTGGTCATCAGAACCATTCCGCCTTGATCAACGCGATCATGAGATAGATCAGGAGGCCCAACGACAGAATACCGCCGAGCACGTACATGACATTCATGGCTACCACCTTAGAGTCGCTCCAGGCCCGAGATCAGCCAGTTTGAAAGGATGAAGAAACCCGCTATCAGGCCAATAGAAATCAAGTCCATCGAGATCCTCCGTGCACAATCACTCTACTTCCCTCAACATAAAAATGGCGTCAAAATGATTGGCAGCAGCGTCAAAGAATAATTAAAACTTGTAAGCGAGACGAGTTAAACAGAAGGTGGCGCGATGAGCTAGGTAGAGAGCCTGCGATAATGGTTCAACAAGAGGACGCCTCCCCAGAGGAAGGAACCGAGCATGAGGAGAATCCCGAGGTTGTAGGTGAGATGCGCCAACCGATGATCCCATTCCAATAAGCCCAGCATCGTCAGAATATTGTTCCAATCATGTCCGTCGGTTTCCTTTCCGGTTACGCCGCCGATGAGCATGAGATCCAGTGCCCGCGCATCGTTGATGTAGGGGGCGATGTCCATCATGCTTTCCGCCGTCCACCACAAGGCTACCGAGGCACCGAACGGATCGCGGGTCTTCACCAAGAATGTCCCGAGACAGATGAGCGGCATGAGAATCTGGCCGAGGCTTCCGCCCAGAATCGTCATGAAGCGACCGAATGGGATGAAGATCACATGCCCCGCTTCATGAAAGGGCAGATTGATCAGGTGAAGAAATGACTCACCGGTGTAATTGGTTTCAAGCGGCGTCGTAATAAATTTCCACCCCCACCAGACTATGGCTACGAACACGGCGGCCCGACCGTAGAGCGTCATCGCATCGGTCGTCGCGTCCGATTCAATCAGCCATTGCTTGGCCGTCAGGAACCACTGAGATTTCGCAATTGACGAGGAGGATGACGAGAGACGCGCTTTTGGCAAGTCCGGTCGATACTTGGCGAAGATGATCCCACAGCGGACACACTCCTCCGTCTCATCCAGCCGTTCGGCCTGACATTTCGGACAGTGGGTAGTGGAGGTACCAGTGGCAAGCATCTCTACACTGTAGGATCGCGTGTGGAATCGGACAAGAAAATCAGAAGAATGCTGCGAGTGGGAATGAAGCGGTAACAAATCGCTTAATGGAAGGAAAAAGGAACCGGCGCAAACGTGACGACAAATACAGCAAACGCAATCCAGCCGACGATCGTCCGGTTGCGACCCAATGGTACATGAGGATCCAGGACGGGTGGATGACCGAGACCCCAGAGTCCTGCCATGAACGCCCAGAGCAACCAGCCTGGCCAGCCGAAGAAGCCCAAGGCCAACAAGATCGGGAGAAAGGCGAGCGCCATCGTCCGTTGCCTTCTTCCCCAGAGGGCATAGGCGACATGGCCGCCGTCGAGCTGGCCGATCGGAAGGAGATTGAGAGAGGTGACAAAGAGGCCGAACCAGGCGGCAAAGCCGATGGGATGCAACACCACGTCTGCCTCCGGCGGGAGCGGCCCGATGATCACCCAGGCCATGAACTGTAGCAGCAACGGCTCGCCGAGCTGCAATCCAAACGTGCCGGTTCGATCCACGACTGTGGACAGATGCAGTCCCACGATCAAGGCCACGACGGCAACCACGAAGCCCGCCAAGGGACCGGCAACGCCGATATCAAACAGCGCGCGGCGGCTCAGAATCGGACCACGCATGCGGATGATGGCACCGAACGTTCCAATGAAATGCGGCGGTCCAGGAATGAACAGCGGCAAGGAGGCGGGAACTCGGTGGATCTTGGATAACAGATAATGCCCCAACTCGTGTGTGGTGAGAATAAACAGCAGCGCACCGGCAAACGGGATGCCCCGCCAAAGTGTCTCGGGAGCGCTCAAGAGAAAATTGAGAGGCCCACGCACCGGACCGTGGTAGGCTTGGTACGCTCCAGCCCACAACGTCGTAAAGACCGTCAGGAGAAAGAGGACGATCGTTAATGTCCACTTCTAAAAAAACGACGGCTCTCCCTCATCATCGGGCTCCGTCGCGTCAATGATCTCTGGAGCCGGCTGTTCCCTGGCATCAAGAACAGGCGTGCTCTCAAGATCTCGATGTTCATGCCGTCCCGATCCATCCATGTCATCCCTGTCTATTGAATCGCCGCAAACGGATTGTGATCGAGTTCTTCCTCAACAGTTGTGGCAGGTCCATGGCCTGGCAGGAGGCGATAGTCAGGAGCGAGCGTCAGCAGACGGTTGCGAACCGAATCGATATGAGCCGGATACAGCTCCTTGGGATTGGACCGACCAATCGATCCGGCAAAGAGGGTATCACCGACGAAACAGACCGGAAGTTGTGCGTCATCCAGCCGATAACAGATGCCGCCAGGTGTATGGCCCGGTGTCGTCAAGCAATACACCATGCGGCGTCCGGCACTGATCGACAATCCATCCGCCGGCGCCACCAGCAGCTCCGTCCGTGGCCGCCAGCTCAACAGGCCCACATCCTCCGGTCCAAGATAGACCGGGACTTCATGACGGCTGAGAATCTGCTCGATTCCATCCGCATGGTCGGCATGGCCATGCGTCAGACAAATGCCAACCAGGCGCACACCCAGTCGGCGAAGCCGATCGAGCATCGCCTCAGCATTATAGGCCGTATCAACCAACAACGCTTCACCCTCATCATGCACGATATACCCTTGCACGCCATACCCACTGATGGAACCCTGCACCATGTCCACCCAAGGTGGCATGCTCTGGGCAACCGGCTCCCACCTATCAATGGCGATTTGCTCCAGCGACTCAACCCGCAAGTCCAAAGCCTTGGCCAGTGCGCGCACCTCCGCCCGGTCTCGCGGCTGATCGCCACGTTCCAGCGCTGTAATATCGCCGCCGGGCAACCCCGTCATTCGGGCTACATCGCCGACCGACAATCCCTGTCCGGTCCGCGCTTTCTTGAGGATGTCGCAAAAGTCGTCTTCAAGGGGCATGCATTAACTCTTAGCGGTGAATTCTTTCTCCCTTACCCTATGCGTGGCGGACGAAGCGCGCGTTGAGATACCGTCATCGCGTAACTCGAGCTCATCAGCAAGACGCCCAGCACGCGACGGCATTGCGGCCCCAGGCCGCAGCCCCAGAGGAGTGTGCGGCCGTGCCAGCGACGATCTCGACTGCCATCCGTATTTGACGCATGATAATGGCACCGAAATGCGCGCTTCGTCCGCCACGCGATCCCCCTCATCACCCTTCAGGACTGAGCGTGATTTCTTGCACCTCTCCAAACGTCGAAAGGGCCTTCGGCAACGCCTCCCCTGACCCAACGGCCACGATCTTCAAGTGATCCGGGCGCAAATGTTTTTTGGCCGCCGCTAAGACCTCTGCTTTCGTCAGCTGCACGACCTTGGTGCGCAGTTGTTGCAGAAAATTCTTCGGCAATCCATCGTACTCCAACTCGACCAACCGGCTGACGATCGCCGAAGGGCTGGCAAAGGAGAACACGAACGAATTCACGTACGCTTCCTTCGCCTCCGCCAGCTCGGCATCGGTCACCGGCTCGGCGCGGATTCGTTCGATATTCGCCACGAACCGCTCAA
>JBQTJA010000031.1:0-52737 GCA_052387595.1 Nitrospiraceae bacterium | reverse complement strand
GTGCTGACGGCACGCATGTGCGTCAGCACTTTGGTGAGAAGAAGGGAGTGCCCTCCCAGATCGAAGAAATTATCGTGTCGACTGACTGACTCCACTCCAAGGACCGTCTTCCAAATCTCTGCGATGGTCAGTTCCGTACTACTCTGCAGAGGTACCGACGATGGCTCCGCCTTCTGAATCCGTCCTGCATGGGCTCTGAGAGCCTGGCGATCCACCTTCCCACGCGACGTCAGCGGTACGGCATCCAGAAAGATCCATTCGACGGGGATCATGTATCCGGGAAGCCGTTCTGCGAGAAACCCTCGCAGATCTTGACCCGTCGTGACGGTTTCACATCGAGGCACGACATACCCGACCAATCTCGGCTCTTTCGCCCGGACACCCGCAGCCGAGCCCGAAACCTCCTGCACTTCCTGCAGGACCAGCGCATCTTTGACATTGGGATGTTGCTTGATCGAACACTCAATCTCGGCTGATTCGACGCGAAAACCCCGCACTTTGATTTGAGCATCGTATCGACCGAGAAACTCCACATTGCCGTCAGCGCGCCGCCTGGCTCTATCACCCGTTCGATACAATCGTCGGCCAGGTTCATGGCTGAAGCAGTGCGGAACAAACTTCTCGGCGGTCCGATCCGCCTGGCGAGAGTATCCTCTCGCCAAACCGGCTCCGCCGATGTACAGTTCACCCGCCACGCCGATGGGCACTGGCCGGCACGCTGAGTCGAGGACATACAATTCGACATTGGCAATAGGCCGTCCGATCGGCACCGTGGATGCGAAGGTCCAATCCTCCAGCCGCTCAGGCATGAAAAAGCTCGCCGTGATGGTCGCTTCAGTCGGGCCATACGAATTGCACCAGGCGATGCGATCACCGGCAAGTCGTTGCCACCGGACCACACTCTCCGGTAGCGCCTTTTCGCTTCCGACGATCACCAAACGAAGCGAATTCGGGAGAACCGTTCCGTCCTGTTCACAGGCTTCAATCCATTCAGTCCAGTAAGGAGTCGGTATATTCAGGACCGAGAGACCGTGGTCGTCGATAAACCGGCGAAACTCGGAAAACTCCGGCACCGGCTCGTTCGGCCGTAACACCACTGATGCACCCGCCGACCATGTGGGAAAGTACTCCTCAGCCGCGACATCGAAACTGATTGACGCAAATTGCAGCACACGGTCGGCGGACTGAAGCCCATAGTGCTTCGCCATGGCCGTGCTGTGATTGACTAACGCTCGATGCGAGATCTCGATACCCTTCGGCTGGCCGGTCGTTCCGGAGGTATACAACACGTACGCCACATTCTGAGGAACGATAGCCGCAGGCAAATCGCCATCGGGCAAGGACACCAACACCGGCCCTATCTCATCCAGCGAGATGACCGGAATCGTCACGTCGTGAAAGTGCGCGGCAAACCGCTTTTGGGTGAGCAGCACGTGCGCCCCGCTGTCCTCAATCATCACGCGGGATCGCTCATAGGGAATAGAAGTGTCCATCGGCACATAGGACGCCCCTGCTTTCAGCGCTCCGAGCAGAGCCGTCCCCATCTCCAGGGAGCGCTCCAGACACAGTGCGACGCGGCTTTCCGTTTCGACGCCCTGCTGCTTGAGATACCAGGCTAACTGGTTGGCTCGTGCGTTGAGTGACTGGTAGGTGCACGAAACACCGTTCCACACCATCGCAACGGCATCCGGTGTGAGCCTTGCCTGTTGTTCGAACAGCTGATGGAGACACAGTTCTTGAGGATAGTTCGCCGCTGTCGCGTTGCAACTCTGGAGCAGATGCCGCCGTTCATCTTCACCGAGCATGCCGAGTTCGCTCACCCGCTCCTCAGGACTCAGCACGATCTGTCTGAGTAATTCTTGAAAATGTCCGGCCATGCGCGCGATGGTTTCACCGGTGAACAGGTCCGTGCTGTACTCCAATACCGCCTCTAACCGACCATCTTTCATCGCCGTCAGTTCGAGAGTGAGGTCGAACACGGAGGTTCGGGTGCTCGTCTTCATCCGGCACACATCCAGGCCATCCAGACGGCAGAGCTCAGGTTGCTCTTCTTCCAAGGTCAACATCACCTGATACAGCGGCGTATGGCTGAGACTGCGCGGGACGTGAAGGGCATCCACCAACCGTTCAAACGGAAGGTCTTGGTTGGCCTGCGCCTCAAGCACGGTCTTCCGCACCTGTGCCAGCAACTCGAGAAAAGAGGGATCACCCGTCAGATCCACGCGCAATGCGACCGTGTTGACGAAACAACCAATGAGGGAATCGCATTCAGGCTGAGAGCGGTTGGCAGCCGGCGTACCGACGCAGAACTCCGACTGTCCGCTGTAACGGGCCAACAATACGTCGAATGAAGCCAGCACCGTCATGAATAATGACGCCTGGTGCCTGCAGCCGATCTCGTGAAGCCGTCTCCCGATGTCTTCTGGGATAGACCAGCCATACCGATCCCCCTTTTGTCCCTGCACCGCGGGTCGGGGACGATCGCTCGGCAATTCGAGCACATGCGGTACGGTCCCCAGCTGTCGGCGCCAGTACGTTTCTTGGGGCTTCCATGCTTCACTATCCATACAGTGCCGCTGATACAGGACTACGTCCCGGTACTGCCTCGGCAGTGGCGGGAGAAGAGCATCCATCCCCTTCGTGAAGGCCTCATACAGCCGCGTCAATTCGCGGCCGACAATTCTCATAGACCATCCGTCAGCCACGATGTGATGGATCGTGACCAGCAGAATCTGGTCCGCCTGAGTCAGACGAAGCAGTCGCACCCGAATCAACGGACCTGCTGACAGATCAAACGCGTGGTGAGCCTCGTTCGACATCCACAGCGAGATGTGCTCCTCTTGTACTGCTCCGCCCAAATTCGTCAGATTTTCGACCGGGAGCGGAAGTTCATACTGTGAATCGATCACCTGAGCCGGATGACCTTGATCGACGACGAATCGCGCGCGAAGAATCTCATGGCGCCGTACGATTTCCTTCAGAGCACGATGAAGCGCCGTCAGATCGAGCACTCCTCTGATTCGCAAGGCAACCGGAATATTGTTGAATGAGCTGTCTGGCGAGAGTTGATCGAGAAACCAGAACCGCTGCTGAGAGAAGGACAGAGGCGTGATATCTCCGGGAGGAGTGGGGTCTAGAAGCTTACGCGACGGCGTCGATTGAGATGTTGATCGGATCTGCGCTGCCAGACCCACTGGCGTGGGAGCGTCGAACAGCGATTCAAGAGGAAGATCGACGCCATACACGTCTTGCAGTTTGGCCAGCACCTGTGTCCCACGCAACGAATCTCCACCAAGCTCAAAGAAATTGTCGTGAGGCCCCACGTGAGAACGGCCAAGCGCCTGCGCCCAGACGTCGACAACCCTGGTGAGGATGTCATCCTTGGCTTCCTCAAAACCGACACCGGTCCCTCTTTCGACCCGCTCAGGATGGGACGTGGTGTACACAACGTCGAGCTTGTGCGCAAGAAACCTTGCGCGGCACAGATGCCGTTGAACCTTTCCACTCGAGGTCTTTGGCAGAGTCCCAGGCTTGATCAGGACGACTGCATACACTTGAACTTCATGATGTTCCGTGACCGCTCGGCCGACTCCCGCGGCGATAGAGTCGAGAGCGATCGACGAATGACCGGCCACTTCCTGCACCACCACCAATTGCTCCTCATCATCGACTGGGATGGAGAGCACCGCGCCGCAACCTGGCCTGAGTGAATAATGACTTTCCTGTACCGTCGCCTCGATATCGTGCGGATAATGGTTCCGGCCACGAATGATGACCAGATCCTTCAATCGGCCGACTATGAACAGTTCGTCGTCGCGGATCACTCCCAGATCGCCGGTTCGAAGGAATGGACCTTCTCCGGTATCCCCGAGCGTGGCCGCGAATGTCTGTGCGGTGGTTTCCCCGCGATTCCAGTATCCCTGCGCCACACTGGCGCCCTTGACCCAGATCTCTCCGACGTGACCATGAGGACAGCGCAAGAAGGTGTCCGGATTGACAATGACCAATTGCTGATCAACGGCGGGTCGGCCACACCCGACCAGTCGAGTCGCGGAGCTGTCGGCCCGGGAGGCAGCGACCACTTCGCCCTTCTCCAACGCGGCCTTCTCAGCGAGCGTGAGAATGGGCGCCGCACCATGCTCACCGCCCGACACAAACAATGTCGCTTCAGCCAATCCGTAACAGGGATAAAAGGCTTCACGCCTGAACCCGTAGCGGCCGAACACATCCGTGAATCGATCCAATGTTCCCGCATGAATGGGCTCAGCCCCGTTGAACGCCACCGACCAGGAACTGAGATCCAATTGTTCTCGTTCCTCCACGGAAATCTGACGGACACAGAGGTCATAGGCGAAATTCGGTGCCCCGCTGGTGGTTGCGCGATAGCGTGAGATCGCAGACAGCCATCGAAACGGCTTCTGCATGAAATGCACGGGCGACATCAACACGCAGGGCCGACCGAGATAGAGCGGCTGCAGGACGTTCCCGATCAGTCCCATATCATGATACAGCGGCAGCCACCCGAGGACAGTCGTGTGCTCGCCGTGACCGAACGCCTCTTGAATCATCCGCTGGTTATGCAACAGATTCTCATGACTCACCATGACGCCCTTCGGGGAACCGGTTGACCCCGATGTGTATTGAAGAAACGCGAGCGTCTCTCCGGCCACGGACGGGGTCCGCCAGATCGTTTCGATCCCTTCAGCAGGAACGTCGGTTTCAATCCACTGCACATCCCCGAACTCTGCCATTCCGGAATCCTGCCGACTCAGCCGTTCAACGCCGGCGTGAACCTTCGCCGTTGCCAGCGCTAAGCTCGCGCCTGAGTCGGTGAGTACCGCCCGCAATCGTCCCAGCATTCGTTTCCGTTGCGGTGGATAGGCTGGTACGGCGACGACGCCCGCATAGAGGCAGCCGAAGAATGCGGCAATGTAGTCAAGCCCTGGTGGATAGAGAAGAATGGCCCGCGCACCTTGTGCGCACAATGATTGAAGCCGAGCCGCAATGGCCCGCGCACGACGATCCAATTCGCCATACGTCAGCTCGCCGGCCTCCGTCTCACCGTCAGTTAAAAAGATGAACGCGGGTTGCTCCGCGAGATCGTCGGCTCTCCTACGAAGAAGCTCAACGAGTGTCGTGACGCCTGTACGCTCTTCGGATACCAATGCAGTCCTCCTCTGCGCTTCAGACACACCAAGAGCGCGGGATGTCGGTTATGCCTTCATCCCGAACCACAGTGAACCTCTGTTGGGTTTCGCTCGTTTTCTCAGTCGGTGAGCTCGAAGGCCATCTGCATTGAAGGGAACAGCTAGCGCGGTTTGGCAACCGCGCCCCTTCTCTGATGACTGAGTCGTTGTGTATTACTTAGACGGAATGCAAAGTTCTTTCCTCACCTGCTCGACATAATTTAACCCAGATTTTCCAATAGCCGTCGATTTCTAATGGAAGCCATTCGCGCAGGCCATTGATTTGACTGATGTTTAGGGTATGGTGCTCTCCGGATTTGGCATCGCGATTTCCGTGCGAGCAACTGACTGACTTCTGCGAGGCCCAGTATTGAATTCGACCTCCGGTTTACCGACAAAGAGATCACGGCTTGGGGTGGGATGGGGATCATGAAACGGATGCTGGACCACCTGGGGTTCGAGGCAGCCCTGAGCAATGCTGGACTGCCGCAACCAGGCAGCAACCGCGGCTATCGTCCAGAGCAACTCATCACCCAATTCATGCTGTCGGTCTGGTGTGGGGCCAACCGCTTCGAGCATGGCGAAGTCACCCGGTATGACCCGGTCTTGAAACGCGTGTTTGGCTTCACGCGTGTGGCCAACTTCAAAGCGGTCATCCGACTCTTCAGGCGCTTCACCCAACACACCAATGAGTCCTCGCTGTACCAATGGATGTTCGGGCACCTCGCCATCACCGGTCTCACCCTCGATCTGGATTCTACGGTGATGACCCGCTATGGCACACAAGCTGGGGCGGCCCGCGGCTATAACCCGGCCAAACGTGGGCGCGCCAGCCATCATCCGTTGATGGCCTTTGTGGCCGATACCCGCATGATCGCCAACTGCTGGTTGCGGCCTGACAACAGCAGTGCGGCAAACAGCATCAGCCAGCAGGTACGGTTCCTTTTCGATGATCAAGAGAGGAGGATGAGGACAGCTCTCACATCCGTGCCAGCCAGCTGTTGATCTCTTCAAGATCTGTGCGCGTAAGCGTGCCGCCCCAGACCCGTAACGCGACTAATGACCGGATATAGTCATAGCGGGCCCGGGCATGGGCGAACCGGGATTTCAGGAGATTCTTTTTTGCCTCCAGCAGGGCCACGATCGTGGCTGCGCCCAACTCGTAGCCCCGTTGCTGTCCATCCCTAGCCTTGACGCGGGCCTCCACCTCGCGCCCCGTCGAGGCAATGCGTGCGTATCCGGTTTGCGCATTCAGATAGGCGGTGCGTGTCTCCCGTTCGATTTCCCGTTGCTTTTGCACCTGCTTGTACTTGGTCATTTCAAAACGGGCGATGGCTTCGCGTTCCCCGGCTTTCACACTTCCGCCGGAATACAGGGGCATATTGAGTTGCAGGCCTAAGGTGCCGACCGTATAGGGTTCAAGCTGGCGGTTGTCGAATCCTCCGTTCTTCGCATAAATCCCAGCCATCTGCAGGGATAACAGGGGCAGATGGTTGGCCCACTGACTGGCAATAGTCTTGGCGGCAGCATCCATCGCGTGTTGTAATGCTTGGATCGACGGATGATGTGTCACCGCGTCGGCCACCCACTGGTCGGATTGTCCAGGTACTGGCGGCAATTCTTCTTTGGTGAGCCGAGCCAGATCGGCGACTGACACCCCGACCACCTCGCGCACCTTTTCTAACGCTACGGCCTTCGCATTGTGGATTTCGAGTTCCCGCGTCTTGAGCGTCTGGTAATAGGCTTCTACTTCGTACAGATCGGTGACTTTCGCCATGGCGCGTTCGTACATGCGGCGGATCCGCTGCGTATCCCCGTCGGTCAAGTCCAACTCGCTCTGCACGTAACTGGCTTCATCGTTGGCCTGCAAGACCTCGAGGTAGTGATCGACCAGATCCGTGGCGAGACTCATGCGGGCATAGGCCAAGTCCTGCTCCGCCTGCTTGACAGTCAACCCAGCGCCTTCATAGGTTCGATAAGACGCCAGGTCGAATAGCGCTTGCCGGGCCTGTACGACACCGCGCAACCCTTGATACTGTGCAGTGAAATCAGTTGTCTGCTGAGTAAAGACGTTGGTGGATTCTTGAGACAATTCATTCCACGAGATGAAACCTGTCGCCGATGCTTGGGGCAAGAGCTTGCTCCGGGCCTGATCTTGCTGGGCTTCCGCCTGCACGACAGAATACTTCCGGCCCTCCAGGACGGGATTGGTCGCTAAGGCCAGATCGTAGAGCTGCAGCAAATTGGCCGGTTGTCGTTCAGCAGCCTCGGCAACCGGACTGAGGACCGTGAGGAGCAAGACGAGTAGGAATCGGTTTGACATCGTCGTATCGTTTGCGGTGTGAGTGGTCGTCAGGACATCAATCGCTGTGTATTGGGGAAATTGGGTTGTCCTTCTGTTCAATCTTCAATAAAGGATCGTTTGACGGTGTCAGTCAGCGGTTTCATCAAATACTGGACCAAGGTACGAGCCCCGGTATTGATGAGCACCTCCACGGGCATGCCGGGTATCAGGGCGAGGTCCGCTTCTCTCAGGGCTTGGAGGCCGGCAGGGGAGACCTCCACGCGGGCCAGGTAGTAGGCAGTGTCGCCGCCGATGTTCTCTTTGGTGTCTCTCACTAGCCGATCTGCCGAGAGACTCATGAGCGTCCCTTCGATCGTGGGCACATCGCGAGTTTTGAACGCGCTGAACCGCACCTCCGCGATCTGTCCCACCTTGACCCGATCAATATCAATGGGCGCGACTTGGGCTTCGATAATCAACTTTTGATCCTGCGGCACGATGTCAAGCAGTCGTCCACCTGGTTGAATGACGGCCCCGATGGTATGCACGGCGAGTCCCAGGACCATCCCTGAGACGGGAGCTTTGATGACGGCCCGACTGACGGTCCGCTCGACCGACTGCACTTTCTCCCGGAGTCCAAAGAGTTCGGACTGGACTTCACTCACCTCTTTGGTGACTTCCCGTTGCAGATCTTTCTGGAGTTGGAGAATCTTGAGTTCGATCTCCGCGATTTGCAATTCGCTTGCCGCGATGTCGGACAACAGTCCCCCACGTTGGCCTTCACTCTGTGCCAGGGCCCGTTCCATTTCCTCGACCTTCTGCTTCTCGGTGAACCCCTCTTTCAAGAGACTCTTGAAGTCGGCAAGGTCTCCCCGGTAGGACTCCACGAGCCGGTCTCGGCTGAGCTTTTGCGCCAGGAGCCCCTTCACCTTCGCCCGCAGTTGCTCGATCTGTCGGCGGTACACCGCACTTTCTCCCTCGTTCGCCGCCCGGCGAACTTTAAAGGTTTGATCTTGCAGCCGCATGGCGTCCTGGATGCGTGGATCCTGTTGGTGCGCGAGTAATTCTTGGGGATACTGCACGACCGAGAGCCCGTCCCGCTGAGCCGCCAGGCGAGCTTCTTGCGCGATGCGGATATAGAGCTGGCCCCGTAAGACCTCCAGCTGCGCACGAGATTGGGTATCGTCAATCGTTGCGATGATTTGGTCTTGCTCGACGGAGTCCCCGTCATGCACGTCCAGGGTACGAATGATCCCGCCCTCGAGGTGCTGCACCGTTTTCCGATAATGCTCGACGGTGATGATTCCCGGCGCCAAGGCAGCACTGTTGAGCGGGGCGAGCGAGGCCCAAGCTCCGAATCCGCCGAAGACCACGAGCACCAGCGCCAGTCCCTGCCGACGGATCGCACGGTCGTCGCTCAAGATGCGGTGGGAGATGACGCGCACCGGTTCAGCCACGAGAATCTGTTCGCTGGGCATAGGTACTGGGTTCATGGTTTCGGTCCTGCTACCGCCGGTGTCGCACGAGTCAACGACGCGGCCCCAGCTTGTCTTGGTGGAATCGACGATTGTGTTGGCGGGGTTATCGTTGCCAGTACCTCCTCACGCGGCCCAAACAGCGCCAATTTCCCACCGACGATCATCGCGATCTTCTGCACGGCTTGGAGTATGTTTGTACGATGTGTAACCAGCACGACCGTGCAGCCGTCTCGTTGTAACTGCATGAGCGTCGTCATGAGGGCCGCTTCTCCAGCCGTGTCCAGGTTCGCATTGGGTTCATCGAGGACCACTACGCGTGGGTGACCGTAGATGGCACGAGCAATCCCGATTCGCTGCTGTTGCCCGGCCGAAAGCGCGACGCCGCCACCGATGAGCGGCGTGTCATAAGCTTGCGGCAAGGTCAAAATCATCTCGTGGATTCCTGCCCATCGCGCGGTTTCCACGACACGATCCGCCTCAATGTCTCCGAAGCGGGCGATGTTTTCCGCCACCGTTCCGTCGAGCAATTCCACATCTTGAGGGAGATATCCAACATATTTGCCAAGTTGCGTGCGGTCCCAATTGTGGACATCAGCTCCATCCAAGCAGACCCGTCCGCGCGCCGGAGGATACAGTCCGAGGATCGCGCGCGCTAAAGTGGATTTCCCCGCCGCGCTTGGTCCGATGAGCGCCACCGTCGTCCCCGGTTCGATCGTGAGGGTGATTCCGTTCAGAATGGGTGCACTCCGGCCCGGAACGGCAATGACGAGGTTCTCCAGTTTGATCTGCCCGCGCAATGGCGGCAGTGCCATCCGGGATTCCCGTTCAGGGATTGTGCAAAGCAAGGTGTCGAGACGGTGATAGGCTTCCCGTGCGCCGAGAAACCCGCGCCACCCTCCGATCATTTGATCCAGCGGCGCCAGTGCTCGCCCCAACAGAATGGACCCCGATATAACCAGCCCCGGCGAGATCTGCTTCTGGATGGCCAAATACGCGCCAAGCCCCAACACCAGCGATTGAATCGTCAGCCGGTAGGTCCGCGAGAAGGCGTTGATCAGGCCGGCCTTGGTGCTGGCCTGACTTTGTAGTGCTAACACGTGGAACTGTTTCGTCTGCCAGCGGGCCCGCAACCGGGGCAGCATCCCCATCGCCTCGATGACTTCGGCATTGCGGAGATTGCGTTGCGCGAACTGGGTGGCCTCGAGCGATGCTCGGTTTGCCTCTGCCAGATCGGTGCGGGTTGCCACCTCATTCCAGATCGCGAGCCCTGCCAGCAGCAACATCGATAGTACCGCGACGGCACCGAAGTACGCATGAAAGAGGAACATGAGCCCCACATAGATCGGCATCCAGGGCACATCGAAAAAGGCCAGCAACGCTGGGCCGGTCAAGAATTGCCGGAGCTGCACAAGATCGTTCAGCGGTTGTGCCGTGGAGACGGCCCCGCTACTCGTGAGGGATTGGGCAAAGATGGCATCGAAGACTCGTTCACCCAAGTGTTCGTCGAGCCGGGCACTTGTTGCAACTAAGACTCGTGTGCGGATCCATTCCAGCCCTCCGAGCACGAAAAAGAGAAAGACCGTGATGAGGGAGAGCATCATCAGCGTCGACTCACTCCCGCTCATTAGTACCCGGTCATACACAGCCAACATGTAGATGGCCGGCACAAGCATCAAGAGATTCACGAAGAGGCTAAAGAACGCGGTGCTCAGAAAGGAACGCCGACAGGCCGCCAGGGCTCGTTGCAGATCGGATGGGTCACTCGTGAGACTGGTCGTCGGAGTGGACATATTTGGTTTCATCATGGTTGCAGTGAATTCAGGCGATGGGTGTTGGTCTTTCGGCAAGATTCCCAGATGATCATAGTTTCGGAGGAGGCGAAGTTGAGCATTCCGCGTTGTCGAAACCACGTTTCGAAGAACGGTCGTGCAATGGGCGCTGGGCAGGGCTCCAGCTCTCGCTGGCGACCAAACGGTCCCCAGACCTCGCCCGCGGCTGCAGCACCTCGACCAGTGGGGAGGGCACTCTCCCGTCCTATACCCGCTTGCGCAACCCCGATGTGTTTGCGGAAGCATTGCTGGCGAAGATTCTTTGCGGCATCTCAGCCCAGAAGGACGCCGACAGCGGTCTCGACGCGGCCCACGCCGGGTACCCCTGTGGGGGACACCCGGCATGAGAGACGCGTATCTTACAACAGGATGTCGTTGCTGAAGTCCAGCGACGGAGCGCCAATCAACTCAATCTGCATATCAGTTGCAGTCGCGCCGAGGATGTCGACGGTTAGGAGCCCGCTGACATACGTGAGTTGGCTCAGCGTGATGGCCTGCTCGCCAGCCGTATCGGCATCCCCATCGACATCGGACAGGTCGATCACGTCGCCACTGTTGGTGTTAAAGTCGTGGATGATATCCTTCCTGTTACCCGCTGGGCTGTCCGTGGCCGCAGTGTAATAAAAGGTATCGGCCCCACCGCCGCCGAACAGAGTATCCTCACCCTGTCCACCGGTCAGCCGGTCGCTGCCGGCCCCGCCGCTCAGGCTATCGTCGTCATCCCCACCGTTCAGGGTATCGCTGCCGGCCCCGCCGGTCATGACGTCGAGGCCAGCTCCGCCGTTCATCTGGTCGCTGCCGGCTCCGCCGTCCAAGTTGTCGTCGCCATCCTCACCGTTCACGATATCGTTGCCAGCCTCGCCTTCCAAGATGTCGTCGCCGAGGCCGCCTCCCATCTTGTCCCTGCCGTCCCCACCGAATAGCATGTCGTTGTCATTCCCGCCGTTCATGGTATCGTTGCCGACTCCGCCAGCCAGGAGATCGTCGCCACTCCCCCCGGCCAGGTCATCATTGCCGTCCCCGCCGTCCAGGCTGTCGTTGCCGCTTCCACCGTTCAGGAAATCATGGCCGATCCCGCCGTCCAGCTCGTCGTCGCCGTTTCCAGCGAACAGGGCATCGTTGCCGGCTTCGCCGAAGAGACGGTCATTTCCGTCCAATCCATTCAAGGAATCGTCTCCAGCGCGTCCGAAAATATTGTCAGATTCGTCTGTGCCAAAAAGAGTGTTGTTACCGGAATTCCCAATTACAGTCGCCATCGCTGTCTCCTTTGTCTGGTTGTACTCCTGTCCGAACCGCACCGGACAGGGTGAATAATGAGGAGGAACGATTCCCGTGCAAACCTTCCCCTCTCTTCTGAGTTATCTCCAGTTCACTACCTGGCCCACTCGCGTGCCCCCCATCGGTTTTCGATCCTCCTTTCGATCATCCCATGCCGATGGGTAATCCTTGTTGAGTCCAACCTTAATGCCTGACCGCTTCCGAATCACTGAGTCTGCAGCAGACGGTCTGGCGACGTGGTACTAGGTCTCCACACCTCCCCGCCTCACCGATTGGTGTATCTGAGCAGGTCCTGCCTGAGCAGGCAGAACGATCACCCACTGATCACACAGCCCTGGATCGTTGAGTTGGATGGTGTTCCTCCCCCCTGCTCCCACAGCATCATCGCCGCCCATTCAGCGTTCTGCTCACTTTGACATGTTCCTAGGTGTTTAGAGGCGCCTTCTGTTCTTTGACGAGCGTCGCCACGTCGTTGCGCTCTTCGAATGACAAAATAGCCCCCTCAGCCGTTACAGACACACCACGAGCGTGGGATACCGGTTGCCCTTTCATCCCAAATCACAGTGAACCTCTGTAGGGTTTCTCGCGTTGCCTCAGTCGGTGAGCTCGAAGGCCATCTGCATTGAAGGAAACAGCTAGCGCGGTTTGGCAACCGCGCCCCTTCTTTGATAACTGAGTCGTTGTGTACTACTTAGACGGAATGCGAAATTATTTCCTCACCCCAGCTTCAAGATAGTCCTGGGCTGACAATTCCCAAGATTTCTACGAGCAGATTGAGTCCCGCAATCCGAGAGACGCGTGTGTCTTCGATTCTCACCATACGGCAGGCCTGCTGCAGATAGGCTGCTGCGCCGACAAAACTTGGGCTAGTTCTGGTCGGACAACACCAAGCACTTTGTTTCCTTAACCAGATCGGCGAGTGCGCTGGCCTGGGCGGCCAGTTCGTCTCGCCCCATTTGGATTCCTGGGTTGAGTATGCGGCGTATCCTCTCGGAGAGCCCTTGCGGTCTTAGGGAGAGCTTGTCCATCGCCGAGGCAAGCTGCTTCTCACCGGGAAAGTATTCTCGATTCAGTGCGAACAGCACCTGGATGAGTGCCTGCAGCGTATGCTGGACAATGGCAGAAGTGTAGATGAGATCAACCCGTTCGACAGCACTCTGGTAATGGGGATTATCCGGCCAAAATTCAGCCCTGCGCATGAATCGATGCAGCAGTGATCGGCGCAGCGCTTCGGGATAGGGGCTCACCTGTGTCTTCCACCGGGCCAGCACCCCTTTCGGGTCGACCACAATCTGCATGGAGCGAATATCCGCCAGCACCGCATGGTCGAAGAATCCCATGACCGCCCAGGGGGAATACTGGCGCGTGATCTCTCCGTTCAATGAGGCCTGCAGCTTCTCCTCCACGGAGGCTTCGTTGCGATGCCAGCATTCCACGCGAACGCCTTCAAACGTAAAATCTGTTCCTCCCTCAAGGAACGGGTCATCACAACCCCATGAGGTCACGCGGCAGACATTCGGCAGCAGGGTCGATACCACAGTTTCTCGGTCTGCGCGTGGGAGGACGGTCATCGAAAAGAGATAGACATCGAGATCAGACCACCGATCCGCTGATCCCTTGGTTCGCGATCCTCCGATGGCGATACTGATTTGCCCGTCACACAACTTGTGCAACATAGGAAGCATCGCCGTCACGAGCAGGTCCGTGGTCATAAGACAGACCTCCTCATAATCACGACTGCCCGGTTGCGATAAAGACACGACTCTACTGTATGCCAACCATGCTTGGCATACAGGGCTTGGCTGCTGTCGGTAAATAGGAAGAGCGAATTGATGCCCAAACGCTTGGCCTCTCTTACGGCAGCCTCTATCAATGCCGATCCGATACCACAGCAGTGAAGGTCGGTGCCACGTATAGGCTTGCCAGCCAAGGCGACAAGTCTGGCCTCGTTTCCATGTCGCAGAGAATTAGGCTGACGGTGCCAATAGCGGCCCCAGCCTCCATTGCCACCAACGTCAGCGGCAGTTGATCACGATGGAGCCGCTCATGGAGTCGAGCGATGCTTTCCTCGATAGACGTGCCGGGAAGAAAACGGCCCCACTCATCAAATAGCCAGTGAGCAATGTGAGGGATTGCTTCCTGACAATCACCCAAATAACGGATATCCATAATCTGACTGCACTGCTGCTAGGACAGGGTCTTAAGGGAGAAGTCACCCTACTGTCATCAGGTGCACGTGCGTTTAGGCTGTGGTCCGAATCGGACTAATATTCATTGAACTTGATCGCTCAATTGCACGCTTGCGACCCCACTAGTGAATCTCTGCCACGACCATTCCTACTTCTTGAAGCGGAACCTGAGCGATAACGGTTCCCAGCGGATCAATCACGGCCGTTGGACCATAGGATATACACTGGTCTCGTTCACCGGTTACGTCAGACGAGACGATCCACACACCATGGTCCTTGGCATGGCGCGATCTCACCTCGTTATGCCGAGACTTCCATTCCTCAGCGACCTCACGAGGCAGCATGTTGTTACATGGACATGCGAGCACGGTCACACCAGAAGCCGCAGCAGACTCGATCGACTTGGAAACACTTAGGTCGTGACAAATATTGATGCCCACCTTCGTCCCGCAGACATCGAATACCGGGGAGCTACTTCCGCGCTTGAATACGGATGCTTCACCCTTAAGCAGATACATCTTTCTGTAATGAGCGATCACCTTCCCGCCTTTTATAGCCAGTGCGGAGTTATAAGCAACGTCGGCTGCCTTTTCGATCAAACCGAAGACCATGACAGGCTGAATCGAGACGAACGATCGGAGCACATCAAAACATCGGCGAGCCTAGCTCTACAGCGACACTGGCGATGTGTTCCGGACGAATGTCGTATCCCTGAAGAAAGCACTCGGGAAAGCAAACTAGATCCGCGCCTTGACGCGCTCCTTCCTCAGCGCGCACATCAGAGACGTGGCACTCTCTAGGTCGCCAAGAAATTCCGGCAGCTGACACGTGGCGATTCTCACTTAATCCTCACTCTTCACGCACTTTACGGACGGCTACCTTCTTCAAACCACTCTCCATGTTCCGGCGACGCGAGAGCGGCCATCGCCATTCACTGAAGCAACTATTATGAGCGCTAACCACGGACTTCATTAGCCAGGACGAGCTATACGGATTCGAAGTGTCCTACTGCTCATCTAAAGAAGTTGAACACCGCGCAGTAGCTGCTGACGAAACCAGACGGGGCCGACAATCAGCTCCGTACAGTTATTAGATGGTTAGTCGTCCATATAGGTGTACTGGTTGCCTCCGACTGAAGTTGCGACACTATACGCCTGCCTCAATCACCACGATACTTGTGTTCCATGGCGTTCAGAAATGCCCGTATCTGGAGAGGCGATTGCAAGTGATGCACCCGTTTTGCGGCAGCCGATTCGGCAACAAGCTTCCGGTACTCGGGTGTCATATGGCGATGGCAGAGAGGGATCACGCGGTAACCAGCGAGCGTACTGCTCCACATCGGACTATTTGCTGGCCACCCCTCTGGATTCACCAGGATGCCTTTGATTAACCGCTTGGCCACCCACAGATAGTGGAAAACGAGCGGGAGATCGACGTAGACCAACGTATCTGCGGCGGCGAACCGCTCCCACGCGGAAGCCACACAGCCGAAGCCATCAACGATCCACCGCTCGTTTCGGAGAAGTCCCGCATGAATCTCCAGGTATTCGGCGTGAGGAACCTCCTTGCCGCCTGACTTGTACTTGATGGAATCGATTGGATGGAGGGGCAGACCGGTGATGTTCGCCAGCGCTTTCGCCAGTGTGGACTTGCCGCCGCCGGCATTGCCGAACACCGCAACCCTCTTCATACGTCACCACTCGCGAGTCAGCTCTGTTTCAAAGCCGCATCACGACACCCTTCACGCGCGCGCAAGGGTCTGTTGGACTGCAAGTGACTTTTGCATTACTTGTCGCCGAATTGTAACGCCGCGAATCTGGAGATACTGCTCTTCGACAACATGAAAGCCACAGCGTTCAAAGAAAGGACGCGCTACTAGGCTAGCCTCCGTGAAGAGTTTTGAAATTCCGTTACTAGCCAAATTGGCTTCCGCCTCAAAGTACAACGCCAAAGCAACTCCACGACGGGAATACGCAGGTGACGTATATAGCAGGTCTATGTGCCCACTCTGTTCGTACGAGACAAAGCCTGCGATCTTCATGTCTGTTTCAGCAACCAGCGTTCTCAGACAAGCCAACCGCGCCATCCAGCCATTTAACTCGGGTGGGCGCGGCGCCCAGGCCGCACGTTGATTTGCATCGTAGTGGCTACTGGCAAGATTGTGAACTGAATCCGTGAACAGCAATGCCAGCGTTTCGACATCTGATTCCCGATACTGCCTAATCATGGTGCACTCTCACACTCAACTATGTTTAGGCCGATCCACATAAAAACACGATATGCTAAGGGGAGTCAGTTCTTGAGTTTGCACCTCTCTCTCTAGATCTGCCGGAGGAATTCCAAGCTCAGGAACTGACCTCCATTTTGCTTTAAACAGCCTGCCTAATTGAACTCCAACTTCACAGAACCGATCACGGTGAACGGCGCGCCGGTATAGATAATCTCTCTGAAGTTTTGTGTGCCTGAAAAATACCGCTGATCCAGCACATTGGTGAAGTTCAGCGCGGCAAACATGTTCGTTCTGGTAAAGACATCCGGCCTTCGGTAGTAGACAGCGGCATCCATGCGGACATACCCAGGAAGCTCGAAAGGCGTCTGGCAGTTAGCTGGATCTGTGCATTGGAACACCCCATTTCGCTTGCCTTGCGCAAACATTCCCAATCCGGCACCGAGACCTTTCAACGGACCGTCCTGCAAGAAATAGGTGGTCCAGAGACTACCCTGATGGAGCGGAGAATTGGACACGCGACTGCCTTCGAGGAACATCAGATCCTTCGTCACTCGTGCATCGACGTAGGCATAGTTCGCGATGATATCCCATCCGGGTAACAGTCTTCCTGCTACGTCAAATTCGATGCCTTGGCTCCGCTGTTCACCCGTCGCCACAGAAAAAGCAAATCCATTGAGCGGATCGGCGGTCAAGACATTCTTCTTCTTAATGTTGAACGCGGCTACTTTGGCCCGTAACCGGTTCTCGAAGAATTGGAACTTCACACCGCCTTCGTAGGCTCTTCCGCGCTCAGGATCAAACAGAGTTCCACTAATACTCCTGGCTGCATCGGCTTGCGGCGCAAAGGATTGCGTATAGTTGGCAAACAGCGCGATGGGCTTCCAGGGCTGATACGTTACTCCGACCGAGGGACTAAACGCGAGGTTGGTCTGGCTGTCCTCAGTCTGGGTGGGATCCAGGTCGTGCGGACGATTCACGAGTGTTTGTTTGAAATAGTCAAATCTGCCGCCTCCGTGCAGATGGAGATTTTCAAGGAGACTGACATGATCTCCAAAATAGACTCCCAGAATATTGTTCACGTTCTTCGTATTGCTGAATTTTGTCAGGGGTCCATTCAAGAACAACCGGTCAGCCGGATTAAAGATATTGATAAAACTAAAGGCACCCGGCGTCGTCGTGTCGCCTCCAAAATCGCCGGACACCGACGCGGACGAAACTTCGCGTCCCAGTTCGATCCCGACAATCGTCTTATGCTTGATCGGTCCGGTCGCGAACTGTCCGTGCAGTTCGTTCTGTAAATAATGGCTCTGGACCGTCGTGGGAATCGCAAACTGCGCGAGGTTCAAAATGCCATCGTTTTCGTCACCGACCAAAAACCATGACTCCAAGCTGGAATATCGGCTTCTGGTCACCGCTGCTCTAAATGCGGTTCGCCATCTGAACATGTCATTGAAGTCATGCAGGAAGGTCAGCGTGGCTTTGCCGTGATTCGTCTCATGCTTTCTGGTCGGGTCTCCCAAGAAACGAGTCACAGGAATCGGGGCGACCCCGCCACCGATGGCCACCAACCCACGATCGATGGGTGAATTATCGTAGAGATATTCGGCGTCGAAACGGAATGTCGTCCGTGGCCCCATTTCCCAGCCAAAGGTCGGGGCAAGAAAGATTCGTTCCGAGCGAACGCCCTCCCGATAGCTGCCGGCGTTCTCGTATAACCCGTTGAACCGATAGGTCAGGGTTTTGCTCTCGTTCAATGGCCCACCGATATCGATGGTGGGGCGATAGAGATCGTAATTACCGAAGAGCAGTTCGGCGGAGTAATACGGATTTTTCAACGGCGCCTTGGTCATTTGATTAATCACCCCACCTGGGTCGGATCGACCAAACAAGTAAGACGGCGGCCCCTTAATCACTTCGATACTTTCGATATTGATGATGTCACGCTGGGCCCGAGAGCTGAACGTACTGTCATCGCGAAAGCCATTTTTAAAGACGTTGAGATCAGAGACGAACCCACGAATCATGAAGCTTCCGGCTTGGCCACCCTGGGTGCTGAACTGAGACACCCCGCTTACATTTCGCAGGGCATCACTGAACCGGATCACCTTTTGATCTTCGAGCACTTGTTTGGTCACTACTTCCACCGAGCGAGGGGTATCATGGACCGGGACAGGAATCCTCGTCGCACTGGATACCTCCTCGACGGTATAAGCCTGGTTCTCTCGTCGTCTCGTCTCTTTCACCACAATTTCTGGTCCCTTCACTGGCTTGGAATCAACGATGCCTGTTGACGTGCTACTTTTGGGTTCCAATGGGACAGGCTGAGTGTCTGGAGTCAATTGGGAGACGGCACCCGGTACGAGCGTCACGGCATTCGCAGCAGTCAGGCGATAGGTGACACCCGACCCTGTCAACAACGATTGGAGGGCCTCCTCAGGCTGGTGACTTCCGGTGATGCCCGACGAAGTCTTGCCGGCGATCAACTCGGTTGGAACACTGACTTGCCAACCCGTGGCCTCGGCGAAGGCGTTCAGCGCAGTCCCAAGCGGTTGCGCAGAAATATTGAACTCGACAGGAGCGCTCGGCGCTTTAGAGGGAATAGTATCTTGAGCAAAGATATCGCCCACTACAGGCGTGATGAGGATGACGAGGAACATAACCCAGCTGAGTCGCCGCGGCCATGAAGGTGTCCCGTCTACCCTCTGCCTTTGACAGTGTGAAACACAGGTCTCGTTGTTGTTCATTTCTCGCCGTTCCATGCCCCCTCACGCCTCCTGTTGTAATTTACCTCTCAGTAGACGCAGGAGAACGCACGTTCCCTCACCTGCTTCCTAGACCAATCGACGATTTTGAGGGTCAAAACAAGATGACGAGACTATCAGCCAGGCTGATCGCTGAGAGAGGAACCGTCTGTAGGAGCAACGCAAGCGCGCCAACGGGATCATCGACATTGTAGGTGCCGGTCACGTTGATGTCACCGACCTGTCGATTCAGGAGCAGGATCCTGCCGCCATGATACCGCTGCAGTTCCTCGAGCACCTGAACGAATGGAACATTTTGGACCACCAGCCGACCTCGTAACCAGGAGGAGGCAGTCGCTACATCGACGGCCTGTGGCTGGCCGAGATGATGTGGCTCCGCCCGAATCTGCGATCCCGCAACCACAGCTACTGGAGAGCCTATCTTCGCTTTGGATTCAACTTCCACCGTACCTTCAAGGACGGTGATACGATCCCCACCCAGGTCGGTTCGTACGACAAATGCGGTTCCAACAGCTCGAACTGCGGTGTCCGCGCTCTCGACGAGAAACGGCCGAGTCGAATCATGCTGGATGGTAAAGAGCGCCTCGCCCTTGAGCAAGCGGAGCCGACGAACCTTCCCATCAAACGAGAGTGCAATGGCGGATTGTGTATTGAGCGTGGCAATCGACCGATCGGGCAACTCAACGGTGCGCCGCTCTCCGGACCCCGTTTGGTAGTCAGCCTGCCAGCCTGTGGTCACATCAAAATAATCAGCGAGGATGCCCATCAAGATCATGCAGACTAGGGCAAGAACCGGCCATCGCAGAGCCCCTGCACCTCTTGCCTTGAACCAGGACGATTGTGTCCCCGCCATAATAGTGGCAGCGGCAGTCAGCTCAGGACTGTCCCATACTCTAGAAACCGTGCGATAGATGAGGGCATGCCTAGGACTCTGCGCTTGCCAGGCCTCAAATGCTTGACGGTCCTCTTGTGAGAGGCCACTGTTCTGCAGACGAATCACCCAGGCTACAGCCTCTTTCCTGAGCCGGGCTTCCTCCTCAGAGAGCACCATGTCGTTTGAATCATCCATACGCTGCATAAGCCGGTCGCGTCGGCAGGTGCTGGACGAGACCGGGGCCAGTATACAGTGAGACGATTCAACAGACCAAGATCCTCACTGGTGATTGTCTATGGCTTCGAGGGCCTCACAAGTTTGATCCAGTGCTCGCATCAGTAACTTTTCCACCCCACTCTCCGAAATACCCATACGTACAGCAATTTCCTGATAAGAGTACCCATACAGGCGGCACAGCACAAAGGCTTCACGGCTTCGCGGAGGAAGCTGTTCGATCGCCTGGAGACACAGACGAAGCCGCTGTTTGGCGAGCAACTCCCGCTCCGGTGAAGGGGCTTGAGAGGGTACGGCCATTGCGGCATCCATGCCATCGTAGGCCTGCACGCCATTTTTTTCTCTCCGCAGATGGTCAATCGCCAGATTCGCAGCAATGCGATGGAGCAACGCTCGCGGCTGCTCCACAACCTGCGCGTCACCGAGACGAAGCAACCGCACGTAGGTATCCTGTACAAGGTCTGCGGCCGTTTCGTGGGACTTGACCATACTGACAAGCCGACGCGTCAGTTCCTCACGGTACTGTTGAAACAGCGAGGCGATCTGCACATACGTGAGACGTAGTGCAGTCCCCACATTGGAAATATCCCGTGAAGCCATAAGTTGTGCTTCAGCGAGATGTGTGCTGTGTGTTGTCATTGCCTCTCTCCCTTTGGTCCAGTGTTCTCAACAAAAAAGCCCAGGGTGTCCTCCGACACCCTGGGCTCTGGTCTTCAATGACCTCTGGCCTCGTTTAATGGTGACTACTATTTAGATACGCTTTGCACCTGGCCTGAAACGTCTTGATTGAACTGTCTCAGCTAGAAGCATTGCGGCATATGGATCTATCATTTTAGAATCATCAGCACCTATTCATATTTGATATAGCTTCTCAATATCATCTACGCAGTTTTAATGTCAACTTCTATTTTCTAGCCGCTACATTGACACCCAATTCGAAACTACTGCAGATGATAGGGACTATTCACGTGGCACTGATACGACGACCGAAGCACAACACAAGTCCTCGCGGCCCGAGCACAATACGCCGATGGTTGGGCAATCTGTACGCTGTGTTTACATGCACATCTACGAGAGAGGCAGTCCTGCTTTTGCATTGACACTTGTCCATATCCACATGACAACAGTCGCCGACAAGAGAATTCCGAGCGCCGTCGCTAAACTGATGAATATGGCCACATCATCTCTCGATTGAAGATACCGTTTGCTCATCGTCGCTCCTCCGTCACACATTCAGTCTCAGTTACACCGGCATGGTTGGTCCAGGACCGCAACCCGTCGCTTAGTGGCACACCATACTTGGATTCGGCTGTGCTACCCCCAACGACTGCTCCGTAGGTGGGCGCGCGACGATCACCGCCAAACGCTGTACGGACTCGGCAAACACATGAAATTCGTCACGTGTGAGATGGAGCGTGACTGCACCGCACGTCAGATGCAGTTTCCCACATCCACATAAAACCAGCTTCATAGGACCATCCTTACCAAATGCCTTATTCATGTGAGTCATCCTTTCCATGGAACGACAGGTGAATTATCCTTAGATCTTATATGGGCCCGGTTTGGACAAGTGCATGGCCCGACTCCGAAGCACGACACTCTCCTCGCAATACCAACCGCAGTTGATGCACCTCCAACGCCTTTCAAGATAATAATCATGGGCTCGTTCGCCAATGATATAACCTCCGCATCGTCCACAGCTCGTTTTCATAGTTCCTCCATAGTTGCTGTTGCGCTCGCTAACCTTCTCTCGACCATGAGAGACCCTGCTTCCTGCTTTTGAACCAGGGTTCCCACCGGAGGCCTGACGTGGCCCTCCTGGATACGCCCAATCATGGTTTCCAAATTGGCCTCGCACCGCCCACAACAGGAGTCATCCAATCCCATCGCCTGTTTCATCGCCTCCGGGCAGGTTCCGTGACGTGATGCCAGAGTGGAAAACTCAGATTCCTTGATTCCTTTACAGAGACATATGAACATGCACATCTCCTTGGCTAGTCAGTGACACCAGGCGCACGGGCTCACAGCCGTGTCCCAATACAAAAGCCCAAGGCATCCTCCGACACCTTGGGCTCCGGCCTGCAACGACCTCTGGCCTCATTCCTACTCGCAAATGACAGGAGTGTTGCTTCCCGTCATAAATATCTATTTGATACAAGTTCTCAATATCATCTCTGAAAACTGTTGTCAAATTCTTTTTCTGCATTTCGGCTAACTGGTTTCAAGTGTGTCGTCCGAGAGAACCCGTGGGGCGAAGATCAACGAATCAACAGAGTGAGTCTGTCCACATTCTTGGGACAAGGAGCGACTATACACTCGACCTGCGGTTCTGTCGTCGATGCGCCTGTCGCTTGAGCCACCACATTCGCAGGGCGGTGACATAGAGGATGAGCGGAACAACTCCGCAGACAAACACGATCCAGCGGCCGATCAATCCGAACGCCTCGCCGTTGTGCAAAGGAAAGAGCCATGCCACAAATGTGTCCCCGGGGGTAAAGGTCCGCCAATCACGAACCTTGAGCACGGCCCCACTGTACTGATCGAGCCAGACCTCGCTGTTTCCGGTTGATGCACGAACATCCCCAGGCCGGTGTATCGTCATGTGGTACACATCCGAGGCCTCATGAGGGAGCCCGATGTAGGTGATCCTTCCATCCGGAAACAGACTTCGGGCAAGTCTGGCTGCTTGCTCGACGGAAAGGGCTGACTGCCCTGAGGCCGGATGGGATTCCACTGTGCTTTCATCTCGTGCTTCATCGACCGGAGAAAATGCGGAGACAAGCGAGATTACGTAAGTCGGGAACGCCAAATACAAGCCGGTGATCGCAAGCACCGACAGCAGGACCGCGCTATACGCCCCACTGAGTTTATGCCACTGATATTGGCGACGGATCAGGCTTGCGCCTGGCACAGAAAGAAACGCCTGCCGCACCTTTCCCGCACGCGGCCACCAGAGAGACACCCCCGTCCCGATCGACAAGAGCAGAAAGATGGCGACGAAACCGACGATCGTCTCGCCCAGATCATCCAGCAAAAGCGAGGCATGCAACATGTAAACAACCGAGACCAAATATGTGCCCCATTCTCGGCCTCGACTCAGCACAGTGCCGGTATACGGATCGATGGTGACCTGATGCCACCTAACCTGATCAAGTTTGACCGTTGGCAGCTTGAACCAAGCATGAACAACTTCGCGCTCGTTGGAGGGCAGCTCAAGGCTGTCCAACCAACTTCCGGGAGGCGCAGCGATTTGAGCTGTCATGACCACTTCGTTGAACGACTTGTAGGGACCAGAGCCGCTCGTCGTCAATAGTGCTGGGTTCATCCATTCATCAATTGCCTTATAGAACACCAGAACACTGCCGGTCAGACTCATCAGGACGAATAGCGCCCCCCCGAACAGTCCAAGGTACAGATGTGTGCGTAACCAGAACCGCCTGAGGAAGCACCGAAGAACGGCTTTGTCTGGAAGCGACACCCTACCCTCCTCCAGCGTAGCTATTGCCGTTGGAGTGCTCGGTGCAGATGGGATGGCGTTATCGCGTTTCATCATGAACATAAGTCACATCGCGATAGCGGAACGACAACGCCCACAAATCCATCAATCACGCAGTCGGCTGTAGGCTAAGTTCGGGGATCGAAAAATGCGCGGCAGAACAGTTTACCTACGGTCACCAGGGCCTATACCAGCAGGCGGCATCCCTTGGATGGCCGAGTGATGGATGGCGACGAAGCGTCCGCATCGGGTGCACTTGATAACAAGGTCGTCCCCCTGCCAGCGCGCCACGAGCTTGCCGCACCGACATCGGACATCAATGCTGGTCCTTACTGAGGCCCTCCCCCGCATGAGACCTTCCTCTTTCCTGCTGACGTGCCCAGGATCCAACGCCTGATGAGACGGACAAGCCCATCGACTGCCCGCTCGGATGAACGCCGCGTCTACTTGAATGTGAGCTTCTTCAGCTCGGATGCTGCGAGTTCCACTTCTCCGAAATCAGATTGCCCCTTAAAGCTGCCAGCAATGGCCAAGACAAAGTCGCCGGTTTTGCCATCCGCCAGCGTGATAGAGACATTGGGCAACGACCCGTTCCCGGACGGTTTGAGATCGATGAGCTTGATACTGTCGAACTTGATTTTAACCGTGGCCGTTCCCCGTTTAACGGGAACTTCTTTGAGTTCATGGGGAACGAATGCCGTTTCACTGATTTTCTCTTTCCAGTAAAAGATGACGTTTTTCAGATCCGTCTCAATACCCTTTGCATCTGTCGCAGAGGCATGAAATACCTTGTCAGCTCTTCCATCCGTTTTGTTCTGTGCCCAGGCCAAGCTACTCGACATCCAGAGTACTCCGATGACCAATACCACCTGAGCCAGCTGCATTGTCGTTCGGGTGATCGTCCTGCGATTCATCATGGTTCTCCTTATTAAATGTCCAAGGCTATCCATCCAGCCGATAGTTGATGGGGATGAGAATGGTGATCTGTCGTTGACCGAGGGGATGTTTGAGCCTCAAGGGTGACGCCTTTTTCATCACCGCCATGGCCTCCTCATCCAAGACCGCCCGTCCAGAAGTTTCGGCGATCTGCACCCCCATCACCTCGCCATCATCGCGAATAATGGCCGACACCACGACCTTGCCCTCCCAATGATTCATCTTGGCGAGCGCCGGATATCGCTTCAGCTCTTCGATCCTGTTCCAAAGCGTTTCCGTGAGCCAGCCAAAATCGGCTCGCGTTTCCCGATGTATTACCTGCCTGTGCTCTACCTGACGATACTCGGTCCGTGAGGCGACCGATTCAACGGGCGTAGGCGCTTCGGTCACGGGTTGCTCAGATGGTTCGACCGGCGTCTCTACTACGGATGACGAGGTGACCGGTTCACTTACTGTTGATGCCACAGCGGCATACTCCATGACCGGCTCCGCATTCGTCACCACATCCTTCACCACTTGGGTCGTTTCCACAGGAGCCGGCATGTCCTGATGCGTCTGCGGCATCGGCTGTTCTGTTGCGACTTGCTTGATCTGCCGAAGGGGCGGATTCGGTCTGACAGGGGGGGGAGGTGGTTGCATAATCGGCTCAGGCCGAGCTTCCGTCTGTGCCGGCGATTCCACCATGGCAATGTCCCATTGGAACAATGAGGGGGGAGGCGGTTGCTCGATCGCCCCCATCACAAACAATGACCCCGCGATTCCTAAGCCATGCACAAGCGTAGACGCCACCCACCCGCGTGCTCGATCGAATACCGAACCTGTGTTGCTGGGATCGACGGTCGGGGTCGTCATGATCGGAGCACCTCTAAACTCACCTGGTGAAATCTCAGCCCCCTCACTTCATCGACCACCCCCACAAACCGCTCCAAGACAGTCACACGATCGGCCCGAAGCACGACGGCAGACTCGCGCGGATGCCCATTCAAAGCCGTCGACAGGCCATCCTCCCGAATGGCTTGATCATTCACAAACAGTTTCCCATCGGCAGTCAGAGTGATCATCAGTGGAACATCCTTATGATCGGTCACCTCTTTCGCCTTCGCCAATTCGACCGGCACCTGCCCAGTTGAAATGAAGGTCGCCGTGGTTAGAACAATAACTAGAAGGACCAGCATCACATCCACGAGAGGGATGACATTGATCTGGTTCAGCTCACGTTCCATGCTGCACCTTGTACAGGGTAAGCAGTTCTGAGACACGGCGTCTCAGTATGTTGTTCAGCACGACACACGGAATCGCCACCAGTAGCCCAATGGCCCCATCGTATGAAATGTCAACATGATGCCCAACACGGTGCCGAGTAGCCCGATGTACGGGGCATTGGCAGCGACCGTTCCTATGACGACCAGTCGTTTCGTCAATGCCATTTCCAATAGCTGAATGTTGTCGAACTCATTCGGCATCACCCGCCGATAGTAGAGCCACCGCTCTACTGCCACGGCGAGCGCCCACAGGCTCAACACCGCTAACAGCCCGATAATCCCGTAGTCCACCAGGTTCTTGAGTGCATCCATCTTGTCATTCCCTATTTATGGATCAGCGAATAATCAGCAGGTCCCCCCTTTTCAAGGCACATATTGGGAGTCATCAGCACGGTATACATGGGCGCTCTAGCAGACGCCTCCATGCGAGACCGATTGGAGACCAACAGATATGGTTATGTGTGAGACGAATTCGTCTCATTCATCCCTCACCCTTCATCTGGAATCTTTTCACTCTCCCTGAAGGGTCGATTCCGCTAATCCCTGGTAGGCATGCTGAGTGGTTTACGACAATTCGAGATGATAACGGTCCAAGGTCGTAGCTTTCTGCCGCTCTAGGTTGGAGATCGATTTATTGTAATCCACAACGGCCCGTAGCTCGTTCCCCTGCGCCGTCGCGAGATCCCGTTGAAAATCAAGCACAAACCTGGTGGTGCTCAACCCCACGCGCAGACGTTCCTGCTCGGTTTGCAGTTGTTTCTCAGCCAAAATCCGCGCTGAGCGAGTAGTTTCGATGCGTTTGAAGTCGGTTTGCACCCGCCGCACCGCCTCACGCACCACTAAAATGATTTGATGGCGGACACGTTCCAGGGAGGCTTCGGCATTCTTTGCCTCCAATTGGCGCTTATTGTACGTACTGATGGCGGAGCGGTTGCCGAGCGGATAGCTGAACACCAGCCCTGCCCCGTAGTTATAGAAGTCGCCGCTGAAGTTTCTGGCGAATGAATTACCGAAGTCACTTCCTAATCCGGAAAGTCCAACAGTTCCCTGAACAGACAGTGTGGGCAGCAATTGGTTGCGGGCGAATTTCCTATTCAACTCGCTGGACTCAATATTTATTTTAGCCTGTACAATTTCTGGCCGCTGTTCGATTGCGGTCTCGATGGCTTCTTCGAGACTGAGCGTCTCCATAAAGGTGATAGGCGCGTCCAGTGGCATGAGGCGGACCGTTTGCCGCAGCTCAGCTTCACCGGGATTGAGCAGTGTCCGCAGCTGGTCTTCCTCATCCCGGATGGCTTTTTCAGCTACCAATACCTGCTCCACTCGTGATGCAACAGCTGCCTCGGCTTGGAGCACATCAACGACCGACATCACTCCGGCTTTGGCCTTGATGCGGTTTGTGGCCAATAGCTCCTCCGCAGCCTTCAACGCAGCTTGGGCGACTTTCACATTTTCTCTCGCATACACCAGCTCCCAATAGTTCTGCTCGACCGAGGCGATCACGGTCAGGACTTGATCTCGGAAAACGTGCTGTTCGACGACCGCGTTGTTTTGTGCGACCTTAATGAAGGTCTGGTTGATCCCGATCCCGGCATTCTTCAGTAACGGCTGAGTGAGACTAAACGAGAGGCCACCGGTCCAGGCGGGATTAAATAGAAAGCCTTCAGCGAGGTCTTGGTTCACGCTGTTGCGAGCGGGATTATAGTTCACACCAACATTGCCGCCCGTCACGAGGTTTGTTGAAGCATCGACGATCACAGCATGATTACGCTGGTCAAACCTTGTGATCTGGTTCAGGAGATTTCCGGTCGCTCCGAAGACAGGTCGCTCAAGAGGATCGACCGTCCGGAGATACCGGCCATTCACGCTCATCGTGGGATCAAACCTCGCTTGTTCGATCACAATGTCGGCCAACCGGCTTTCTTTCGTGTGGCGGCTGATACTGATATCAAGATTGTGCTGCAAAGCGCGAACGGCTGCTTCTGCCAGAGAGATCTGTTCATGACGTTCCGAAAGCGTCGGTTTGGTAATATCTAGACTCCAACTCGAGGTTGGAACCAACAGGACCCACAGACTGGCGATTATGATCGCCCCATACGGACGATGAACGGTCCATCCACGCCCCATCACATTCCCCTCATAGACGAGTGCGAATCACTAGCAAACCAACTTGCCAAACAAGACGACAGAAATGCTTGCTGCCGCGCACTCATCATTCAGCCTTACCCAAGTAAGACGAAATAGCCTGGCTTTGTCCCCACACCAGCGAGGAGTGTTATGTCTGTTGAGCATCGCAAACCGAGGGAATGATGGAAGGAACCTCGAACCACATGTAAACATGTACTATGCGTGCCCATGCCGAAAAGCCTAGGCTCCTGCTCGGGAGACATCAGAATTCTTGCCTCGGCCCGTTAGGATCGCATAGCCTGCCGGCACCAGGAAGAGCGTCACGAGAGTGGATACTACTAACCCGCCGATAATCACGACCCCGATCTGACGACGACCCACTGCTCCCGCGCCAGTAGCCACGGCTAACGGCAAGGCTCCGAGGATCGTTGCACAGGTCGTCATCAGGATCGGGCGAAGGCGTACCACAGCGGCTTCAGTGACCGCCTGAGACACGTCGGCTCCCCGTTCACGAAGCTGATTGGCGAATTCCACGATAAGAATCGCGTTCTTTGTGACCAGCCCGATCAGAATCACCAGTCCAATTTGACTATAAATGGTGAGGGTCCCGTCGATCGCGGCCAAGGAGAGCACCGCCCCCGATACAGCCGGGGGTACGGCCAGCAGAATGATCCATGGATGCCGAAAGCTTTCGAACTGCGCTGCGAGCACCAGGAAGATGACCGCCAACGCCAATGCGAAAGTCAGAGACAAGTTTCGATTGCTTTCCGTGAAAGTCTTGGATTCTCCGGCGTAGGCGGTCCGCATCCCGGGCTTGATGATCGCCTTCGATGTTTCATCCAGATAGTTCAAGGCCTGTCCAAGCGTGAACCCATCGGCCAATCCCGCGCTAATCGTGACGGCGCGCATGCGATCGACATGGTTCAACGCTTCCGGGGCCGGTATTTCCTTGATCGTCACAATATTGTTGAGCTGGACCAATGCCCCGTCATTCCCCCGCACATAGAGCTGACCAATGTCGGACGGTTTCTCGCGATGTCGATCGTCGACTTTCATGATCACCTTGTATTGCCGACCATTCTGCAAGAACGTATTCACCGGTCTTCCGCTGAGCAAGGTCTCCAATGTCCGACCGATGGAGGCAACGGACACGCCAAGATCAGCGCTCTTGTCGCGATGCGTTTCCACGGTCAGATGCGGCGTACTTAACGCCACATCCATTCCAGGTGCCACGAACCCTGGGTGTTTCGCCAATCGTGCCACAAGTTCGTCGGCAACCTGCTGCAGTTCTTGATAGTCCAATCCCCCCAGGACGAACTGCACCGGGGACTTCTCCACCCAATCTCCTATGGAGGAAGGATTGAGGAGGTAGGCTCTGACCCCGGTCAGCATACCGAGTTTGTGGTTCAGGTCTGCGACGATCTCCTGCTGACTTTTCGTACGGTCCTTCCAATCATTCAACGTCACCCAACTCTCGGCACGGTTGACCCTTGTCGGACGATCGCCGAGAGCCACCATCGTATACGTGTGGGCAATCTCCGGAACAGCCTGAAGCAGCGTTTCTAACTCTTTCGCGTAGGTGTCGGTATAACGAAGCGTGGCACCCTGCGGCGCGGTGAGAAAGCTGGAAAACCATCCCACGTCTTCCAGCGGCGCCAGTTCGGACTGGAGTTGGGTGAAGAGGACAAGACTCGCCATACTGGCTGTGACAGCTACGATCACGACTACCGTTTTCGCATTGATGGCCCATTCAAGGCCCCGCCGGTAGTGCTGGGTCACCGCATCCGCAAGCCCTGCAGCGAATTGGAAGCGAGTGGACCGTCCACTGTCTTGGCAAAGGAGGCGCCCACACATCATCGGCGTGAGGGTCAGGGCCACGAAACCAGACAAGAGCACCGCTGAGGCGATCGCGATGGCCAATTCTGCAAAGAGCTTCCCGATGAGGTCGCTCAGAAAGGCGATGGGGATGAAGACGGTCACCAGTGAAATCGTCGTTGCGATGACGGCGAAGGCGATTTCGTTGGTTCCCTCGACGGCGGCTCGTAACGGTGGCATGCCGGCGACGATCCGTCGATGAATATTCTCAAGGACAATGACGGCATCATCCACCACCAGACCGACGGCAAGCACAAGTCCCAACAGGGTCAGCACGTTCAGCGAGCACCCGCTCACCGCCATGATCGTGCACGTCCCGATAATTGAGGTTGGGATTGCGACCACCGGTATGCACGTCGCCCGAAAGCTTCCCAGAAAACAAAAGATCACCAATACGACAAGGAACAGCGACAGACCCAGCGCCTCGTACACTTCCTTTAACGACCGTTCGATCGGTGTTGAACTGTCCCACGCCAGCGTCAGATCCATCCCCTTCGGCAACCCCGCCGCAATGGACGGAAGATGCTCTCTGACCGCACGCACGACGGCCAACGTGTCCGCCTTAGACTGACGAGACACGGAAATCCCCAGCGATGACTTGCCGTTGAATCGCACCAACTTGCGAGTATCCTCCGCACCCAGTTCCACATGCGCGATATCTTCCAGGCGAACAGGGTATCCGTCACGGTAGGCCACGATCAGCGATTCGAATTGCTTGGGAGTCTGTAAGGTCCCGTTGAGAGAGACGCTGAACTCCATCTGGTGGCTTTCTATCCTGCCAGCTGGGAGCGATGCATTCTGATTGCGGATCGCATCTTCCACATTTTCAACGGTCAGGCGGCGAGCCGCCAGGCGATCGGGATCCAGCCAAATCCTCATGGCATAGCGCCGCTCCCCGTCGAGATAGGTCGATGACACGCCGGGAATCATGGCCAACTGCGTTTTGATGAATCGATCGGCGATATCAGAGAGCTCTAGTTCAGAATGGTGGCTGCTGGACACTGCGAGCCATAAGACTTCGGTATTCTCCGCGGCCGCCTTTTCAACATGAGGCTCAAGAATTCCCAACGGCAATACCGGACGAACTTGCGAAACTCGATCACGGACATCGTTGGTTGCACCGTCCAGATCTCGCCCTAGCTCAAATTCCATCGTGATCGAGGAGACTTCTGCCCGGCTGGCAGAGCTGATCGTCCGAAGCCCTTGAATCCCGCTGAGTGCATCCTCAAGCGGTGTGGTCACGTCAGCTTCCAGCACGGAGACACTGGCCCCCGGATAGACGGTTCGGACTGAGACGATCGGCGGCTTGATGTCGGGATACTCACGAACGGGTAATCGCAGGAAATTCAAGATCCCGAACAACACCAGGAGCAGCGTCATCACAATCGCGAATACCGGTCGCTGAATACAGGTCTCGGACAGACGCATGTTTACTCGTGATGAAACAAGGACGGCACACTCACTCCGGAACAATCGACCGGCTGTTACTCTAGTGACTTAATTGAGACGAGATCCCCATCATGAAGCCTGTGCGGGCCAGTTCGAACCACGACATCTCCATCTTTTAACCCAGCACGCACGTGGACCATCCCACGTTCACGCGCACCCAGTGTCACTTCTTTCAGTCTGGCTAGTTGCCCCTCGACCTGAAACACCATGGTCTTCTCCTGCCGAACAAATCCCGCCTCTTCCGGGATCAGCAGCGCACGGATATCTTCGCCGAGGCTCAAACGAACCGTGACGAAGAGGCCAGGTCGGAGAGTGCCCTCTGGATTAGGTATTACTGCGCGCACTGCCACGGTTCGATTGACGGCATCGACCCTCGGATCGATTGCCGTCACCCGTCCCTCAAACGTCCTATCTGAGAAAGCGTCGGTCGTCACGATCAATGTCTGATCGACATGCAGCCGGCTCAACCAGACTTCCGCCACCTTGAAATCCACATGTAGGGTGTGCAAGTCTTCCAAATTGACGATGTCCTGCCCTGGCTGAAGGTAATCACCGACCGAGACCCGCCGGAGCCCCAGCGTTCCGCTGAACGGGGCACGGATCATAGTCTTCTTCAGACGAGCCGCGTAGAGGCGACTGTTCGCTGCCGCCGCGTGCCATGCCATCCTGGCTTCATCCATCTGTTGAGCTGGCACAATGGCGGATTGCTCGTCAGTAATCCGCTTCAGCCGCTCATAGGTGACCACCGCCATCTTTTCCTCTGCCGCTGCTTGCGTGACCTGCGACTGGAGTTCTTCCTGGTCGAGTTCCACTAATGGAGCAGCCCGTTCCACTACCTGTCCGTCTTGAAAATGAATCCGTCGAATGACCCCCGCAATCTCCGGTCTCACTGTGATGGAAGCAACGGCTTCCAGCGTACCGACGGCCTGGATGGATTCTGTGATGGACCCGACTGTGACAGGAGCTACGTCGACCAAAATAGCTTTGTCGGACATAGCCGTCGTCGATGACTCACTGGGTGACTGGCTTCCCAACCGAAACGCAATCAGAATCACCACTACACCGATCCCAATCATCACAATCACACTTTTGACATTCATACTCACGATTCGTTGTCGCCTAAGCCTGCGCCCCATCAGAGCAGAGTATGGACATTACACCCCCTCGTATAGAAGACGAGTAATCAAGTGGAAACCTCACCTACAGCACAATTAATCATGAAGAAATAGAATAGATTCCAGTAGTCCAGGCCTTCGGAAGCGAAGTTGTGCCCGTTTGAACAGCGTACCCATCAGAAGAAGGGGGTACTGGAATGCATGGCCAGCGATGGATTCTACTGCGGACTTGACTTGTGGACCAGTTTACCTACCGTGCAAAATCCAAAGTGGGAACTGAAGAAAATTTATCAGGCGTGGGTTACCAAACAATGTCAGTATGGCGGCTGTTAAAGGACACTACGAAGCAATGTATGCTCTCAAGCAATCCGGCCTATGCCTTCAAGCACGATGCTGTGCACATCAAGAGCGAAACGCTCATCCCAAAGAAGGGAGGACGAGACAGGGATAAGAAGAAACAGGAACGACTGGCAAGTGCTCGTACTGCATCACCTTTTTTTGCTCCCGCGTCGGGGTCGAGTCAAAATCGGGCGGCTGGTGAAATTCAAGCAAACTCAGCTAGACGCCTGGATCGATCAGCACACGATCACACCACGGAGAGACAGCCATGGGACTCACTAAGCGACGCGATAGTTACCGTGTGAGGGAAAGTGAAGATGGCAAGTCCTGGAGCCTCGCGAGTGACGTACCCGGCGCAAAAAAGAAGCGATGGAAAGTGGGGTGCCTGAACAAGACGATGGCGCGTGAGATGGAAGCCGCGATCAAAACGCGCTTGCTCTTGGGCCACGAGAAAACCGAACAGGCCAAGCCGATTCTCTTCAAGGAATGGGCAACGGCCTACCTGGAGATCGAATCCATCAAGACGCTCCGCAGCTATCAAGATCAACTCGAGATCATGGAGCGGCAGCTGATTCCCTTCTTCGGTAGCAAGGTCTTAACCGAGATCACACCTTCCGATGTCGAAGCCTTCCGAAAACAGCGGAAGAAGAAGAATGGGAAAAAGCCAAGTATCCAGACTTTGAACAATGACCATATTGTGCTCAAGCACTGCCTGAACGTGGCAATCCGACGGGAGCTTTTACAAGTCAACCCTGCTGCAAGGGTTCCCCTGCCCGATCCGCAGAACGCACGGGACAGAGTACTAACCGAGGAGGAATGGAGCAGACTCTATCAGGTAGCGAAGCCTCATCTTCGCCCAGTGCTGTTGACGGCATACCAGCTTGGACAGCGTCTGAGTGAAATTGTCGGCTTAACGTGGGACCGCATTGACCTCAAGAGAGGTTTTATCACCCTACGGAGTCAAGACACCAAGACAAAGAAGCCGAGACAAGTCCCCATGACGCCAGATGTGAAAGCCACGTTGCACCGTTTAGCGAAAGTACGGAGTCTTTCAACGAGACAGGTGTTTTTGTACAACCGGCAACCACTGAGGGATTTTCGCACGGCATTTAGAACAGCCCTGACAGAGGCGGGCCTAAGTGACTTTCGCTTCCATGACCTTCGACATTGTGCTGCCACAAACCTACGGAGAGCTATTGATACCACTACAGCCAGGCAGATTGTAGGCCATACGTCCCCACAGATGTGGAAACGATACAATCAGATCAGAGAAGAGGACCTCACACAGGCGGCCAATAGACTTGGGAAATACCTTCAAGAGAACACGCCGGGAACACTTGACCCCAAGGCCGAGAGTCTGTAAAAGTGTAAGTCGTTAAAATCATTAGGAAGCTGGCGTAGCTCAATCGGCAGAGCAGCGGTTTTGTAAACCGCAGGTTGGAGGTTCGATTCCTCTCGCCAGCTCCATATCGTACTTCCTCCGTGCTGGCGGCTCTTCATTACACTGTCGCAATCACGCCGCCAGATGAATATCACTGGTGAACTTGATTCCCTATCCCCACCCGGAACCCACTGTACACGTGCTCAGCGCGACATCATGCGCCCCACCGTAGATCCCATCTTTTGATCTGACAGCCATCCATCCCGTTATAACAGATATTTTTCCGTCCCCCATCCTGGCGCTTTGCCAGGGTGACGGGTAACTATCGAAAGAAATCATCACATGTGCATAGGGAGTTCCCACCCACATGCCTCAAGGACCGCCATTTTTTGAGTTCGTCGGCACGCTCCTCAATGTGTCTACATCAGGCACACGGGAAAGGCACAACGCATCACAAGTAACCACGGTTGTACGAGATACCAGGTAACGGAAAGCAACGGGCTGAGAGCTGGTTCAAATACAAAGGCCGCGTCATCTGAGACGCGGCCTTGACAGATCCACTGAGGCATCACCCCAGACCGGAAGAGTGAGGTCTATCGCTCCACCTCGGTCAAATTTGCTTCGGCTTCCAGCTCGCCCATCTCGGAATCCGGCTTTCCTTTCGTGGTCGACGGGTGAAGGCCGTATTTTCTCAGCATCTTATAAAAATCGGCTCGGTACCGGCCGGCAAACTGCGCAGCACGGGAGATATTTCCGCTCGTCAATTGGAGGACGGTCTTCAAGTAGGTCCGCTCGAATTCTTCTTTGGCCTCCGTCAGTGGCTTGAGTGGTGACTCGGCCGACACACTAACCGCCGGCAACAAATCTGGTGTGAGCATATCTTGCCGCGACATCACCACGGCCTTCTCGACCACGTTCTCCAACTCGCGCACATTGCCGGGCCAGGGATTGATCATCAATCGATGCAATGCCGCAGGGGTGAATCCCTTCACCTCCTTATTCGCCCGCTTCACACTGAGTTTGAGGAAATGTTGAGCCAGCAGCGGGATATCATCCCGGCGATCCCGCAGCGGTGGGATAAAGAGGGGAACCACCGAGATTCGATAGTAGAGATCGTTACGGAACGTCCCGTTCTTCACCGCCTCGCTGAGGTCTTTATTGGTTGCTGCAATGATGCGAACGTCGACTTTGACCGAGTTGTCCGACCCCACCTCTCGAATCTCCCGTTCCTGTACGGCGCGCAATAATTTGACCTGCATGGACAGCGGCATCTCGCCGATCTCGTCAAGAAACAAGGTGCCGCCGTTGGCCATTTGAAATAATCCCCGCTTCGCACCATGAGCGCTCGTGAACGCGCCTTTCACATGTCCGAACAGCTCGCTCTCGAACAGTGTTTCGGGTATGGCGGCGCAGTTGAGTGCCACGACGGGACCTTTCCCGCGCCGGCTGTTCGTATGGATGACGCGAGCCATCACCTCTTTGCCAGTTCCGGTTTCTCCAAACAGCAAAATGGTCGCATCCGACTCGGCCACCTGTGCGATTTGCTGGAAGAGCCGTTGCATCTCCGGACTCCGCGCCACGACATTTTCGAGTCCGTACAGTTCCTTCACCAGCGACTTGAGCCGCTGAATCTCCCGGCTCATCCGCTGTTGCGCAAGTGCTTTCTCGATCGTGGCTTTCAGCTCCTTATCATCAAACGGCTTCGTCAGATACCCGAACGCCCCCCGCTGCATCGCCTCGACGGCATTGGGAATACTCCCATGGGCCGTCAGGATGATGACCGGAAGCCCGGGATGACTTCGAAGTAGCTCTTCGGTCACCTCCAACCCATCCTCGCCGCGAAGGCGCAGATCGGTAATCGCCAAGTTAAACATCGTTTTCTTTGCCTCACCAACAGCATCCTGCCCTGTCGTACAGGGGGTGACGGCAAACCCCATCGCGGACAACCGCATTTTTAATAAATGCAACAACCCCTCATCGTCGTCGACTACAAGAATATTTTCTTGTTCCATAATCATCATCATTCCTTCTGCGGTTCGTTACGGTGTCGTCTCGGGACCGGGCACGGGAACCGTGGTCAATGGTGGACGTATCGGGCGCACCTTTTCCCGCATCTCCTGATCAATTCGCTTCAATGCCTCGAGTTGCGCAGAAAGCTCCTCGATCTTTCTGTCTCGCTCAGTAAGCTGTTTTTGCAGAGTTTGAATCGATACTGGGTCGGCTGACGTCTTTGCCAAGTCTTTCTTCGACAAGAGTGCCTCTAACTTATGATCTCGATCCGTCAATTCGCGCTGCAACGCCTCAATGGTCTCGGATTCGCCCTCCTTGGATGCACGAAGCTGTTGAATGAGTATCTCCTGATCAAGCAAGTCTCGCACCAGACGATCGGTAGTCACTGCTAATGATGTGTTGGCCTCCGCAAGAACTGGTGCTCTGAAAACGGCTTCTGGCCATGATCTGTTCCCAGGAGTAGGTTGTTGCAACAATACCAGCCAGGCTTTGCTTGACGCAGCCAGCTGGCTCTTGGGATCAATCGCGACGACCTTCCCAAAATATTTTTCAGCAATTTCGCGGCTTTCGTACAGACCAAGCAGCCCACGCATAAAGTATGCGTGATCGCAGGAATTCAATTCACCACATTTTGAGGCCACAGTCTCTTGTTTTTTTGCAAATGATTGAAAAATTTTGACTTCTCGCGGTTCTGCTGAAAAATAGGGACGCGAGCCAGGTACTGGTGTTGTCCATGCCGAACATCCTACTAATAAGAGAGAACTGATGATGACAGAGCATCTTGTCAGAGACACTGCTTTTCTGATCACGCGTGCCCTACCTTTTCCGGTTTTGCCAACCGTAGGATAAACCGTACAGTCACCCCTTTACCCTTCTCACTTTCGATCCAAATTCTCCCACCGTGAGCCTCAACGACCTTCTTCACCAATGCCAAGCCCAACCCACTCCCCGCCGTATGTTTCCCTTTCGTACGCCCTTGATAAAACCGTTCAAAAATATGTGGGAGATCTTCTGGAGCGATCCCAGGTCCCGTATCCGAAACGGTCACCTCAAGCACTCCGGCTTGGAGGTCGGGTTTCACCTGCACCTTGACCACACCACCCTCAGGGCTGAATTTCAGAGCGTTTGACAGCAAGTTATCGAGCACCTGTTCGAGACGAGAGGCATCCGCCTTAACCCAGGAACGTTCCCCGATATTTTCCAGCACTAGCTGCACATGTTTGGAGTCCGCCAAAAGACGAACCTTGTTGATGGAGACTTCCCCGATTCGTTGGAAATCCACCGGAACGATGCGGTATTCCATCATCCCTGCTTCCATTTTCGATAAATCCAGAATCGTGGAGATCAGATGGATCAGCCGCCGGCTGCTGTCGGCCATAATCCGAAGGGTGGTTCGTTGCTCCTGGACGAGCGGACCTGGAATCTCATCGAGCAGGAGATGCGTGCCTTCTTGAATCGAGGCCATGGGGGTACGCAATTCGTGAGACACGTGCGCCAAAAACTCCGTTTTCATATCGTCTATTTCCTGCAACTTCTTACCCATCCAATTGACGCTATCGACCAACTCCCGTAACTCCGCGGGAGCGTGAATCTGAAGGGAGGCCCCAAAATTTCCTTGCCCAATCTGTTTAATATGCCCTTGCAGCTGTCGCAGTGGACGCAAAATCGTATAGCTGGCAATACCGGCAAGTCCCACCCCGAACACCAACGCCACTAGAACCAATTGCTCCGTAACAGCCTCTGCTTGGGCGGCGCTGGCTCGAGATTCCGTTACCCCGACACTCACTCGAGCCTCATGCAGATCGATATAGCTCTGAATCGAGGCCGACATCCGATCCATCAGATCATCACGTCGGTGTTCATACTCCGGAGTGGTCTGACGAATCTTCCTCTTGGTGGTCTCGAATTCATCCTGAAAAAGCTTCAACCGCTCCTTGAGCAATTCATCTGTCTGTTGCAGCAGCGTCAACCCCTGGGAAGAGCTTTCTTGCCCTCGCAGCAGCTGAAGACTGCGCTGAAACTCATCCATCTCTTCAGTCAGATTCGTCAGAAAAGTGCGATCTCTCGTCGCATGGTATTTCTTTTCGCTGTTGAGTTGGGCATAGAGCGATCCCAACAGCCTCTTCGCGGATTCGGCAGCGGGATAATGGTAGGACGCCATCTGGGTACTCATCGCCGTCAGCTGCCGAAGCTGAAAGAGCGCGTAAATGTTGACGCCTCCCATAACCATAATAATGATGAGGGACGTTATGACCAACCGCCAAAAGATAGAAAGTTGCATGAGTCCGCACGTATCCTGATCACATCGCAAATGAACAGAACCCAGGTGTAGGGTAAACCATACGCTATTTCAGTTCCGAATCACAAGCCAAGAGCGATCAATAGTCCAAGATGTGCCTCAAGTTGGTACAGAGACCAATGCAATGGAACACCTCTCGATGACGCTCTATCGTGACTTCAGTCCTTACTGTCTCGTATCAGACTGGTGAGAAAATAAACGTTGCCGTCTGGAGGACCCGTGAAGCAAGGCAAAAAGATGGCCACGGAACAATAGGATGGCCATGGCCATCGGTGGGGTGAGAAGCAGCAGCACGATCCCTTGTCCTTCGGAATCAAAACCGACATAGGACAACCACCCCCCGATCGCGGTGAATGGGAGCAGTAGAATCTGGAAGAAGTCGAGGCCAGCTCCTCGGCCGACACGACCGGACAGCTAAAAAAACTCCATCAGGCCGCTGGGAGAAAGCACCACCGGCAAGATAAGAATCGCGAATGGGAGAAACCACTCGATCCAATGCTCCAGGATGAATTGATAGGAGGTCTTCAGGACCTCCAGAGATGAATCGTGCCGGACTTGATAGATGACCTCCGGGGCTGGGTTCAGCAGGATAAACACCAGAAGCAGAAACGCGGACGAAAGAAATTGGCCGTACGGATTGGCTTGCATGCCCATATCGAGCAGCATTGTCGGAATCCACAACACGAACCCGACGCCGATGACATCCCAAAAATAATGCCCAAAGCTGTCGGTCACATCCGTGAACTGAATGGTCCTCGCGGCACTGAGAGACTGCTCAATCAACCGGAGCGTCGCGCCAACCAGCAAGGCATTCACGATGCCCAGCATAAACCCGCCGGCGATCCCCAGCGGAGCGGCGATTCTCGATACCCCCACGAACAGCAGGGCAAACACCATGAGTGCGGCCATCGTCACCCAACTTCGGATGAGCGAACGTCCCGTCGAAGACAAGACCTGCCGGTAGAGATGCAGCGTAGCTGACACGAGACTGACCATGCCGGTGCGTACCCTAATCGGGATTGCCCAAGACGTCAAGAACTAGTCGCGTTGCCTGCAGGAAATATAATCGTAGTTGACTTACCCTGCCCGATGATTATCACATAATTCAGCAAGTGTGCCTGAGTACCTTTTGACAGGTGAGTTGCCATGGATATGAATCGAATGACCATCAAGCTGCAGGAGGCCTTGCAGTCCGCCTCTGGGCATGCGCAGCGTCGAAGTCATCAGGGCATCGACGTCGAACACGTGCTGTTGGCACTGCTCGATCAGGAAGGCGGAACGACCCCAGCATTGCTGGAAAGCGCCGGTCTTGCTCTGTCTGCCGTTCGACAAGCAGTCGAACAGGCCTTAGCCAAGCTGCCCCAGGTACAAGGCTCCGGCGCCTCGCCTGGTCAGATGCATGTGGCCAACCGCCTCAACCAAGTCTTGGCCCATGCAGAGGACGAACAGAAATCGCTCAAGGATGATTTTCTCAGCGTCGAGCATGTGCTCTTGGCCATGATCCAGGAAGGAGGGGTGCTCAAGAAACTGGGACTCACCCGGGACCGTCTCCTGTCCGGATTGCAGCAGGTGCGCGGCAATCAGCGTGTCACCAGTCAGGACCCGGAAAGCACCTACCAGTCGCTGGTGAAATACGGGCGCGATCTGACCCAATTGGCCGGACAAGGCAAGCTTGATCCCGTCATCGGGCGAGACGACGAAATCCGGCGGGTGATTCAAATTCTCTCCCGCCGCACGAAGAACAACCCCGTGCTCATCGGCGAACCGGGAGTCGGGAAAACCGCGATCGTGGAAGGGCTGGCGATCCGTATCGTCAAAGGCGATGTTCCAGAAAGTCTCAAGCATAAGAAGCTCTTCGCATTGGATATGGGATCGCTCGTCGCCGGTGCCAAGTTTCGCGGCGAATTCGAGGAACGGCTCAAGGCCGTATTGAAGGAAATTCAATCGTCTCAGGGACAAATCCTCCTGTTCATCGATGAATTGCATACGGTCGTCGGAGCCGGAGCGGCCGAAGGGGCGATGGATGCGGCCAATCTGTTGAAGCCGATGTTGGCGCGGGGTGAGTTGCACCTGATCGGCGCCACGACGCTCGACGAATACCGAAAACACATCGAAAAAGATGCCGCGTTGGAACGTCGATTTCAGACAGTCTTGGTCGACCAGCCATCCGTGGAGAACACCATTTCCATTTTGCGCGGCCTCAAGGAGCGGTACGAAATTCACCATGGCGTGCGGATCAAGGACAGCGCGCTCGTCGCCGCGGCGAAGCTGTCCCATCGATACATTTCAGATCGGTTTCTTCCGGATAAAGCGATCGACCTAGTCGATGAAGCCGCCGCTCGTCTCAGGACCGAGATCGACAGCCTTCCCGCGGAGCTGGACGAAGTGTCACGCAAGGTACTTCAGCTGGAAATTGAGCGGGAAGCGTTGAAGAAAGAGAAGGACCCGGCCAGCGCCGCCCGGTTGACCGCCCTCGAAACGGAGCTGAGCGAAAAGCAATGCGACTCACAGGCCCTGAAAACTAGGTGGGAATCAGAAAAGGCCTCCGTCTCCCGACTTCGTAAAACACGTGAGGCGATCGAGGACATCAAGCTCAAGATCGAGCAGGCCGAGCGGGCCTACGACCTCAATCACGTGGCGGAACTTCGGTACGGAGAACTGCCTCGGTTAGAACGAGAACTGGAGCTGGAACAGCAGCACTTGGGAAAGAAGCAGGATGAAACGAGGCTGCTGAAGGAAGAGGTCGATGAAGACGAGATTGCCGCCGTGGTGAGCCGGTGGACCGGTGTTCCGGTCTCCCGCTTACTCGAAGGCGAAACCGATAAACTGTTGAAACTCGAAGAATTGCTGCATCAACGGGTGGTGGGACAAGAGGAAGGAGTCCGAGCCGTCGCGGATGCCGTGCTGCGTGCGCGATCGGGCATCAAGGATCCCAATCGCCCGATCGGTTCATTTCTGTTCCTTGGTCCAACCGGTGTGGGTAAGACCGAATTGGCCCGTGCGCTGGCCGCAATATTATTCGACGACGAAGGAAATCTGATCAGAATCGATATGTCCGAATATATGGAAAAGCACACGGTTGCCCGCCTCATCGGTGCGCCTCCTGGCTACATTGGATATGAGGAAGGTGGCCAACTCACCGAAGCCGTTCGGCGACGCCCGTTCTCGGTGGTCCTGTTCGATGAAATCGAGAAAGCGCATCACGATGTCTTCAATGTCTTGCTGCAAATGCTGGATGATGGGCGACTGACCGATTCACAAGGCCGCACCGTCGATTTTAAGAACACCGTGTTGATCATGACCTCCAACATCGGCAGCCCTCATATCCTCGAGGCTCAGGAACGCGGCGCGTCCCATGAACAAGTGAGGACGGTTGTGATGGGCGAGTTGCGGCAACATTTTCGCCCGGAATTCTTGAACCGAGTGGATGAGCTCGTGGTCTTCCATCCACTCGGCACCGAACACTTGATCAAGATTGTAGAAATTCAGCTGGAACGTCTCCACGCACGATTGGCCGAGCGGCGGATTCCCCTGGCAATCAGCCTGTCCGCGCTCAAGCATTTAGGAGAACGTGGCTATGATCCAGTCTACGGAGCCCGGCCGCTCAAACGGCTCATTCAGCAGGAATTAGAAACACCGATCGCGAAGTTGCTGGTCAAAGGCGAGTTGCGGGATGGGGATACCGCGTCGGTCGATGTACAAAACGGGGGACTGGTCGTGGTACCGATTATCACCGGGCGATCGAACATCTCCACCTAGCCGATAGAGACAGCGCCGCCCTTGGCGTCATGCGTCAGTCCGCTCTTCTGCTGCTTCTCAAGCTTCCACTCCGTCGGTGACACGTGGAAGAGGTGGCCTTTCATCGTGTGAAACTCCCCTCGTGAAAAAGACACCACGTCGGAGGCCTTCACATCGAACTGGAGAAGAATCTTGCCGGACTCGGCTTCCTTCATCGCCACGCTCTTGTTCGTCTTCGTCAATTCATAAGCGCGCCGTTCGTTGAACATCATGGTGCTATCCACCACCTTGGCCAGCATCCGGCCATTCAAGTCAAACAGCGCAAAGTTCACCAACAGCATCCCCGTTGAGGGGTGGCGGGCGACTTGAATTTGCGGAACACCCTCGACTTCGATAGTTCCGTTTGAATTTTTGTAGAGGTTGGAGCCTATTTCAATATCCATGTTGGTTTGGATTACAGAAAGCTAGAGATATATGAAGCTCAGCACATGTTCAGGTCTACAACGAATTAGGACTTTTTGATTCGATCAAGGATCAAGGCAATGCAGCCCCCCAGCAACCCGCCCCCCATAATGGTGGTCAGTAACTCGACAAGTTTCAGCTCCCACACGGACCCCTGAGCCTGCATCACTTCCCTGACGCCCCCTTGCACCATGATGACGGCGAGCGCCATCGTCGCGCCCACCACAAACCACCATAAAAAAACTTTCGTCGACGTCACCGGAACCTCACAGATCGGGGCTGCGGTCAAATGAACGGTATTGAATGGCTTCCGCGATGTGCACGGCCTCAATCTTCTCCGAGTCGGCCAAATCGGCAATGGTGCGTGCAACACGCAGGATACGCCCATGCGCTCGCGCCGACAGCCGCAACCTCGCCATCGCTTGCTCGAGCAACTCCTGAGCGGGCTGATCGAGCCCACAATACCGCTTTATCATCCGCGGCTTCAACTGCGCATTCGTATAAATTCCGTCGGATCGGTACCGTCGTCGCTGACGTTCTCGCGCTGCGACGACACGCGATCGGATTGCAGCTGATCCCTCTGATGCGGGCAGTTCGGTACGGAGCTCTCGCACCGGAACCGGCGGCACATCCAGATGGATATCCAGCCGATCCAGCAGCGGCCCGGAAAGCTTTGCGCGATACCGGCGAATTTGAGTGCCGGTACAAATACAGGATCTGGTTCGATCTCCAAAATATCCGCAGGGACAAGGATTCATTGCGGCAATCAACATGAACCGGGCCGGATATTTCAGGGTTCCGCTGGCTCTGGTCAGGACCATATGTCCATCTTCCAACGGTTGCCGCAATCCCTCGAGCACACCCCGTTTGAACTCGGGAGACTCGTCCAGAAACAGCACGCCATTATGCGCAAGTGAGACTTCGCCTGGCTTCGGAACGGTGCCTCCTCCGACAAGACCGGCATCCGATATGCTGTGATGAGGAGCGCGGAATGGCCGCACCGTCAACAAAGGCCGGTCCGGAGCGAGCTGCCCTGCGACGCTGTGAATACGGGTCGTTTCAATGGCCTCTTCTAATTCCAGCAGCGGAAGAATCGAGGGGAGTCGCCGTGCCAACATCGTCTTGCCAGAACCAGGTGGACCGACCATCAGCACATTGTGTCCACCCGACGCAGCCACTTCCAGTGCCCGCTTGGCATGGTCCTGCCCACGGACGTCGGTATAGTCCTCGTCTTCCGTCGTCCTGGCGGACTCCAGCAACGCATGGTTCGACCGGCTCGGCGCAATGGCTTGGTTCCCCTTCAGAAACTCCACGGCTTCGGGGAGGGTATGGAGTGGATAGGCACTGACACCGTCCACCAGCGCGGCTTCAGCACCATTGTCGGCCGGCAGCAACAGGTCATATCCTGCCCGGCACGCGAGCGCAAACGAGAGCGCGCCCATGATCGGTCTCACACGGCCATCCAATGAAAGTTCTCCGACCAGAACTCGCTTATCCACCATTGCCTGGGGGATCACCTCTTCGGCAACAAGGATCCCAACGGCGATGGCAAGATCAAGTCCCGATCCTTCTTTCTTGACTCCGGCGGGAGCGAGATTGACAGTAATCCGCTTGGCGGGAAAGTGAAACCCGGTGTTTTTCAGCGCGGAACGCACGCGGTCACGACTCTCCTTGACCGTAGCATCAGGCAGGCCAACGACCGAGAATTGAGGAAGGCCCCCGGAGATATCGACCTCGACATCCACCAGATGCGCATCGAGCCCGACGAGTGCCGCGCTCCTCACCTTGGCGAGCATAACAACACTGCCTTTCTGTCTGGACCGCGGCCAAACCCAGCAATTATAGGAAGTCCCTACGGAGCTTTCAATAGAGGGCCGGCTGCCAAGTCCTCTCTATCGCCGCTCCTACCGACTCTGTCATAATCCGCCCATGCGCTTCTGGCACTCCTCAGCGGGAATGATCCCTCCAATTCGATCACCATCCACAGGGCAGATTCGCCTGATCATGACCGTCAGCCTCTGCCTCGTGCTCTCCTCCGTCCCAATGGGACAGGCTTCAGCCTTTGCGGAACACCAATCTCCTGTAATTCCGGCGCAGCAATCGAAGCGCGCATCCCCGTATGTCGGATCGGCCATGGCCGTTCTCGCGACACTGGAACAGGCTCAGGTGCTGCCGCCTGAGGGCAGCCGAGAAGCTGATCGTATCATTCAGTCCGTCATTCAGCTTCAATCCGCGTTCGCCACTGGTACAGATGGGGGTTTGCAGGATTTCGCGCAGCGTGCCGTGACCGCCAAGCACGGCGAGAACACCTCAACGGTCCTGGAACGATTTCGCTCAAGCGGATGGACCGCGGAGATCCTGGAGGCGCTCGCGGACGCGGACCTCCCGACAGCGGTCGAAGAACAACAGCGGCTGACAGCCGGACTAAGACAGTTCAACCTATCCGTCGATGATTTCACGCGGCTCATGCAGCTCGTAAAAGATGGCCGGTCGGCACTCGCCGCGCGTGGAAACACGTTTGAAGAGATCTACACCTCCCGACGGAACGCCATGCCGGGAGCAGGGGGACAGTGAACCATACTATCTTGTGAAGCCCGCTTCGACTCAGTGAGGCTGAGCGTATCGCGTATCTCGCAACAAAATCTATGAATGGGCTAGACCATACGCTTCATGAACAACGCAACCTACAAGGAGGAACACATGGCAACGAGAGCCTACATTCTCATCAAGGTCAAAGCGGGAAAAACCAAAGATGTCGTCGCCACGCTGAAGCGCATGCCCGGAGTCGAACAGGCCCATTCCTGTTTCGGCCGTCCGGATATTTTCCTCTTTATCAGCGTACAGGATGAACGCGCGCTGTCCGACGTCGTCATCACCAAGATCCATGCAGTCGACGGCGTCGAAGAAACAGATACTCACATCGTCGCGGAATGAGACGGAAGAACAGACAGGGTGACCGGCGCACCACCATCTTGCGCTGAGCGGTAACAGGCTTCGGCAATTTCCACCGCACGGAACCCATCTTCGCCCGTAATGGGCATCGGTGTGTCGCCGTTCACGGCCTGCAAGAACGCCGTAAGGGTGGCGAGGACCGTCTGGGCTGGAGGGAGATCGAAGTCAGTTGTTCCGGTTTCGTCAGAACAGTGGAGCTCGCGCTGGCCCCAATCGGCCTCCATTCGTCCATGCGAACCGCTCCATACTCCTCGTCCAATGCGCCCCGCCGCTACCCGTGCGATATCGATCTTGCATACCGTTCCTCCCCCAGTGGTGAGGTCAACAGAGGCTGAGGTTTCCGGCGCAAGCTGCGGGAGGACGTCCATCGTACAACGCACTGTGAATACTTTTTCACCAGTCAGAAATCGAACCAGGTCGAGCATATGCACTCCGATTTCCAGCAGGGCTCCCCGCTTGCCATAGCCGTCGGCATGGTCAGGAGCCGTTGGTTTGGTCTCGATCCGGCTGATCAAGTCTAATCGTTCCGACCGCCCGATCCGATGCCGCAGGGTCTTCATCTGCTGAATCGTATTGTCGAACCGGAGGGTCTGCGCCGTCATCAACGGCACCTCCGCCTCACGGGCTAGAACCATCATCGCGTGGGCATCGGCAGCGGTGGTTGCCAGCGGTTTTTCAATCAAGATGGGTTTGCGAGCCTGGACCGCCACTCGACAGATACCCAGAGAAAAGATTGGAGGCGTGACGACGAGAACCACGTCGACCAGAGGATCGACAATCAGCGAATGAGGCTCCTTGTATACTGTGACCGAGGAGGCTCCGGGAAGATCAAGCCCCTGTTCGGGATGCTGCCGGCAGACGGCCCTGAGAGAAGCAGTGGGGAGATCGTGCACAATGTGCCTGGCATAGCGCATCCCATGCCGCCCCACACCGATCAATCCTACACCGATGCGATCTTTGTTCACGCAACCTCACAAGGCCGCCACTGTAAAACGGCGTGGCACATCCGTCAATGGCACTCATTTGACATTCCCGGAAGGGGCTTCATATAGTACGATCATGCTGAGTACAAAGCCGCTCCAATAAATAAAACATTCCAACCATGTCCACGACGCACGCGACACCGTTCACATTAGAACAGATCGGAACAGGAACAGCCCGTTTCCCAAGCGGCGTACCGATCCCCACGCACACCGATCAGATGGTTGACCCCTACTTCAAGAGCAAAATGCCGAAGGAACACCAAATCGATTCGTTGCTCTTCTGGCCGCAACAACCAGGGACCTATCCAGGACTTGTCCTATTGCATGATTGGTGGGGATTAACCGGACAGATGAAGGATGTGGGCGCCCGACTGGCCTGTGAAGGGTATGCCGTGATCATTCCCAATCTCTACGGCCGGTTGGGAGGAATGGTGACCGCTAACGATGACGTGGCGGCCGCGCTGCAGGAACGTCAGAACGACGCGCATGTCATCACGGATATCAATTCCTGCTGTGAATATCTGAATACCTGCCACTTCGTGAAGAAAAATATTCATGGAGTCGTCGGGTATGGGATGGGCGGATCCTATGCGTTCCGTTTCGCCTGCCATCGGAAACGGCTGCGGGCGGCCGTCTCCTACTACGGCAAGCCGGTCACGCCCAAAGAGCTGATGAAAGACCTCTTTTCACCGGTGCTCTATCACCAGGCAGGGAAGAACACCTGGACGACTCAAGACGACGTCGAACAACTGCGCAGCGCCTCCGCCGACTATGCCAAGCGCGTCGAGATGCATCTCTATCCCGAGGCGGCCCACGCCTTTTGCAACGAGATGAAGCCAGCCTCCTATGACCCGAACGATGCGGCCCTCGCCTGGGAACGAACCGCGATGTTTTTGAAGTCTTGCTTCCAGGGAACATGACCCACGGCACACGCTCTCCTCGCAACCAGACTCACGCACACTCAATTCTCGCCGGCCCAGCTCGTCGTCGCCGAGAGATCGGCATACGCCGGGATGCCACGATCGGGCTCCTTGCAATCATCATGGGGATCTCCATCCTCCTATCGTCCCCTCCGGTCCGAGCGGAAGACGCGTCGCCGATGCTGCTCTCTCAGATGATCGCACAAAAAGGGAACCAACTCGCGTCACTCGATTCAGATGCGAGTGCCCAAGCGCTATTTACCTCAACGATCGGTCCTGCCCTTAGTCTCAACGATGCGGCGGGGGCCGTCGGAGCCAAACGACTTTCAAGCAAGTTGACCAAGGAGTTGCGCCTGGCTGAATTATCCCAATCCATCTCTGAACTGATGGCAGCCATGGCCGTCTGGCAGTTTGCTGATTCGATCGGCCATGAGGAGACGCCTTCCACGACCAGCACCTCGCCTCACGCGGCACGGCAAGATTGGATGACGAGCCGTAGCAAGGTCACCTCACTCTCCGACCTGTTCCGTCTCATCCAGACAGACCAAAGAACAGGACCATCTCAGGCGACAGTCCCGCCCAAGAATACAGAGCTGTTATTCGCTGCCAACCGCGCTGCGCTTGAGGCCAGTCAAAAGGCGACTGTCGCTTGGTGGGATATTTATGGGTGGAAGGACCGTATCCGGCAGGCGAAAGGCAGGGCTCGGCTGTGCGGAACCTGGCAATGGATCATCCATAACCACCAGATCCATGGAGAACAGAAATCCACCGTTATGTTCCCCCCACTCGGACAGGTCTCGGCTCAGGCCGCGGCACCGACCGAGATCATCATCCTGGGAGATGCCATTTACTTGCGATGGGAGCATAACGGCCAGCTCCAAGAGGACAGTCTGCTGTTCATCAAGGACGATGCGAAGATCGAAGGGTCGTTCGTGAACAACATGGGAGGATGGGGACCGATCAGCGCTAAACGCACGGCCCCCTGTCAGCCGTAGCAGGATGTTGAAAAAGACCTCCAGCTTCGTTCTCGCATCGCTCAAGGCCTCAACGTACCAACCGCGTACGATTCGGCCTTTCGTTTGCTGCGGCCTAGCTGGAAGGCCTTTTTGAACATCCTGTTCGTCTTCTCTTCAACATCCTGCCCCACGGTATGCGCGCCAAGCCAATACCGCCCACCCCACGATGAACAGCGCTCCACCGACCGGCGTCACCGCTCCGAGCCAACGCACTCCCAACAACGATACGCCGTACAGACTGCCGGAAAATAGGAATATTCCCGCCAAAAACAGCCAGCCCGCTTTGGCCGCTCCCGCGTCGCGGCCGATCCGCACCGCAAACCCACTCAAGACCATGCCGAAGGCATGATACATCTGGTAACGGGTCGCGGTATCGTAGACGGCCAACATTGGTGGCTCCAGGATCTCCTTCAGCATATGAGCGCCGAATGCGCCGGCTGCCACGCCCCACCCAGCACTGACCCAGCCGATCAGTACCAACCATCCTGATGACGTATCGACATCCATCGCGTACGACTCCCCTTGAAGTACCGGTTACGGAACCGCCAGATCATACGCGATCCGACCTGAATACTCCATCCGATGCACCGTGCCTAATGACCGCTCCTCGTATGCTATAGTTTTCCCATGGATCGACAGGGTATGACGAAACGCCTCCTTTGGCTCCTGCCCCTGGTTCTCATGGCGGGAAGCGGGCTTGCATCGGCGGAATCCCCACAGAGCGAACGCAGCAAGGGCCTGACCGTCAAAGACCTCGCGCACGGGGTCCGGAGCGCCGCACGGAACATCGAACAAGAAATCCCCAAGATCGGACCGGCAATCGGCAAGACCATTACCTCCATCACTGGAAATAGTTCGGAAAAAAAACTAACTCAGCCACACACCTCCACCAAGAAATAGCCCTCGATCCAGGCCAAGAGGGATACGTACAAATCTGGCTTTGATTCTTTCTCTCGACTCCTGTATGTTATCCTTTGATTTTCATTGACAGAACGCACAGGCGGCCCCCACTTCTCACGACGAAGCGCCTGTGTCACTCAGAGACATCCGAGGGATCAAACAGGCTCATCTACAAGAGGATCGTCATCATGTGGGACAAAAAACGAGAACTCGAAGCGGACAATGCAAATTTTACGGTTCTAGGGAAAGATGTCACATTCAAAGGCATCGTCCATTTTCACAGCACCGTTCAGATCGATAGTTCCATCGAAGGAGAGATCCACGCCAAGGGCATGTTGGTGATCGGCGAAAATGCGCTCATCCGAGGCTCGATCGTTGCCGAATCCGTTGTCTGCAGAGGAAAAATCCAAGGGAACGTCACCGCGAGCAGCAAGATCCAGCTCCTGAAGCCGGCGGTCCTGCTCGGCGATATTGCCTCCCCGTCGTTTTCATTGGAAGAAGGCGCGTTTTTTAAAGGGTCCATCGACATGGGCTCCCATCCGGTGGTCGATGAACTCCAACAATCGACCGTGGTCCTCTCGGATTATTCTCCGCGGCTCAACTCATCGCGCCCTGTGCTGATTGAAAGCGAATGAGAGAGCTGATGCTCTCCCCCAAATCCATTCTGACAGCAGCTACGACTTGATCGTATTCTGTTGCTTAAGCAAGGTCTCTGCCCCTAGTCTCACCTTCTTATTTATCCGGCTTTGCGTTTGACCTCTCCGCATCCTCCACTGTAGGATTTTGTCATACAGGAGGTGCCCATGAAACACTCGCGCGTTCCAGTGACGGTTTCTCTCCCCTCCAATCTTGCTGAGAATTTTGACCGACTGGCCAAAGCAGAGGCCAAGAATAAGAGCCAACTCTTCAGGGAAATGCTCACGGTCTATGAACAACGGCGTCGAGAAGAGCACTTCCACGAATTACAGCGATACGGCGCAAAGAAAGCCAGAAAGAAAAGCGTGCTGACTGAGGCCGACGTGGAGAAACTGGTCTTCCAAGGCCCTGACTGTGCGCGTCGTCTTTGACACCAATATCTATATCTCGGCTTTTGCCATTCCAGGAGGGAATGCCGAGGAAGCCTACCTCCGAGCGATCAAAGGCCATTTTGAACTCTTCATCTCGGTCGCAATCCTGACAGAAACCGCGCGAGCACTCCAAATACAATTCGATTGGGCAGAAGACAGGACTCGGCAGGCGATTCAGAGCATCAGTCACATTGCCACAGTGTTACGCCCACGCCCGACCTGCACCTACTACGAGACGAGCCAGACAACCGCATTCTTGAATGTGCAATGGCCGCTCAGGCGGAATGGATCGTTTCCGGCGATCGGCACCTCCTGGCGATCAAACGCCACGCAAGCAGTGCCATCATGTCGCTCGCCGACTTTCTTGCTGAGACTCAGAGATAGATATCCTCCTGGCTACAGCGCAGGCAGGGTAGGCTTCTGTCGCCGTACGGCGAGGACAACCCATCGACAGCCTCTGACGGCCTCGTACACCGGTGAACATTCGCGCCATGCGCCTTGACAAAAATAGTAATGCCAATGTAATTACTCTACATTAAGAGCACCGCATTGTGGAGGCGTGATGAAGGCACGGGTGGTGAGAATCGGAAACTCCCGAGGCATCCGGATTCCAAAGGCCGTGATTGAGCAGTGTCACTTGCATGGAGCCGTTGATCTGGAAATCCAGCAGGGGCAACTCGTCATTCGGTCCGCGTCAAAGGCGCGAGCAGGATGGAGCCAAGCCTTTGAGCAGATGCATCGTCACGGAGACGACCTACTCGTTGAACGCGAATCCGCCTTGACCTCCAAGTGGGACCGGAACGAGTGGGCGTGGTAACATCCCGCTTTGATGTTTTCCTTGTCCACCTCAATCCTACTGAGGGACGAGAAATCAGTAAGACTCGCCCCTGCCTTGTCATCTCACCGGATGAGATGAATGCCCATATTGATACGGTCATCGTGGCACCGATGACAACGAAGGGACGTCCCTACCCTACCCGTGTACCAGTTCGGTTCAAGGGGAAGTCAGGACAGATTGTGCTCGATCAAATCAGAACCGTAGACAAGAGCCGACTCGTCAAACGCATGGGCAAGATCGACGAATCCACCCAACGGCAAGTTCTCTCCCTCCTTGCGGAACTCTTCGCTCCCTAGCACCGCGTCTTGTATGGCATCGCCGGTATCCTCAGCTGCTGCGTCCTTACTATGGCCAGACCAATGATAGCTTGAACAACACCAGTGACAGAATAGGTTGAATCGCCCAGGCACACAGCCCCTCCATGCACAATGATGATTCTCTTATAGTTGCACTTCACGACCTACCTCAGCCAAGGCAAGGTAATACCCCTTCGACTTTGTGCGCGAGCAAAGCAGTCTTGCCCTGTCAAATCTCCTGCACGATGCTTGCTGCATCAAATGTCACCGTCTCCGCTGAATTCTCGCCCAATCCCAAGACGAGACCGAGCCAATCAGCTCTATTATTTAATAGGGCCTAACATATCCATTTGGCGGAGCCGAACTTCCTCAAACGAACGAGTCATAGCCGAATCGTTTCTTCGGCGCTACTATCCCGCCGCGCTTGAGTACGACGAGTTCATCAATGGTGCCGTGAACGAGTTTAGAACCTAACGGCACTCTTGGTTCCATGGAGGAACGGTGAATCCATTTAGATACTCCCTGAATCGAAAGAGATTCACTTATGGGGATTATTCGTATGAGGCAACAGCGCAATGTTTGGGAATGTACGTAGATCTTGCCAACTCATCCTGGCCCGTTCTTTGCTCAAAGGACTTACATGAGGTTGCACAGCTTGTGAGCGAGTACAACCGATGAACGATCGGACATGTTCAGGGGTACATGAAGATTCCAGCGACGCGATTGACGGCATATGACTTTCACCTTGAGGGATATTCGATGCGCAGCTCACTGTGGTTGGACGTTGGTGGGTGGTTGCTCCTGTTGCTCACGGTTACTCTGACAGCCCGGTGAGCTTCGGTGCCGCACGACGCGGGAATGGGCAAGGCGATAGATCAATCATCAGACCTGACGCCATTATGAAGCCACTATCGAGCAATCCAACTCTGAAC
>JBQTJA010000030.1:0-6779 GCA_052387595.1 Nitrospiraceae bacterium | reverse complement strand
CCCGTCTATTCGCTTATCCATGTGCGATTATTCTCCGCGCTCCATGGTTCGATTTCTTAATCAAGCGCAAGAAACGGGCTGACGGTGTTGCCTTCAACCTACAGTAACTACAGTCCACGAGTTAACTCGAATCTAAACCGAGTATAACTTACTCTAATTTTTCAATCACTTACAATAATAATTGAGAATGATAATTTGGCATGATATTCGCTTAGCGGTGTGCTATGCCAATCTAAATTCAGGAATCCTCAAGAAAACTTTATTCATATTCACTCACGCATCTTGCGTAGATCAAGAGGAGAGTCTCATGTTTCGACTGAATCAAATAATCGGCACCTGCATACTTGTGACGGCCTTCTTACCGACTCTCCCGATCCATGCGGGAACATACTATGTGGCCACGAACGGGAATAATAGCAATCCTGGCACAAGCTCTCAACCATGGCGGACCATAGCCTATGCGGCTGGCCGAATGGGCGCAGGAGATACGACCTATGTCCGGGGCGGAACATACTATGAGGGGCAGATCCGATTCAAAAGGTCCGGCACCTCATCGGCTCCTATCAAGCTCCTCCGTGCTTCTGGTGAGTCCCCTGTTATTGACTTTGTCGACAAATCTTCTAGCAAGCAGGTACGTTTTGAGAACCTTTCCGGTTCTAGGTACCCGATCGGTTGGATTACGTTTGAGGGATTTCAGGTGCGAAACGCATACGATGGCATCAAAATCTATAATGGTCATGATCTCACGATACGGCAGAACTCGATCCAAAACAGCAGAGTACAAGGAATCCTTGGAAATGGCACCAGGATATTAATTGACCGCAACAGGATCAATAATAATGGAAGCTCGAATGGCTATGATCATGGTATCTATATGGCCGGTACATCGATCACAGTAACTAATAATCTCATTTACGGCAACCGCTGTTACGGCATTCAAGTGAACGGAGCACTTGCTTATAACTCTAGTTATCATCCTGGGCCTGAGTACGCGCTTTCTGCTAATTGGGTCATCACCAACAACACCATTGCATACAATCGTTGTTCCGGAGTCGTCTTGTGGCGTAACACCCCAGGTGTACGGGCGGAGAACAACATTTTCTATGAAAATGCCACCACAAGTACTAGTGCCACCACTGCGCAGGGAATTAATTTCATATCGGTGACAGGCACAGGAATGGTGTTTAGGAACAACCTTGCCTACGCGACTGGGTCCGGCGGTACGAAGTTCCTCGGCACTGCGGCAAAGGAAGGAACTCACTACACTCAGTCCGGCAACATCGTGAATACGGTCAATCCAAAATTCGTCAATGCACCGGCCTCAATTCCGTCATCGCCAAACTTCTCCCTAGCCTCAGGAAGCCCAGCGATCGACAAGGGGCTATCCCTGTCCCTCGCCCCGACCAAAATATCGTACCCCGGTACGACTCGGCCCAAGGGCACCACTCATGATGTCGGTGCCTACGAATATAGTGGGAGTACCACGCAATCACTTCTTACGGCACCGACTTCGGCCCAAAGTAACTGAAGATCCATCCCGTCCTCGACAGGTTGTTCCAGAGTATCTGGCCTGTGAGTGGATGTTGGGATAACTCATCCAAGTATGGTCACCTACGTTCCCCTGTCACTGCTCGACAGGGGAACGTAAGAAGCCTACACGTAGGATTGGCATTCTTTTGTGCCATATACCCACCACCGCTTCTCAACAAAAGCCCTCCCAACAGCAAACCTTGATTGACGCGGTAGATCTACTCGTCGGAAGGTATGGACAATCTGCCATTCTGAACCCTAAAACATTTAATGACCTAGTAGTGAACTCACCTTGGTCGGTGAAACGGGAATTACTCAGATCTTCCACGAATTTTTGAAAGCACCATTTTCCTAAGCAACCACGGAGAATGAAGCACGTTTCTCCAGCGGCTCATGTGGTATCGAAACATTGACTCAGTTGGAAGCCGGTACGCCATACCTTCCTTAATTGTGTAGATGCACGGACTGCAAGTCCCACAAGGAACTCCGTTTTTCGGCTGGTGACAAAACCATGATTTTTCCAGGACCTCGATAAAGCCGTGCTTTCTGGAAAGATATCTCATCTGAGTTTTTGAGTATTCAAGGATCGGGAACTCAAATCGAGCGAATAGCTCTTCATCGCCTGCTATTCCTGGCCTTAACCTATAGGTTCCGAATGGAGTCTGCTCAACCCGTCCCTTTAAGAAATAATGGGCCTTGTCATCTATGTGGACGCTAAGCTCTAGGCCGGTCAAGTCTCTCCATTTAGCGTAGCGCGCTAACCAGTCATATTGTCGTCCTAATGGCGCTCGTTGCTTGAGCCGCTCCCAGGAGGTGGATATGACTGGATTTTCAGGGATCTCGTGTCGAGAGGTGATCTGTAAACTTTCGATTCTCTCAGAAGCTTCTGGATGCGAGGCCGCTAGGGTCGCTTTGATTTCTGATATCGCCTGTAGTTCGCGTAGGCTCGAGAACCTATTCGCATCGATTATGTAGTGCGGTTCAATTCTCCTCTTGGCAACCAAAGCGAGGTGCAAGACCCGGAACGACGAATCCCACCCCCCGGTCCAAAGTACTTTCACGCAGTGATCAACCGAAGATTTCGGTAAGCTGTCTTGTGTAAAATGAACTGGCCTCATCTCAACCTCACGCTCAGGTTTGAAGGCGATGGAGGGGAAGATTTTCGATCTCGCTGAATCTAATAAGTACTTACCTCTATCATATTGGAATTATCAAGATGTCCGTTGAAAATTTTTTGAGTCGCTCCATGGTTATGGTTCTTGTCAGGCTGCCTTCTTGCTCGGCACAGAGGCCGCCTCTGCCTGCTCAACCTCAATTGTGGCCCTGACCTGCGCAATCTCGGCATAGCCCTTGACCTTCCGGAACTGCTGCTCACAGCAGAGCAGCACGGTCCCCAGCCACCGCTGAAGCATCGCACTCCCGCAGGTTCGCTTGAGGTTCCGCTCACTGTGCCGGACCAGCGAGAACATGCTCTCGATCGGATTGGTGGATATGAGCGTCTTGCGCAGCAGGGGCGGCACCTTCAGCCGATGCAGGGTTAAGAATTCCTCAAAGGCTTCCCGGAGCGATGTGGCCGCTGATTCGTTTTTGGTCCGGAGCCAGGCCTCCAACTCTTGCAGCATCCGCCTCGCATCGGCATAGCTGGTCTGCTCCAACGCTGTCATCAGCCGTCGATGCGCCTCTGCCCGATACGGTTTTGCCAGGTGCCGCTGCAGATTCCGGCTCTTGTGAATCGCACAGCGTTGATGCACGAGCTTCTTACCGAACCGGGCTCGAAGCGCCTTGATCAGCCCACTGCAGCCATTGGTGACAAACAGAATTCGGCGGGAGAGGACCAGCCCGCGACGCTCCAGGTCCACAAACAGCGCCTCACAGATCTCGTGATTTTCTGACGAACCCTGCCAGAACCCCAAGGCCTTCTTCTCCCCACCCTGGTCCACCCCCAGGGTGACGAGAAACGCCTCGCCCCCTCGGTGGATGGTGTCGAGGAAGAGGGCAAATGGCGTGACGTCGGCCAGAGATCGTTGCTGGAACGCCTTCAGTTTCATCGCGGTCAGCTCCACGAGCTTGCGAGAGACCGAGGAGGCAGATACGCCGAACGCCCCGGCGGCTTCGATCACGGTATCCGCGTAGCGCTGTGCCGACACGCCTCGGAGAATCTTCGCCAACAGTTCCTCCCAAAATGCCCCCGGCGCACGCATCCGGGCATAGGACTGCAGGGTCAGCTCTCCCTGTGTCACGTGCCGCAAGCGGGGGCGCGTCACCTTGACCTTTTGGCCTCCCAGGAAAATCGAGCCGTCCTCATGCGCCCACTTTTGAAGAGCAGGGTCCGTCGGATGATAGTCCGGTCCCGCGATCTCCTCCCGCTCCATCAGCATGATACTCTCACCCACCATCCGCCCCATCTCCAGCATCACCGCATCCAACGCTTGTTTCCAGGCGTGAATGACCCGGACCAGGGTCCCCAGCATTCGGTCTTCACCCGTCATTGCTCGCAACCCTGCCAACACCTGTTTCCGCTGTCTTATCTCCCGCCTCATCGGTGGCTCCTTTCCTGTGTGCCCGTAGAGTATTCCACGGCAGGAGCCCCTCATTCAAAATTCAACGGACTTCAATATAACTCCACAACCCAAGACGCAGTCGTCCGCACTTGCTCGTCTGTTTACGTAGGATTCCGTTCTCGCTCGTTCAGCTTTTAAGGGTGGCACTCCCTCTGAACGGTTTTGAACCAGCTTGAACAGATGGTTAAACTTTCTTCCTTAATTTTCAGCCTACTAGCGCGAAGTTCTCCTGGCATAGGGGTTGCTTTATCAGGCATGGCCTAAAACCTATCTTGCATGGACAACCTCGGATATTACCGCAGACTCAATATAGTGTAATTCATACAAGGAGAATCAGAATGCTTCGACCCAAACAGGCAATCAGTGCATGTATCCTTATAAGTGCCCTCCTACTACCTCTTGCCACCCACGCAGCGACCTATTATGTCGCCACGATGGGCAGCAACAGCAATCCAGGCACCAGTTCCCAGCCATGGTTAACGATCGCCTATGCGACAGCTAAGATGGTCGCAGGAGATACGACCTATGTCCGGGGCGGGACGTACAATGAAGGGACTATCCAATTTGGAACATCCGGTACCCAGTCCGCTCCGATCAAGCTTCTCGGTGCTCCCGGAGAATCCCCGATTATTAACTTCGTTGACAAGAAGCAATTGCATCGAGTTCTTTTTCAGAATAAGTCTGGTTCTCAGTACCCAATAGGCTGGATCACGATCGAGGGGTTCGAGATTGCTCACGCTTATGATGGCATTAAGATCTATAATGGGCATGATCTGACGATTCGACGGAATTGGATTCACCATAGCGAGTATCAAGGGATTCTCGGCAATGGGACCAGGATTCTCATCGATCGAAACAGGATTAATCATAACGGTGGGTTTGATGCGTGTGTAGTGAACAAGCCTCGCTGTACCTTGGATCACGGCATTTACATGAACGGCACGGCAATCACCATCACAAACAATCTCTTTTTTGACAACCTCGCCATGGCGATTCAAATTAACGGGTCCAAATCCTCCTTATACAAGTCCGGCTTCCATCCAGGGCCTGAGTTCGCAGTTTCGGAGAATTGGATTATCGCTAACAATACGATTGCGTACGAAAACAATGGTCCCGCTATAGTCGTGTGGGGATCAACGTGTAATAACGCACGGATTGAGAACAATATTTTCTATGAGAATTATGTGAACGGATCAAACAGCAATACAAACGGGGTGAGCTTTTCGTCAGCAACTTGTACCGGCATCTTAATAAGGAACAACCTGTTTTATGCGAGTGGGAGCGGAGGAGCCGAAGCTTTGGGTTCAAGAGCAACCGAAGACATCCATTACTCCCAATCGGACAACATTATGAATTCGAATGCACCCGGATTCAGCAACGCCCCAGCCACACTTCCAGCATCGCCGAATTTCACCCTGACTGCACGAAGTCCAGCCATCGATGCTGGAGCAACCCTCACTACCATCAGGGAAGCGTTCGACGGCACTCCTCGGCCTCAAGGACGTGCCTTTGATATGGGCGCCTATGAACATAAAGATACCAACGGCAAGCAAGAACCCGACGCACCCAAATCGCTCCAGGCACGCTGATTTTTGGTACCCACTGAAGAGGTATCTAGTGATCAGTCCTTGAGTCGTTCCCAATGTAAATCAGAAAAACATGGGCCTTGGGTAGCCTCGGTAAACTTGATACCGTTGTGCTCCGCATTCCACTCCATAATCTTCACATTCTCCCGATCATCAAGGGTAACGTCCCATCCAATACATCGCGCGTAGGGCACTCTCTTATGAAGAGCGGTCACAAGCTTAAGACACTCATCATAGGCGGGAATGAACTTCCCCTGAAACTTGACCTTGCTTGTAGGGTGACGGTCGATTTCTAGCCAATCCGATGTGAAACCAAGATGATTGAAGGCTCCGCTTTTTAGATCGATGGGTATCCGAATATTACTTTTCGATTGAACATGAGTATCGGTGCCGGTCCCCAGTCTCAAGTAACAGGCTCTCAGCGAAGTTGTTCCGTCATCCTCGATAACAGTGGTCATTCTCAGGGTCGCGACTGATTCTTTCGCAAACTCCTGAAACACCTCATGCTGATTAATCACCCGCTGAAATATTCCGTTGCCAAGCTTATAGATCTTACCTGGCTCAAACGACTCTCTATCGAAAAAGAAAATCCCCTTCCCTTGCTCTGAACTGTCGAGTTTAAAGATGGCTCGCTCTTGATCGGCGAAAAGCTTCCCTTTGATAGAATCCGGATGAAGCACCTGATATTGGGTATCAAAGAACACACCGTTCGCATAGGACAGGATGTCAGGAAAGCTGTCATGGGCAAAGACCGTAGCGTGTAGCGCTTTCAAACATGAGACCTTCCCGTAAACACCTTTCAGCTTAGGGACCACCACGAAGCCATAAAAGTTATCTGGTATCCAACCTTCCTTAAAGGACCCAGCAATAGCCGAATAGACATACAGCCAAGCCGCGAAGTGATGGTGCCCAAAGACTTCTATCGCATAGTCATCGCATTGTTTCACTACTTGTACAGATAAGGAACCTTTCGCACCCTCTATCTTCTTCAGTATTTTCTTAGCTACCGTCATATGATGGTAATAATAGCGATAACTTATAAGTGCTCTCACGACAGGGCGAACCAAAGACTCAAGGTTGATCGGCATCAGCAAACTCTCCA
>JBQTJA010000029.1:0-47787 GCA_052387595.1 Nitrospiraceae bacterium | reverse complement strand
GGGGACAATGTCAGTGTGACGGCGGAGTTGATCAGTCCGATCGCGATGGATCAGGGGTTGCGGTTTGCCGTGCGTGAGGGCGGCAAGACCGTGGGCTCGGGGGTCGTGACGGAAATTCTGGCGTAAGAGGGAACTGTTCGCTTGACAGGTTAGGAGTGAATGACGTGAAAGTCGATCAGCGGATCAGGATCAGATTAAGGGGTTTTGACTACCGAGTGCTGGATCAGTCGGTTACGGAAATTGTTGAGACTGTTCGGCGCAGTGGAGCTAGGGTAGTGGGTCCAATTCCGCTTCCTACGCGGATTGAAAAGATTACCGTCCAACGGTCGACGCACGCCGATAAGAAGTCTCGTGAGCAATTTGAGATGCGTACACACAAACGATTGCTCGATATTATGGAGCCAACGCCTGAGACGATGGATTCCTTGATGAAGCTGAATTTGGCGGCCGGAGTAGATGTAGAGATAAAGTTATGATGGCACGTGAATTTAAGGTTGGGTTTAGTCTCGGTGGTCCTCTTAATTATGCGGTGAGCCAATGACGAATGGACTGATCGGAAAAAAGTTGGGGATGACCCAAGTCTTCGATGAGAGTCGGTTGACTCCAGTGACAATAATCGAGGCGGGTCCGTGTCGAGTGGTAGCGCTAAGAACCATAGAGCGAGATCAATATGAAGCGGTCCAGCTTTCTTTCGGGGAAGTCAAGGAGCGGAAGTTGTCGAAGTCTGAGTTGGGGCACCTCAAGAAAAACGAAGCAGCGCCTAGTCGAGTGCTGCGTGAGTTTAAGAAAGAGGGGAATCCAGCTGTTGGACAGATGGTAACAGTTGGCATGTTTCAGAAGGGTGATTGGGTGGATGTCATTGGGGTATCTAAAGGTAAGGGGTTTCAGGGTGTCGTGAAGCGCCATCACTATGCGGGGGGGCCGGAGTCTCATGGGTCTATGTTTCATCGGGCGCCAGGATCTATCGGAGCGAGTTCGTTTCCTTCCAGGGTGTGGAAGGGGAAGACCTTGCCTGGTCATATGGGATCTGAGCGGGTCACGGTTCAGAGATTGAAAGTCGTTGAGTCGCGATCTGAGGAGAATCTTCTCTTTGTCCGCGGAGCCATTCCTGGGGCCATCAGCGGCCTCGTTGTCGTGCGAAAGTCAAAAAAGAGCTAGTATGCCTACTATCGATCTGGTTGATTTGCAAAAAAAGAAGGTGGGAACGGTTGATTTATCTCCGCAGGTATTCGGCTGTGAGCTTCGTGCCGCTTTGGTTCATGAAGCGGTCATCATGCAGCGTGCCTGTGAGCGCAGAGGGACGGCCTCCACGTTGCGGCGCGGTGAAGTGAGCGGATCTGGCAAAAAGCCGTGGAAGCAAAAGCATACGGGACGTGCCAGGGCTGGGTCTCTTCGCTCTCCCGTCTGGCGCCATGGTGGAAGTGTTTTTGGGCCAAAGCCAAGAAGCTATGCCTATTCTATGCCCAAGAAGAAGTATCGTATTGCACTCCAGAGCGCGTTGTCGGCGAAGGTCGTGGAAAGTAAATTGTTTGTTGTCTCCGATCTTTCCCTCCAGCAGCCCAGAACGAAGTTGTTAGCGCAAGCATTAAAGCAATTCACTGGGGGTGATTACGCATTGGTGGTCGTTGGTAAAGATCAGTCTGATATCCTGAAGGCTGCAGGGAATCTCGCTGCTGTGAAGGTACTTAGCGCTGATCAATTGAACGTCTACGATGTGGTTCGCGCCCAAGTGATCATGGTCGCCGAGCGAGAGCTTGGTCCTCTGAATGAGGTGTGGTCATGAAAGTTGAGAGCCATAGAATCTTGATTCGGCCATTATTAACGGAGAAGATTACCGCACTTCGGGAAGCAAGGAATACGGTGGGTTTTGTGGTTCATCCTGATGCAAACCGCATTCAGGTCAGGCTCGCCGTCGAGGAACTGTTGAAGGTCAAGGTTGACAAGGTCAACATCATGAATGTTCGCGGGAAGGTCAAGCGACTCGGTCGGTTTTCTGGTAGACGTTCCGATTGGAAGAAGGCGTTAGTGACTCTTAAGCAAGGCGAAAAGTTAGAGATGTACGAAAGTGCCTAGCAGGGTCTTCTTGTCGCCTTGTTCGTGAGATGTAAAAGGTGGGAGCATTATTATGGGTCTGAAGTCGTATCGTCCAACGTCCCCAGGTCGTCGTGGGATGACAGCTGTGGTGACCGAGGAGTTAACCAATAAGAAGCCTGAGAAATCGTTGACTGCTTTTCATATCCGGAGCGGAGGGCGCAATAACGATGGTCGGACAACTGTTAGGTTTCGTGGGGGAGGGCACAAGCGGCTCTATCGCACGATTGATTTCCTGCGCGATAAAGTTGGGGTTTCGGCTCGGGTTGAGGCCATTGAGTACGATCCGAATAGATCAGCCAGAATTGCTCTCCTGAAATATCGGGACGGAGAGAAGCGGTATATCTTGTCTCCTGTTGGATTGGGTATCAATGATGAAATACAATCCGGTCCGCAGGCGGAGATCAGACCTGGGAATGCGCTTCCTTTGATGAACATGCCTCTTGGTACGACCATCCATAATATTGAGTTGAAGGTTGGAAAGGGAGGTCAGTTGATTCGAAGTGCTGGCGGGTTTGCCCAGGTCATGGGGCGTGATGGTGAGTATGTGCAGGTGCGGCTGAAGTCCGGTGAAATGCGGAGAATCTTGGGAGCCTGCATGGCGACGGTTGGACAAGTTGGGAACGTCGATCATGAAAATGTCAGTGTTGGAAAAGCTGGACGGAACCGTTGGAAGGGGAAGAAGCCGCATGTGCGAGGGGTTGTGATGAACCCTGTCGATCATCCGCACGGCGGTGGTGAAGGAAAGTCTGGGCAGGGTAATCCTCACCCAGTCTCTCCATGGGGCCTTCCGACCAAGGGGTACAAGACCAGGCAGAATAAGAAAACAGACAAGTTCATTATTGCTCGACGGAAATCAGGAGTTCGCAATGCCTAGATCGATAAGTAAAGGGGCGTTTGTTGACGGTCACCTTCTCGAAAAAGTCGAGCGCATGAATGAGACGAAGGACCGCAAGTTAATTAAGACATGGTCGCGACGGTCTACGGTCATTCCAGACATGATCGGCCATACGTTCGCGGTTCATAACGGGAAAAAGTTTATTCCGGTCTTCGTGACCGAGAACATGGTTGGTCATAAGCTTGGCGAGTTCGCTCCAACAAGGTTTTTCAAGGGGCACGGCCAGGCCAGGACTGAAAAAGCTGTCGCACTTAAGTAGAAAGGTTGATCGGTTGGCTCATCGTCAATATCTGACGTATTGCGTGATTCATAGATTGCTGGGAGCCGATTCGGTAACAGGGTTTAGAAGATGACTGAAGCACATGCAGTTCTAAAGTTTGCTCGTGTTGCGCCTCGGAAGGCTAGGCCAGTGATTGATTTGATTCGTGGGAGGCAGGTGCCGATGGCGTTGGCCATCTTGAAGCACACGCCACGCCATGCTGCGAGGGTCGTTGAAAAAATCCTTCGCTCCGCCGTGGCGAATGCAGAGTTGAAGGAGATGGGTGATAGCGAATCAATGGTCATCTCCAAGGCCTTTGTTAATTGTGGTCCAACGTATAAGCGTGTACGTGCAAGGTCGATGGGGCGGGCCAATGCAATTCAAAAACGTACAAGTCACATTACCGTCGTCGTGACGGCGCCTGAAATTCAGGGTAAGAGGAAATAGCTCATTTCTCTCTATTGAGGCATATAACGCATGGGTCAGAAAACACATCCAATAGGTTATCGGCTGGGCTACAACTATACATGGAGCTCTCGCTGGTATGCGGGTAAAGATTACGCCAAGCTGCTCCATCAGGATGTCAAGATCCGAAAGATGGTCAAGGCAAGGCTGTATCATGCTGGCGTAGCGAAGGTTGAAATTGAGCGTTCTGGCGATCAGGCTAGAGTGATTATCCACACCGCTCGCCCTGGCATCATTATTGGGCGCAAGGGGGCTGAAGTCGATAAGCTGAAGGCTGATCTTGAAAAGCAGTATGGGGGGCAGGTTTATATTACGGTCAAGGAAATCAAGAAGCCTGAACTTGACGCTCAGCTGGTGAGTGAAAATGTTGCTACTCAGCTTGAGAAGCGGGTAGCTTTTCGGAGGGCGATGAAACGCAGCGTTCAGTCTGCGTTGAGGCTTGGCGCTCAAGGTATCAAGATCATGGTGGCTGGCCGACTGGGTGGTGCTGAAATTGCTCGTACGGAATGGTATCGAGAGGGGCGTGTTCCGCTACATACGCTCCGCGCTGAAATAGATTATGGATTCGCCGAAGCGCACACGACGATGGGGCAGATCGGGGTGAAGACCTGGATCTATAAGGGGGAGCTTCTTCCTCTGCAACCCATTAAGTCTGAATCATCTTTAGAACGACGGTTTGGGTGAGGAGATCGAGCTGTGTTAGCGCCTAAGAAAGTCAAATTTAGAAAGATGCAAAAAGGCCGGATGAATGGCAAGGCCTATCGTGGTGGCCAGATTACTCTGGGAGAGTTTGGTCTAAAGGCATTGGAGCCAGGATGGGTGACGAGCCGGCAAATTGAGGCCGCGCGTATCGCGATTACCCGGTACGTGAAGCGCGGAGGGCAAGTGTGGACGCGCATTTTCCCTGATAAACCGATCACGAAAAAGCCGGCTGAAACTCGAATGGGTAAGGGGAAGGGTAATCCTGAGTACTGGGTTGCCGTAGTCAAGCCTGGTCGGATTCTTTATGAGATGGACGGCGTTACTCCCGAGGTTGCTCGGGAGGCGTTCCGTCTTGCATCGCACAAGTTGCCGGTAGCTACGAAGTTAGTTGTTCGCGGCGAGTTTGGGTAAAGGTTCTTGAGAGGATAAAGAGGAGCGCGGGGATATGGCATTGGACGTCAAGGATCTCCAGCAGTTAGCGGAGGGTGAGCTGGTAGATAAAGAAAAGCAACTTGTACAAGAGCTGTTCAATCTGCGTTTTCAGTTTGGCTCTGGGCGTCTCGAGAATCCCATGCAAATTCGGAAAACGAAACGGGATATTGCGCGGGTGAAAACTATTCTCGGGCAAGTGAAGGCCCGAACAGAGGGCTCTAAAAAGTAAAGGATGCTATGGCTGAGGTGGTAAAGCGCCGTCATTGGTATGGCGACGTCGTCAGTAATAAGATGCAAAAGACGGTCGTTGTCGTGGTTTCAAGATCGGTCATTCATCCGGTCTATAAGAAGGTTCTCAGGCGGATGACGAGACTAAAGGCCCACGATGAGAGTGGAGTGTGCAAGGTGGGAGATCGCGTCAAGCTTGTGCAAACCAGACCGCTGAGCAAAGAAAAGAACTGGCGTGTCGTTCAAGTCATGGAAAAAGGTCAACCTGAAAAGTAAGAAGCGGTATTTCGTATGGTCTTCGGTTTGTTGCCGCGCGTAGGAATATAGCGATGATTCAGAACTATACATATATGGATGTGGCCGATAATTCAGGAGCCAAGCAGGCTATGTGTTTTCATGTGTTTGGGGGGACGAGACGGCGCTATGCGTCACTGGGTGATATTGTGGTGGTGGCTGTCAAGGAGGCGATCCCGCAGGCCAGTGTGAAGAAGGGGGATGTGAGCCGGGCTGTCATCGTCCGAACCACAAAGGAAGTTCGCCGAGAAGATGGGTCTTATATTAAGTTTGATCGGAACGCATGCGTGTTGATCAATAAAGATGGTGAGCCAATTGGAACGCGCATATTCGGTCCTGTTGCCCGCGAGCTCCGCTGGAAGAAATTCATGAAGATCATTTCTTTAGCGCCTGAAGTTTTGTAGGGCAGAACGAACGAGGAGTATCGTGGAAGTAGTCCGAAAAAGCAGAATTCGAAAAGGGGATACGGTTGTCGTGGTCTCTGGTCGTGAGCGAGGCAAGACGGGGAAAGTTCTGTCTGTCGATCTGCAAGCCGGGAAGGTGGTTGTTGAGAAGTTGAATATCATTAAGCGACACACCAAACCTAATCAGAAGGCTAAGCAGGGAGGTATTCTTGAGCGAGAGGCACCTCTGCAGATTTCCAATGTCATGTTTTTTTGTCCGGTCACGCAGAAGCCTACGAGGATAGGGATTCGGGTTTTGGAAGATGGGCGACGAGTGCGTTTCAGTAAGAAATCAAACGAGACTGTGGAATAGGCTACGTGATGATCAAGGAACCAAAAAACCGATCGAGTAAACCGTCCGAGCGAAAATCATCGAAGAAGGAATCAGTCGTGTCATTGGACCAGGGTAGCGAGGAGTCCAAGTTTAGACCTCGACTTCGTGACATATACGAGAAGCAAGTGGTCCCTGCCCTTATGAAGGAGTTTGGATACAAAAATGTGATGCAGGTTCCACGGCTTGAACGTGTGGTGTTGAACGTTGGAATGGGTGAGGCGATTCAGAATGTGAAACTCTTGGAAGGTGCGGTAGCCGAGCTTGGGCTCATCACCGGTCAAAAGCCGGTTGTCACTCGAGCGAAAAAAGCCATCGCCGGATTCAAGCTTCGGCAGGGGTTGCCCATCGGTACCAAAGTGACGCTTCGTAGCCGGAGGATGTATGAGTTTTTTGATCGCCTGGTAACGTTGGCGCTTCCACGTATCCGAGATTTTCGTGGTGTTTCTCCAAAGGCGTTTGATGGTCGAGGGAACTATACTCTTGGTTTAAAAGAACAACTCATTTTCCCTGAAATTAAGTACGATGAGGTTGCCTCGATTCATGGAATGGATATTACGGTTGTCACGACGGCTAGGACGAACGACGAGGGGAAGGCGCTTCTGAAGCACCTTGGTATGCCGTTCCGTACGTAAGCATGACGTGGATCAATGTGTTTGTTTGAACGGAAGGAGTGCGTGTGTCGAGATTGGCGCTGAGAAATAAGGCAGCAACGCAGCAGAAGTTCTCCACGCGTAACTACCATCGGTGTGGAGTTTGTGGTCGAGTTCACGGATATCTCCGTCGCTTTCGAATGTGCCGTATTTGCTTTCGACTGATGTCTCTGCGCGGAGAGATTCCTGGAGTGCGAAAATCTAGCTGGTAACGGGTGTTCTCACACCGGTGACTGCCAATGGAGGATAGAAGGATATAGCATGGTTACCGATCCAATCGGCGATCTTCTTGTTCGCTTAAAGAATGGCGCTCAGCGTCGTCATGAAACAGTCACGGTTCCCACTTCAAAGTTGAAGCGAGCTATTTTGACGATATTGATGAGGGAAGGTTATGTTGACGCCATCGAGGATGGAGCCCATGAGGGGCATCCCATTCTTACCGTGCGTCTTCGATATGTCGGTGATGGACAACCTATGATCACCGGGATGGAGCGTGTCAGTAAGCCAGGACGACGAGTTTATGTCGGTAGTCAGGAAATTAAGAAGGTTCGCAATGGGATCGGCGTGTCCATCCTTTCTACGTCCAAAGGAATCATGACTGACCAGGAGTCCCGTAAGAATCGTCTTGGGGGTGAGCTTCTTTGTTCCGTATGGTAGGCGGATGAGTTATTTCGATCTCGCGTAAAGGGTGTAACAGATCATGTCCCGCATTGGAAAAAAACCGATACTAATTCCGAGTGGAGTGGAAGTTAAGCTTACTGGATCAACTGTGTCCGTTAAGGGCCCATTGGGAAGACTGGATTGGTCCCTTGAACAGGGAGTCAATGTTGCCATTAATAATGGTCAAGTCGTTGTCGGCCGTTCGAGTGACGATCGTAAGCTGAGATCTTTGCATGGGCTGACTCGTGCAGAGTTGAGCAATATGGTTCAGGGTGTAACTAAAGGATACGAACGCTCGCTTGAGATTACCGGAGTAGGCTACAAGACTCAAATTCAGGGGCGGACACTCAGCTTTAACGTGGGGTATATCAATCCAGTGATCTATGAAGTGCCAACGGGCATCGATGTAAAAGTTGACAAGCAGACGCTCATTAACGTCAAGGGAGTTGATAAGCGGTTAGTAGGGCAGGTGGCAGCTGATCTACGAGCTATTAAGCCGCCGGATGTCTATAAGCAAAAGGGTATTCGCTACGCGGGCGAGACATTGCGTAAAAAAGAAGGCAAGACTGGGAAATAGGAACTAGCCATGAATGCTGCAGACAAAGTTCGACAACTTAATCGACGGCGCCGTCGAGTGAGGCGTGTGATTCTCGGAACCACCGGCCGACCGCGTCTGAATGTATTTCGAAGCGCGGCTCATATTTATGCTCAGATTATTGACGATATTCAAGGTGCTACTCTGGCGGCTGCCTCATCGCTCGACAAGTCGCTCCGCAAGTCGCTGAAATCGACTGGTGGTATTGAGGCAGCTAAGGCGGTAGGGAAATTGATCGCCGATCGTGCCAAGGCTGCCAAGGTGACTGCCGTAGTTTTTGACCGAGGGGGACGGATGTATCACGGCAGAATTAAGGCGCTTGCAGATGCGTCGCGTGAAGGGGGCTTGCAATTTTAGGCCTGGACGGGATGTGAGGCGAGCAAGGAAAGCGTGTGATTTCTTGGTGAACGGTTACTGAACTTAGGACTGAGGGGTAAGAGCGTGCGAGTCAATCCCGATGAATTAAGCCTCAAGGATAAAGTCGTATTTATCAATCGTGTGGCAAAAGTCGTGAAAGGTGGAAAACGTTTCAACTTTTGTGCACTCGTTGTTGTCGGCGACGGTCATGGGTGGGTAGGGATCGGCAAGGGAAAAGCTGCTGAAGTCCCGGTTGCGATTTCAAAGGCCGTCGAACAAGCCAAGAAACATCTTGTTCACGTTCCACTGAGGGGTGGAACTATTCCGCATGAGGTGCATGGTCTGTTTGGTGGGGAGCATGTGCTGCTGAAGCCGGCCGTCGACGGTACTGGGATCATCGCCGGTGGGGCGGTTCGTGCTGTCGTGGAGCTGGTCGGTGCGCATAATGTCATCGCAAAAACATTGGGCCGTGGAAACCCCTTCAATACTGTTCGTGCCACACTAGACGGGCTCACCCAATTGCGTAATTTGGACGATGTTCTTCGTTTCCGTCGGCAAGCGTTCCCAGACGGCCGAGAAAGGGCTGCGGTTTTATGAGCTCTTCAAAGAAGACATCAAAAGCTGCAGATCAGGTTACTCAAAGCGTGCGTGTGACATTGAGACGCAGTCCCATTGGAACACCTGAACGGCATCGCCTTGTATTGCGTGGTCTAGGTCTTCGACATGTTCGACAGACGGTTGTCCGTCCTGACACGCCTCAGGTACGAGGACTGATTCAAAAGGTAGGCTACCTGCTTGAGGTTGGAAAACCATGAAACTTCATGATTTGGCTCCTGCAAAAGGGGCAAAGAAGCGAAGAAAGCGTATAGGACGTGGACCTGGGTCTGGTCACGGGAAGACGGCCACCAAAGGTCATAAGGGAATTTTGGCTCGATCTGGTGGCGGTAAGCGCCCAGGGTTTGAGGGCGGACAGATGCCGTTGGTGCGCCGGCTGCCAAAGTTTGGATTTGCCAACCCGTCCAGGACGGAATATTCCATCGTCAACATTAAGAGTTTTGAACAATGGGTTGGAAGTGAGACGGTCACTCCACAAGCCATGGTTGACGCTGGATTAGTGAAGCGAAAAAAACTACCAATTAAAATTCTTGGCAATGGTGAGTTGAAAAAATCACTCGTTGTTCAGGCGCATAAGTTCAGCAAATCGGCTGAAGCGAAAATCCAAGCGGCCGGAGGACGAGTCGAGGTCATCGGCGGTGCTTGAACGGCTCCTGACAAGTTTTCAGAATATCTTTAAGATCCCCGAGCTGCGTACTCGTGTTCTTTTTACGCTTGGCATGCTCGTGGTGTATCGAATCGGGTCTCACATCCCGACTCCTGGTATCAACGGTGAAGCCCTTTCCGAGTTTTTGCAGAAACAGGGGGGGGCCTTGCTCGGGTTCCTCGATATTTTTTCAGGCGGATCCTTGTCCCGTCTGACAATCTTTGCGCTGGGCATCATGCCATACATCAGCGCATCGATCATTCTTCAATTATTGACGGTCGTCGTCCCGCATTTGACCAAATTAGCCAAGGAAGGGGAGCGCGGCCGCAAGAAAATTATTCAGTATACCAGGTTCGGGACGATCGGCATCGCTCTGATTCAGGGGTTTGGAATCGCAGTTGGGTTAGAACAAATGAATCAGGGGGCGTTCGTGCTACACGCTGGATGGGGATTCCGTCTGATGACGGTCATTACCCTGACGGCTGGCACGGGTTTCTTAATGTGGCTCGGTGAACAGATCACCGAGCGAGGAATTGGCAATGGTATCTCGTTAATCATTTTTGCTGGCATTGTAGCCAGGCTTCCTGCGGCCGTGGCACAGACCTATAATTTATATGAAATTGGCCAGCTTAATGCATTTTTATTGATTGCCTTGGCGCTCTTAATGATCGGCGTTGTTGCCGCGATTGTCTTTTTGGAAAGTGGCCGCCGAAAAATTTCCGTGCAGTATGCAAAGCGGGTGATTGGCCGGCGGGTCTATGGAGGGCAGAGTACGCACATCCCATTGAAAATTAATACGGCTGGCGTCATTCCTCCTATATTCGCCTCCTCGATCATTGCGTTTCCTGCAACCATTGCCGGATTTTTTGAAACACCATGGGTAAAATCAATCGGTGATCAGCTGGCTCCTGGCTCGCTGCTGTACACATTGATGTATGTGGGATTAATTCTCTTTTTCTGTTTCTTCTACACGGCAGTCGTCCTGAATCCCGTTGATATGGCCGACAACATGAAAAAGTACGGCGGTTTTATTCCTGGAATTCGGCCTGGCCAACGAACTTCAGACTATATCTACAACGTGTTAACCAAGATTACATTTGCCGGCGCCATCTATCTGGCCATCGTCTGTGTGATTCCTGAATTATTGATTTACAAGCTGAATGTTCCATTTTATTTTGGTGGCACCTCCCTATTGATCGTGATTGGCGTGGGTCTGGATACGGCCCAGCAAATTGAATCCCATATGTTGATGCGGAATTATGAAGGGTTCTTGGGTAAGGGCATGGCTCCGTTACGCGGGAGAAGCGGCTAAAATCATGCGGCTTGTATTTCTGGGTGCCCCAGGGGTTGGGAAAGGCACGCAGGCTGATAAGGCCGCTGTTCACTATCGTATCCGAAAGATTTCGACCGGAGATTTGCTTCGAGAGGCGGTTCGGAATCAATCATCCCTAGGCCGTGAAGCGAAAGAACATATGGATCAGGGAAGATTGGTCCCGGATTCAGTCGTCATAGGTCTGGTGCTGGAACGGCTGGCAGATCCATCGTGCGAAAATGGTTTTATACTCGATGGGTTTCCACGGACGGTTCCTCAGGCAGATGCGCTTGGGAAGGTGCTCCTTGAGCGGAATTTTCCGCTGGATCGAGTGATTAACTTTAGGGTTTCTCGAGAAGAAATCGTGAAGCGCCTGAGTGGGCGTCGGAGCTGTCCGAAGTGTCAGGCGACCTATCACCTCGAGTTCGCTCCATCGAAGAGCGGCAACCTCTGTGAACGTTGCGGAGAAACGTTGGCTCAGCGAAGTGACGATCAGCGGGAGGCGATTGAGATGCGTCTCCGTGTATACGAAGAGCAGACAGCGCCGTTAATCGACTTTTATGAGAAGCGGCAGGTATTGTCGCATCTTAACGGTGCCGAAGCCGTTGACACGGTATACCACAGCCTCCTGAAAACACTCGCGACCTCTCAGACGGCATGATCATTCTGAAAACGCCCGCCGAGATTTCGGTGATGGCAGAGGCGTCTAGGGTGGTGGCTGAGGCCCTAGCGGTTGTGAGGAAAGCGGTCTGTTTGGGAGTCAGCACGGAAGAGCTGGACCGAATTGCCGAAGAGGCAATACGGGCGAGGGGGGCGATTCCAGCCTTTAAAGGCTACCGGAACTTTCCCAAAACCCTCTGTGCCTCCGTGAACGAGCAGGTCGTTCACGGTATCCCTTCGAAGAGAAAGCTCAAGGAGGGGGATATCATCGGACTTGATCTCGGTGCTATTGTGGGTGGATTCTACGGGGATTCAGCGGTCACAGTGGCGGTTGGTCGGATTCCGGAGGCGACGGCAAAATTGGTTCAAGTGACGGAAGAGGCGCTCTATCTCGGGATCAAGCAGGCTGTGGTTGGCAACCGCCTGACAGACATCTCGAATGCTGTGCAGCAACATATTGAGTCTTCTGGTTTCTCAGTGGTTACCGAGTTTGTGGGCCATGGGATTGGTCGGCAGCTCCATGAGGAGCCTCAAGTTCCTAACTATGGGAAGCCTGGTCAGGGGCCTCGATTGCAACCTGGTATGGTATTGGCGATTGAACCAATGGTGAACATGGGGCGGAGTGCCGTTCGTGTTCTTGATGATCGATGGACCGCCGTTACAGTGGATGGAAGCCTATCTGCCCACTTTGAACATACGATCGCCATCCAACCCAGTGGGCCGCCTCTCGTTTTAAGTCAATTGGAGAAGACCTAGGTTAGGTTACACAGGAAAGAATATAGAAGGACGTGGCAAAAGAAGATATTATTGAAGTCCAGGGCTCGGTAACAGAAACGCTTCCTAACGCCATGTTTCGGGTTAAACTGGATAATGGCCATGTCATACTGGCTCACATATCAGGGAAAATGCGGATGCATTTTATCCGCATTCTTCCTGGCGATAAGGTCACGGTGGAAATGTCACCATACGATTTGACCAGGGGCCGAATTACCTATCGCTTTAAGTAACGGGAGTGGCGAATTGTTATGAAGGTCAAATCATCAGTGAAGCCCATATGTGCCAAATGCAAGGTTGTGCGTCGTTGTGGAGTGGTGCGGATTTTATGTACAAATCCACGTCATAAACAACGGCAGGGATAGTAGTAGAGAGAATGGAGAGTTTCGGACGGTCATTGTTGAGCTCAGAGCTGGTAGGGCAGGCTCAAACAGTGAAGCGGTTGAGGCTCTAGTACTCAGTACTTATATCGGGAGGGAGAATGGCACGCATTGCTGGCATAGATTTGCCACGAAATAAACGAACGGATATCGGACTGAGCTACATCTATGGAATTGGACGCATGTCGGCTCAGAAGATTCTCAAGGAAGCGGGGATCGACGGTGCGGTCAGGATTAATGACCTGAGCGAAGATAAGATCGTCAAGTTACGTGAAATCATTGAGCGTGATTACCGGGTTGAGGGAGACCTCCGTAAAGAGGTGTCGCTGAATATCAAGCGGCTGATTGACACGGGGACCTATCGAGGGTTGCGTCATCGCAAAGGCCTGCCTGTCCGCGGACAGCGAACCAAGACCAATGCTCGGACGCGTAAGGGGCGGCGCGCAGGCGTCAGTAGCAAGCCGAGATCGACGATGACCAAAGGGGCCTCAAGCACCTAGTCCGTAGAAACAGCCGGAGGAGTTCGCATGAGCATCAAAAAAGGTAAAAAGAAAGAACGACGGATTGTTCAGAGTGGCGTGGCCCATGTCCAGGCGTCATTCAATAATACGATTGTGACGATTACCGACATGAGTGGAAACACGGTGGTCTGGGCAAGTGCCGGCAATCAAGGATTCAAAGGATCACGGAAGAGCACCCCCTTTGCTGCTCAGCGTGCTGGGGAGGCTGCAGCGAGAAAAGCTATGGAAAGTGGGATGCGGCAAATCGATGTCTATGTGAATGGACCCGGTTCTGGTCGAGAATCCGCAATCCGTTCTCTTCAAGGAGCGGGCTTACGAATTAATCTCATTCGTGATGTCACGCCAATTCCGCATAATGGGTGTCGCCCTCCCAAACGGCGACGAGTGTAATGTTTTCGATGGATGCTCAGAGTCGCTGGGCGAGAACGCAAGGCCTGTTGCTAGTGAGTCAGTAAGTTCTATTGCGAGGAGGAAGCAGTGGCAAAGTATCGTGGTCCAGTCTGTCGGTTATGTCGGCGAGAAGGGGAGAAGCTTTTTCTCAAGGGCACGCGCTGTATGACGGAAAAGTGCGCGATCGAACGCAGGAGTTATCCGCCCGGTCAACATGGGCAGGGGCGACAGCGAACCTCTGACTATAGTCTCCAGTTGCGGGAAAAACAGAAACTGCGTCGTATCTATGGACTTCAGGAATGTCAATTCCGTGGCGTCTTCGAACGCGCTGAACGGCAGACCGGCGTCACGGGCGATGCCCTGTTGCGGTTGCTGGAATGCCGCCTGGACAATGTCGCGTATCGCTTAGGGTTTGGTGCTTCGCGCAAGCAAGCCCGCCAGATGGTGAGTCACGGTCATTTCACGATCAACGGTAAGAAGATCACGGTGGCTGGGGCGCTGGTGAAGCCTGGAGATGTGATCCAGATTCGTGAACGGAGTCGAGACTTGGTCGCGTTCCAAGCGGCCTTGGAATCAGTTGATAGTCGAGGTATTCCCGATTGGCTGGAGCTTGACAAAGGGGCGTTCAAAGGGACGGTGCGCACATTGCCGGCCAAGGAGCAGATTGCATTGCCAGTCAATGAACAGATGGTGGTGGAATTGTATTCGCGATAGTTCGCCGGTCTGAGGTGCGTTCTTTCGACGTTGGCGTTTTCTGCTAACGTCTTAGTCACTCGATGGTATGGAGGGTGGGTCATGATCAAAGCGATGAAAGACTTTCAGATCCCAATGCGGGTGGAAGTCGACAAGGATGCACATTCTCCCATATTTGGGCGGTTCACCACAGAAGCGTTTGAACGAGGGTTTGGCACCACGATCGGTAATGCCCTCCGTCGCATTTTGCTATCGTCGCTCACGGGAGCTGCGGTGACCACCGTGAAGATTGAAGGGGTTGTGCACGAGTTTTCGACGATTTCAGGTGTGACGGAAGATGTCACGGCAATCATTCTGAATATTAAAAGCCTGCGTCTCGCACTCCACACGGATAAACCGAAGACGATACGGTTAAAAAAGAAGGGGCCTGGAGAAGCCAAGGGGGCGGATATTCTTCACGATGGCGATGTAACAATTTTGACGCCAGATTTGCATATTGCTACCCTCGATAAGGATGCGACTCTGGACATTGAGATGACCGTGAAGCATGGCCGTGGTTACGTGCCAGCCGAACGGAACAAGGAAGAGGGACTGCCGATCGGGGTGATTGCGGTTGATTCTATCTTCTCTCCCATCAGGCGAGTTAACTTTCAGGTTGAAAATGCTCGGGTTGGTCGTATGACCGACTATGACAAACTGACGATGGAGATCTGGACCGACGGTACCATCAGCCCGCGGGACGCACTATCTACGGGGGCCGGGATTTTGCGCGAACATCTGGATATTTTCATCAATCCCGAAGAACGAAGCGAAGGAAAGAGCGAAGCGGGCTACGAGGAATCTCATCGAGAAGTAAACAAGAATCTCTTCCGTAGCGTGAATGAGCTGGAGTTGTCTGTTCGCGCAGCCAATTGCCTGAAGAACGCGAATATCAAAACGATCGCTGATCTCGTCCAAAAGTCTGAAGGGGAGATGCTCAGGACAAAGAACTTCGGGAAAAAGTCTCTCAACGAGATTAAGGAAATTCTTACTGAGATGGGGCTTTCGTTAGGAACAAAAGTTGAGGGTTCCCCATACAATGGAAGCCCGAAATCTGAATGATGCTTTCCAATCAAGAGGACTATCGTGCGACATAGAAAAAAGGGGCGACAACTTGGACGGCAGACGAAACATCGAGGGGCGTTGTTTCGGAACTTAGTGACCGCGCTGTTAGACCAAGAGCGTATCGAAACCACAGGGGCTAAGGCTAAGGAAATACGAGGATTTACTGACCGAATGATCACGCTTGGCAAGGAAGGTACGCTTCCTGCGCGTCGCCGAGCATTAGCCTTTATCCGCAGCAAGGCCGTTGTGTCTAAGCTGTTTAGCGATGTGGCGACACGATTCAAGGATCGGCCAGGAGGATACACCAGAATTATCAAAACTCGTCGCCGCATTGGCGATGCCGCTGAAATGGTGGCCATAGAATTGGTTTCTCGTCAGGAACTAGCTGCCAAGAATAAAACCAAAGCTGGTGCTGCTCCACCTGCACCCACTGACGCTGCACCTTCAGCGTAGCTTTTAGCCCAAGCATTTAGCTGTCCGTCCGGAGACTCCCATGTGACAACACATGGGAGTCTTTTTGTTTTCACTTCCCTGGAGGACGTTTACTTGAAAGATTATGCATGCTACGATCGTGCCAGGTGTCGCTGTGAATCTATCTCGTGGAAATTCCTAGAGCATGTGGCAGCGTATAACAAGACGGGCTCTTCTCACCTTGAGTGTGCTGTTAGCTGCATTTCTCGGCTATCTTCTCTTCAGAAACGCCGACTCAACTCAGAGTAGCCGCCCCAACGCTCCAGAGTCGATTGAACAAGCAGATGCCAAGATCTTGGAATTTATTTTTACCCAGTCAAAAGGCGATGTAGTCCAGTGGCAGGTGCAGGCTAAACAGGCTCGACTATTTGAGCAAGATAAGCGTGCCGTGCTGCGTGACGTTGCCCTCACCTTCTACGGCGCTGAAGGAGATGAGGTGACGGTGCACGGGGAAGAGGGAACGCTGGATACGGCGACCAAGAATTTCAGGCTGGCAAATCGCCAAGCGCCCATTGTTGTGGAAACGAGGAGCGGGTATACGATCTATACCAACCACTTGGTCTGGACGGATGAGTCACGAGAAATTCGGACCGAGGATCCTGTCCGCATGGTGGGGCATGGATTGGAGGTGAGGGGGCAAGGGCTGCTTGGGCGGATGGAATCCAAAGAATTTGAGGTTTTACAGGATGTGCATGTGGATCTGGCTTCTTCTTAGTGCCTTCTGTGTCGGATCCACCTCGGCAGCTCCTTCAACGGAATCTGTGGGTCTGAAGAGGAGCGTGGAGGCGCCCGGTGTCCCAACCACAATTACCTCAAAGAAAATGACAGTCCGAAATCAAGACAGCCAGGCTATTTTTGAAGAGACGGTTGTGCTGACCCGCGGATCGCTTATCGTTCATTCTGATAAAATGGTGGTGTTGTTTGCTTCACGAAATCACGATTCCTCGCTGCCATCGGGAGGCGGAACGGACCACCGTGAATCCGGTCAGAATCCATCGGCTCAAAAAGAGCACAGCGCCGTGTCGCCGATGTCAAGTCGTTCCGTTCAACGTATCGAAGCGACCGGCGATGCCCATCGTGTCAAGATTAAGTACGAGAACGGCAACGCGACATGTCAAAAAGCCGTATATTTCGTTGACAGGGAGAAGATCGTGTTGACGGGCGATCCCATAGCTTGGGAACGGGGCACCCGTGTCAGCGGCAAGCAAATTACGATTTTTATGGCGGAAGAGCGAAGCGTGGTGGAAGGGGGTTCACATGTTCGCATCGAAGATGAGGGGCCGAGTCAGCCATGACCCAGAGTGTTCATGCAGAGTCTGACGCTCTCGTCGACCCGATCGCGGTACGGCGGGGGCATTGTCTGCGCGCCACTGGCCTGGTGAAAAGTTTCCGTGGCCGCAAAGTCGTCAAGGGTGTCGCGGTCGAAGTATATGCCGGTGAGGTGGTCGGGCTTCTCGGTCCGAATGGAGCAGGCAAAACCACAATCTTCGACATGATGGTTGGGTTGTGTCAGCCCGATGAAGGGGAGATCACCTTCATCGGAGAATCCGTGACCAGCTTGCCCATGTATAAACGCGCACGGCGGGGAATCGGTTACCTCCCTCAGGAATCGTCTGTGTTTCGACGACTCTCGGTTGAACATAATGTCTTGGCGATTCTTGAAATGCTAGGGTATGCTCGTAACGAGCGAAGTCAGCGCGTGGATGCCTTGCTCAAGGAACTAGATCTTATCCATATACGAAAGAGTATGGCCTATGCCCTCTCAGGGGGAGAGCGTCGGCGCTTGGAAATCACGCGAGCTCTTGCGGCTACACCGTCCTTCATGCTGCTGGATGAACCGTTTGCAGGAATTGATCCGATCGCCGTCGCCGATATTCAGCAGATCATCACCCGTTTAAAAGACAAAGGGATCGGCATATTGATTACCGATCACAATGTACAGGAAACGCTTTCAATCGTCGATCGTGCCTATATCATCAATGAGGGATTGATCTTAGAGGCAGGGTCTCCTCAAGCTATTGTGCAGAGCCCAACGGCTCGGGCTGTTTATCTTGGGGAACAGTTCAAGTTGTAGAAGAGTAGTAAGGGGTATTGATGAAACTCCGCCTGGTTCCACAACTCTCGCAAAAGCTCATCATGACGCCTCAGTTGCAGCAAGCGATTAAGCTGCTGCAGCTGTCTCGGCTGGAGCTGCAGCAGAGCCTTACGCAGCATCTCCTGGAAAACCCATTGCTGGATGAGATGCAGTCCGATGTCGAGGAAGGAGAGTCCTTGGTCAATGAGGAAAAGGTCGAAGATCCCGCTGCACTGGAAGGACAGGATCGGGCGGACGTAGCAGTTGAGACACGCGAAGAACAAGGGTCAGCGGAGGAGTTTTCGGCTTCCGGGTGGGAAGAGTATTTCGGCAGAGATCACCGGAGCGGCGCGTCCGAATATTCCTCGGCACAAGATGAGTTTCCCTCGTACGAGCAAACGCTGGCAAAAGCGACCTCTCTCGAGGAGCATCTCCTCTGGCAATTGTCCTTGTCTGGGCTCCGTGATCGAGAAAAAGAACTTGCTCGCTTGATCATCGGCAATTTGGATGACGATGGCTATCTGCGCATTCCTTTGGCTGAGGTTGTGGCCGGGACTGATTTTGCTGAGTCCGAAGTCGAATCTGTGCTCAAAGACATTCAAACGTTCGATCCGACTGGGGTTGCTGCAAGGGATCTTCCCGAATGCCTTCTGCTCCAACTCGGGCATCTAGGTCGGAATCTGTTTGGATCACTTGGGTCACCTCCCGGTGCATTGAAAGGATCTGTTATTGAGAATATCGTGTTGCACCATTTGAAAGACTTAGAAAAGAAACAGTATGGCAAGGTTGCAAAGGCCTTGAACGTTACGGTTGAAGAGGTCTTTCAAGCAACGAAAATTATTGGAGAACTTGAGCCAAAGCCAGGAAGGCCATTTTCCAATACCCAGAACTACGTTATCGTGCCTGATGTGTTTGTGGTGAAGAATGAGGGGGAGTGGGTTGTCCTGTTGAACGACGATGGGCTTCCACGCATGAGGATCAGCCCGTATTACAAGCAGCTTATTTCTTCTGGACAGAGCGGAACATCTGAAACTAAAGCATATATGGATGAAAAGTTGCGGGCCGCTCAGTGGATTATTCGAAGCATTGAGCAGCGCAATCGGACCATCGTGAAAGTGGTGTCCAGTATCGTCAAGTTCCAGGAGCAATTTTTTGACCATGGTGTCCAATTTCTCAAGCCCTTGGTTCTCAAACAGGTGGCCGAGGATATTGGGATGCATGAATCCACGATTAGCCGCGTGACGGCTAATAAATATATGTATTGCCCGCAGGGCATGCTGGAACTCAAGTTTTTCTTTAACGCGGGGCTTCAACATGTTGATGAGCCATCGGGGATGCATTCTTCCGTTTCTGTCAGGGATATGATCAAGACCATGGTGGCTGAAGAGGATGCAAAGCATCCTTTGAAAGATGAGGAAATTGCAGCCCAGCTTCGCAAGCAAGGAGTAATTATTGCACGGAGGACTGTGGCGAAATATCGTGCCGAATTGAATATCTCGTCCGCTAGTCAACGCAGGCATTTTTTTTGATATTCGTGGCTTCGCATCCAGCTGGATCACAATTGGAGGTGGGCATGAAGCTGAGAATTACAGGGCGTCACATGGACATCACGCCAGCGCTTAGAAGCTATGTGGAAACCCGATTTGCTCGCCTTGATCGATACGGGTTGAAGGTTGGATCGCTGCAAGTAGTCTTGGGAGTCGAGAAGCTTCAGCATAAGGCTGAAGTGACTGGTGCGGTCAGCGGCAAACGAGTGCAAGCTAAGACAGCAACGCCTGAGATGTATGCCACTATTGATGCCCTAGTTGACCGTGTAGATGCGCAGTTTCGAAAATGGAAAGATCGCCTTGTCAATCATAAGCCGGCTCAACCAAAAAGAGCGTGATCGCATGTTCTAGGCGAATCTCTTGTAAGGTCATGCGGCCTTGTTCCTCGGCACATGCCATGCGTCTGAGCAGCTCAGAGCGCTCCACGTCACTGAATCATGCGTGAAGCTGACAGCGAATCCAAATTGGGAATATCTCAGCTGTATTAACCGAGACAATATGCGATCCCATGGCCCGGCTGAATCTCGTCATTATTAGTGGGTTGTCCGGCTCTGGTAAAACCTACGCCCTCAAAGCCTTTGAGGATGCCGGATATTTCTGCATCGATAACCTTCCTCCGGCCTTGCTCCCGACTTTTGTCGATCTCTGTAACCAGCAGCAGAGCGAAATCGCCAACGTTGCTCTTGGGATTGATATTAGAGAGCGTGCGTTCTTTTCGGATTTCGTTGGTATTTTGGAGAGAGTGAAAGCACTCGGCCATGCTGTTCAGGTGCTTTTTCTTGAGGCTCGTGAGGAAGTATTGATCAGGCGCTTTTCAGAGTCCAGGCGCCCGCACCCACTTTTGCCACATCTTCCCGTCTTGGATGGAATCCGATACGAAAAGGAGCGTGTGGCCGAGCTCCGATGCCAGGCAGATCGAATTGTCGATACGTCCGATCTGACAGTCCATGAGCTCGGTGAGTTGCTTGCGAAGCAGTTTCAACGAGAGTCATCGGATCGACGACTGACAATCTCACTCATAACCTTTGGATATAAATTCGGGGTGCCGTACGATCTCGATTTGTTGTTTGATGTACGATTTCTCAGAAACCCATTTTTTGTGCCTGAACTCAAGCCTCTTTCTGGAGACGATCCGCTGGTCCGGACCTTCGTGCTCACAGACTCTGATGCCATAGCACTTTTGCAGCACCTCGAAGGATTTCTGAAGTTTCTCTTGCCGTTGTTCCAGCGAGAGCGGCGTAGTTATCTGACTATTGGTGTCGGGTGTACCGGCGGGCGTCATCGCTCGGTTGCGGTTGCCGGACGTCTTCGAGAAATCCTTGCCGCTCTGGGGTACGAGGTCGGTCTCAAGCACCGAGATATCGACAAATCGTAGCCTGTTGTTGAAATAACAGCCACCGTTTTCCTGCCGTCACTCTCACTTATCTTAGCGCTTTCTTGACAGGTAGAGCATATTGACTATACTTAGCCTTGTGCGAAATAGAAGGTATCATTACTAGTATTAATACTGACGTGAGAAAACCTAAATATACATTGAATGCGGTGGAGTTTAAGGCCTATCAAGTGTGTGACTTATTTGATATTTCCAAGGCGACGCTCTTTCGATGGGAACGAGAGGGTGTCATTACCGAACCCGCTCGAGATTGGAGAAACTGGCGACTGTATACGAAGAGGAATGTGGATGAAATCGAGAAAATTATTCGCGCCAGAAAGGCTGTGGTGTAAGGTGGCAGGTATCGCATGTTGACTTCATTCAAAAAGCTTTTCGAAACCGACATTGTTGGGATGCTGACTCCTCGCCGACAGCTAGTGGGGCTAGATATCGGATCTAGTGCCATCAAAATTGCTCAGCTTAAGGAAAGTAAGGGACGGTATATTCTCCAAAAGTTCGGCGTGAAACCCCTAGAGCCGGAAGTGATTGTCGATGGGACGGTCATGGATGAAGGACGTGTAGTCTCAGCGATTCAAGAACTGTTTGCGGAAGTCAACGTCAAGAACAAGCAGGTTGCCATCTCGATTTCTGGGCACGCCGTTATTGTGAAGAAGATCAGTCTGCCTCCGATGCCGGACGAAGAGCTGGAGGGGCAGGTGAAATTGGCGGCGGAGCAGTACATTCCCTTCGATATCAATGAAGTGAATATCGATTTTCATGTTTTGTCTATGGATGCGTCAGAAGATCAGCAAGGGGATATGTCGGTGATTCTTGTTGCCGCGAAGAAAGACAAGATTAATGAGCTGACCGAGTTGGTCAAGGCTGCCGGACTTGTCCCAATGGTTATGGATGTTGATGCGTTTGCGGTTGAAAATATGCATGCGATTAATTATCCGATGGCACAGGAAGAAACAACAGCGTTGGTGAATCTTGGCGCGAGCGTGATGAATGTGAACATCATCCGTGCCGGGTCGTCGTTATTTACGCGCGATATTCCGTTGGGGGGGAATCGGTACACTGAGGCGATTCAACGCGAGATAGGGCTTTCATTTGAAGAGGCTGAAGAGAGCAAGAAATCTGACCAGGCCGGTGACTCGAACGGGCGATCGTTCATCAGCGTCATGGATAGCGTGAATGCGGAAGTAGCGTCCGAGATCGCTCGGACGGTGGACTACTTCAAGACATCGACCACCAATGCTGATCTCAGTCGTGTGCTTGTCTGTGGTGGGGTGGCTAGGGCAAAAGGCCTGATTCAACAGCTCGGCGATAGGATGCAACTGCCTGTCGAAATGGCTGATCCATTCGCTGAAATCGATGTGACTGGCTGTGATATGGACCCTAACCTACTCGCAGACTTGGCTCCATCGGCCGCCGTCAGTGTCGGACTGGCCTTGAGAGCGGTGGGGGATAGATGATTCGGATTAACCTCCTCCCGGGTGGGCCAAAAGGAAGGCCGGCGAAACCTCAGTATGACACGCGCGCACAGGCGCTGCTCGGAGTTGGACTGATCCTGGTCACGCTGGCTGGGTGTTGGTGGTATTCGGCCTCGTTGGACAGCGAGCTTGAAGCTCGGCAGGAGGAAAAACAAGCTAAGGAGAAGCAAGTTGCTCAGCTGAAAGAACAGGTCAAGCAGGTGCAGGACTTTGAGCAAAGGAAAAAGCTTCTTGAGGACAAGAACCGAATTATTGATCAGCTTGAGCAGTCCAGAATGGGCCCAGTCAAGGTTCTCGACCATGTGAGTCAGAGTTTAGAGCCGCTCAAGGTATGGCTCACAAGGCTGGGTGTGGCATCCGATACCGTTGAGTTGGAGGGGAAGGCCTTAACAAACGACGATGTGGTGGAATTCGTGAATAACTTGCGACGGACGGATTATTTCGCCGGAATCAATCTGCAGGAGAGTAAGGCTGCGGTTGAAAACAAGATTAATGTGTATCAATTTCGTTTGGCATTTCGTCTGAAGGGGTCATGATGGCTTTGCCACAGCTCAATCTTGATGCGCTTCGCAATGTGCCAGCCTCTCAAAAGGCCGCGCTTTTATTCCTGCTCGTGGGTGGCATGATTGCGGGCTTCTATTTCTATATTGCAGAACCGAAGTCTGCAATGATCACGGCGCTCGACGCTGAAAACGGCAAGCTGGAGAGTGAAATTCAAACACTTACGATTAAAGTGAAACATCTCGATGAGTTGGTTGCCGCAAATAAGCAGCTCGAAATTGAATTAGCAAAGAAAAAGGAACGTCTACCTCCGGAAGAAGAAGCGATCATGCTGCTGAAGCAGGTGTCTGACCTCGGCGTACGATTGGGCCTCGATATCAGACTGTGGAAACCAGGCGCCCAGACGGAAGATGCGTCGAAGCTTTTCATCAAGATGCCGGTCAGTGTGGAAGTAGCCGGGGCTTATCACACGGCCGCCCTGTTCTTCGATCGAATCAATCGACTCCCTCGGATCGTTACGGTATCGGGTCTAAAGATGGGATCGCCGAAGGTTGACCAAGGACGAATTGTCTCGCAAACAACATTTGACCTGGTGGCATACGCTGCGCCTCAAGAAAAGCCAGTTTCTGGAGCATCTCCTTCGGCGAATGCTCCCAAAGTAGCTCAAGTTGGAAAATAGCCATGAAGAAGAAGCCTAGACAATATACTCTGTCCATTGGAGCCAGCGTAATGTGCGTGTGTGTCGTCCTTTCAGGAAGTACCGGTGTACAGGCCGAGTCTTCCCCCGTTCCTGGGATGATCGCTCCGATGAGGCAAGATGCGCTCAGGGCGCCTGCTGTGCCGGAAATTCCGAGAACGGCTCCTCAAACTATGGACGCGCCATTGTCTGGGGTGAACACCCCGGTGCCTTCTCAGCTGTCTGCACCAGACGGTGTGGTTGGGAGTGGATATGACCCTTCCGGTCGTCGAGACCCATTTGCACCGATCATCCAGGAGCTTCAGCCGGGGAAGACGGATACAACCCTTCCACCTTTGCAACGCGTGACCCTGACAGAGCTCAATCTTATTGCCATTGTATGGGGGGCATACGGCTATACCGGGATGGTTCAGACCCCGGATGGCTATGGGTACACCGTTCGACGGGGCACGCGGGTCGGGCAAAACAACGGAGTGGTCAGCGCCGTGACCGAGCGCGGCATCATTGTCCAGGAACGGTTTACTGATGTGTATGGCAAGAAGCAGGAGCGAGAACATGTCAAGCTTCTACATCCCAAAGAGGGCTCAGAATGAAACCACTATTTCGCGCAGATAATGTCTTGACTGCTGGCTGTTTCATCGGAGCCTTGGGGGTGTCGCTCACTGCTCTGACCATATGTGCCCAGAGGTCTGCGGTTGCCGAAGAGATCGGCAGGATACAACAGAGTGATGTCACGCGGGCCGAACTGGCCACGACGCGATTGCTGGCACAGGCCGTGACCGCTATTGAGGTGCGTCCAGAAACGGATGTGGTGACCGTCGTGGTGGCTGGGGATGGCCAACTCTTTCCCGAGGCCAATTTTTTGGATGAATCCCGGCTCATCGTCGATATTCCTGCCGTATCGTCCACCCTAAGGCGATCGGTAGTACGGGCCGACCACTACCTGCTCAAAAAAATCAGAATAGGCCACCATGCTGATAAGGTCAGGCTGGTGTTCGATGTGTCCGAACGCCCGATGTTTTCTTTGATCCGGGAGGATAATAAGGTATTGATCACCCTGAAGCCGAGCGAGCGGAAAGCACCCGCTGTTGTCGCTGCGCACGTTGATGGGGGAGAGATCGGCGCAGTTCACCCCCAAGCCCGTAAAGCGCTGTTCGATCCGGGGAATCGTGTCGTCAAAAGGGCGACGCGAATCATCGGCTCTGCGCAGGCCCAGTTCAAGGTGCAGCGCGTTCAGATGGTTGGAGAAATTGCTCCCGCTGAAAAGGATGACCGATCCGACGATATCATCGTAGGGCAAACACGATTTGTCGGTCGGCGTATCTCGCTCGACTTTCAGCAGGCCGACATCACCAACATTCTTCGTTTGATCGCCGAGGTCAGTGGCTTCAACATGGTCGTTGGGGAAGGGGTCAAGTCGAAAGTGACCATGAAACTGGTCAGTGTGCCATGGGACCAGGCCCTGGATATGTTGTTGAAGATGAATGGGCTCGGCATGATTCGCCAAGGGAGTATTGTGTGGATCGATTCCCTGGCCAATATAGGCAAGCAGCAGGATGAAGAGGCCCGTGCTAAAGAATCCAAGACCAAGGCGGAAGAACTCGTCGACCGCGTTTTCTATATCAGGCACATCGTGGCTCAGGAGCTCATGATGACACTGCGGCAGAACTTGAGCCCGCGCGGTGTCATGCAATTTAATGCGGGGAGTAACGCGTTGGTTGTGCGAGATACTGAATCAAAATTGGCCACCATTAAGCAGCTGGTGGATGGACTTGATCTCGAGGTTCCTCAGGTCCAGATTGAAGCGCGCATCGTTCAAGCTGATACCGTGTATGCGAGAGGCTTGGGGATTCAGTGGGGGTTCCAAGCCGGCAATCGCACGCCCACGGATTTCTTTGCCCTCTCCAATATTACCGGTCCATTTGGGCAGATAGCTGGGACTGGGGGGAGTACGATCGATCGGAGTTTTCTGGTTAACCTGCCGGCTCAGGTCGGTGGATTGCCGGCTGTCCCGTCGATTGGCTGGACCTTTGGGAAACTCGGTGGAGACTTTGCCTTGGATATGCGGCTCTCGGCCGGAGAGCTGCTCGGGTTAAGCAAGGTGATCGCAGCGCCGAAGATTACCACGTTGGATAAGCGTGAAGCGAAGATCTCTCAGGGCGAATCGATTCCCTTTCAGACAACATCCTTACAGGGAACGCAAACGACGTTTGTCGATGCAAACTTGGAGTTAAATGTCACACCCCAGATCACCTCTCGCGATCCAAAGGAAGATGGGAAGAGAATTATGCTTCGTGTGCGTGCAACTCGAAATGCTGTCGGGGCACGAAGCAATCCGGCCGGGCCGAGCATTGATCGACGAGAAGCGACCACACAGGTGGTCGTCCGAGACGGCGAAACCATGGTGATTGGTGGAGTCTTTGTCGATACTCAAAATAACAATGTTCAAGGCGTTCCCTATCTGTCTCGCATGCCGGTGCTGGGGTGGTTGTTCAAGAACAAGTCCGAGGCCGTCTCGAAACAAGAATTGCTGATCTTCCTCACGCCGACCATTATCAAGACCTAAGGGCTATTTCGCCTTGATGATCACCAAGGGCCTGGTGGTGCGATTCGCATCATCAGGCTCTTGCTGTTTATCCTGAAGAGGTTAAGGCAAGTCCATCCAAGGTTTGAGCGTTCGGTTCGGAACGTAACTCTCTTTTTAGTCCCGCCAGGCTGTGATACGATGGCCGTCCCGTGAATGTTCCACGTGCGGTCATGGCATGAACTGACATGACGTGCCGCTTCATCCGATTCTCTAGGGTTACGAAATGTCTGCTATCTTCACTGTTCCTGTTTCGTTATCTGACAGAAGTTACGAGATTGTGATTCAGGCCGGACTGTTGGCGAGGCTTGGTAAAAGATTGAAGGAGCTAGGTGTAGGAGGAAAAGTTGGCATTGTGACGGATCGGCACGTCGCTCGGCACTATCTCAAGAGTAGTCTGGAGGCGATCAAGTGGTGCGGAATTGAACCGATTCCGATTATTCTGACTCCCGGAGAACGGTCGAAAACGCTGAAGACGGTGGAGCAGATCCTTGATGTGTTGGCGCGTCATCGGTTTGAGCGGTCGTCGATGCTCGTGGCGCTCGGCGGAGGTGTCGTGGGCGACATGGCCGGGTTTGCCGCTTCAATCTACCAACGCGGTATTTCCTATATTCAGGTGCCGACGACGCTCGTGGCACAGGTCGATTCCAGCGTCGGAGGAAAGACGGGTGTCGACCATCGGCTCGGGAAGAACCTGATCGGGGCATTTTATCAACCGCGCGCCGTCTGGATCGATCCGTTGACCCTGCATACGTTGCCCGCTCGGGAAGTCGTCGCCGGACTGGCCGAGGTCATTAAATACGGAATCATTGCGGACGAGTCCTTCTTTGCCTATCTACAGCGGCACATGCCTGCGTTGCGGAGGCAAGTGCCTGGTATTGTCGCGACCGTGGTAAAGCGATCCTGTGAGATCAAGGCCGAGGTAGTGGCTGCGGATGAACGAGAGTCCGATCGCAGGAGAATCCTCAACTACGGACATACCATCGGACATGCGCTTGAATCGTTGGGGAGGTATCGATCGCTTGTCCATGGAGAAGCGGTGGGGATTGGATTGGTGCAAGAAGCTGAACTCGCCTGTTTTCAGGAGATCTGTTCTCGCGCTGTGGTGGAAACGATTCGCCGCCTTGTAAAGGAGGCGGGGTTGAGTGACTGTATGCCGCAGTGGACCTCGACGAGCGTATGGAAGGCCATGCTGCATGATAAGAAGGTGTCAGGAGGGCGGGTTATTGGGGTGTGGCCAGAACGTATTGGACAGGTACGGATAGGGCCGATTGACAAGCAGATGTTTGAACAGTGGTATGCTGTTTCACGAGCATCTTCGCAGCGTCATGCCTAAGTACGAATCTCTTGCCAACCGAGCGGAGTTGAGATGAACCTTTCTCCTGTGTCGAGAGCGACCGGACAGCTGAGATAGGCCAGTTTCACCGGAGTTCTATGCGGACGTTGCGCATCGCGATGGCACAGATGAATCCGACCGTCGGGGATCTGGCCGGGAACTTACACCGTATCACGACTTGGATCCGAGACGCGAAGAAGGTCAAGGCTGATCTCGTCGTATTCCCTGAACTGGCCATTACCGGCTCTCCTCCCGAAGATCTCCTGCTCAAGGCGCAGTTTGTCGCAGAGAACATACGGGTTCTGAACGAGATCGCGCAGGCCTGTCGAGGGTTGGTTGCGGTGGTAGGGTACGTGAGACAAGGAGACCAGCGCGATCCACATTCCTCCCGGCCGTCGATCCGCTCAGCCGGTTGGTGTACCCGCTACAACGCGGCCGCAGTGATTGCTGATGGCAAGGTAGTTGGGAGTTACAGTAAATGGTATTTGTCCAACTATGGGGTATGCGATGAAAGCCGGTATTTTCTCCCTGGACAGAGACTCCCCATGCTTCTCGTCAACGGAACGACCATCGGAGTAACCATCTGTGAAGATATGTGGTCGCCGGAAGGGCCCACCCCTGTTCACGCAGCGGCCGGTGCCGAGGTGATCATCACGATCGATGCCGATCCCTTTCATGTCGGCAATAGTCGTTTGAGGGAGCAGATGCTGGCGGCGAGCGCACGGGAACACAGAGTCGTGGTTGCATATACGAACATGGTCGGCGGTCAAGACGAGCTGGTCTTCGACGGGAACAGTGTGATTCTAGATCAATCCGGCACGGTGATTGCTCGCGGCCATGCGTTTCGGGAAGAGCTACTGGTAGCCGATGTGAACGTGGAAGCCGTGTCACATGGGCGTATGATGTATGGACGAAAAGCGGCATGGACTAGAAAAGCTATGTCGGCCGTCGATCGTCTCGTGGTGAAGGGTGCGGTGATCTATCAGAAGAAACGGACTCGAATCGCGCCAGGGATAGCAGAGCCATTGGAGGAGATCGAATCGGTGTACTGCGCCCTGGTCCTAGCCGTGAAAGACTATGTCCACAAGAATGGATTTACCCGAGTGGTGATTGGGGTGAGCGGCGGTGTGGATTCGGCAGTGACCGCGGCCATCGCGGTGGATGCGCTTGGCGCCGAACACGTGCTCGGCCTCTTCATGCCGTCTCCGTATACCTCACGGGAAAGCGAAGAGGATGTCGTGGAACTGGCGCGGTGTCTCAGTATCGACGTGCAGACCATCCCGATTGCGCCGACATGTGAGGCCTATCGACAAGCACTGGCACCCGCATTCACCGACCGCCCTGCAGATACAACTGAAGAAAACCTCCAGGCTCGCATTCGCGGCAATCTGCTCATGGCGGTATCCAATAAGTTCGGGCATCTGGTATTGACCACGGGGAACAAGAGCGAGATGAGCGTGGGGTACTCGACGTTGTACGGCGATATGGCCGGCGGGTTCGCCGTGATTAAGGATGTGCCGAAGACGATGGTCTATGGCCTGGCGAGGTTCCGAAATGCACGTGGTCCATTGCCCGTGATTCCTGCGCGCATCCTGGACCGACCGCCAACCGCCGAGTTGAGGCCGAATCAAACGGATGAAGATTCCCTTCCCCCGTACACGGTGCTCGATCCCATTCTGCAAGCGTATGTCGAAGAAGGCCGCTCGCTTGCCGACATCGTCGAGGCTGGGTTCGATCGCGCAACGGTCTTGCGTGTGGTCAGGATGGTGGATGCCAGCGAGTTCAAGCGACGTCAGGCACCTCTAGGTGTCAAGATCACCCACCGCGCCTTGGGCAAGGACCGACGAATGCCGATTACGAACGGCTATCGAATCACGCCGGATTAGACCTCACTGGTTCTTTTTCCTAATCATCAGATGCCACGCAAGCCTGTATCCAATGATTCAGGATAGGCGCGAAGCGCCTGGGTGCTTGCTCCTGGGGTGTCCTGCTGCCTCCACGAGATGCGCTGAGTAGAGGCCGGCAAGAAGTTGAGCCATTTCGTGGAAATTGCACGATTTCCACGTTGAGTGATAGGAAAGGATGGGCTATGATGGCTCCCCGGTTGGCTGGGCACCGCGTCTCAACGGAGCCTCATCGGAGAGCCGTCTGAGGTTGCTGAGCTGGTCGGGTAAGGGAGGCATCGACATGAAGCTGGTTGAGGCCATCGTCAAACCGTTCAAACTAGAAGAGATCAAGAATGCCCTCTTGGAAATCGGTGTCCAGGGGATGACGGTATCGGAGGTCAAAGGGTTTGGGCGTCAGAAAGGCCATAAGGAAACGTATCGAGGCCAAGAGTATACGATCGAATTCGTCCCCAAGGTGAAAATCGAGGTCGCGGTGACGGATGCCCAGGTGTCTCGGGTGATCGAGGCCATCACCGGCGCGGCAAAAACTGGTAGTATCGGAGATGGGAAAATTTTCGTGCGAGAATTGACTGATGTTGTGCGCATTCGGACGGGAGAAACTGGGGAAACTGCGCTGTGATGGGAAGGTCCCAGCGGTAGAACATCATCGCGGAGGATCTCTCAAAGGAGGAAGGGCATGAACGTGCGCGAGGTATTGGAGTTTGCAAAAAAAAACAAGGTCCGGATGGTGGATCTGAAATTCGTCGATTTGCCGGGCGTTTGGCAGCATATGACCATCCCGGTGAGCGAACTGACGGAGAACTTGTTCAAGGATGGGTCCGGCCTCGATGGATCATCGATCCGCGGCTGGAAGGCCATCAACAATAGTGACTTGTTGATGGTGCCTGATCCGGCAACCGCCTGTTTGGACCCGTTTACCGCGGTCCCGACACTTAGTTTAACCGGCAATGTCGTGGATCCAATTTCTCGCGAAAATTACGAGCGCGACCCCAGGTTCATTGCCCAAAAGGCAGAGAAGTATCTCCAAAGCACCAAGATCGGGGACAGCTCATTCTGGGGGCCGGAAGCCGAATTTTTCATCTTCGATCATGCCCGGTACGATCAAACCAGCCACAGCGGTTTCTATTATCTGGACTCGGAAGAAGGCGCTTGGAACATGGGGCAAGAGGGGGTCAACCTGGGCGGCAAGATCCGCCATAAGCAAGGGTACTTCCCGGTGGCCCCGGCTGATACCCAACAAGACATCCGCAGTGAAATGGTGCTGGAGATGGAGAAAGTCGGCATCGAGGTGGAGAAGCACCATCACGAGACGGCCACGGCTGGCCAGGCCGAAATCGATATCCGATTCGATTCCCTCGTGCGGACCGCGGACAAGATGATGCTGTACAAGTACATCGTCAAGAATGTGGCACGCCGGCATGGGAAGACGGTGACCTTCATGCCGAAGCCGCTCTTCAGTGATGCAGGATCCGGGATGCACACGCACCAGAGCATCTGGAAGGATGGGAAACCCCTCTTCGCCGGGAAGGACTATGCCGGGATCTCGCAGCTCTGTTTGTATTATATCGGCGGCATTCTGAAACATGCGCCGGCGCTGGCGGCGTTTACGAACCCAACGACGAATTCATATAAGCGCATCACGCCAGGGTTCGAAGCCCCGGTGTTGCTGGCGTATTCCAGCCGGAACCGATCGGCCGGCATCCGCATTCCCATGTACTCCCCGAGTCCGAAGGCCAAGCGGATTGAAGTGCGGTTTCCCGATCCCTCCTGCAATCCCTATTTGGCCTTCTCTGCAATGCTCATGGCGGGGCTCGACGGCATTCAGAATAAGATCAATCCCGGCGAGCCGGCTGAAAAAGACCTCTATGATCTCGATCCGAAGGAGGCCGCGAGCATTCCGACCATGCCCGGGAGTCTCGACGAGGCGCTCAACAGCTTGGAGAAGGACTACCAATTCTTGCTCAAGGGGGAGGTGTTTACCGAGGATCTGATCGAGGCCTGGATCGGCTACAAGCGAAGCAAGGAGATCGATCCGATGCGTCTGCGTCCGCATCCGTACGAGTTTTTCCTCTATTACGACGTCTAGTTGCGGAGAGCGCGGGGGACGGGCCGTACAAGGCATGGGCCGACGGTTAACGTTTCCCGCAAGCCGCTTTCCAGAGCGTGTGATTGGCATCGGGTTCTTCAATCGGCTGCCAGTTGCCGTTCTCAATGTAGCCGGACCTTGGCTGGCCAGTGCCCATCTAACGAGAAAACTCGATCACTTGGAGAACGCGCATGCACGATTGTCCACAGTCAAATTCCTTGTGGGTTTTCAGGGACAAGAAGTGTGCGGCGCTGTTCCACTTGAGATTTGTGAACTGCCAGAGAGTCACATGCGTTTCCTTTCGCTGAACTTGGTCGGGATCAAGGTAGATGGTCTCGATGCCGATCGGTTGGTACTGTTTCTCCACGGCTAGCCATCCCGCGTAGACCGGGCATAGTGCAATAGGAAAATCGTTAGCAGAAAGAACCGTGTCACCATCTGGAGTTGAAGGCATACCGACTAGCCGCTAAAATCAAGTGCGACATCGGCGAGGAATGATTCGGGTATGCTCAGCCGCGGGTGACAGGGGACGTATCTTGCTCGCCCGCTGTTGAGCATCTTCCTCGTATTAAGGTATTCTCCCGTTCACAGCCGAGGAGGGATTCAATGCCAAAACGAGTTCGTACCGGGTTGACACGGAGTGATATTCTCGATCGGTATGTCGAGCGGTTCAAACAGCAGCTCGTCAAATTTCAGCCCTTTCTCTCACGTAAGCGGGGGTCGGCGTCGCTTGAAGATTTCGACGAAGCGGCGGAAGAATTGATCGGCCAGGTATTCGGCGCAGCCTCGGATGAATCCGAGTCGTATTTCTATGCGAAAACAGGGGAATCGGCCATCCTGCCAGAAGAAGCCCAAGAAAGCGGAACTCATAATGTTGAGCGGGAGAGTCTCCACCAGCGGCGGCAGGTACTGGAAAGCTGCTTGGCCGATCTTGAATTGCGTCGTCGGTTACAGGTGACGAGGGCTGGGAAGGGGATCGAGACGGCACTCGTCAAAGACTATATGTCGCATGATGTCCGGAGTATCCATCGTGGCGCCACGATCAAGCAAGCGGGACAACTCTTGCTCAAGCATAAAGTCGGCTCGCTCATCGTCGATGACGGGTCCCGCTATATCGGGATCATCACCGATTCCGATCTCACCCGCCGTGCCGTCGCTAAAGGTCTCGATCCCAATATCGCCACGGTCGCCAGCTGCATGAGCCGGTCGCTCATCACGATCGAGGAAGACGAGTCCTTGGCCGACGCCATGTCGCTGATGAAGAAGCAGGGCATTCGTCACCTGCCCGTCACGGCCGACGCGACTATCATCGGAGTGCTCTCCGTGTCCGATCTCCTTCGCGCCTTCGAAGATCAGAGATCTACATAACAGCTGTTCCATGCTTCGCATGAGGAATGGGTAGCGACAGACTGCCGTGTGTCTCGGTCATTCTGCCAGATTTCATTCTTCCGGCGGAACCAACCTCTGTGGAGGCCTTGTTCGTTTTACAAATTAATCGGGAGCCAGTGTATGCGGATCACTTCACTCCGTTGCAAATTTCCTACACTCTCTTCGCGCTGTGGCTAGTAAGGTATTGAAATCATGAGCTTGCGATGGAATCTGCCAAGGCGCCGTTTTTGCTGGGATATCTACGTAACTACTGTGATGCATGATTACGCACGGAGGAGCCCGCATGCCTCAACAGATGTCTTCATCCGAGCTCTATGAACGAGGGTTTATGCTCATGGAGTTGCGCATGTTCCATCCCGCGATTGATGATTTTCAAACAGCCGCCGGAGACGCTCGATATGCAGGGAAAGCGTATGTACCCATGGCCCTGTGTTTGAGAGCCCTTGGCCGGCATGAAGAAGCGGTTGTAGTATTGCGACGAGCGCTCACGTCGCCTATCGTCTCACCCGTCGAACAACGCCACATCCTCTACCAACTGGGGCAGACATTGGAATCCTTAGGCCGTTGGGCGGAAAGCCTTGAGGTCTATGGCTGGATCCTCGAAGGAGATCCAGGATTTCGTGATGTGGCACAGCGGATTAAGTATGTGAGATCGGGTAAAGGGAGACTCTATTTACGGATTCGCGATTGGTGGGGAGCATTGGTGAACGAGGTGCGCACTCGCCGCCGCGCACTGCCTCCGCCTACGCAGAATATTCTGGACCAGCCAGGACATGAGTCAGGTTGGCCTATGGAAATGCCTACACACTCTGACAGATCTGGAATCAGCCGTTCGTTGTTAGCTGATGAGGCAGTCGGAATCTACGTCCAATCGGGCAGTCCAAGCGGAAGGATGCGCTGACAGGAGAAGCGCGCATCCTGACCGCACGCCGGCCTGCGTGGCGATCTACAATCCGGCCTTTGCTGGCGACATCGTCGACCTCGGTGCTCAATTTCAGTAGCCTTCCCTTCCAGACCGTCCTGTCGGTCACAGGAACAGATTCTCTGCGTCTCCGACAGTGGAGTCTCTCCCCTTCAGTGCGTGACAGGGTCTTCCGATAGAGAGAAGAGGCTCGTGGAGAGCCAATCATTCATGATGATGGAGGGAGAACATGATGTCTCGATATCTGGTGCGCTGGATCCAGGAGGTCCTGCTGGTGTTGGTCAACCTGACTCTCCAGCCTGTCCCGAAAGCCACGGCAGCAGTGGCGCGGCCAAGGCCTCGAGCACGGCGGCGTTGATCGAAACGGATGCCAACGGGAACGCCCTGGCGGTGTGGGATCAGTCCAACGGCGCGCGCACGAATATCTGGGCGAACCGCCATCAGTAAGTCCTGGAACCGATCCTGACCGTGGCCGGGGCGTGCCACGCCCCAGCCTGCGACCCACCCGCCGACTCCTTATCGTCAGCGCCCATGGTGGTCAGCACGATGTGGTGAGACGGTGGACCTGCGGTAGTTCACTTCCCCTGAACATGCCAACCACATTGGTCGATGGGCCTCATCACGACCTGACTCGTCTTGTTGAGACGTAAACAAAAATTCCCGTTTGCTACCCACGATCAGCTACACTGCTCACCAATTATGCCACCGGCCATGCTGCTCAGTTGTGAATCCCTAGGAAAGAGCTACGGGGTGAAGCCCTTGTTCACCGACCTGTCGCTTGGGCTCTGCGACGGCGATCATGTTGGGCTGATCGGCCCCAATGGGTCTGGGAAATCCACATTACTCAAGATCCTGGCTGGACTTGAAGAACCGGATCGCGGGACCAGATCGGTCCGGCGGCAGCTCCGGATCGGCTACGTGCCGCAAGAGCCCTCGTTTGTGGAGGGTCATTCGGTTGAAGACGCCCTGGCCCAAGTGCTGCTCGATGACGGGCTGGATCCCCATGAGCAGGGTGGGCGCATCGCCAGGGCGCTCAGCCTCGGCGGGTTTGTCCGCACTGATCAGGCCGTGTCGACGCTGTCCGGCGGCTGGAAGAAACGGCTGGCGATCGCACGGTCGTTGATGCTGGAACCGGACGTGCTGCTTTTAGACGAGCCGACCAACCATCTGGATGTTGAGGGGATTCTCTGGCTCGAAGGGCTGTTGAAGGCTGAGCCCCATGCCTTCATCGTCATCAGCCATGACCGCCGATTCTTGGAAGCGGTCACCACGCGGATCTGGGAACTGAATCGCCGATATCCCAACGGCCTCTTCGAGGCCAAAGGGCGGTACAGCGAGTTTTTGGAGCAGCGCGATGCGGCCTTGCAGGCCCAAGCCGACTATCAATCCTCGTTAGCCAATCGAGTCCGCCGGGAAGTGGAATGGCTCCGGCGAGGGCCGAAAGCTCGTACAACCAAGGCCAAAGCCAGGATTGATTCGGCCGGCAGGCTCATTGGCGAACTGAATGAGATGGAGTCTCGTCAGTCGAAGGGGCCGGCTGGGATCGACTTCACCGCTTCGGGACGACGGTCCAAGAAACTGATCGAAGTGATTGGTCTCGGGAAGTCGCTGGGGGCACAACTGATCGTGGGCAGTCTGGATCTGCAGCTGGGGCCAGGCGAGCGGGTTGGACTCCTCGGGCCGAATGGGAGCGGCAAGTCGACGCTGCTCAAGCTGCTGGCCGGCACGTTGACGTCCGATGCCGGAACTATCACCCGCGCTGATCGGTTGCGCGTCGTGATGTTTGAGCAACATCGAGAGTCGCTGGATCAGCAGGTTCCGTTGCGGCGGGCCCTGGCTCCAGCCGGCGGTGATGCGGTTGTCTATCAGGATCGGTCCGTGCACCTTGTCTCATGGGCGAAACGTTTCCTCTTTAAGCCGGAGCAGCTGGATTTGCCAGTCTCCCGCCTGTCTGGAGGAGAGCAGGCCCGGTTGCTCATTGCCCGGTTGATGCTTCAGCCGACGGATGTGTTGATCCTCGACGAGCCCACGAATGATTTGGATATTCCCACGCTCGATGTGTTGGAAGACAGCCTATTGGAATTTACCGGTGCGCTTGTGTTGGTCACGCATGACCGATGGTTGTTGGACCGTGTCTCCACCAGGCTGCTTGCCCTGGATGGAACAGGCCGTGTCGAATGGTTTGCGGACTATGCTCAATGGGAGGCGGCGCAAGAGAGAACCGCAACGGAAGACACAAAATCTCAGAGCTCAAAGGAGAGCATCGCACCAGGGGGACGGTCCAAACGAAAGGGCTTATCGTACAAAGAGCAAAAGGAATTGGACCAGATCGAAACGAAGATTCTCGAAGCGGAGGAGACCGTCGAGACTTGTCAGGCCGCAGTCAACGATCCGTCGATCGTCTCCTCCGCCGCTGACTTGCAGGAACGCTACGTCACACTTCACGCTGCACAGGCCGATGTCGAACGCCTCTACGCCCGCTGGGCTGAGTTGGACGAGAAGCGTATCCAGGCGATCAGTAGCACTCAGTAACCACCGGATTTGATACGGTGCTCCGGCCCTGGTTGCTCACGTGGTTGCTTGGCTGCAGAGTGCCCATGCTTTCCCCTCTGACCACCCCAGTACAGTTTTGCTCATTCGTAACCGATAAAGACGGTCGAGAGCCGGTCTCTATCGACGCACAATAGGGAGGTACCTCCACCATGCCATCGGCGAACGAACTGGTTCAGTCCTGCACCACGGTCTTCACCTTGCCGGAGATTTATCTCCGTGTGCGGGACGTGGTGGACAATCCCGATTCGACCATGGACGACCTCGCCAACGTCCTCAAGCTGGACCCGGCCATCTCGGCCAGACTGCTCCGCATCGTCAACAGCCCCATTTATGGATTTCCCAAACAGATCGATACGATTACCCGCGCCGTCAACCTTATTGGCATGCAGGCCGTGACCGATCTCGTGACCGCAACGACTGTCGGCCGGACTTTTTCCGGGATGACGATTCAGTTTATGGATGTCCCCATATTTTGGCGAAAAAGCGTCCTGTGCGCCCTCCTCGCCGGAAAGATCGCCAAATCTTGCGGTATCGAGGACAGCGAGCGCTTCTTCGTCAAAGGCCTCCTGCGGGATATCGGCCACCTCGTTTTGTATCAGACCGTTCCTCAGCGGGCTCTATCCGCTCTTGTCGAAGCAGGGACTCTTAATCGCTCTTTGGCTGAGGTCGAGCAGTCGAACATCGGATGCAACTTCGCCGAAGTGGGGGCCGAGCTCATCCGGTTCTGGGGTATGCCCGTGCAGATTGAACAAGCTGTCCGTCATCAACTGAATCCGAATGACGCCGGCGAATTCGCCCTCCATGCGTCTATCGTCCATCTGGCCGGCGGTGGCGTCGACCGTGACGTACTCGATCCGAATCGGTGTCAGGATGCAGCGCCGTTCGAGTCTCACGCCGTTTCCGCCACGCTCTTCGACCAGGTCGACCTCCCGGCACTGCTCACAGAGGCTCGTCATCAACTCCAGGACACTCTCGCACTTATCAATCCACACGCCATGGCTGCGTAGTTCTTCCGCCAGACCCGACGCAGTGGCCGGCGAGCGGTCCATTCTCCAACAGCTTTCAGACCGATCAGCGTCGGTGCTTTCCCTGCCAGATGAGCAAGCAATTGAATGACGTCTGTGTTGGTGGGAGAGACAGAGAATCGTCCTATCGGTTTGTTGAGCCATACCCAACTGTGTTTTCGATACATCGATTCCAACAAAGAAAAGGAGGGCCGTTTTTGATTTGAAATAGCTCACACGTCCGTCAGCTACGGTCCTACAGTTCTCTCCGTTGGTGACCGATACAGCAGGTGGCGAGCGTGTCTGTATCCACAGACGACCGGGAGGAACGTCCATCATGCCATTGGCAAGCGAACTGGTCCAGTCCTGCACCACTGTCTTCACGTTGCCGGAGATTTACTTTCGCGTGCGGGATGTCGTGGACGATCCCAATTCGACTCTGGACGACCTTGCCGAAGTCCTGAAGCTGGATCCGGCGATCTCGGCCAGGCTTCTCCGCATTGTTAATAGCCCACTCTATGGGTTTCCCAAACAGATCGATACCGTCACACGCGCCGTCAATCTTCTCGGCACACAGGCCATCAACGACCTCGTGACCGCGACGACCATCGGACGGACCTTCTCCGGCATGCCGATTCAGCTCATGGACGTTTCTATGTTCTGGCGGAAAAGCGTGCTGTGCGCCTTGCTCGCCGGGAAAATCGCCAAATCCTGCGGTCTTGAAGAGAGCGAGCGGTTTTTTATCGCAGGGTTGTTGCGCGACATCGGCCACCTCGTGCTCTACCAGACCATCCCGCGGCGAGCTCAGTCTGCGCTTGTCGAAGCCGGCTACCTTGAAACCTCCCTGGCCGAGGTGGAACAGTCCAGCATCGGATGCGACTTTGCGGAAGTGGGAGCTGAACTCATCCGGTCCTGGGGGATGCCTGTGCAGATCGAGCAGGCCATTCGCTGTCAACTGAGCCTAAACGATGCCGGTGAATTCATCATCCATGCGTCCGTCGTTAATTTGGCCGGTGTCGTCGTCGACTACGAAGAGATCGAGCCAAACCGGCGGCCTGCGGCATTGCCGTTCACCCCCCATGCTGTTACCGCCACACGGTTTGTGTCGGCCAACCTCCCGGCACTGCTCGCGGATGCCCGCGCCCAGCTTCACGATACCCTGGCGCTGATCCAGCCCCACGCCATGGCTGCCTAACAGGCTGGTGACATTGTCAGCCGACGGCGAGCACGATGCTGGATGGACTTTGCCGTGTCCTCAGCCTACAGGATGCCGGCCAATCGATTCAGGCCCAGCGTCGCTTGGGCAAAAAACAGCTGAAATGCCTGGTAGTCTTGGGGGAGCACCGGCTGGTTACTTGTCGCTCGATCGCAGTAGATGAGCCCAATCGGTTTCGCTCCCACCCGCAACGGCGCGATGATCGCCGATCCCGGTTTCCAGACTTCGAGGAAGTCCTGTTTCAGAGTCCCGGCCATCTGGTCTGAAAAGTTTGGAACCAAGAGTGGATCGACTCGTTTGAGGATCGTGAGAAAAAGCCGGTGTTCCCGGCTGAGTGAGCCTGACAAGGACCGGAGGTGGGGCGCGGGAGGAGTCACGCCAAGCACCAGCCTTCCGACAAGCAGGTCACTATCATTTTGGTTGAGCAGTGCCAGGCCGACACGGTCAAATCCGGCGTCTTGATGGAGAGATTGTACGAATGTTCCGAGCAGGCCGTTGAGATCGGTTGCAGCCTGCAGCGAGTCCTGAAAGGCTTGGAGTGTTTCAAGGGGCTTGGTTCGAATGGGAGCCGCCTGTTTTGTGCCGGCTGGCGGTGTGATGGCGGGCGAGTGGGGGATCGATTCGCTGAGATCCTGCTCCTTTGCTGGTGACGTGGCTTCATCGGGCAAGGCGATTGCCAGTCCCATTGAACGGATGAGTTGGTGCCCCCGATCCATAGCTCGAATCATCAAATTCGTGAATGGGCCAGAAGAGAGTCCACTTCCGAGCTGGAGCGCCTTCTTGGCTTTCTCAATGGCGGTCTGCGGGGCGGGGCCGGTCAGCACATCGACCAGGCGAATGGAGCCGGCGACGATACCTCGGTAGGTGTGGAATTCGTTTTGCCAATGCTCCATCGGCTGTTCTTCCGGATGACGGAAGAGCTCGATCAGATCATCCGGCAGCTTCCACATGTGGGCCAATGCTTGGGCCAAGGTCAATCGTGGCACACCGATGACGCGTGTCTCTTGAAGCATGCATTCCGACGGGCGCGTGGTTGTTTTGGAAATGGCCTGGAGCGCGAGAAAGAGGTCAGGATCCTGGTAGGCGATGGCCAAGTCTCCGATCGAATGGAGCAGGGCGCTGGTAAACAATTGCCCAGGCTGTGGGTAGCCGATCGCCATGCCCAGTTCGCTGGCATGGGTCGCGGCGATGAGAGACCGTGCGATCAGAGTTCGAAAATCCTGTTGGCGAACCGGCCAATGTTGCAGCTGTTCGACGAGATGCGCCGCGGCCACAAGGGACCGAACGGTGTCGAGGCCGAGCCAGCTGACGGCATGAGGGACCGACACAATCGTCTGCTGCGGGCTATAGGCGATGCTGTTCGCCACCTGCAGAACTTTGCAGGTCAACCCATGGTCTCGGCTGATCACCAGGGCAAGATTGACAGCGTTGGACTGAGGACCCATGTGGTTCAGGATTTGCTGACAGGTCGACTGCAAGATGGGAAGACAGCGGCTGGATTCGTCCAAGAGCGGCCTGAGTTTTTGATGGAGACGAGGGCGGATTGAATCGATGAAGGCCGATTCCATGGCCGTGCGTGAGGAAGTCATAAGAGAGTTCCTGGTTGTGGGTCAGTAGCTACTATCGGTCAGAATCAGACTGAGCTTAAGGGTGGGAAAACTTTAAGGAAAGGAACGAGCGATGGTGCCTGCATTGAACAATAAGGAGCGGGGAGCATAAATAGGCCAGGAAATCACAGCCGGATGAAGTCTATAGGCACCGGCTAGGCTGGCCAGTCAGCCGCATGCACCTGTTTGGCTCATCATCCCTGATCAATTGCTCAGAAAACAACGCCCCCATGCTTGATAGCGGACGCAAAAATACATGGGCCATATGCTGCACCGCTAGACCAGCTTGCTGACAGAGACGCGATTAGGCAAGGCTGGAGCCACTCGTCCCTAGCAGTAAATATGTAATAGGGCTATTAGGTCCTTCATCATAACCCTACATTCATATACATAGAAACGTATAGCTCTTATTGTTTCTCTTCAATGGCTGGAATGGCACAGTCATGATGCGACCATTGGTTATCAGTCACTCATATGGATGAATCTAATTCGATACAGAACCGGTATCCAATTCGATACATCTATCTGCGATTCGTCTGCTACTTCTATCTGTACGGCTACATGGGAAATGCTTAGTATGTTGAAAATACGTATGTCTTGATCTCTGTCTGGTCGCTCAACGGGTTCGGCATATTGTTTGCTTTATGTGCCCAGGCAGATATGTACACGAGGAAGTCTAGCGGGGAGGCAGCTTTTACAGGTATTGGTGCAGTCCATCCATGAATCAAACCCCCGGCTTTAGATCGAGGACAGGGGGGTGATGGCCAGATGGTGCCGCTAAGCGCGCCCGTCTGATGCCGGGATGGCATCATGAATATAAGTATAAGTTCGTATCCATAATTACTAGGCATTGACGAACCGAGAGACCTGGTACTTATCAGCTGAGGGCGTCACGTTCGCCGCTCATAAGGTCCGAGGGTATGCATCAAATGGGGCGATCTTTCCTACAGGTGAGTCTGGTGCTTGTCATGGGGCTGTCTGCCTGCGGACCGGCGCCATCCGACCCCGCGCCGAGCGTGGAATCTCGTGCGAGTCGTAGCGGGCTATCTGAGCCCCATCCCGTATCACTGGGTAGTCCGTCATCCAGGAACGGAGAGACGCAGAAGGGAACTCAGCTGTCGGTGGTGGTTCCCGAAAGTCCAAATGATGACGCGAGCATCGAACAACCCGATCAGGATGTCATATTTGAGATGGAGCCGTTGGAAGATCAAACAGAGCCAGAAGAGAGAGCCAGGGAGCAGGAAAAATGATGAGACAGGCGCTCTGAATGGTAGTCACGCGAGTTCACTGTATGTCTTGTGCCCCATCATGGGTCTGCGGTCCCGGTATTGAGAGGAGGTATAAAGCCGGTGTTAGTGAGGAGAGAAAGTAGAAGAGACGAGTTTGGCAATCATTAAAAGCATTGAGAAGGAGGTATGTATGGGTACGAGTGTATCGCATTCCATTAGACTCGCCACGGCGCTGGGGGTGACCCTGGCCATGTTGGCGACGTCCGCGCAGGCGCAAGAAATCGTGAGGAAAGGCGAGGTAACAGGAGTCAGGGCTGCGGCAGGAGCTGCTCCGCAGGTAGACTTTGCTAATGCAAAACCGTTCAAATTACCGCAGATTCCGGAGAGCTACTCCGTGCAAGCTCAGCAGGATTTGATCGCGAACTTAGTGAATCAATTCCAAACATCCGCTGCACCCGACAGTGGGGAAGTAGCCGGCGCCGAGGGTGATGGGTCGGCGTTCAGTATCACTGATCAGCTAGGCACCCCCTCAGAGGCGCTCGACACGCAGGCGGGGGGCGGAGTCGGATCGCAGGAACATGGCACATTCAACCGTCCCTTTAGCACGGCGCGCGCGGATTTTCAGGGTAATCCGACGAATGGGACGTATCCGTATCGCGCAGCTGGGAAGCTGTACTTTTTTATCCCTGGTCAGGGCACGTCTTGGTGCTCTGCCTCGTTGATTAAGCGGGGCGTGATTGTGACGGCCGCGCACTGTGTGGCCGACTATGGGCAAAGGCGGTTCTATACCAACTTCCGCTTTGTGCCAGGGGAGCGAAATCTCCTTGGCCGCTCATGGTCTGCGACGACGGCGTGGGTCCTGACTTCATACTTTACTGGTATTCCAGCGAGTCAATGTGCCGTTGCAGGCATCGTGTGCACCTCTGACGTGGCCGTGATCGAACTCGCTCCCCAGACAAATCCCACCTACCCGGGCACCAGCACGGGGTGGTATGGCTACGGGTGGAACCGGTTCGGCTTTACGTCGAGCGGCCTCACGCATATTACGCAACTTGGGTATCCCGCCGGTCTGGACTCTGGGCGGTTGATGCAACGCAATGACTCCCAGGGCTTTATCGCGAGTTCCGCTCTCTCCGGCAATACCCTCATTGGCTCCCTGATGAATGGCGGGTCCAGTGGAGGGCCCTGGGTCCTCAATTTTGGCTGGCGGCCCATACTCACTGGGACAACAAATGGCTCCTTCCCCAGTCCAAACATCGTGATCGGGGTGACCAGTTGGGGCTACATCAGTAGCGCTCCCAAGGAACAGGGGGCCAGCCCCTTCACCAGCACGAATATTGTGCCGTTGGTCAATGCCGCCTGTGCAGGCTCAGATCCGCGTTGTTTGTAAGATATGGATTACTGAGCACTGGGGGGGTAATAGGACCTTGTAAGCAACTCAGCGCTACAGGATCGAGTGGAGCCTGAGGAAGGGGGGCCTTACCGACTGAGGTGGGGTCCCCCTTCCGACTTGTGTCGTGGTTTCGTCTCTCAGGGTTCTTTTCTGCTCAGAGGCGAAAAACCCATTCATCAGCATGGGTTCATTGGAGGTTGGTGCAGTTGACTGATTCTGTTGAGGGAGTGAGAATAATACGAAAACCGCACAGGGCATGTCATGCTGGGAGGATGGTGTGGGCGAGTGCGTGCCAGTTGCTCTAGGAGCCCCGAATGGTTGATGTGAAGGAGAAGAAGGACACGCTGCAATATGTACGGGCAAGGGAGGTGGGCCATGTGCACACTAATGGGTCATTTCGTGCGAGGAGCAACATTGCTGGGGGCTATTCTGTCTGTCCCAGCAATTTCAGTGCGGGCTCAAGAAATCATGCATGAGGGAGCGGTCACGGGGAGTAAAACTCCCTCAGAAGAGCAGGACAACAAGATCGATTATAAGAATGCCGAAGCCATGCCTCTTCCAGCTGCGCCAGATAGCCTTGCAAGGCAGGCGGAAAAAGACTTAATCGACAACCTCGTCAATCGGAACCGGCCTGTGGTCTCTGGGCCTGCCGGTCTGGAGCCAGGTTCTGAAGGCAATGGTATGCCAAATTCTGTTGAGCCACGAACACCCTCAGGGCCACCCAATCCCAAGAAATTGAAGCGGCCGTGACTGGTGGGCCGTCCTAACTCCTCCCTATATGAGCTGATGTTTACCAACGTGAGGCGAGGCATGTGTGCCGCGGTACACCTCAGCTGGCACTAGTTATCTCGATTCCGCAGTAGCCAGAGACATTGTCACGAGTGGTGGATTTGGATGATCAAGTCCGATCCTCCCGAGTTTCTGTTTGGTTGTCCTCTTGTTCGTTCCACAAACTGATCCTTCTTGAAGACGCCATCCGCACGGCCTCCAGCAGATTGCACATCATCGTCAGCCCGGCAGTGTATGAGCCGCCCCGTGGGCACCCCTGTCCGCAGCGTCACTGTGGCGAACGTCGACGCAATCAGGTTGGTCGGCCAAATAGGTTTCCGGTGGGCAGCGGGGAAGTCGAAGCGAGTCGGGAACTGCGGCATGTCCGCGAAGAGCGTCGTGACGGCCTTTGGATACTATGCCTCTGAGCGCAAAGGTGGGATGTGTTGAGGGATGGAGCGAGTGATTGTGTGGGAAGTAGAAAGAAAGTGGAGCGAGGACTGTTGACCAGGCGTGAAACCACAGCCGCTTACTGGACCGACCAGAGCAGCTTCTCGACGGCGCGATATCTCTATTAGTCCGCATTTTTTCAGCCGAGTGCGTTTCTGGACGACCGCTTGTCTCAGTGCGCGGAAGAATTGGTGGTAAGGAGGGGGCCAGCAGCCCGAAGGTAGCGCTGAGCGCTGGTCCGCACGATGTGGGAATAACGCCATGAAATACTTATATAATAAATACGCATATAAGTTCGTATACATAAGTGTTAGGCATTGACTCGCCGGCAAATCGGGACTATAAATCAGCCCGCTTTGTGATGGCGTCACGCACGCAATCGAAAAGGTCTCAAGGGATGAGTACATCGCGGTCCTGTCAACCGGTGTGGTCTCCGTTCCTGGGATGGTTGCTGAGTCCGGTGCTTCTCATGGGACTGTCCGCCTGTGGACCGGCGCCATCCGATCCCGCGCCGGGCGTGGAATCTCGCACGAGCCTGAGTGGGGTGTCCGCGTCGCATCCCATACCACGGGAGAGCCCATCATCCCGCAATGATCCAACCAAGCCGGTGTCAAGCTTCGTGCCTCACGCGTCGGTCTCTGATCAGAAAAAAGATCCGTCGCCCAGGCCAGACCGGTCACTCCTGTCCGACCGTGCCAACCAGTCAGGAGATGCTTCGGAGCAGCCTGGTGTCCTTCCCTTGATGAATGTGTGGACGCAGGAGGGACTGCCCGTATCAGTCGTGGCGCTCGAAGACCCGACCGACGACGCGAGCCTCGAAGAAGACGCGAACAACGAGCGACACAACTGGGATGTCGCGCATGCAATGGAGCAGTTGGAAGATGACCAGGAGCAAGAGAAAAGATCCGGCGAGCGGAACGAATGACGCACGTGGGGCGCAGGCCCTTCGGGTATTCGCAGCCAAGATTTTGTGAGTGTTGAGAGCGGCTGGCTGTGGTGGGACTTGTCATGAACGACCAGCCTGAAGAGAGTGAGCAAATGAGTTGCTCGATCGCAATGAACGGAACAGTCCGTGCCCGATATTGGAAGGAGGAGTCGCTGCCAATGGCACGTGAGCATGCGCGTTACTCGACAGAGAGTGACGGGATCAGTGGGCCAGGTACAATCTCAATAACCGAGGAGGATTGTTTATGAGAACGCGAAACGCACTTGTCACGATCATGCCGGCTGTGCTGGCGGTCGTGTGTATGCAGAGCAGCAACACGGAGGCACAGGAAGCCACGGAGACACGGCTCAGCGCGGCAGCCAGCGCGGCCGCGCCCCTGACCTTCAATCTCAGCCAAGGGACCACCGAGGCGCAGGCGGCCGAGACTCTTGCCTATTGGACCCCGGCTCGGTTAGCGAGCGCGCAACCGATGCTCCCACTGGCGAATCCAAAAGCGGTTGCCGTTGAGGCAGCACCGCAGGGTGGTGGGACATCTGTCTCCCTCCCTGGGAAACGCCCCACTATGGCGGTCGGCGCCGATGCGGCCGCTCGCCTCTACGATCCAGCGCAGGTCAGGATTCAGTCTGAAGATGACAGCATTGAGTCGCAGGCCGCGGGTTCGTTCGGGGCCCACTACACCAGTGCGCGGGTCAACCAGCCTGGATTGGAGACCATCTATCCAAACCGGACGGTCGGCAAACTGTTCTTCACCGGGAATACAGGGGGGAATTTTGTCTGTTCGGCCTCGGTGCTTCGGCAGAGAATTGTGCTCACCGCAGGGCACTGTGTCCATCGTGGGAGCGGCGGAACTGGGGGATTTCACCGCAACTTCCTGTTCGTTCCGGCGCTCAGAGACGGGAGTGCGCCTCTTTTCACATGGACGCCACGCCGTGTGGGCACCACATCCCAGTGGGCTATCTCCAATGGTGTAGTTCCCAATGCCGCTGATTTCGGGATGCTCGAAATGAACGACAGGGGGACCACCCGCATCGGTATTCTCACAGGATTCTTAGGCTTCCGGACCCTCGGCCTTATCCCCAACCACACGACGAAGCTCGGGTATCCGTGCAACATCGATGCGTGCAATAAAATGCAGCAGGTGACGTCGCAAAGCCACCGTGCGGTCAGTCCCAACAATGTCGAATACGGATCGAATGCCCGAGGCGGATCGAGCGGCGGCCCGTGGGTGCAGAACTATGGTATTCAGGGCACGGGCGGGTTGACCAGCGGCTTGAATCAAGTTGTCGGGGTGAGCTCCTATGGGTACGTCTCGACGGCTCCGCAGGTCCAAGGCAGCTCCATCCCCGACAGCCGAGCGGGTGGGTTTATTCCGCTGCTTAACACGATGTGCGCCGGCAGGGCTGGCAACTGCAGCTAAGACCCTACAGATGGCAGTGGCGGGTGCGACTGTCGCACCCGCCACCCTTTCACCCCAGCGCGTCAAGCCCGCGCATTTCACCGAACAAGACCGCAGCAAGTGAAGAGGCACAGCAGGACACGCCAAGCTTCGTGTGAACCGCTTGCTTCGATTGTATCAAGTGGATACTGACCTTGCCCTCGCTTTCCTCTGTCCGGTAACCCATCTGGTCGATACGAGAATGAAGGAGGATGACTGCTCTCATCGCCTGATCGGGGAATGTCGTTGTGTTTCTCTGACGAGGGCGTATCCCGTGTCATCAGGGCGTTCTGGTCAGGCGAAACGACGTCAGCATGTTCTCGCCCTCGTGGCCAAAGGGGATGAGGCCGTACACGTACTGGTCGGTTGCGAAATAGAGGAACTCGTTGGGCGCGAGTTGCTGCCGGAGTGTGACCCGCAGTCCTTCGTGTGCCCCTTGCAGTTGAACGGAAGCAATCTCGCTGCCGGGAGGCAGCAGGCCGAAAGAGTCGAGCCACTCGCGCAGCGAGTGTCCCGACGGTCGCGGGAATACCTGGATGGTCAACGCAGGCGGTTCAAGATCCGCAAACTGGCCGGCTGCGATGTCTTTCCGTTGAAGGCGTACGCGCTGGACCGCCGGCGGCTGTGTGGGTGTTGGGAGGGTGACTTCCTTGAGGATCACGTACCCCTTAGGATATTCGACGGCAAAGCCATAGGTATGGTCGGTGTGCATTTGCCAACCCTTCGTCTGGATGACAGGCGACATTCCCGTTGGCCTGTCGAGTTGCTGTGCCGCACTGTCACGACTGGCCAAGACCACGATTGCGACCATCAGATTCAACAGCCAAACGGCCCGAAACGGGATCAGTGCATCGTTCACCATCTATGCTCCTGTCCGTCTTCTGTCTCTGTATGAAATCGACGGATTATGATGGTGCTCCGTCGATCGAATATTTGCGAGCGGGGGAACACCGATTCCGCCGCATTCTTATGCACTGTACCTTGCGCTGAGATGATCAAGGCTGTCAATGTTTTCTTCTTCCGTTTTTCTGGGCTGTCGCGCGGGAACGGTTGAGTAAAGGGCGTCAGGTCGTTCGATGATGGGGTGATGGATGACGGCGTGGCAAGCGGTACCGCATCGCAACGCTGTGTCTGTCCACAATCCGGTTCGAAACCCCCTGCTCATCCCACCAATTGAGCCTACAAGCGTCCGAATGTTCGCTCGAAGAATTCTTTGGTGAGTTTCATATGCTGCGCGATATCCGTTTGCAGATGGCGTGCGCCAGCTTGCCAGTCATCCGTTGTGTAGCCAACCCGGCGGGCGA
>JBQTJA010000028.1:0-33058 GCA_052387595.1 Nitrospiraceae bacterium | reverse complement strand
AAGACTTTGCCGATTACATCAAATTCTGGAAACACAACGGCTACTGGTTCTTCGACTCTCCCGACATCATTGAGCAGGTAGCACAGGAGCACTCGATCGATCTTGCTGGGACGACGATGTTCTATTACGAAGTCTACGAACAGGAATTCGATGATGGAAAAGAACAATGGCGTCCGTACAAGAGAGAACGGTCATTTCCCACGAACGTCCGCATGCCGGAGAAAAAGATCCTTGCAGGATTTGATATTATAAGTAGCGACTGCTCCCCACTTTCATGCAACTCACTGGCTAACGAGATTCAGACCAATTCATATTGTCTGCTCCCCGATTTCGAGACCGCCACGCAGCTGGTTGAAACGGGAAGGTTCAACAATTCAGAGCCTGGCCCCTACAGAATCTTCGCTGTATACACCCTAGAAGGTAGAAACGAGTAGACCACCGCTTTACAGCGTGCGACGATGAGTTATAGGTACTCTGTGCAGCCCCTCAATCTTCCTAATCATCGCTGCCTCCTCTGCTTTCAGCCACCAGCCGTCAGCAGTCAGCCCCGTACCTCCGATGAAGCCGAGAGCTGACGGCTGGCTGCTGATGGCACTGTGCTACCGACTCATTGCCATACTGTCGTGCTTCATGCCGCTGTCGGCCTTCATGCCATTGTTACGAGTTTCGCCGGAGGCGGTCACGATCGGCTTGGCAAAGGATGCTTCGCCGAGCAGCACTTCCGCATAGGCACACCAGATCTGAACCTTCGCCACGTCGTTGACCTGGACTGGCAACGTAATGGTCCGGTTCTGCTTGTCGCCCTTGATGACGAGGCGATTCAGGAGATAGACGTTGCCCTTGATATCCACCACCTGCCAATGCGGCGCGGGGGTATCAGGAATCTTGAACTCCTCCGACCAGGTCAACGTGTCGTTGTTGCCGGAGCGGCCATGCGTGGCGGTCCCGCTGTTGGCCTTCACACCTTCGAACTTACTCGTCGTATGGGCATCAGCCGCAAACCCATTGGATGCGACCAACAATCCGGTCGCGGCCACCAATGATAAGAATCCCATCTTGAATACACGCTTACTGCTCATCACGCCCTCCTTCTGTGTTGATGATTGAAATTGTGAGATCCATCGGATCATCGTCATGGCCATCAGTCGAACGGCCACGCGAGTCCTTACATGCAATCAAAGATCGCAGAGCTGATGGCCGATAGAGCGAGCAGCAGACAACACGCCTACGCCTCGAAGGCATGTTTCACAAATAAGCAATGACGGTTGAGGAATGACGAGGCCTTCACGCCATGTAGCGGCAGCGGAAGATGCAGCGGGCGTTGTTGTGGTGCTGTAGCTTGGCACACAGGACTTGTTGGATACTGTGGGTCCGCACATAACATTCAGCCGCCAGTAACATTCCACTGAGCGGTGCGATGAGATAGAGCCAATAGTCGGTCCAGAGCCATGCGGGAAATGCAGAAGCGAACATGCGTGCGGGATTCATGCTCATGCCGGACAGGGGCGCCTCTACGGCAATGTAGATCGCAACCAGCACTCCCGCAAACACGCCGGTCCACCGGTTCAGCGACGGACGGTTCGTGACAACCAGTACGACAAGCATCAGTCCAAACGAGATGATCACCTCAGCGGCAAACGCGATCACCGTCCCGCCAAGTCCCGGCACCGTCACAACATAGTTGACGGCGGGATGCTCGATTGCCAGGCCCAGGATCTGTGCCGCCAGCCACAATCCGATCGTTCCACCGACAAACTGCGCCACGACATACCCGAACGCGTCAGTACCCGTGATCTTTCCAAGCCGAAAGAACGTCATCGTGACAGCCGGGTTCAAATGGGCCCCGGAGCGTTTCCCCCAGGGCGAATAGATCAAGCCGATGGCCGTCAGACCCATGACGAGTCCGATCGCAATCCGCCGGAGCACCGGATCTGTGAAGAGATCGTGAAGGGGTGAATGCGATATTCAAGCGCGGCCGTTACGACTGCGGCGGAGATCATGAAAAGCCCAAGTCCAGCCGCTTCCATCAGGTACTCAGGCCAGTGTACGGACACTGATTCAGCCGGTGTTCCCATCCATGTGTTCTCCAAGCTGGCGCAAAACGTTGCAAGTCCGGTAACGGCACAGCCTTTTCGCTTCGGAAGCGCCCGTGACCGTACTGTTTAGGGCTTTGCCATCAGCACATCACGACGCATCCGCCATTCCAGAAGCTTCACTCGCTGAGTCAACCACCAGCAATTCCAGATGACTCGCCTCTTGTCCATGGCACGGCCTAGATGCTGCCTGATCCAATAGAACCTTGTGTGCATCAACCACCTCACGATTGCCGGTTGGTCGGGCGTCAATACTTCTTTTTACAATGATCGACAAAACCGACTCGTCCGCTCACAACACACTGCACTCTCCGCTGCACAGAGATGGCCTCTTGCTCCCTTGCGCATCCGCGGCATATGATCCCAGCATGCAGGTTCAACTCAGCCATCCCGCACGAACCATTGAGATCAAAGGCCCGAAGAAGGCGAAAGACCTCTTCAAAGAACTCAATCTCGTGGTCGAAGCGCATCTGATCATACGCGGCGATGAACTCGTAACCGAAGACGAGATGCTCTACGACCAGGACCAGATCGAAATCCGTCCGGTCATCTCCGGCGGCTCTCCACACTTCACGAGTCACGAATGAACTGCACCAAATGCAAAACCCGCGCAGTGATCGACCTGCCCCGCCACAATGCTGCCTTCTGCAAAGGCTGTTTCAACATCTATGTGCATGACCAAGTCAGCCGGGCCATCAAGTCTGAAAAGATGTTCGGAAAGGATGATCGCATCCTAGTCGCGGTATCGGGCGGGAAAGATAGCCTGGCCCTCTGGGATATTCTCCTCAAGATGAGCTACAAAGCCGACGCGCTCTATGTAGACCTCGGCATCGGCGGCTACTCGGAAGTGTCCCATGCCAAAGTCGTCCAGTTTGCCGAAACGGTCGCCGCGCCAATCGGCGCGGTCCTGCATGTCCATACCGTCGAGCAGGAAGCCGGCGCTGGCATCAAGGAACTGGCCATGCTGATTCATCGTCCGACCTGTAGTACATGCGGCACCATCAAACGCTACCAGTTCAATCGCGTCGCGCTGGAGCACAAGTACGATGTGATGGCGACCGGCCACAATCTCGACGATGAAGCAGCCCGCCTACTGGGCAACGTGCTCCGCTGGCAGGAGGAATACTTGGACAAGCAATCCCCTAGCCTGCCGGCCTCTCTCGACGGGTTTGCCAAGAAAGTGAAACCGCTCTTTCGCCTGTCCGAACGTGAATTGGCCGCCTATTCGGTGCTCAACCACATTGACTACATCGTGGAAGAGTGTCCAATGGCGAAAGGCGCGCGGACCCTTCTCTATAAAGAAGTGCTGAATCGGCTTGAGACGGAATCCCCAGGCACTAAGCAAGCCTTCTACTGCGGCTTTCTTGATAAACAGCGCAAGACCGAAGCCTCTTCGACCACGATGGCCGAGAAAGATCAGGCCATGCTGCATCCCTGCTCCGTCTGCCAACAGCCAACCACCGCCGACATCTGCTCTTACTGCAAAATGATGGCGCGCACCAAAACCCACAGCCTGTAAACCACTGCCATCCTTGCCCGCAGCATGGCTATCTGCCGCAAGAACTCAGCCAACTTGCGGCGTGCTAGGCCTTGGCAGCTACATCCTTGCGCTCTCTGGGATACGGTAGCGTTGTTTGATGGCCGTCACGATCTGTTTCGCTTCGGCTTCATCGAGTCCAGCACCAAATCGATAAGTTCTTGCCCCATAGTCAAAGGTGATCACTCCACCACCGACTCCCCATAATTGGAGACTGGATGAAAAATCAAACGGATTGACGCCAAGATGTCCCACCCGCACATCGCGCATCTGCGCAAGATCATATTCCTTGTCAAAACCAAATCCTCCGATGTCACACCTGGTTCTGAACGTCTGCCCGTGCACCATGACAATTTCCTTCCCCATCACTTGCCAAAGCCACGCATAGAGGGCAAACAGCCCGCCGACCGTCCAGACCCCAAGCCATGTCAGCATGAAGACTTCTCCTAGCGGTGGAGCATCCCCGTTCAGCAACTGACGGGTGACCATGACTTCACCCACCCCCCACCCGCAAATCCAAAATCCCAAAAAGCAAATCACCAACCAACTGCGTCTGCATGGCATGATGATGCTGAGCCCTTGCGACGTATCAGCGATAGTAATTCGTACGTCCGCTGGTTGTCTCTTTGCCATGAGGTGCTCACTCTGAAATGGTCGGCATTATTACACGGGTGATTAGCGAGTCCCAGCAAATATAGCAGCTGAATCGGTCTATTTTCTTGAGCTTAAGGCGGAGTCATAGATTCAGTGAGCCGGAATACTTGGGGCAATTTTCTCCAGGATGACTTGCCGGACCTGCTTGGCAAAGCGTTTGGAAACCTCCAGGTTTTTCAAGACATGGCCTGACTCTGAGACATTGTACGTTGCCGGTGGGACCTGCGTCGTGATCGTGGCTTCAAAGACGACCGCCAGCATCTTACTCGGTTTTCCGGTCTTTCGGTCGACCCCATAGGCTTCTCTCAGTGAAACCTTAGGCGACACTTCGACATCGGCGCTCGCCGCTCCATGCCGTTTCAACAAACCAGACCGACTGTCATGTTCCTCAATGAGCTTGATGATGGGATCTGCCTCTAACTCACTTCGAATCTGCTCCGCCACCGCCCCTTTGGATCGCTCCGCCTTCTCCATTTGCGTATCCAGTACCGGCTGGGCCAGACTGACGTATATAGGATCGGTCAGTTGCCGTTTAAGCGTCCGGCTCGGTTGTTCAGGTTGGTCAGTGCGCTTTGCGCTGAGCTGTTCTGCGATCTCTTGCGCGGCAGCCTGCTGCTTCGCCCTTGGATCGTCGGCATCATGGATGGTGATGTTACCATCCTGGTCTGTTTCATACACCAGCGTCTTGGCGCCCTGTTCACCGACGCGATAGACCTGCTTTCCGCCGTTCACATTGGCCGTATAATACCCACCTGAACATGCGGCCATCATGCAAATGGTAACGGCCACACAAACAGAATTGGTGATCTGCGAAACGTAACGGGTTGTGACGGCCATAAGCTGTACTCCTTTTCCCTTTCCGGACCGGTGCAACCAATACATAAACGTCTTCCTGTTAATGAGGTAAGTGTAGCAGCCCTGCTACGATCGCCTACGCTATTGGGTTATCCGCCCCGAACGAGCTCAAGAAAAATCTGGATCTGCCGATTCTTAGAGAGAGGGCCCACAACCGGGCGTGGGAAAAGTCTCAGTTTGTGATTCGCCACGTAGCAAACTCAATGGATGTTCTTACTTCCTGCAAAGTAAATTCTTGTTTGAACCTTCCCTTCCATTTGATCCTATAGCCGTTGCACACGCTCTTCCGTACGCAAGCCAATGATCATGTGGTGATGAATGACGTGCTATTCACTACCGCAATGATTACATTGCTTATAGCTCATAACTAACTGTAATACATCACTATTTAATATCGCTTCACATGCTTCAATGTGGTACGTGACTCATGCTGATGCCTCTTTAGTTCGGTCTTTCCACCTACCAGAGTAATAGCCCTCACTCCCCCCCTGTAGTACCGTTTCCTCACTGTTCAGACATTCCACACGAGGAGAGAACATGCCTGCAGGACTTCTATCAAAAATTGGGATCGACTGTATGCTTTCAAAGGGAGGCAACGGCTTGAGGGGCGATGGGTGCCTGTATGAACTATCATCCTCTCACCCGGTCATCTTAAACCCTACAAGGCTGCGCCCTGGTGATTATGTCAAGCTCCGCTTGTGGTTCCCCGATGAAGACGCTTTTAGCGTGATTGAATTAGCGGAGGTGCAGTGGGTCAGGAATGAGTGGATCCAGATTGAGCTTCTTCTTGTGTCACCCAAAGACCAATCAAGGCTTAGACAATTCATCACTGCTGACGGAAACCACACACCAACATTAGCCCGCATAGGCCAACAGATCATGATTCGCGCGTGATAGCAACCACTGTGCGCAGCAACCTCATGCAATATTTTCGTCATGCCAACAGGAGCCCTATTCTGACACCAGGCGAATCACACTATGGATACTGAATTGAGGGACGAAGAATGGAAAACCAACTCAATCGACGGGGATTGATCCAACAGAACCTCCATCGGGAAGCCTGTCCATTTTGTGGAGGAAAGACCTACCAACTTGTCCTTCGAACCTCCGGAACATTAGATGATCCAAGCCTATTTGTTCGTTGCCGCCAATGCAGCCATCCACGAAGCCTGGATACTGACTTCAAACGAGTTCTGTGGATCTGACTTCGGCAGCTTGGGCGTGGCTCACGAAAATGGAGGTCACCGTATGCCGCTGCGAACTGAGATCGAGCACACACGACAAAAACGGAAGGCTCTTCACATGATGATCCTCAGCGGTGTCGTCCGGCCAAGCTACGCTAAACTTCGTTATGCGATCCCGCTCCTGAATAGTGAAGATCAGTCGAGTGCCTTCCAGGAGAAACCCATACACGCAGTCCAGCCATCAAGCCTCCTACAAAAGTTCTTTGAACTGATGAGCAGACCACCAAGGATGAGAGATCACTCGGGTACCATTGAGATCCGACTTCTTACACGTTGGTCCCCGAGTACCCGTTCTTCGCCATAGACCCTACCCTCAGAATGGCGTCGGCTGCAGCATGATCATTCGTGCGATACAGGAGGCATGTTCCATCGAACGGCATACTTGCAAAACCTCCTGATCCACACCGATCAGTTCCGTCCATGCCTATCTCACGACGACTTGTTCATGAACCTGTCCGCAATACAGACACTGGGCCCTATCAGATCCGATTGCGACACAGGATATAGTTTTAGGCGAAGCTTCACTCCTCTCTTGTACCCCTCCTATCAGCTGAGGTAATATGGACCTTCGTTGGTGATTCCCGCCCTGGCGACGCTTTCCGCTGTGGATGCGGAGTAATCTATTAATGGTGACGTGGAGAGGTGGCCGAGTGGCCGAAGGCAGCGGTTTGCTAAACCGCCGTAGGGACAAAATCTCTACCGAGGGTTCAAATCCCTCCCTCTCCGCCACCCTCTCAACCACATATTTCCTTGGAAAGCCTATCGTATCCTTACGTGCGACATTGACCCATCGCCCATCATAAGAAAGGACCTCTACTCCATGCGAATTCGTACACTGTGTTTGGCCATAGGGCTTCTCTCTCTCTCTACACCGTTATTGGCGGCCCAACAGGATCCGGCGAATGATGACCAGAAGACTTTGTATGCTCTTGGATTGGCCATCAGTCAATCGCTCGGAACCTTTTCGCTAAGCGAAGCCGAACTCGATATGGTCAAGAATGGCCTGACCGACGGCGTGCTGAAGCGTGCCCCCAAAGCGGACCTCCAGACATTTGGCCCGAAGATTCAGCAGCTTCAACAGTCTCGAGTGGCGCTGGTTGCTGAGGGGGAAAAGAAAGCAGGAGCCGCATTTCTAACCAAAGCGGCTTCGGAGAAGGGCTCCACCAAAACTGAATCCGGCATCGTGATCACCACCATCAAGCCTGGAACAGGGGCCACACCAAAGGCAACGGATACAGTCAAGGTCCATTACCATGGCACCTTAACCGATGGGACGGTATTCGATAGTTCCGTCAAGCGGGGGGAGCCAGCGACATTTCCACTGAACAAGGTCATTAAGTGCTGGACCGAAGGCGTCCAACAGATCAAGGTCGGAGGGAAAAGCCGGCTCGTGTGCCCATCCAATCTGGCCTATGGCGACGGCGGCTCACCGCCGATCATTAAGCCGGGTTCAACCTTGGTCTTCGAGGTTGAACTGCTCGAGGTTGTTGCCAATTAACCACTTCGCGTTGCCGCCTCTCACGAAGAGGCGGCAATCCTTTCAATCCCTCAGCGGCTACCAAGTCTCAGAGTAGCCAAGCCCTACATGAATCCGATAATAAAACGATTGTGAGCGAGACAGTCCCCTCGAATCTCGGAGACGCTACACCTCCTTCCCCTCTACGCTGGTTGATTCTCGGGCTCCTCTTTGCCATCAGCGTTGTGACCTACATCGACCGTGTCAATATCTCCGTCACCGCGCGGCACATGATGCCGGCGCTGGGATTGACCGATCAGGAAATGGGCTTGGTCTTCTCGGCATTCGTCGTCGGGTACGCTCTGTTCCAAATCCCCGGTGGCTGGCTCAGTGATCGTTGGGGCATACGCATCGTACTGACGATCGCCCTGGTCTGGTGGTCCTGCTTCACCGCCTGGACAGCTACTGCCGCTACTTCTTTTCTGGCTGCACCGCTCGGAATCGTCGGCGCTCTGGCCTGCATCAGATTTCTCCTTGGAGTGGGAGAAGCGGCGGCCCTGCCGACGTTTAATCGCGCGGTCACCGACTGGCTCCCGGCGCATGAACGCGGCCTTGGCATCGGCATCGCCATTGGGGGGATCGGAATCGGCGCGGCGATTACTCCCCCCCTCACCGCTTGGATCATGGTTAACTATGGCTGGCAAGCAGCGTTTTACCTTTCGAGCGGCTTAGGGATAGGCCTCGCCGCTATCTGGTGGCTCTTGGCCGCTGATCGCCCGACAAGCCACCGATGGCACAACGATCACGAGACAGGACAACCCAGGACTTCGGTTCCCGTCACCAGGCCATCGATTCCTTGGGCCACCTTCCGAAACACACCGAGCGTGTGGTGGCTCACGTTGAGTTACGGATGTCTCGGCTATGTCGCGTACGTCTACATGTCATGGTTCTATCTCTACCTCGTCAATGCGCGTGGCTTCACTATCTTAAGTGGTGGGGTGTTTGCTGCCGCCCCCTTTCTCACAATTCTTATCTCATGTCCACTCGGTGGATGGGTCACCGATCGGCTAGCGATGCGCCACGGCATCACCAAAGGTCGCCAGATCGTAGGTATGACAGGCATGGGGTTAGCCGCAGGCTCGATCGCGTTCGGTGCGAGCGTGGAGTCTCCTTACCTGGCGATCGCCGGCCTCTCATTGGGCGCAGGCTGGCTCTACTTCACCATCGGCGCCTATTGGTCTTCAACGAGCGATCTTTCATCCGCCCATGCCGGTAGCTTGTCAGGTCTCATGAATATGGGCGCCAATCTCGGCGGCGCCCTTTCGCCTACGATCACACCATGGCTCGCTCACCAGTGGGGATGGCCTGCTTCGCTCGGCTTTGCCGCACTCATGGCCCTTATCGGTGGAATCATGTGGCTCGGCATCACCCCAGGTGATGGGCTCACAAAAACTGGCCCTGAGCCGTGATGGCATGAACTCAACGTCGCCACCAGTCCTTGTCATCGAGAAGACGGCCTTGATACAGTCAGACCATGAGCATGTTGTTTCAAAAGAAGGATCCCCGCGTCACGATCGCCACGAGATTCGGTGAGATCAAGATTCGCTTCTACCCAGACGCCGCGCCGCGCCATATGGAGAACCTCATCAATCTCATCAAGATGGGGTTCTATGACGGCACCACGTTCCATCGTGTGGTGCCTGGGTTTATCATTCAGGGTGGCGATCCGTTGAGCAAATCTCCCGAGCGCGCACTCCACGGCACGGGCGGACCAGGATACTTTCTTTCCCCCGAGCCGAACGATTACCCGCACAAGCGCGGCGCACTCTCCATGGCGAAAATGCCCCGTGAGAGCAATAGCACGCGCGACTTCAACGACAATGGCTCGCAATTTTTTATCTGCGTCGGGGACAACAGCGGGCTAGATCGGCGCTACACGGTGTTTGGGGAAGTCTTTCGCGGGATCGAGATTGTCGACCAGATTGTCGGTGTCCCTCGCGACGAGCGAGACAACCCACTGGATCCGGTCAGGATCACGATGACCGTGAAGGAATAGGCGATCAAGCAGTAGCGCGGCATTCCTATGGGTGAGAAGACCAGTCATGTGAACGGTACCATCCGCTCGGCCTCAGATGCTGAAGCCATTCGACAAGCAGGAAGGATCATCAAAGCAGGTGGACTCGTCGCGTTTCCAACCGAGACGGTTTATGGACTCGGTTGCGATGCGATGAATGCTGACGCGGCGGCGAAGGTCTTCGAAGCCAAACAACGTCCTCAGTTTGATCCACTCATCGTCCACATCGCCGACCACAAGCAATTGGAGATAGTGGTTGGTTCTCTGCCCTCTCTGGGCCAGCGGCTCATCGACGTGTTTTGGCCAGGTCCGTTGACGTTGGTCTTGCCAAAACAGCCGGTGATCCCAGATCTCATCACCGCTGGGCTCTCGACGGTTGCAGTGAGAATGCCAAACCATCCGGTGGCTCAGAGCCTTATTCGAGAGGCAGACACCCCGATCGCAGCACCCAGCGCCAATCTATTCGGCTATGTCAGTCCAACCACGGCTCAGCACGTTGCTGATGGGCTTGGGACTAGAGTGGATCTCATACTCGACGGTGGACCGTGCCCGATTGGGGTTGAATCGACGATTGTTTCACTGGCAGGATCACAGCCCGAGTTGTTGCGCCCAGGCAGCATCACCATCGAGCAACTCAGTTCCGTTATCGGTGCTATTCGCCTGGCATCGCCTGTGAATCCACAACCACTCGCACCCGGTCAATTATCATGCCACTATGCAACGCGGACACCACTGACGATCTTAGCCTCAGCTGGAGCAAGACCTATCCTGAAAGATGGCGTGCGCACGGGCTTACTCATCCACTCGCATCCAAGAGACACCGACGATTGCTTTGCCGCCGTTGAAGTTCTTTCTTCAACCGGCGATCTACGGGAAGCCGCACGCCATCTGTTTGCAGCATTGCGAAGGCTGGACTCCCTTGGTCTGGATCGAATCTATGCGGAGCCTTGTCGAGAAGAGGGGCTGGGGGTCGCAATCATGGATCGCTTGCGCCGCTGCGCGGCACGATAATCTCAAACTGCTGGTCGGAAGCGTGCCTCTCCCCTCTTTCGCATAGCGGAGGATACGATCATTACTTGGCAAGCCCAAGCGCTTTCACCGATGCGCGTGCGGCTGTGCGAGCTTTGATAGCAGGATTGAGGAGCACCCCGGGGTCTGCGTGGCTACCGATTTCTGAGACCCGCTTACAGTAGCGGATAACGTCATGAAGGGACGCAACACCCTCATCTCGGCCAGGATGCGACGTGGAGAGCTGTTTGATAAGCAATTCGGCATACTGCGCTGTCTCAGCACAATGGTGAATGATCGCCTTCGCATCGCCCATTCCGCCATGGGCCACCATCTCTTCAGCATTCGTCCTCAGCCCATCCGCCGCTTCATTCAGGCTTCGGCCCCGCTCGCCGGCAACCACCATCGTGTCTGCGATAAGCGAAACAACGATGACCAGGATGAGCCCAGAGATCATTGATACGATGCTGGAGTATCCAGTTTGCAACCGTATGGCCACCATTAATAGCGCCCCTTGGGGATAATCACCGCGGATGTCAGCTCGTGATACAGACGGTGAAAGGCTTCCGTCGTCAACTCAGGATTCTGCAACCTCGCCAAGGTCGCTTGATCAATCGGATATTCCACGGTGTCGTCATAATTTGATGATGCAATCGTGATAAATCTTGGAGGAAACAATCGTTCCGGCAGTAAGATGCCCACTCCTAGGTTGTATTTTAACGCCAATCGGATCGCTTCTCTGGCCTTATCGGCAGGGACTTCTCGCCCCAATCCGAGGTTTTGCGGCGGCTGCCCCATACGCGCATATTGGAAATGCACGTTACTAAGACCGGCTTGGATAAACTCTTGCTTGACCTCGGCTTCGCGGGTTCGATACTGATACGCCAGCACCACTTCAACACGGCTCACCGTCGGCGCCGCCGGTTTTTCGCCGAACGCGGCCAGCGCCGTCATCTCACTCAGCAGGACGATGAGTAGCAGACTGATCATATGCCACTGTACACGCATTGTTATTTTGCCTTAAACGTAAATTCCACCGAACTGCTTTCTCCAGCCGCTACGGTGAATTCCCGATCCTGTTCCCCGAGAGTCGGATGCCAGGCCTTGATCCGGTAGGTGCCGGCCGGGAGGTCTCTGATATCAAATCTCCCCTCGCTCCCCGTCACGGCATAATACGGGTTATCGACAGCAAGACCGTGTCCCTGCATATAGGGATGCATCCCGCATTGCATGATAACACCTCGCCGATCCCCGGTAAAACGAACAAAGTCCTGGGTCCCCCCTTTGGTCAGCGCGGGACGGTGAAACAGAATAAAGATATGCTCCCAATCCCGTTCATAGACCTGAAGATCGTGCGCGACGGAATCCAGATTCTTCACGATGAGAGGATGCTCGTTACGCATGACCGAGACATACGGCACGAACTGACAGATATTCGCTTCCAACTTGGTTGCTTCCAATTCGAACGGCTTACCGCGTTTCACGCCCTCGATTGTGACAATCACGTCTTTGAGTCCACCTTGTGGCCCTACCAAGACTTCACGAAGCAGACGATAACCGGATCCATCCGAAAGGGCACCGCAATAGCCCTGATCCGGATAGCGATGGAGTTTAAAGACAGCCGGGTCTGGCAGATCGCCGGTGAAATGCACTATCCCCTTGACCGCACCTCCATTCACGACCGCTATCGGCTCATAAGCCGATGCGAATTCCATCGTTCCCGTACTCACCGTGAGTATCGTGAAAGTCAGACCGATGAAACCAGGAACAAGAGTACGGGTCAAGCGTCCCATGATGATGCCCTGTCAAAAAAGCACTGGGGAGCGATGGCTCCCCAGCAGTGTACAATTAGATGGATTCGGTAGAATGACGGCGTTACCCACTTTCACATGGGTAACGCCGCCGAATCTCTACTTACCTTTTGCCATTCAGTGACGTCGGTGAGGCTTTAGCCTTACCAGACGGCTGCTCAGCAGTCTTTGTCGGAGGAACCTGCGGCATCAACGGCTTGATCCGTTGATCGTCAACCGGGAGGACCTTGAACAGGCCCCACTGTCCGGCATTGGCAAAGGCCGGGCGTTGATTCTTCCACAGATAGTCGCCCGCGATCTTGTTCGGACCACCAGCCCCTCCCGTAAGATAGGCATTGATGATCTCCGATCCGCCAAACTCCATGGTGCTGACCTGGTCGGCACCCTGCATATAGGGCTCGTGCGGCCATTCATGTCCGTCAATCGTGAACAGTTGCACCTGTTCACTGAACGCCCCCAACACGTGTACAGCCACGGGATCTCCAACGTGCGCCTGGAGCAGCGGGGTGGACGGCGTATCCCCGGCTTTCACGCAGCTGAAAATCTCGGACACGTCACAACCCTTTTCCATTCGCCACGCCGTCGGCTCCGAGCGGTAGTTGACCGCCGTAATGCCGGCTACTTGTTGAATGTAGGGCATGAAGCTGACGCCCACGATATTATCCTCGTCCTGGAACATCAATGAGAAATCGCGATAGTTCTTCCGGCTTTCATTTCCCGAAAGCGTCCGGTCTACAAGAACATCGGCACGCCAGCTGCTCTTCATCGTAATATCGTCACCCGACACAGGATCTCGATACCGCGATCCCTTCGGACCAACGATGATGGAACCAAAAAGGCCGTTTCGTGGATTCTCCACGACGTTACCCCAATCCTGAATCAACGCCGCAAGCTCCCCATATTCAGGGTGAGCATAGTAGGTGTAGGTCTTGCTCTCGCCGGGACCAACCGTTTGATCACCGGGATTGTTGCCTACATTGGCACCGAACGAATCCTTCGGATTAAACGCCATCATGTCGACGTGGAACCCGGCTCGCTCCTTGGCCATCTCATTTTTCAGATTGATTTTCACGCAATCACCGACGTTGACGTGCAAAGTCAGTGGGCTCGGCTTGAGTTCTCCGGCCTTGACCCGTCCACGATCTCCGTCGAGCACATACATCTTGCCCTGCTCATTGCCGAAGACCATTTTCCGTTCAAGATCGACTTCCATCACACCCGGCGCCCCTTCATGGTACCGGATCTGTTGATCGATCGCCGAGACGTTGAAGTTCTTCACCGGCGCATCAGCCGGACAGACCGATGGAGCAGACTTCTGAATCTGCTCACGACTGGGCAATGGTTTCAAATCATTCTGCAATTCATCGAAGACACGGAAAATACCCCAGCTGCCTTCGGCAAAATGCGACGCCCGCCCGCTGTAGTAGAGATAGTCGCCCGCTTGTTTTTGCGGACCACCGGCCGCAGGAATAGCCGGATCATACCGCTCACCGATTGCGAGATGGATCGTGCTCCTGGCCATGGCATCCTTCCCATATCGCTCCATTGGGAACCAGTGGCCGGTCACATGCCAGGTATGTACTTCATTAGCGGCGCCAACCAGCGCACGTACCAAAATTGGGTCGCCTAAATAGGCTCTCAACAATGGAGTGCCTGGATCGCCGTGAATACCGGACACGAACAGTTTCGATGGGTCCGGATTATTGGCAAGACGCACGCTCAACGGTTCAACACGCATACTATAACCGCTGCCCGTAGTGGCTTCACCACCATTTAAAAACCACATTGGAGACTTGTTGATGCGTTCAGGGAACTGATGCGATGGCGGCCCGTCCACCGTCACCGCGTTCATCTTCGCCTGAGGATTATCCGACGTGATCAGCTCCGCGGTTCTGGCGTTGCTATCCATGATATGCATCATGACTTCGCGAAAACTTCCACGGATGTGAGCCGAAACCGGCTCCAACGTATGAATGTCCGCAATGGGGCCACTGCGGATTTCCTTGCCGGTGACCGGATCATGATAGGTCGACCGCGGTGGCTCCGTGATGAAGGCCGAGAACAAGCCGTGGCCCCACGTATCCGTTCCGAACACGTGATCGTGCCAGTACACAGTGCCGAGATCCGCATCGACATACCAGCGTTCACGGATGAATTCCACGCTGGCGATATCGTTTTTCTTGTGACCGTACTTCAACGGCGCATCGAACGTGATGGTTTTGCCGTTGATCGTCTTAATGCGCGCCACTTCGAAGAACTTTGGGTCATCCATGCCGACACCAAGTTCCGTGTTCACATGGAACTTAGACGTGTCCGCCAATGTAATACTACGCGCTCCGGCTTTCGTATCTGCCGTCAAGACAGTGTTGCCTGGCAACGGCATGCCCTTCTCAGGCTGTGGATCTTTCAACATTGTGAAGGCCCTGAGCGACATATCGTACGAGAACCCGATGGTCGGACCATCGGATGAACTCGTATCAAATTGGAAAAAGTGCGGGTGGAGATTGATCTTGTTCGACCAACCAGTCCGTGCATCGTCGGGGATTTCGTTCTTGAAGATGACGTCAATACAATCGTAGACATTGCCACGAATGACCAGTGGCACTTGTTTCTTTGGATTCTTACGGACTTCCGCTTCCTCTTCGTGCAGCACATAAATCATGCCGATCGGATCTACGAGCGCTGGAGTTTTCTCCGTCGCAGGCTTTAACGTAATCGGGAGTGTAATGGAGTGCGTTGTGTAGAACTTCCGCGGAGAACTTTCTGGGCAGAGGCTCCACGGCCCTTGTTCCCCTGGCTTCGCAGGCTCGGTACTCTTCGTACCGTCTTCTCTCACATGGAATGGCTCCAACCATGGAGCGCCACCGTGGTTCGGCGCAAAGGGCGGCCGCTTCCCAAGATGTGGCCGAAGCCAGGGGAACGCCAGCTTACCTGTTTGTGGATCAAAAGTGACCGGAGGCCGCTTCATTGGTGCTGGAGAAACATAATCTGCCCACTTGTGTGGGGTCTCCGGCTCATTGAGGGCTAATGAGCCCTCCCATTTCCAATTCACGACTGTTGCATCATGCGCTTTAGCCTGCTTGACCTGATCCTCAGTTTTACCGGGAAGGCCCTGAGGCGGCAGCATATACTCAACCCAATCCTTGATGGAAACCTTGACCGGATTAGCTTTCCAGTCGGTCTTATCCTTGGTGATCTCCCATTTCTTGCCTCCATACCAATCCACCGTCGTACCGACCAACTTGTCTGAGCTGACAGCAGGCTTGATCTTGCCTTTCCGATCCGGCAGCTCAACAAGTGCCTTCATCACATCGGTTTGGAACCCCGGTTGCTGCAGCGTGTTATATACGCGCCAGAACCCCCACATGCCTGTGACATAGTGCTGTGGAATATGGCAGTGGAAGACAAACTCGCCAGCCAGCGCTTGCAGCCCGCCCGATCCACCCTCGATCACTTCATCAAAAATTTCCGAGGGTCCAATCGCCTGCACATCCAGCCGATCAGAGACATCATTGATCAGCGGGAACTTGACCGGACCATTCTTGGAGAGAGTCGGATCTAGCTTGCTCGTCCCAGGCTGTCTCGCCCAACGAATCGACCCGCCATGCAGATGGTGCGAGTGGACGATTTCTGATCCACCGACCATTCTGAATTTCGCTGGGTCACCTAAATAGGAACGTGGAATCGTCGTGGCAGGATCACCGAACGTATAGGACCCATAGCCCTGTGACTCATCTGCAAAGCCGACCAGATGCTCTTGCATCTCCAGTCGCGTACCATGTGGCTCGCTTCGGTAGTTGAGCAACCGAGCGGCGGGGCGATAGGTGTCCGTATGGGCATCACGCTGAGGCAACATGTCGCCCTTACGGTTGAGCAGGCGGAACGTTTCGTCACCGGCCTCATGATAAAAGATCACGAACTCACGGAAGTCAGAGCCTTTATCAAGATCGATCATGGCTTCCCAGCCGCTCTTCATATCCTCGCCGGTAAACGGACTGAGATATCGAGATCCGCGTGGTTCAACCACGAGCGACCCCAACAAACCCAGCGAGTACTGATCTCTGGATGCATGGCTATGAAATGCATGTCCGCCTTCTTGTGTATCTGGCTGGATAAACCATTCGAACTCGCCGGTCTTCCCTGACGCGACCAAGGCCTCGGGGTTGTTAGCCGTGGCCGGCTTTCCGCTGTTGGCAACCAACAGTTGCGACCCATTGATGATCATATTCGTGGGTTCGCCCTCAATCTGATTGCGCAGCGTAATCCGAAGACAATCACCCTGATTGGCTCGAATGACCAGCGGCTGAATCAGATCCCCTTGCAAACCATTGGAGACAGCCCCCTCGGCAAAGGTCGGATCTTCGCTCTCCCGCGCAGTCCTATTCTTGGTCTCTTCTTCACGCACTCCGGCGACATGCTCCGTGAGGGCATACATGAAGCCGGGATAGAAATCCCCGAACCGATTGACGGTGATCTCGACGTTCATCGCGGTCACGTCATATGCACGAACCGGCGCATGCGCTGGGCATCGTCCGCCCTGCGTGACCTTCACCTTGTCCATATCGTCTGCGACCAGCAAGATCCCTTGCTGCATTGCATGGGAACCCGCACCTTGGAACGGCCCTTTCGTCTGAACCTGCCGCTCAATCTGTTCCACGGCTTTCGACATCTTGTCCATCAGGATTGGCCCTGCCTGCGTGTGAACTGGCTTCGCCAGATCCTGCGTCACACCCTGCGCAACATGCCCATCGTGCGACATAATCGCACCAGCCGGCAGCGCCCCAGCCAAGATCAGGCTGGCTGCGAACCCCCAGATTCCCGGCCCCATCCATTTCGTTGAATCACTCATACGTTCACCCTCCTCCAGGAAAATATTTCTCCGCACTAGCTGTGAACAGCGTCAGACAGATTTTCGTTCAAAAAATACCGTCAAGATAATGTTGTCGTAGAGGTCACACTTACTTGGAAGGATTGTTGCAAATGAATCACAAAGCACACGCCACCGTATAGCAAACAAACTTCATCGCATGATGACATATATATAGATTCTAAAGACCTTTTGCAACAGGTGCTACAGGGATTTTTACACCACAGTAGCCCTCTTTCGTCATCACACCAGATGACACGGTTGGAATGCCTTCCGATCCTGGCAGATCGAGCGGCGCATGGCGTATCTGATGGATAGCCGCAGACCGTTTTACCGGCGAGGCTTTCAGAAAAACACCAGGCTCGTCTAAGTGATGGCAGAGTTGGTTGTACTGAATCACTCGTCCCTGATCGTAACAGTGGCCTGGCTCTCTTCGACCGGGATTCAACACCGCCCACAAACCGAAACCACGCCCTGAATTTCAGCGTTGTCTCGCCGGCTTGCTGTGCTGGCCCCTCCGGCTATTGACTCCAGGCCGCTGTTATCGGTACAGGGAGATATGTGGTGCCAGTCAACCATCGTCAGCCTTCTCCTTATCGGGACACTCACGGCAGTCTTCCTGAGTCCAGCAACCGGAGTAGCAAAGGACGAGATCGTCCTTGGGCGTATTGCCGCATTCGCTTCGATCTCGCCTCTTATAACCATCCCGGAAGGCCAATTTTTCATGGGAACCGCCAGGACGAGCGAGACTTCATTCAGCCTTGAGTTTCCATACGATGACACCGAACAACCACAGCGCCGGGTGTGGCTGGACCGGTTTGAAATCGATCGCGATGAAGTCAGCCTCGGTGAATTCCTACTCTGGTTACAGCAACAGCACCATCCCATTTCTAGCGACTTGGGCAAACTGATCGATCACATGATGACCGTCCATGCCGTGCGGCCTGAAATGCTTGCTCATTGGCCCGCGCTCTACGTCACCTGGGGCGAGGCCTCGGACTTTTGTCGCGCACAGGGCAAACGCCTTCCGACCGAGGCCGAGTGGGAAAAAGCCGCCCGAGGAGAGAAGGGAAATCTCTTTCCCTGGGGTCACCAAGCTCCAGTCGTAGGATTGGCGATGTTCGGGCAGTACCACGTCCACGAAATACCCATCGTGGCTTCCGTAGAACTCGGCGAGGAGGGCAGGAGTCCCTACGGACTCCATCACATGGCGGGGAATGCAGCGGAATGGGTCGACGATTGGTTTGGGATCGATTACTATGCGACCATGCCCGACCGTAACCCGCGGGGAGCAGGTCAAGGCCGCTATAAAGTGGTGCGGGGTGGATCGTGGAAAAGCGCCCCGCCGTTGCTGCGAACGGCGACACGAAGCGGTGCCTCACCGCACCAACGAGCAGCCACGATTGGGTTCCGTTGTGCAAAGTCGATACGATAACAAAAGGTGGTTACATTAGCGTGACGACCTCAGTGGCCCGGACCTGTCTTTTGCTTGTGATGGTCGCGATGAGCATCGGCCTCGGAACCCATTTCTCTGTTTCGGCTGAGTCTGAAAATGACGAGCGAGGGTGGAAACTTTATACCAATGCGCGTTTCGGGTTTTCGGTCCGCTATCCCGATGATTGGCGCCTTGGTAATCCGCTGCCGGATGGAGTCGGCGTGGCGCTGTCCCCCACGGTCGAACATAGTCTCGTCGCCTTGTCAGGTCATATGAATATCGTCGGTGGGACCAGTCAAGATGGGCGCCAGACAATCGAAGAATTTACCTCAGCTCATCGGCGCATTATCACGGAACTCTACGGAAAAAAACACATCACCGTGACGTGGAGGCCGGATCAGGAGAGGCCGCTGGCCGGATTTCCTGGGAAACGACTCACCTTTACCTATGTCGACAGCACAATGGGCGAGGTGATCGAACACCACTTCATGTCCCTCGGTCGGAACGAGGGACGAGGCATACGAGTCAAAGTTCCGCTTTCTGGGGAACACCAACTCATGCCACTGATTGAGCGGATGCTCGCGACCTACCAACCTGGACGAGATCAGAACGCGGTCAGCCCTCTCGTGCCGAAACCTGAGCCGCCGGTTGCGCCACGATGAAGGTGGGGCGAACCTCACACCCCCACCCTATTCCCATCACTTGGCTTCAAACGACAGATCGAGTGACACCGTCTCATTGGGCTTGACGGTAATGTCCCGCTCTTGGCTTCCGAGGATCGGATGCCAGGCCTTGATGTGATACGTCCCGGCTGGGAGATCGCCGATGGCGAACAAACCATTGGGGTCCGTGACCGCATAATACGGATTGTCAATCGCATAGCCCCAATTCTGCATATAGGGGTGCATGCCGCACTGCATGGTAAACACTTTTCGGCCTTTGACCAGCTGCACGACATCGGTGGTCCCGCTCACGTGTAAGGCAGGCCGATGGAGGACAATATCGACGCCGGCTTGATCGTACGCATAGCCTTGAATATCGTGGGACACGGGATCCCGATTAAACACTGTGATGCGACGCTTGTCGCTCACCACGGTGACGAAAGGCAGAAACTGGCACAGACTCGCTTCCACTTCCGCATCGGTAAAGGTGAACGGCTTGCCTTTCTGGATGCCTTCCACCACCACCACCACATCCTTGAGCCCCGCCTCCGGCCCAAGATTGACTTCCTTCAGCACCCGATGCCCCTTGCCATCCGATAACACGCCGCAATACTCGCGGTCGTAATAGCGACGCAGCTCGAATTCTTTGGGTTCCGGAACAGTCCCGGTAAACGTCATCTTCCCCCGCACCGTCCCTCCATCCACCACCGGTGCCGACTCATAGGCCCCGGCATCGGTTCGCAGTCCGATTGTCAGAAAGACCAACACACAGCCCGCCGCCCATAATACGCCCATCATTGCCTGTCTCATGTTTCCTCCGGTCATGCGACTATTGTTGCGTATCGGCGGATGGATTCGCGTTATCCAGCCGTCGTGGAAGTTCGAAGAGGAACGGAGATTGCTCCGTGAAGATCACCCGACGAAACTCCTCCGACCACTTCCCCTGCTTACTCACCGTCTTGAGTGGAAACCGCTCGGTCTTGGTCACCCACCGATAGTATTGCCGAGTTTCCCCCTGCTCAGCAACCGTGACCTCGAACAACTCCGTGGGATAGCCGTTCAGTGTCTCATCACCCACCAACTCGCGGGAGACCTCTCCGTCCATGTTCTCCGTCACTGTCAAGAGATGGCCCGCCACGATCGGGACTTCAAGATACTGCCGCCGCTTCGAGAGGATAAGCCACGAATGCTGCTTGTCCATCCGAACGATCATGATGCTGGCCCCTTGCTGGGGTTGCGTGTATTCGAACCGCCAGCGATCGCCCTTGGCGTTGACATGGGCCGTAACGACGGACGCTCCATTTTTTACGATCCGTTCAGCCGAAAAATCAAGCGCTGTAGCTGGCTCTGGTACAACACCGATGGCAATCGACACGAGCCAGATCACGAGCAGACGAATTGAGAGAGGGAGCCCTCGCGGTTCCATCAGTCTTTTTACCGTATGGGTGGGCTGGGTTCAAGACATCGTTCACCGTTGAAAAGCGAACGGGGGAACCCGGCTCTCACATCGCCGGATTCCCCCGTCGGTTCGGTCTCCCCGTGGGTCTACTTAGCCTTCGCCTTCGTTGACACCGGGAGAGATTTTACCGGCGATGAGCCCCCAGCCTGTTGTGTGGCTGGAGCTTTACCGCTCAACGGAAGAATCGCACGGTTGTCACGATCCAAGACCCTCAGCATCCCCCAGTGCCCGGCATCGAGATAGCCAGGACGCTGGTTGAGCCAGAGATAGTCACCGGGAATCCCGTTCGGTCCGCCGGCTCCGCCATGCAACCAGGCATTGATGACTTCGGACCCACCGAATTCCATGGTGCTCACGAGGTCTGCTCCGCTGATGTACGGTTCATGTTTCCACTCATGGCCGGAGACGCTGAACAGCTGTACCTGTTCACTGAATGCACCCAGCACATGAATGACAACCGCATCCCCGACATGCGCGGCAATCGTCGGCGTCACCGGTTGGTCTCCCGTCTTCACGCAGGCTAACACTTCACTGTAGGCACAGCCCTTCTCGGTGCGGTAATCAGTCGGCTCCGACCGGTAGTTCACCGCCGTCACACCGGCCACTTTTTGAATGTACGGCATGAAGCTGGTGCCGATTTGGTTATCTTCGTCCTGGAACAGGAGCGCAAACGAGCGGTAGTTCTGCCGTTTTTCGTTTCCTGATACAGTCCGATCGACCATCACATCCGCCCTCCACGAGCTCTTCTGGGCCAGGTCCTCGCCGGTCACCGGATCACGATACTGCGATCCCTTCGGACCGATGATGACAGCACCAAAGAGTCCGTTCCGTGGATTCTCGATCACGTTCCCCCAGTCCTGAATCAGAGCCGAGTTCTCCCCGAACTCCGGATGGGCGTAGAACGTATAGGTCTTACTCTGGCCCGGCGCGATCGTCTGATCGCCAGGATTGTTGCCGGCGTTGATGCCCATGGACTCTTTTGGATCATACGCCAGGTTGTCCACGTGGAACCCGGCTCGCTCTTTCGCCATTTCATTCTTGAGATTCACCTTGATGCAGTCACCGACGTTGACGTGCAGCGTCAACGGGCTCGGCTCAAGGTTGCCCGACGCGACTTTGGTCTTCTCGCCTTCGAGCACATACATCTTGCCCGTCTCATTGCCCAGCACCATCTTGCGCTCCAGGTCGACTTCCATCGTGCCAGGCGTGCCCTTGTTATAGCGGATCGCCTTGTCGATGGCCGAGACGTTGAAGCTCTTCATTGGTGCGTCCACTGGACAGACCGACTTGGCCGACTGTGGAATCTCACTGCGCCCTGGAAGTGGTTTGAGTGTCGCATCCGCCTTGTCCAGAACTCGGACAATTCCCCAGCTGCCTTCGGCAAAGTGCGACGCCCGACCGCTATAGTACAGGTAGTCGCCCGCCATCTGTTGCGGTCCGCCGGCGGCCGGAATAGCCGCATCATACCGTTCCCCAATCACCACGTGCAGCGAGCTCCGTGGGATGGAGTTCTTGCTATACCGCTCCATCGGAAACCAGTGCCCGCTGATGTGCCAGGAATGCACTTCGTTGGCGGACGTTTCAAGCAGCCTGACCACCACTGGATCACCCAGATAGGCCCGCAACATCAGCGTGTCCGGATCTCCATGAATCCGGCTGCTGAACAACTGCGACGGATCAGGGTTGTTGGCTAAGCGAACAGACAACGGCTCTATCCGCATGTTGTACCCGCCACCGGTCGTGGCCTCGCCGCCGTTTAAGAACTTCATCGGCGAGAGGTTCAATCTGGCTGGATAGACCGCCGAAGGCGTCCCATCCACGGATATCGCATTGACCCTCGCCTGTGGATTGTCGGCCGTAATCAATTCCGCCGCCCGAGGGTTGGAATCCATGACATGTGTCACGATCTCACGGAAAGACCCCCTGATATGGGCAGACACCGGTTCGGTCGTGTGAATGTCCGCGACGGGGCCGCTCCTGATTTCCTTACCCGTGACTGGATCATGATAGGTCGATCGCGGCGGCTCCGTAATGAATGAGGCATACTGCCCGTGCCCCCACGAGTCGAGTCCATACACATGGTCATGCCAGAACGTGGTGCCGAAGTCGGCGTCCACATACCAACGTTCACGGATCCATTCGACCGAGGCAATCTCGCCCTTCTTATGGGCATGCATCAGTGGCCGTTCGAAGGTAATCGTATTGCCGTCGATCTTGCTGATACGGGCTGACTCAAATCCATTCACTTCATCCATCCCCACGCCCAGCTCTGTCTTGACGTGGAACTTCGACGCATCCTTGACTTTGATGCTGGTCGCCCCCTTGGCGGCATCCGCCTCGATCGTGGTGTTCATCGGAACTGGCATGCCCTTCCCCGGATGTTCGTTCTTCAAGATCGTGAATGGCCGAAGCGACATCTCATAGGAGAAGCCGATGATCGGCCCATCGGAGGCTTGCGTATCAAACTGGAACATGTGCGGATGCAGGTTCGTCTTGCTGGAGAACCCTTGCCGTGCATCATCTTTCAGCTCGCTCTTATAGACGACGTCAACGCAGTCCTGCACGTTTCCGCGAATGACGAGCGGAAACTGCTTCGCTCGATTCTTTCGGACCTCAGCTTCCTCTTCATGCAACACATAGAGCAAGCCGTCCGGATCGACGATCGCCGGCGTCTTGGCCGTCGCCCCCTTCAAGGTGATCGGCAAGGTGATCGCATGGATATTGAATTTCTTGAGCGGTGCGCCTTCCGGACAGAGGCTCCAGGGTCCGTTCTCGCCAGGCTTGGCCGGCTCGGTTGAATTGCTGCCATCGTCACGCCGGTGGATCGGCTCCAACCAGGGCGCCCCGCTATGGCTCGGAGAGAATGGCACTCGTCGGCCCAGATGCGGCCGCAGCCACGGCCACGACAGCTTTCCACTTCGTGGATCGAAGAGAATATCCTGCCGCTTTCCAGGGGTCGTCGATTTATAGTTCACCCATTCGTACGAGGTTTCAGGTTCTGACAGAGCCTTCGTACCATCCCAGGCCCAATCATTGACCGTCGAGTCATAAGCCAGGGTCTGTTCCTTTTCTGTATTCTTGTGCCCAGGCTTGCCCTGCGGCGGTACCTGCATCTCCACCCAATCCTTGATGGAGACCTTGGCTGGATTGGCTTTCCAATCCGTTTGGTCCTTGGTGATCTCGAATTTCTTGCCACCATACCAATCGACCATCGTCCCCACGAGCTTATCGCTAGCGACACCGGTCCTCATACGGCCAGCGCGATCCGGCAACTCAACCAGGGGTTTCATCACATCGGTCTGGAACCCTGGCGCTTGCAGAGTGTTGTACACTCGCCAGAATCCCCACATGCCCGTCACATAATGCTGCGGAATGTGGCAATGGAATACGAACTCGCCGGCCAATGCCTGCAATCCTCCTGAACCGCCCTCGATCACCTGATCATAGATCTCTGTCGGCCCAATGGACTGCACGTCGAGACGATCCGAGGTATCGCTGATGAGCGGAAACTTCACCGGACCATTACTGGAGGCCGCGAAGTCCAGGTTGCTGTTCCCCGGCTGGCGTGCCCAGCGAATGGACCCGCCATGGAGGTGATGCGAATGCACGATCTCTGAGCCACCCGCCATCCGGAACTTGGCCGGATCGCCGAGATACGAACGCGGAATGGTCGTAGCCGGGTCGCCGAACGTATAGGACCCATAGGCCATGGACTCATCACCATAGAACCCCATGTGGGCCTGGAGCTCGATGCGGGTGCCGTGCGGCTCGCTGCGATAGTTCAGCAACCGTGCCCCAGGACGATAGGAATCGGTATGCGGATCACGCTGCGGCAGCATCTCACCCTTCTTGTTCAAAATCCGGAAGGCCTCATCGCCTGCCTCATGATAAAAGATCGCGAATTCGCGGAAATCCGCCCCCTTCGGATCCTCGATCATGGCTTCCCAGCCGCTCGCCATCGGCTTTCCATCGAACGGGCTGAGATATCGTGAGCCGCGTGGCTCGACGACCAACATGCCGATCAAGCCTTGATTGAACTGTTCGCGGGAGGCATGCGACCGGAGAAACCGTGCGCCCTCTTGTGTGTCCGGCTTGATGTACCATTCAAAACTTTGCTGTTTGCCCACCGCCACGGTCGTATCCGGATTCGACGGGGTTGCCGGCTTCCCGGTGGATGAAACCACCATCGACGACCCGTTGATGACGAGGTTGGTCGGCTCATCTGCGATCTGGTTATGGAGCGTCAGCTTGAGGCAATCGCCCTGATTCGCCCGGATAACAAGCGGTTGGATCACATCTCCCTGCAGACCGTTCGACAGGGCACCGGGATCGTTTTCTTTTTCCCGCGCTTCCTTGTTCGCGGTCTCTTCGGCTCGTGCTTTATCCAGATTTTCGTTCAGGACGTACATGTACCCGGGGAAGTAATCAAGAAAACGGCTCAGGGTGATTTCAATGTTGATCGCGGTGACGTGGTATTCCTTGACGGGTGCAGTCGCCGGACACCGCTGCCCGCCGGTGACCGTGACTTTGTCCGGGTCATCCGCCACCAGCAACACGCCCTGTTGCATCATGTGGCTGTTGGCGCCCGTGCTGTACCCTCCCTTCTTTCCGATGAATTCCTGCTGCCGCTTGATCTCTTCCATCATGCGGTCGTGAAGGACTGACCCGCCTTCACGATAGATCACCTTTTTGGCAGACGCCTGCTCCACGCTCCCGTGGTGACCTTGTTGCTCTGCGGCCCACGCCATCGGCGTCACGGCAAGCCCACTTGCCATGACCAGGCTCAGGAATCGCCGCATGACGCCGCCTCTCCTCGGCCTCCGATGCTGTCTGGTAATGTTCACCTGCGTAGATCTCATAACTCGGCCTCCCCTCTAATGATTATTGATCACCTCGGTACAGTAAGAACCTCTTCTCACATGATCTGAGTCTGACCGTCACCTAACCTATGGAACGAGAACCGGCCTCCGAACTGCCCCCGGCCTTGTCTCTCAGGAGGGGTTAAGAGCTGGTGAAGGGTTCCTTCTTGCGAAGGAGTGGGTCATTCGGAGGCCGGTCCAAAATCACCCCAACCTTCACCAGCGACAATTACTGTCAGCAATGGCTGTGCCGAAAAACGGCAGCGAATAGCATCAAGAAGAAATATCCCGTCATAACAAATTGTTAGCGTGATTCAGAGGATGGAATATTCATCATTCGCTTTTGTGGATTTTTTCTACAGGACGAGCCTCTCGCTGAGCTCATCCCTCTCAACGTCAATAAATGCGCCATGTTGTGCTGTCTAACTAGTTGGACGGCGAGGATCATGAAATTGGGGCAGGAAGGGGCAATTGGAGTGCTGTGTAGCACCGGGTGCTTGTGTCTTTTGTATTTCGCTAGAAGGACCAGGCTACAAGATGCGGGGGCACTGACCGGAGTCGGTTGCAGGAGATTACGAACGACATCGATCGCTGCTTACACGGCAGGAATCGGTTAAGCTTTTCTCGGGAACCCAGCCAGCTTCACCAAGGACATTCAGTGAATACGGTTAGAAGAACGCCAGGCTGGCGTAGGTGACGGTGGAATTGTACTGATCGGTGATGCCGCGGTCGTAGCGGAGAACTTGGCCTTTTTCGGCTTGGATTAATCGCAGCAGACTATAGATCGGTGAGAAGCCGGATATCCGCCGTTGATCGTTTTCTTTTTGAATATACCCGGAGAATCCAGCGGGCTTGAGCTCTTCGACTGGTTTCAACATTTCCAAGTCCTGCTGCATCGAACGATGGAAAGAAAAATCGGTGGGTGGCGCACTATCGCCATAGCGCATCCCCAGATGCGCCAGCTCCCCTGCTGCGATGATACACACGGTCTTTCCCGACGCCGCGATCACCTCTCGGAATGCGCGAAGGAGCTGCTCCACAGAGATCTGAACAGCTGGATCGTTGAGGCTGAGCGCGGAAAATGACGAGAGAATCGGGACAATCGTGAACGGTTTGCCCACAATGGTCTGGAGAAACGGCAGCTGAAATTCAATGGCATGTTCTGTTTGATGAGCCATCTCTTCGTCAAAGAGTTTCGGTACCAGCCCACTCAGCTGATCCACAATCGGTCGATCCGCTGGCACCATGCCCAATGGTGTTTCAAAATCCTTGTCTGTGACGGCAAAGAAGTTCTCCAGCCCTGCATGGGCAGTTCCGATGATGACATAGACATCCGGCTGTTGAGCTTCCTCTAGCTCCTTGTAAGCCCATGCGTAGACCGATCCGGCTTGTTAAAGGTCATACGAAGGGGCGACCAGCCCCTTGATCAATATGCCTCGGTTCTCTGATGGCTTAAAGTCCGGCCCCTCGCCTGAGGTAAAGAACCCATCGATCTGTTTCTTCAGTTTGACACCGTCCGCCTCGTAACCGCGGCCAGCAAACGCCGCCTGCCGGATTGGTTGCCGCCGATACGCAATCCGGGCCTGTTGCTTGGCCGCCTCGACCCGTTCCCCCTCCAAAAAGAGTTTCTGCTCCAAATCCGTCACGAGCTGCTCTACCTTATTCGGCATCAAAAACTCGCCGAACCGTTTCAGGTACAGCGCACCGATGTCCGGGATGGAATGCTCTCCATCGAAATGTTGCACGATGAAGAAGAAGTTGAGCGGCAGGACCAACTTCTCTTTGCTCAAACCACTGGGATCCCAGAGCACGATCAGCTGATCCTCTCCCTGCTTAATAGGAGAAAACTGCAGATTCCGCAGGACAGGGTATTGAGCAGGGCTTTTTGCGATACCAGAGGTCATAGTGGAGGACATTGTAGGGGATGGATAGGAGCCGCTGCAACCTGAGGATGTTGAGCTACTGACCCTCTGGTGGATGCACGTGACCTCGTCTTGCCAGCACAAACAGCGCCCCGACGATAAGAATCACCAACCAGATGGTTGGCCGACCGTACGAGGCATCGGAGAACTCGATTAAGTCCGTCAAGCGGCCGATCAACAGCGACATGCGGGCCATGACCGTGTAGCCGAACCCGGCGCCGAACGAAATCATCAAGAAGAGAATCCCGGTTCGTGCCACTGCCTTCCCCATTCCGCTATGCTCGATCGAGAAAAAGAAGTAGAACAGCACCGAGCTGACACCGATTAAGATGATGATCGCATTGAGGTGGCTGGCCGGATTGAGCAGATTCATCGAGAACGTGACGCCATCCGACCCTGTCATCGACAACAACGGTCGAATGGTATCCTCTACTTGTTTGAGAATGAAGGATGACACCGTTCTCGGGATCGCCAACCCAGCGCCCATTCCGACAATAAAGGCGAACGCATAGCGAGACATCCAGGCCGCCTTCGGCACATACCGAGTCAGCATCAGCATCCCAATGGCGACGGGAATCAGCAGGGTGACTTCACCATTCTCAACGATCGGCTTGACGACCAGATGGACGATGACCGTGTCGTAGGTCTTCACGATCACGTAGCCGACTGACACCCCTACATAGAGATGTTCCGCGAGTTTGAACAGCGGGTTGTCTTTGTAGAGGAACGAGAAGATCAGGAGGGTCAACCCGGTTGCGACCCACGCCCCTACGATTGACTCAAACGGTAGCTCAGTCACACGTATCTCACTCTCTCTGCTGCCGCAGCGAGAAGTAAAACAAGTTGCACATGATCACCAGCGCAATGATGGCGAGATGCGTGGCCGACTGCGCGTCCATTCCAGCCACGGCCTTGCCTTTCTGGCCGATCAGGTTTTCGTATTCCGCTGCGCCACGGAGGCCCCCGATGAGGCCGTTGATCTGGCCACTCCGGAGCAATGGATACAAACCGGGAGCCATCACGCCCGTGCAACCACCACCCATTTCAAACTTATACTTATCCTTACCAAAGACATACCACTCTTCCACCCCCGGCCGTCCTGCCCCCAAACTCACCATGTAGCCGACATCCTTCAAGCTGCGCACCCCCTCAAGAATCGGCAACTCCTTCGTGGGCTTGCCTCGATAGTCACTGGGATAGGCCGAGTAGAGGTCCTGTCCCATGTTGATGATCACCGCTTGGCCACCGGGACTCCATCCGAGAAAGGTGTAGTCCGTGCCATTTTCTTTTCCCATTTCTTTGGCAACTTGCGTCACTAACTGATCCGCCATTCCTGTTCCGGACACCCACAGTGTCATCGTGATCACGCGAAGGTTCTTTTTGAAAGCATGACGCAGCAGCGCAATTGCTTGCGGATAGAGCTCTGGTTTGGACGCCGGGTCGAAATCGATCGACAGGAGGAACACCGAACCTTCCGGCAACGATTCAATATGGTCATACACACCACGCACTTCCGATGAAATCTTGATCGGCAAGCCGACGGGATAGAGCAGCGGCAAGAGCGTGCAGAGCCCGATCATCAAGAAAATGATCCGCCGGTCGATCTTGAGCATGCGCTCCGACAAACTCATACGCGCCACACCTCCACCCCTAGCTCCTCACTCCTTACCGCCTCCCAGATACGACCGTTCCACACCGAAGATGATCTTGAACGACAATGCCACGGCCCCGAGACTCACTCCGATCAAAATGGCGCGACGCACAGATGAGTTCAGCACATTCAAAATCCACGACGACACATCACCGCTCAGGGGAATTAAATACTCACCCAACGGCACCCGTCCCATCATGACAATCACAGCTGCCACTAACAGCACGGCCGCTTCACGACTCTTGGCCCTGAACGAACGATAGGCAGCCGAAGCAATAAAGAAAGCCAGGATGGCAAACATCGTCCCTTGCAGCGGCACCATCATGTAGTTATAGACCCAGCCGAATGCCGTCATGGTTCCTTCGACGCTTTCTTTGCCGTTGGCCCAGAGCCCAACCGCGATGGTGCCGAGCATCCCGGCGTACAGCACGAGACTGTAGCCCCACCCCGCTTCTTGGCGTCTGATCTTCACCGCATGCTGATGAAACAGACTGGTCACTCCCAAGATCAAGGCAAACCCGCCGACGATCTGCAGCCACTTCGTCGCGGAGGTGAGCATCTGTTCCGAAGCGGGATGCGGGACGTAATACTGGGCGGCAAACAGAAGGCCGGTGACCAAGGTGATCAAGAGGGGCAGCTGTCGGCGGAGAAAGATCATTTTAAATCCCTAAAAAGATCGAGAAACACCTGTGGCCATTGTGCGCCCGTGACGGCTCCCACCGTCGCCAATACGATGCCGAAACCGATAGCGCTCAGAATGACCGCCTTCCCAATATCCTGACCACGGAGCGTTCCAATCTGCACCGGTTCTTTGGAGAGGTATGCGCTGGCAGCGTAGAGCTCCTCGCCGATCAAGGTATAGTCGCAGGTCGTCACAAAGAACGGAAGCTGATGGTCCGAGTCGGTGCCGGCGATCTGAATGGCACCGGTACTTGCGCCTGTCTCCGTCAGCAGCAACGATTCGGCGAAGTACGCGCCCATGAAGAAGTTCGCGGCCGGCTTCTTCCGCAACATGATGCCGTCCACTGCCGCCGTGTAGCTGAATTGGTCGGCCGTGATAAAAAAGTTGGCGTCTTCCTTGAAAAGATCCGGCTTGCCCGCTTCCAAATACGCCTGCTTGGTAATTTCCTGGCAGACCGCCATCGTGATCGGTTCGCGGTGCGGCACCAGCAGTTCCGTTTCGTAAAGCGCAGCCCGTTTGGCAACTTTCCCTAAAATAACCGCGGCGGCGATCGTCGAAGGATCATGCAGATCATGTGCGCCGGTCAGATAGAGGATCGGCTTGCCCAGCTCAGTCGCACGTCCGATCGCTTCATCAACCGCATCAAGACCTGGAATCCGCCGCAGGAAGACCTCATGTCGCTTTGCGTGACTGATCGTGTAGAAGACCAGTCCCCCAAACGACAACGCGATGATGAGATTATTGAGCTGATTCCAATTAAACCAGTCCGGCGAAGGGCTGGCCACCAAGATCGGGCTGAAGACCCGCTGGTCGCCTTGAACGGCTGCCACAGCAACGGCATAGGATGTCCCATCCTTGACCTCGAATCCCTTCGCGCTTCTGACCAGAATCTGATGCCAGGTTTTATCGACCTTCCTGGTCCACCACGCGGTCTTTGTGTCTTTGACGTATTTGGTGTTCGCTGGGAACTCCGCGATGATCGTCAGTGCTGCCGGATCGCTCACAGCCGCATCACCGGCCAAGACTTGATACCGTGCATCCGGGCCGGCCGATGACGAAGGAGGCCATTGCACGGTCAGGCTGCCTCCACCATCACTCGGCGTATCGAAGACCCGAACGTCTTGAGGAGCACTGATCGATGTCTGCGCAAAGAGGGACGGCGGTAGCACGCTCAACACGCAAACAGTCACGAATAGCGACAGCCGTACTGCGTACCCACTTGCGCGTTCCACAAGATACGCTTCACACTTCACACTTCACGCTCCTTCGATGACCTCGATGTTCGTCCGCGGGATGACGGCTTTCTTTCCATCGGCAAACTTGACTTCCAACACCCGCACCTCGCTCTCCGTAGGGCTCTTGGTGAGCTCTGATGGAAGCGCCGATACTTCACCGATACGCCCGAACATCGGATCGCGGATGATCCGGACCGGGTCGCCGAGACGAATGCCCTCGAGTTGTGCCTGAGCTGCCCCCTTCGTGCCGGTGTGTTCCTGCGGAATAATAATCTCAGGACGAATCACGCCGGCCCTGATCTGGGTGGCACCGGAAATCGACGCTTTCCGGCCGGCATGGGAGGAGAGCAGCTTGAAGGTCTTGGCCGCCATCGGAATCGTCCCGAATCCCTCGGTCAGAATCAGCGTGAACCCTACCTGTTCTGTTCCAGTAATGGCCACACCGAGGTCATAGCCCAGCAAGGCGCGCAAATCTTCATCGTGAATCCCGCCGACCACCAAACCGGCGACACCAACCGCCTGGGCCTGCTTCATCGCCTCGGCTGAAAGGAACGATCCCCCGACCACGACTTTGTCCTTCATGGCGCTATTGAAGTGTCCCGGTGTCAACGGTTCGTCAGGACTCTTCACCGCCATGACAATCTCCCCGGACGTTTCTCCACCGATGCCGAAGATCCCCTGGACAAGGCTACAGGTCGTTTCGACCACGACGCCCTGCTGCGGAATCGTTTCGATGATCGTGCCGTTCACATAGGCGAGCAGCTGAAGCACTCGTGGAGGTTCGCGCAAGAGGACTTGTCCTGTGACGCTCGACACCGATTCGATCGTCCCCGCGACCGGCGAACGAATCTCTGTCTTAAACCATTTGATCAGTGGCTTGTTCTCAGCGAGGATTTCGTCCTTTCCGACAACATCGCCTTCCTTCTTGATGAGATAGTCTTTGATCTCACCCGGAGCCACGCTGAGCTGATTGGCAAGATTGACCGGGAATACCTTTCCTGGCAACTCCGCCCGCGCCACAACTTGATCGGAACGGACCAGATCGCCGACAGTGACCACGACCGTCCCTGGCAGCGGCAACATGCGCCGACGGTGGATGACCGTCTGATCCGTGACAGTTAAGCCGGGGGTATACGAATGGGCCATTTAACGAGAGTCCTGCGTGTGGAGGTCTGCCGCGTTTCTCATCGCTCGATACTCGGTCCTGGATAGAGCCCAACAGCATTGAACCATTTCGTCAGCGCCGTGACACGGCCTGGTTGATCGGCCAGAAGTCTCAATGGCCGCCCACGGCCATCGAGCAAGAGCCCAACGACGCCGCCATGAACTTCCTTGGTCACTGCCACACCCGCCCCTGACCCCATGTTCACTCCCTTGGCGGGCTGTACTTTGATCGTGGCCTGCTTACCGGACTCCAATGAAAACAATCTCAACTCGCCGAACTTCAATGGCTCCTTCAGGGTCTTCCCATCGTGCCAGGTGATTTCATAGTCGGCACAGAGATCGCCGTCCTTTCCCTGCCCAATCGGCGCCACACAGGTCCCAAGGTAGACC
>JBQTJA010000027.1:0-80501 GCA_052387595.1 Nitrospiraceae bacterium | reverse complement strand
TGCCTCACGGTGATGACTCTGTTGACCGCCTGTGGGTACCAGTTTCGAGTGGAGGGAGCTGGCCCAACTATCGGAGGAGCCTCTGCGACCGCTTCCCAAGAGCCTCCGCCGCGCCTCATCATCCGGACATTGCTCAACAACAGTTTTGAACCGAATCTTGAAACGCGATACACCAACTATCTCCGCGAAGAGTTTTCTGCCGGGAGTGGGGCGCAGGTCGTATCTGATTCTGAAACGGCGGATCTTGTGTTAACCGGGCAAATCCTTTCGGTGATCGTGCCGACGCTCAGTTTTTCCTCGACGGCAACGTTAGAAAGCAGGACTGAGGTGGTCGTCTTGGCTCGGGTTGAAGACGCACGGTCAAGAAAAGTGGTCTGGAGCCAAGTCGTCAAAGGGGCGTCGGAGTTCTTCGTGACGCCCGATCTCCAATTCAATCGGGCGCTGCAGAATCGCGCGGTTGAGCAGGCAGGCCGCCTTGTGGCGGCTGATCTGGCGGCGCGCTTTTTGTTACAGCTCGAGATGGGAGCGCTCACGAAGCAAGCGCCTGCGCCGGCTACTGTGTCTCACTAAGATCGAAGGTCAGGACCAATGGCATTGACCATGAGCCCTGTGCAACTAGAGGCGGCGCTGAAACAGCAGGCGCCCGGCTCTCTGTACCTCATTCTGGGGGAAGAAGACCTTCTGCGGGATTCCGCGCTTGCTGCCATCAAGCGCGCGGCTCTCGGCAGCGAAGGAGACGAATTCAATTACGAACTGTTTTATGGGGATGACGCGAGCGGAACCGATATTCGGAACAGTGCGGCGGTTGTGCCGGTCTTCGCGGAGCGTCGCGTCGTCGTGGTGAAGGCGGCGGAAAAACTGACCGCTCGGGAAAGCGAGCCGCTGCTCGACAGTGTGAACAATCCGGTGGACTCCACGACGCTGGTCTTCGTAAGCCCAAAGCTGGATGGTCGGCTGAAATTTTCACAAGCCCTGGCGCGTGCGGCATGCATGGTCGATTGCTCACCTCTCCGCGAGGCGCAGCTGCCTTCTTGGATTGCCCGTGAAGCGGAACGGGTCGGGCTTCGCCTAGAGGAAGCAGCGGCCTATGTGCTGCAGGAGGCTTGCGGCGCATCACTCTATGGCTTGCGCAGAGAACTGGAGAAGCTGGCGTCCTATGTGCCGGCCGATCAGGCGGTTACGGCCGCCGATGTGCATCTGTTGCGTGGGATGGAGCCGGGAGCCTCTGTGTTCGACTTGACGTTGGCTATCGCGGAGGGTCGCCGTGGACAAGCGCTTTCCATTGTGGCGCGGAATCTAGAAGCAGGAGAAGCCCCGCTTCGGATCCTTGGCTCGCTTGCGTGGCAGTATCGCCGTCTCTGGAAGATCAAAGAGTTGCTGGCCAATGGTGGTCGTGACAATGAGGCAGCGAGGAGCTTGCGCATGGACCCGTTGAAGGTCCGCTCCTTTCTCGATCGGTTTTCCGGGCGACATCTTCAAGCCGCGCTAGGTCTCTTCCTGGACACCGATGGGAGGCTGAAAGGGGGCAGCGGCAGCCGGCCACGAATGGTGATGGAGCGTCTGCTGTTGAAGCTGTGCGAACATACCGCAAGTACGCACGGTGAACCGCCGAATCATCCTTCGGCCTCACCGAAGCGGGTTCCTGGACGGGTGCTGTCGAACGTCCGGACGATTAAGAGCCGGACAGCCCGTTGACGTGCAACGCCAGGCGAGAAATTCGGCGGGACGCGGTATTGGGATGAAGGGCACCTTTCGAAACGGCTTTCCCGATCGCCGAGGTGGCTTCCAGCAAGGTGGTTTTGGCCTCGTCAGCCTTTTTCCCGGCTACGGCGGACTGAACCTTCTTGATGATCGTCTTCACCGCGTTCATTGTGGCCCGGTTCCGCTCATGCCGTCGCTCAGCTTGACGCGCACGTCGAATCGTCGATTTATGAATCTGAGGCATCGGTCACTCCTGTGAAAAAGAGTGACTAGTATCATAGTATCTCGCCGGCCGTCAAGGATCGGCACTCAAGAAGGAGTACGAGTATGGTGAAGACTGCGGCACGTGACCGACTCATCTTTGCATTGGATGTGCCTTCAGCAGCGGAAGCGGACCGGCTCTTAGACCGGCTCCAGGGGCATATTTCGTTCGTCAAGGTCGGCCTTGAGCTGTACACCGCAGCAGGCCCTGAGATGGTGAAGCGGATTGTGGAGCGGGGCATGCGGGTGTTTCTCGACCTTAAATTTCTCGACATCGAAGAGACAGTTCGCCGCGCGACGAGTCGGGTTGCGGACATGGGAGTGGAGTTTTTAACCATCCACGCGAACCGCAAGGCGCTCATGGCGGCCGTGCAGGGGCGGGAGGGTTCGGCACTGAAGCTGCTCGCCGTGACTGTGTTGACGAACTTCGACAGTCAGGATCTCCGGGAAATGGGAATACAGCGGACGGTCCAAGATCTGGTCACAGCCAGGGCAGCGCTCGCTTCAGAAGTCGGCTGTGACGGGGTGGTGGCCTCCGGTGAAGAAGCGGCGGCCATCCGACAGAAAGTTGGGCCAGACTTTGTGGTTGTCACGCCGGGAGTCCGGCCAGCCGGCAGGGGAGTCGACGACCATGCACGGGCGACGACGCCCACGCAGACGATCGCATCCGGCGCGGATTATCTCGTGATCGGCCGGCCTATTCGCGATGCGGAAGACCCGGCAGCAACGGTGGCGGCTATCACCGCGGAGATGCAGGCGGCCTTTGATGCACGAGGGTAGGCATCATCGGTCAATCGTCGACGGTGGGAGGTGATTGTGGAGCTCCAACCGTCGATCACCGCGTGACTCTTGACGGTTGGCGACATGCCCTAGCGGGTTGCGGCCACTCCAGTGTCTTTGCTAAGATCACCTCTTACCGCATCGGTTGTATTCTGCGCATTTCCCTTCATGGTGGGTGTAGCTCAGTTGGTTAGAGCGCCGGATTGTGGATCCGGAGGTCGCGGGTTCGAAACCCGTCATCCACCCCACATTTCCCTTCATGGTTCCGTAGCAGCTCCTCTTCTTGAGGGCAAACAAAGAGGTCGGGTACCATTCGAAGGAATGGATGGCTGCTCAGACTTTGAAGCGTTGAGTTTCTTCAAGAGGAAGCCGCCGAGCATCCGGGGGCTTCCCTTTCTTGTCGACTACGCTGTTGAGGTGAGACGTGGGTAAGTGTCTATTCGCGAGGTGCTAATTGTCCGCGATCGGATTTCTGCCGGCCTGGACGCGATCAGCGTTGAGAGCAACCATGCATCGAAGAATGCGGCGTGCTTCGCGCAAAATCTTCTCGGGCTGGCGGTCGCAGAGGGGATCTGTCTCGGTCTCCTGAAACTCCGAGTCACTGTTTCGCCATGGTTCGGCTGACATGCCTGCCAAACCGGTTTCAATTGCAAGGAATCGACGCAGGACGTTCTCTATGGATGGAACGGAATGTTGTGGCAGGGCGGTCTCACCATGGGGTGTCTTGTCTCTGGCTCGAAGTGAGGGCTTATGATCGGCTGTTCGTGATATCCACATGAGCCCGAGTTTGTGCCGGAGAAATTCGGCGACCCAGGCTTGATCGATCGGTGCCATCTCGTGAGCTTCAATCGCAAACTCATGATCGAGTACCCACAGCACGGTTGCCCGATGGACACACAGCGGTGCAGAACGTTCGGGGATGGATACCTGCAGAGTTAACTGCATACCAGGTGTCACCGGCATCGATCCTGCCACTCGCCAGCCCCGAGCGGTTAGATCCAAGACGGTCCCTTCTGCGAAAAAGGCGTTATTCCCATACAGGACTGGCCAGCTGACCGGAAACCGGCTATGGCGTCGTACGGGATTCGTCCTATTGGTCATGGCTGCTCCTTCCGTTTGTGTCCATCCAGGCTGATAGATCAATCGTAGCGGAGAGAGTAAGCGAGCGCATCCCTCGAAACATCTACCACGAAAGAGGGGGGCCTAATTCTGAGCACCTGGAGAGGGGACAAGCATGACCAAGAGTCGTGAGTGGGATCGCGTGAGATCTGGAGTCACCTCGACGGTTAGGGGGGGAATTATATGTGTTGCGAATTGCCGCGCCTCTTACTCAACCGCCGTATACCTAGGTGACAGGCATTCTGATACAATAACGGAAGGTGGTCAGCGCCGGAACCCCTACTGGCCACCATGATGCGGCCACGGAGACTGATCGTCCCCACATGTAGAAATGAAATGTCGCCATGCAGTGGCTTATAAACAGCGCACTAACCAGTTTACTACTTTTGGCCATCACTGTAGTCAGTCTACCCAATTCCGCCCTCGCACTTCCGCCTGTTCAAGGAGAAGTTATCTCGATGACGGTCGGTATTCCTGGAACGATGGTTATTCGAGACGAAAAAGGGCAGCTCCACATTCTGAACCTCACGCCACAGACCCAACTCGGTGGCCAGTTTAAGGTGGGTGACAAGGTGCTGGCCTTCTTCAGCCCGTATGGCGTGAGCGCAGTTCAGCCCCAGGCGGGAAGCCGGTAGTCCTGTCCGATCTCCCATAGACGCAGGGCGTGCCTCTCAGAGTCTATGCATCTACCCTCCCCGAAGTGCAGTTAGGAGTCCGACCGCACCGAGGAACCCACCGAGGATGATCAGGAACGATGACGTGTTCGGTACGCTGGCTTCCTGCGGAGGGGGCCACTCGACAAAGAGCCCCAGTGCAATGAAGACGATGCTAAGCGCAAGCATCCCTTTCCAGCGGATGGTGATCCGCCGATCCGTCTCGTGAGCTTCTTGAGACTGCTTCTCCGACATTAATCCTCTTGATCCGATTCACGATCAGCATGGCGACTTGGAACGGCGACAGTCAAGGAAAAGTCTTGCTCTTGTCTGGAGTTCCTCCAAGGGCGTATGGTTGGCGCATGCAAGACCGAGAATATCGGGTAAGGGTTCTATGGCGTGGTTGACGAAGTGCTGGAATTGGTTCTGGCGGCAGAGCCTCCTCAGTAAGGTTGCCATTCTTGGCCTGTTTGCTGCCTTTGTCCCCTTTGTCCTCCCGACGGTTGTGAACTGGTTCAGACCGACGATGATTCATGTCGGTGTGTCGGTCTATACGTATGAACGGGGTATTCAGCCGCAGGGGATGAATACGCTCTATTTCTTTGAGCGACGCAACCTGGTGTCCGATTGCAGCATCCGCCGGGAGGAACAATCAGTGCCGAATGGTCGGGCCAAAGTCCCCGATCCGCACGCCTGGGTGCTTCTCAAGCTGTTGCTCGAAAATGTGTCGGATCGCGACATCACGAATTTACAGGTCGGTGTTCGGTCTCCCGCCATTAATCAGTCGACGCAGCTCTTGACGGCTCAAAATCTTGTGGTCACTGGACAGAAAGAGGCGCCGCCCAATGTGAAGCCGTTGTACGTCCTCTCGATTGCAACTCTTCCCAGGGAGAAATCAGTAGTGGTCACCTTGAAGACGTCTATTGACGACAATCTGCGCGAATTCATCTACGTTAAGCGACGTCCTGTGACCATCCAGGTTCCTTATGTCTCGGCGGATCAGTTCAGACAGTATCCCCCGATTGTTTCGCGCACGAATGCGGTCAAGATGTTGAATCGTGAAGGTGTCCTGCGGACCAACGATGAGGTCTTTGCTGAAGAAAAGCTCCAGGTGACGATGTTATCCCCCAATGAGGCGTCCATAAAGGAAGGAACAGCTTCGCATCAGACTCTTCCTAAGGCCAAGGCTTGTTCGGAGGCAGAGGCAGGCGTGTGGTGATCTTGGAATTAGTAAGGCCGTGGCGAACGGGAGAGTGAACGAACTTGGGGATCATGGGTTTCCTGAGGATGGTTTTATCGTAAACAGACTCTTGGTTGTTGACCGCCCAGCCAGCCATCCGGTCGTCCAAGCCCATTGAAAGTTGAACCCTCCGATTCGGCCGTCGCAATCCAACAGCTCTCCGGCAAGATAGATCCCGGGAAGCAGTTTTGATTCCATCGTGCGATAGTCGATTTCTTCCAAGGGCACACCGCCGGCCGTTACTTCAGCAAAGTTCCAGCCTCGATGACCCTCCACGGGAAAGCGGAACCGAGTCAGTGCACTAAGCAACCGATCTCGATCAGTACGCGAGACGTGAGTCATTATTTTCAACGGGTCGCAAGAACATGAGCAGCACAGTGATTCGGCAAAGCGATCTGGGACCAGTAACGAGAGGGTTCGTACGAGCGAGCGCTTCGGATGTTCAACGGTCTTGCTGATGAACCATTCCTTCAATGCCTCAGCTGATCGACCCGGCACGAAGTTGCCATAGAGATCCACACGCGTGCCTCGATTCGTTGCAAGAGTCCAGAAGCGGCTGGCGTCCATGACGACGGGGCCGCTGATTCCGAAATGGGTCCAGAGCAGGCTTCCTGTGCGTCGATCAACTTCTTGACCATCCACCAGAGTTGTCAGCGTTACTTCCTGCGAGAGGCCCGAGAGTGCCGTGTGAAACATGGAGCGGTGCAACAGGAGCGGTACTAACGCGGGGACAGTCGGTGTCACGTGATGGCCGAGAAAGCGGGCCAGCCGATACCCGAATCCATCGCTACCTGTTTTCGGCAACGATTGACCACCGGTGGCGAGAATGAGTCGGTCGGCATGGAGCAGGCCATCGCGATGCCGAACTTCAAAGCCGGATCCCGACCGAAGAACTTCGCTCACACGATGATCCGGGCATACCGTGACACCCAAATCCCGCGCACGCGCAAGCAGTGCAGTAAGAACAGTGCGTGCCGTATCGGTGGTCGGAAACATCTTGCCGGTCTCTTCGCGTTTCAGTTCAACACCGAGTGAGGTAAACCACGCGATCGTCTGTTCGACGGAAAATGCCGCGAGAATGTTGCGGACGATGTGCCGATTGCCAAAAAAGTCCTTCGGTGTCACGCCATCATGCGTGACGTTGCAACGTCCTCCGCCTGAGACCAGAATTTTGGCCCCCAATGATCTCGCCCCATCGAGCAGGTAGATCCTTGCGCCTTGGCTGTGTTCTTTCGCTGAGATGGCAGCGGCAAGGCCAGCCGCTCCTCCTCCAATAATGGCCACATCCGCCGTGGATGCTTTATGGCCGGGTGGTGTTGGATTCTTCATCGACTGTTTCTCAACCACTTTCAGTGCAGGAGTTCGCAGCTGAGTCCGTACTTCCTCGCGGAGAGTTGAACATTCACACCGATAGGCACGAGGCATAACGTGTTGAAAAGTTAGATGATGACCGAACTCGACATTAGAGATTTTTAACTGGCTGTTAACTTGGGGTTAATCTCACGATGCTACTGTACCCCTCGTGCATGCATGACGTGATTGCCATCATTTATTTCAGCAGGAGGGACCCCATGACTTGTCTAAAATGCAAAGGCTTGATGATCCAAGAGCGTCAACCGGCAGTCTCGTCCAGTACCGTTATTCTGCGCTGTCTCAATTGTGGGCTGATCATTGATCCCTTGATCCAACAGAATCGCAGCAACCACATGCGAGCCAAGGCGGCCTAGGAGGGGAGTCCCATTCCAGTCATCCCCAAGACCGCGGGATTGATCGGCATGGTTGGAGTGGATGTCGCGCGCACGGTCAGATCGAAAACTCAGCCCACAAAAAGGTGTGGTCTGAAGGTTCTTTCGCTCGCCGCGGCTCGACGTCCACATCCGCCTTCACGCATGTGTCCGCAAGTGGCGCGGTGGCCATCATCTGATCAATGCGCCACCCTTTGTTGGCCGCAAGTGAGCTCGGCGCACGGTAGTCCCAGAATGTATATTGTTGACGTGTCGGGTAGAGTTTCACAAAAACATCTTGAAATCCCCATGCCACCGTCTGTTCATATGCCTTACGCGCGGCTTCGTGGTAACAGACATGGTTCAGATGTTTCTCTGGACCGTGGACGTCCATAGGGCGTGGGGCTACGTTCATATCTCCGCACCAGATCGCCGGGGCCTGCGGTGAAAGGTGTGCGTTGAAATAGTTCCGCAATCGTTCGTACCAGGCGAGCTTGTAGGCATACTTTGGCGAGTCGATTTCGAACCCCTGCGGCACGTAGGTGTTCACGATGGGAATCCCATCGATGATCACTCTCAGCAAGCGAGCGTCTTCAGGGTCTCCTCCATCGTCGAATCCGTAGAACACTGCTTCCGGCTTCTTTCGGCTGAGAATCGCCACCCCGTTATAGGATTTCATTCCCCGAAAGGTCGTTACATACCCGCTGGGTGCCAGCGCGAGCAAGGGAAACTCGCTATCCTGGACTTTGGTTTCCTGAAGGCACAGCACATCCGGTTTGTGCCGATCGAGCCATTCCAGCACGATCGGCAAGCGTTTGCGCAATGAATTGACGTTGAACGTGGCGATTTTCATCAAGGACGTGCTTCAGTTCAGTCGGCGGCATCCTAACAAAAGTCATCGGGCGCAACAAGCGCCCAGAAGGAACGCTGAGAGGTGTCATGCCGACTGGTGTTCGCCTGGCACCATGCTCAATCCTGGCATCTTCAGCCCACGGATGGCGTCCCGGATCACGTCGATCACTTGTGGTCGTGTAAACCCACGGCGCCATGCGAGTCCGATTCGACGCCCCGGTACCGGTTTTGCCAGGTCGATGGCGATCAATCGCTTGTTTGTGTACTTCTTCGTGAGAGCACTGCAGGGTAGCACGGTGACGCCTAACCCTGAGGCGACCATCTGGCGAATCGTTTCGAGAGAATTTCCCTGTAGGCCTTCCGTATCGGATCGGCTCAGTTCCGGGCAAGCATTCAACACCTGCTGGCGAAAACAGTGCCCAGCATGAAGCAGTAACACCTTTTCGCCATCGAGTTCACGCGCGTCGATCTGCTTTTTGCGCTCCCACCGATGCCCAACTGGGACCACTGCTTTAAACGGCTCATCATAGAGGGCTTGAGTGTGAATGCCCAGCTCTTCAAATGGCAGGGCCACCATGATGACATCTAATTTCCCGTTCTTGAGCATTGCGGTCAGATTGCCCGTTAAGCTCTCTTCGATTTCAAGCGGCATCGCCGGTGCGCGCTTGTGAAGAGTTGCGATTAGATCTGGCAGGATATAAGGCCCGACGGTGGCAATGACTCCGAACCGCAGCAGCCCATTCAGTTGATCTTTACCTTGCGCCGCGATGAGTTTGATGTGTTCCGCTTCTTCTAGCACACGCTGCGCTTGATGGACGATTTGCTCGCCGAGCGGAGTCAGTTCGATTCGGCTCCGGCGCCGTTCGAAAATCATCGCACCCAATTCATCTTCCAACTTCTTGATCGCCAGACTCAATGCCGGTTGGGTCACGAATGCTCGTTCCGCAGCGCGGCCGAAATGCCGTTCCTGCGCCACGACCACGATGTATTGCAATTCCGTCAGTGTCATCTCCGGCTCCTTTCGTGAATAAGAAATATTAATATAGAGAATCTATATTCTCAATTGGACTTATTTTGAGAGACTGGATACTTTATGTTTCATCAGGCGGACGAAGCATCGCGACATGTTGCAGGTTGGAAGGAGGAGGCCATGAACCTGAAAGACGGGTCGATCGTCGGATGCAGGGCTGTCCTGGTTGTGGCTGGTGTGCTAGTTTGTTTTGTGAGACCGGCGATTGCCTGCGGATTGAGTCGGCAGCACGAGTCATGATATGACAGGCGCTCGTCGGTACTACTACGGTGGTCGACGATAGGATTCGCCAGTTCGCCGATGGGGAAGACGCGTTGGTGCGAACATCCTGGAACGTCTTTCCATCGGCTGAGAAGGCTTTGGGTAAGCTGATGATCGATCCGCGGACCATGCGCATGCAGGTGTATGAAAAACTGACATGGATGATCCGAAGTCTATTGGAGTAGGAGACATCTCACCCAGGACTTGAGCCGGTCGAATGCGTGGGGTGAGGCGACGCATGCGATGGGGCCAATGTGGGGCGAGAGGCTGCAAGCCACTCGAAGAGGAGGACATTTGGTTCACATATATAACCAAAGCGCAATGACACTTCTGTCACTGCACGAAGGGAGGAGACGAAGATGAAAAGGCGGAAGCTGACTAATTTGATACTTCTGTGTGCATTATTAATGTTGGGGTCGTTGTTGGGATTCTCGTTCGGCGACGCACAAGCAGAGGAGTACAAGCTCAAGATTCCGTTCGGTCTCGAAGAGACTGCTGTGGTCATTCCGGCCGATAATCCGTTGACGAAGGAGAAGGTAGAGTTAGGCCGGCTGCTGTTTTTTGACAAGCGGTTGTCGCAGGACAACACCATCGCCTGCGCGAATTGTCATATGGCGAAATTCGCGTTCACGGATGGCAAGCCGGTTTCTGCCGGCATCCGAGGCCAGAAGGGTGGCCGCAGTGCACCAGCGTCCTTCAACCGGGTGTTCAGCAGCACACAATTTTGGGACGGCCGGGCCCCGACATTGGAAGCTCAATCGGTCGGTCCGTTTACAAATCCGATCGAGCACGGCTTTGCCAATTACGATGTGATGAATGCGAAGATGATGAAAATCCCAGGCTACCGGAAACTCTTCAAGCAAGTCTTTGGGGATGACACCATCACAACCGAAAGGGTCGGCATGGCTATTGCTAGTTTCCAGCGCACTGTCTTGTCCGGCAACAGCCCTGCGGACCGTTTCGATCAGGGAGGGGAAGCGGGGGCCATTCCGGAAGCCGCGCAGAAGGGCCTCATCCTGTTCAGGGATAAGGCACGCTGCACCAAGTGCCACTCCGGGTTCAATTTCACCGACGAGAAATTTCATAACCTCGGCATCGGCTGGGACGACAATAAAGTGGATCTTGGTCGATACATGGTCACGCAGAACGCTGAGGAGCTCGGCGCATTTAAGACCCCGACCTTGCGGGAGATCGCGCGAAGCGCTCCGTACATGCACGACGGGCGTTTCAAGACTCTTGCAGAAGTCGTCGATTTCTACAACAAGGGTGGTGTCAAGAATCCACACCAAGACAATCTCGTTATCCCCCTTGAGCTGACGGATGAGGAAAAGCATGACCTGGTGGCCTTCCTCCGTACGCTCAACGGCGAAGGGTGGCAACATGTTACGGCGCCAAAGGCATTTCCGAAGTAAGACAGACGTCTGAGCGCTCGAAGTCATCAGAGGGCTTCCTTCGGCGACGAAGGAAGCCCTCTTCCTTTGTCTGGGCTGAAACTCTCTGCGCCGGTCAGTTGGATGTGGCTGTTCCGATAAGATACCGACGGAGGATGGCTTGCTCGATGCGGGAACGTCCCCGATCTGGGGCTGGGAACCGGAGTACTAAATGGATCTTTCCGGAATCGGGTAATTGGATCGTGATGCGTGGTTCTGGTGACGGTGCTTCCAGCAGATTGGCCTGCTCCAGCAGTTTCATTTGCCGGACGGCTTCCTCCATGAACGGCGCACATTCGGCCTTGGCAGCCTCCATGAGAGTGCATTCAGCCTTCCGCCAGTCGTCATCGGCCTTGATCGGCACCATGAGTGTATAGAGGCCATACTCCTGGTCTGGATTCTCTTTGATCAAGGTATTCGTGAATAGCAGGCTATTGGGAAATACGGCGACCCGGCCGGTGTACAAGTGTGCGGATTGCCCGGGACCGATCTCCAATAACTTCGTTGCAAAAACATCGTGATCCAGTACGACTCCCCGGTAGCCTGCAATCTGAATTCGATCACCAACGGCATAGACCTTGCCGCCCACTCGCAGCGCCGCGCCACTCCAACAGAGGATCAGCTCTTTTGTCGCCAAGACCATGGCCGCCGCCAACGCGACGAGCGACACGGCGAACGCCTGGAGTTCATGGGCCCAGATGATCACCAGGCCGATAAGAAACGCGAAGACGACGGAATTCCGGGTCGTCACCACCCACCGGCGTTTCGATTCCATCGAGAGCGTTGGATTGCCGGCGATCCATCGGACGGCCAGCGCTCGGACGATAATCAAGAACAGCAACAGGATCAGCGACTTGAGTCCGTCCAGTGTGACCGAGCTGTCGATGGAAAACCACTCGCTTGGGGGCACGATCCTCCTCTATTTGGCGGTTAGTGTTTCGCGGGTGCCCGGAACGCATTCCTCTCGTTTCCAGTTCTTCAGGGTCTTGTCTTCAGAGAATGTCAACGTGTACCGATAGCAATACAACGTAGGTTTGGCGGTTTCTACCCCCTTGCCCATCAAGCTGGTGACCGAGTGGGAAGCGTCAGCGACGAATGAGGCGTTCAACGTGGTGAGGTCTTGCTCGCTGAGTGCGAACCGATAGGTCCAGTGACTATCCCCACCAAGCGCCGGGGTCTTGGCCGTGTGCGGGGGGCCTAGTCGCTCTCGAATCTCTTCCTGTGACAGTCGACCGACCCCCTTCTTGAAATAGGTATCGCGCCAAGGACCACCACAGCCGGAGACGCCGATGGCCAGCGCGACGAGCAGGGTACAAGTGCCAAGATGGAGGGACTTCTGAATGGCGAACGCAATCGAGACCGGCATACTGGTGTCTACGCTACACTGGACGATCGGTAAGTGCAACTCTCGCACGCAATCATCGGCTATTATGTTCAACGGGTTGCCGCCGTCGGGCCTCAGTCTATAGAGCAGCCAGATCGAAGTGGGCTGGATTTTGGCCTTACGTTTTCGGTACCTTAGTATCAGCCGAGGCTCACGTATGAATGTCCAACGAATTGTGGCTGTGTGTATGACTGGTGCCCTGACTCTCCTTCTACAGGCAGGGCTGGCAGCGGCGACAGAAAGTCGGGCCTCGAAGTCTGAGTCCGTCCCGTCAACTTCCCTCAAGCCTGACCTTCCTCCCATTCCGGCGAAACTTCCCGGCGCCAATGGCGAGCACAAAGCTGGAGAGAGAAGCAAGTCGCCGACCAACGGTGGCGCTATGCACCAGCTGGCTGCGCTGTCCACGGCCGCTCCTGAACTGATTGGGAAAGATGGGGCCCCGATGGTCTTGGTGCCGGCCGGTGAGTTTGTGATGGGAAGCGACAAAGGAGATGAAGACGAAGCCCCTACGCACCGGGTCTACCTCAATGCTTTCTACATCGACAAATTTGAGGTGACGAACGGACGATTCGCCAAGTACGTTGGAGCTATTCAGAGCGAACCTCCATGGGGATTCGCGGATAAGGAGACGCCTGTGATTCATGCCGAGCGTCCTGTCCGTTGGGTGAACTGGATGGATGCAATGGGCTATTGTCTCTGGTTGGGGAAACGGCTGCCCGCAGAGGCTGAATGGGAAAAGGCAGCACGCGGGACTGATGAACGGACCTATCCGTGGGGAAACGATCCGCCGACTCCAGTCCACGCGGTCTATGGGTTGAAGGAAGGCGGTGCGGAGACGGTGTCGGTCATCGGCAATCACCACATGGGGCAAAGCCCGTACGGCGTGCAGGATCTAGCCGGAAATCTCTACGAATGGGTGATGGACTGGTACGCCGAGGATTTTTATTCCAGTTTCATCAACAGTCCCGCGATCAATCCACGTGGACCCAGCGAAGGGACGGCCAAAGTCCAGCGCGGTGGATCCTACATCAATACGCCATATCGGCTACGGTCTTCGTTTCGCACGAAGGGTGACCCGACCGAACAGGATCCTAATGTCGGCTTCCGCTGTGCCCAGGATGCTCCAAGACAACCATAGGCTCCACACCCGGTTCATCCGATTCTCGGACCATACGTGGGTCTGTGCAGTGTGCCGACAATCACCAACGATGGGGCGTCTTCTGCGCTGAGACAGGGGGGAACTCATGAAACGGTATTGTGTGAAGTCCGGCGCCAAGCTTTCGTTGAAACAGTACGATCCGGACGACACCGGGGAGTACAAAAAGAGCGACCAAGGTAAAGAAAAGGCAAAAGCGGAAACGGCCACACTCATCGCCGGGCTCGATGGACTCCAAGAGCGTCTGTATGCCAATGCGACTCGATCGCTTCTTATCGTCCTGCAGGGGATGGATACGAGCGGAAAGGATGGGACCATCAAAAGCGTGATGTCCGGCATCAACCCGCAGGGCTGCAAAGTTGCGGCTTTCAAGGCTCCCTCCAAGGATGAATTGGCCCGTGATTTTTTGTGGCGCATTCACCGCGAAGTTCCACCCAAAGGCTACATTGGGATCTTTAACCGATCGCATTATGAGGACGTCCTGATTACACGGGTGCATGGATGGGTGTCCGAGAAAGTTGCGAAGCGCCGCTTGGACCAGATCAAGGAATTCGAGGAACTGCTGACTGAGAACGGCACGACCGTGCTCAAGTTCTTTCTCCATATCTCGAAGGAAGAGCAGAAAAAACGGCTGGAGGCCCGCATCGCCGATCCGGAGAAGCGCTGGAAATGGAGTTCTGGCGATCTTGAGGAGCGCAAGTTGTGGGATGAGTATCAGAAAGCCTTCGAAGAGGTCCTCTCGGCCACGAGTACCGAGCGGGCGCCGTGGTATGTCGTGCCAGCTAATCGGAAGTGGTACCGCAATCTGATCGTGGCTGAGCGAGTCGTTGATGCGTTGGAAGAGATGAACCTCAAGACACCCCCGGCACCAGACGGTGTAGATTTCACCAAGCTTCGGATCGTGTAGCGGGGCGTCAGCGAGACCTTAATCGGTCGATGCAGCCATTCACGCTCAATCACGAGTGAGGCATGAAATGAGGAGGAGTGCGGCAGGAGCACCGCACTCCTCCTCATTCTTTATGCGGGAGTCTCCCATATGAATTGGACCGTCGTGACATGGTGTTGCCGCCTGTTGATCGGGGGAGTGCTCCTGGCCTCAGCTTTAGGAAAATCACTGGATCCGCCTGGATTCGTCGATATCTTGGCTACCTACCAGCTGTTCCCCAGCTGGTCGCTCTGGCCGGTGGCACTCACGATCATTGCAGTCGAGTGGGTACTGGCAGCATGATCCTTTCCGGTTGGCTGCTCCCGACCGGTGCGTTTTTTGCCCTGATGTTGAACGGTCTCTATGCCGTGGGGCTCATCATGACCCTGTTCCGCGGCCTTGATCTTCCAAACTGTGGGTGCTACGGCGTGTTCTTCCCTCTGCCTTTGCGATGGTATTCTCCGCTTGAAGATCTTGTGTTGGTCGGCATTTGCTCTGTGTTACGCATCGGTGCCAAGAAGCGTCAGATTACTCTTGACAAGGTTTTCTAATGGGCGTAGTGAGGACAGTGCGGCCCATCTTTTAACGGAAGTTCGAGAGATCGGGTAGACCGCGCGGCTGCCATCCAGGTCTCTCGGTGAGTTCATCGCGAGAGGAGGGTGGAAATGGACGATACGACGCCACCTGGCCCATCAGGCCCACCGATTCACGGGTGGGTTTCTCGTCGGTCTTGCTAACCGATTCTTCGCTGGCTGTGCCAGAATGGTACGCATGGCCCTCCTACATGAGGGCCAGAGCCATATGAGCGGAGAGCCCTTCGGAAGCAGGAGGAACCAGGTACCCGGAACTGACGAGGTCTTCCCCGACTGGAAACCTTGGACGCCTTGTCTCGTGTGGGTCTTCTGGGCCGCAACAACTGAGAGCATCATAGTCCGGCGTCCTAAGCGCCGATCACGGGCGACCTCCCACCGTAGTGCAAGGTCGCCCGTGCCATTTTAGGGGCATTCTTCAACGCTGACAGTTGCGTGGCCTTTCAGATAAGGTCTGGAAAGTCGGAGATAATCCCGTCCACGCCGAGCATCTTCATCCGTTTCATCGCGGCCGGTTTGTCGATGGCGTAGACAAACACAAGCAGGCATGCATCATGGAGGCGATGCACAAGGGGTTTGGTGACCGCATTGATGCGTATCCCGACATGCGTGGCCTGGAGACTGATGGCCGTGGCGACGAGATCATCGGGCAGCCGTTTGAACAGCGCTAATGTCTGAGCCTTCGGATCAATTCTTCGCACGTGTTGGAGTTCTTCGTGGAGAAACGAAGCGTAGATCACAGATCCGTTGAAGCCGCTGCCACGGACTGTGGCACAGGTGTCGTAGGTCAGGCCCGGCACTTTCAATTCCAAGATCAACCCGATCCGACCGCTGGCCATAGCGAGCGTCTCTTCGAGGGTTGGGATTTTCTGGCCGCTCCCAGCGTCTAACTGTTGGGCGTCCTCTAACGCGAGTTCGGCGATGTGTCCTCGCCCATTCGTTGTCCGGTTGACCTGTTCATCATGCAGGAGCACGAGCGCTCCGTCGGCAGTCCGCCGGACATCGGCTTCCGTGAAGTGGCAGCCCAGTGTGATCGCGTGTTCGATCGACGCCAGAGTGTTTTCTGGCCGGTAGCCGCAGGCGCCTCGATGTCCGATGCGAAGGATCGTGCTCGTAGGGCTTTCTTTTGTCATGGCTCTGTCCTACCATATCCCAGTGGCTGAAAAGAAATTGAAAAGAAACCCGTTGCCCAAGGGGGCGAGACGGCGTCGGAAACCGGTTGGAGCCTCGACTGGCCTGGCAGCCAGTGAGTTGCAAGCCGCTGCACCGCCTGGTGCCGTGGCCGAGTTGCATCGGCTGATCGAGGCGGATGGAGGGAAAGTTCTCTCAGTCTATCGTGACCCATATGGGGGCCAATGGCTGGTCCAGGCCGCCTTGCCGATCGACCTGGTTGAGCCGACACCCTACCAACGGAACCTTTCGGACACCCACGTCCGAAAGTTGGAAGGGGTCATCGGGAAAATCGGTCGATTTCTCGATCCGATCATCGCAGTGCGCATCGCAAAACCCGACCAAGCAACGAAGTATTGGACACCGAACGGCAACCATCGTCTGTCTGCCATGCGGACGCTGGGAGCGAAAAGTATTATCGCGATCGTGGTTCCAGAAGCTGCCGCCGCCTATCAGATCCTCGCGCTAAATACGGAGAAATCGCACAACCTCCGTGAGAAAGCGCTGGAAGTCATCCGCATGTACCGGGAACTCGCGCGACTCAATGGCGCAACGGAAGACACGTATGCGCTGGAGTTCGAAGAGCCGGCGTTCATCACGCTCGGTCTCTGCTATGAAGAGCGGCCACGACTCAGCGGCGGGGCTTACCATCCAGTGTTGAAACGAGTGGACGAATTTCTCCAAAAGCCACTTCAGACTGCGTTGACCCTTCGTGAGCAAAGAGCCAAGATCGTTCTCGAATTGGACGATCTCATTGTGAAACAAGTCGAAGCCCTCAAGGCAAAGGGGCTGACCAGCCCCTATCTGAAGAGCTTCGTCGTGGCCCGGGTGAATCCCATTCGCTTCCGTCCCAAAGATGCGCCACCCTTATCGTTTGACGACGCGCTCGATCGCATGACGCAGGCCGCAGCCAAATTCAATCCGGATAAAATCAAGATGGACGACCTGGCAAAGTCCGGTGGAGCGCCGGACGAGACTGAATAGCCCGCTTTGTACTCCCCTCCTTGTTTCTGTACGGATTACCCATTTAGAATAGTTTTTTTGTTACTCGTGAAAGGAGGCTTTGCATGAGTCTTGCCGATAATAAATGTATTCCGTGCCGTGGTGGAGTGCCACCTGTGGCGAATGATCGTGCCGAGGCCTTGTTGAAAGAATTAGGGCGAGGGTGGTCACTTAACGCACAGGGTCACCTTGAGCGACTCTATACATTTAAAGATTTTGCTCAGGCGCTGGCCTATGTGAACAAGGTCGGAGCGATCGCGGAGGCGGAGGGCCATCATCCAGATCTCTATCTCGCCTGGGGCAAGTGCAAAGTTGAGATTTGGACGCACAAGATCAACGGCCTGACCGAAAGTGATTTCTATCTGGCAGCGAAGGCGGACCGAGAATTTGAATCGTTCAAGGCAGGAGCCTAGTCCGGCCTGTCGTATCGCAAGTTCATCAGGAGCTTTTCATAACCACGCGAGGCATTAGATGAGCGATGAAACGAGAGTTGCGCTTGTCAATATGCCGTTCAGCTACGCCAAGTATCCCTCGATTCAGCTCGGCACGCTCTCTGCGCTTCTCAAGTCCAATGGGATCTCTGTCGATTGCCATCACTTGAACGTCCGGTTTGCTCACCTGATTGGGGTGGAGTTGCACGAAGCGATCTGTGAGAAGCGCGCACTTTTTGGCGAGTGGCTGTTCTCCTCCCTGCTGTTTCCGGACAACCCAAAACGGGCCGAGTATCCTCGCATCTTCAAGCCGGTTTTCGAGCAACTGTCTCACGAGTGCGGTAAACCCATCAGGTACTTCGAAGAGATGGCGACCCGCATCGCGCCGCAATTTCTCACTTGGGCTCTCACCGCGATCAATTGGGGACAGTATAAGTTGGTCGGGTTTACCTCGACGTTCGATCAGAACGTCGCCAGCCTCACCATGGCCAAGCTCATCAAGGATCTGTACCCCGACGTGACGATCGTCTTCGGCGGAGCCAACTTCGACGGCGAGATGGGGCTTGAACATTTCCGGGCATTCCCCTTCATCGATCACGTGGTGGTCGGCGAGGGAGAAGAAAGTTTCTTGCCGTTCGTTCGCCAGGTTCTGGTCGGCAAAACAGGGGGCTATCCGAATGGGGTGACGTACCGCCAGGGCGACAAGATCATGCTCACACCGAATGAATCACTCTTCTCCGATTTTGCGAAGACCGGTCCTCCCGATTATGACGACTACTATACGTTACTTGCTGAACTCGGGCAGACGGCGCAAGGTCTCGATCGAATCCTATTGTATGAGGGTTCTCGTGGCTGTTGGTGGGGCGAGAAACATCACTGTACGTTTTGTGGATTGAATGCCCAGAGCATGAAGTTCAGGGCCAAGGCGCCACAACAAGTATTAAAAGAAATCGCCGGCCTCTCACAGCGCTACGATGCCGTGCGATTCCGTCTTGTCGATAACATCATCGACATGGCCTATATCGACAATCTCTTCGGCAAGCTGGCCGAGGACCATTGCGACCTAGATGTCTTTATCGAAACCAAGAGCAATCTACAGAAACGCCAGATCAAGACCTTAGCCGCCGGCGGGGTGAAGTGTATGCAGCCAGGCTTGGAAAGCCTGAGCCTCAATCAGCTGCGCGCCATGGACAAGGGCGTCACGCCGATGCAGAACATCGTCTGCCTCAAGTGGAGCCTCTACTATCACGTGATGGTGTCATGGAATATTTTGCTGGGATTTCCAGGCGAGGCCAACGAAGACTATCAGCGTCAGCTCGATCTGATTCCCTCCCTGCTTCACCTGCAGCCGCCGGAAGCGACCGGTAAATTCTGGCTCCAGCGCTTCAGCCCCTACTTCACCAGGCCGCATGAATATGGAGTCCGCATTACCGGGCCGGGGATGGCCTACGAATATGTCTACGACGCACGGCAGGTCGATCTAAAAAAGATCGCCTACGATTTTGAGTATGAACTCGACAACTGGCCGGTTGATCCGCATCTGTATCAAGATCTCGTTGCTGCAATCGAAGGCTGGCAGCGAATGCATAAGTCGGGGGATCGGCCGTTTCTGTATTACTCAAAGGCACCGAACTATGTGACCATCTACGATGGCCGCAATCCGAAGGCGCTGATTCGACGACGGTACGAGGGATTTGCCGCGCTGGTGATTGAGATCTGCAACGAGTCAGCGATGAGCACTGTGCAGATTCAAGCGGCCGTGTCGGGTCGAGCTGATTGTGACGATGTAGTGCTCTTACCCATCCTCAACGATCTCACAGCACAGCGGGTCTTGTACGAAGAGCGGGGGAAGTATTTCACCCTGGCGATTCCGGAGAATCCCTATCTCTGATTCTCCTTAAGCAGACTACATCGACAGCTTCTCGGCCACGTTGCGCATCTGGACGCCGTGGACGAGCGACGCGCCGCCGCGGATAGCGCAGGCGACATGAACGGCCTCGGTCATTTCTTCTACATTTGATCCCTTTTCCAGCGACGCCTGCGTGTAGGCGTCGATGCAGTAGGGACATTGCACGGTATGGGCGACGGCCAATGCAATGAGCGCCTTCTCTCGTTCTGTCAGTGCGCCATCCACAAACACCGCGTCGTAGTAGCTCTTAAACTTCTCCCACAGTGCTTTGTTGCCCTTTCCGATGTCAGCAAACTTGCCAAGATCATGCGAATGGTAATACGAGTCCATGAGGAACCTCCCATGTGATTCGATGGTGTGGGGAAGAAAGAAGTCGCGCGATGAAGCGATCAGGCATGACCCGGAGGGATAGGCTCGACATTCGCCAGAGCTTCGGAGAAGCGATTGCCGACGATGTTGGTCACCTGTGTCATGAGATCCTTCACTTCCTGCCATTCGGCAGGTAACAGGTCCTGCTTCAACTGAGGGTGGATCGCCCATTGGGCTTCGACTTGTATCCCTTTTCGGCTGACGAGCACGCGGAGCAATTCCACGTCCCAGGCTGGATCAACGGGGTGATCACCGGAAAGACTGTTGTTCGGTTGTTCTGGTGGAGGGACGGCACGCGCCATGCGAAGACTCCGGTTGATCGATGTTTACAGCATACCGTATCTACACTCGTGTTGTACATTGGTGGCGGAGCTTCACGAGGCACAGCTCTCTCGTGCGTTCATGTCTGTGGAGCCTCTTGCTTGAGAACCTGGAGCATGACCTCGTGGATTTGTCCATTGCTCGCGACCAGCTCTTGTCCGTAGATGGAGAGATCCTTTCCGCTGAAATCGGTCAGTCGCCCACCGGCTTCTTTCACAATGACTGATCCAGCCGCCATATCCCAGGGATTGAGCTGGACTTCCCAGAACCCGTCGAAGCGCCCTGCCGCCACATAGCAGAGATCCAATGCCGCAGAGCCCGTTCGCCGAAGTCCCTGTGCCTTCATGGCAAACTTGGCAAAATGATCCAGGTTGTTGCGCGGTGTGTCTCGGATGTCGTACGCGAAGCCTGTCACCAGCAGGCTGCTGTTGAGTGTCGCCGTCTTGGATACGTGGATGGGATGACCGTTTAACTGAGCGCCACGATGTTCAATGGCCGTGAAGAGTTCGTCCCGCGAGGGGTCAACAATCACGCCAAGAATACAGCGCCCCTCATACTCAAGGCCGATAGAGACGCAGTAGGCGGGGTAGCCGTGAGCAAAATTCGTGGTGCCATCGAGTGGGTCGATGACCCAGAGATAGGGTGACGGGACCTCCTCAATACGGCCACGCTCCTCGGCCAAGAATCGATGGGTGGGAAAGCGAGCCCGGATATGGTCGATGACACATTGTTCAGCGGCACGGTCCGCGTCCGTCACTAGATTGATTGGATTCTTATACTCGATGCGGAACCCAGAACTCGCATAGGTCCGGAGGAGGGCGCCCGCTTCTTTGCCGGCGGCAATCGCCGTGTCGAGTAGGATGTCGTGGGACGGGTGGTCATAAAGAATCGGCACGCCGGATTGTAGCATGCCCTGCGTGTAATCGAGCGGGTAACGGTGCTTTTCACAGAAACAAGCCTTCCCTACAATGCACAGGCAAGGATTACATGTGTGCAAGAGTATGTTTATTGAGCGAACATATTATTTGAATCAAGAAACTTGACAGAGATTAGAAGCAATGCTATAAAGCAAGCATGCTTTACGAGGGGTGCTTGTGGAGGAATTAAGAGACATTCTCGTTGGGCTGGAACAACGGATTAACGCCTACAAGAGTCGGTTCCAGGACCTGGAGAAGAAGCGTCGTCGGTTGGATGACGAAATTGCGACGATTAAGAAGTATCTCGAACTTGCAGAAACTCTCTACCGTGTCGAGGCCGACAAGGCCAAGCTTGCCAGTCTCTCCAACCAAATTATTCCCGCAGACGACTCCAAGGGTATTCGGTCTCCACAGGTCATGGACGTGACCGATCAATCACGAGAGATTTTGCTTGGCCGAAGTAAGTACGTTGGGAAAAGCGTTCCACAGGCGGCCTATGAGATCCTCCGTGAATCAAATCGCTCCATGCATGCAAAGGAATTGGTACAGCGCCTCATCGAAGGCGGGTTGCAGATCAAAGGGAAAACACCGCTGACATCGATTGCCACGTCGCTCAAGCGGGACAAGCGGTTTAGGAAAGTCGGTCCCAACACGTTCGAGGCGTTAGACGATATGTTGATTCAGGCGGTGTAGTGATCAGTTAACGGGCCTAACGTGATACGGCGAAGGGGGGTGAGACTCTTGGCGACAAAGAAAGCAGCAAAGAAGAAGAAGAAGTAATCCCCGCTATTAATGTGATGCGCCGGGGGTGAGGCCACTCACTCCCGGCGTACCACACTGCGATGTGTTGGAATAAAGAGCGCGTCCTGCCAGAAGATCCGCAATCAGCCAGATAGCAATCTCTGCAGACTGCTAAGACGCCTGAAGTGCGACAGCTGGATGAAGGTGAAGCGCGTGTGCCATCGATCGCTTCCCTTCTCCTGAGGGGTCTGCGTTGAGAAGCACCCACTTCTCTGGCTGCGTCAGGATCTGCTGGACCAACCGCGTGTGGAGTGCATGTCCTGACCGGTCTGCAACGATGTGACCGATGAAGGGCATCCCCATAAGAGAAAAGTCCCCGATCAGATCAAGGATTTTGTGGCGAACAAACTCATCGTCGAATCGGAGGCCGGATTCGTTGATGACCCCGTCATCCGACAGGACAATGGTGTTATCCAGGGTTCCGCCTTTGCCGAGCCCGCGAGCCCACAAGGCTTGGACTTCGTACAGAAACCCAAATGTCCTGGCTTCGGCGATCTCATTCTCAAACGCACTGGCGGAGCAATCATAGGCATAGGTCTGCGTGTTGATCAAAGGATGTTCATAGTGAATGGAGTAGGTGATCCTCGGGGTGGGGGACGGTTCGATCCGAACACGCTTCGAACCCTCGGCCACTTCGATCGGTGCCATAATCTTAAGAAATGCCTGCTTCCGATTCTGGGGGACAATACCAACGGATTGAATTAGCCGGACGAAGGGAGCAGCGCTTCCATCCATGACAGGAACTTCGCTTGCCGATACATCGACGAAGACATTGTCAACATGAAGGCCTGACAGCGCCGAGAGCAGATGCTCAATGGTCTGAACTTGGAACCCATTGCCGCTGATGGCTGTGCACAATTCTGTTGGGACACGATGTCTAATGGAGGCCGAAAGATGCGCATCAACGTTCGTCTTGCGATTGACAAAAACCACGCCGGTGTCAGGGGGGGCGGGCCGCAGCGTAATCGACGCCGATTGGCCAGAGTGGAGTCCCACACCAGAGCAGGTTACTGCCGATGCCAAAGTTTGTTGATTGCGCACAAGTCCTCCCTTAATAGAGACAAAAGCTTAAACACGATCATCCCGTCTTACAGCTAAGCAATTCATGTGCCCGCACTTGATATATGTAAGATATTGTAATTGCAATGCAATATACGACACGTCTTAAAATATAACTGTATCTAAAAATGCACAAGTGTGTTTTTTTCAGAAAGAGTCAATCGCGATGATGAAGATTCGTAGGCTCAATTGCCCCAGATCAGCCATGTCCATTCAGCTGTTGCGCGAACATTGTGCAGGCAACCCTAAAAGGGTGGAAGCCGTCGGTTCCGTCCCCTGTGTGATGCCGCAGCTCGGTCATCGTCTGGCAGTATTCGTCTACGTGGAAGAGGCTATTAAAGCAGGGTGGATCGTCCAAGTAAACGGGCGCAATCTTGCCTCTATACCGCATTGGTTTGTGATCTGGCCGTCATGTCACGTTCCGAATCTCGCTTCATATTCGGTTACCCACGAGTGAGTACAGTCGCCAATCGTTTTGCCGCAAAGGGGAATGTGACAAAGCGAGAAAGCGGAAAAGTGATGACAATCCTTGAGGGCAAAGTACTCTACCAATAAGCAAGGTACGTAATACCGTGTCCGGCCTCTCTAGCTAAGAGCAACAGCAAAGCTTTATTGAAGACACGGCGTGAGCGTCACGGACGTGGATAGCAACCTGAGCACGACGCAGTTGGTCCCGACGAAGGGTACGCTCACCGTGAGCCTGGCTGGGGGCGTGGCGATCAGTGCGGGGGCGAACGGCAAGAAGACCCTCACGCTTTCCGGGACGCAGGCGCAGATCAACGCAACCTTGGCGACGCTGAGCTACCAGGGCACCTTGAATTATGCCGGGCCGGACACGCTGACCATCACCAGTACCGATACAAATAGCGGGACCGATGTGGATACCTTGGCGATCACGATGGCGGCGGTGAATGATGCGCTGGTGGCGGCCAATACTGGCTCGACGGTGGTTTGTAGTGGAATAGATGTGATCATCAATGCAGAACTTCAGATTGCAGATGTAGATAACACGCCTGGGCAGTTGACCTATACCGTGACCGCTGCTCTCCTCAATGGGCGACTGAGCTGACGATGTCTACCGGCGTGGCGATCAATCACGATCTTTACGCAAGCAAATATCGATGCCGGACGCGTGGTATTCACCCATGGGGTAGCGCTGCCGTTACGAGCGAGAGTTTCACGTCCACGGTCAGTGACGGGGGTGGAATCGGAGGTTCTGGAGGCTCCGGCTCCGGGACCGGCGGTGGTATAGCCTCGCCTTCAATACAACTGCCTTTCCTGCCGATAAGTACGGAGGCACTGATCACAAATGTGTCGGGAGTCAGAGGGATTGAAGATCCGGCGCCAAGAGTTGTGATGGCGAATCAGACGTTTGTGAGGGTAGAGCAACCGAATACCGTTGTTCAGGAGCAAGCAAAAGTGTCGGCTGAGCCGCTTTCACCGCTAGGGAAAAAGATCCGTGCCGTTGGTCACAAACTTGTCGAGCGTTTGACCAAGTTGGCCAACGATCTTGAGCGCGGTGTGCAGGAGCGGGAACATAAAGCTCAGCTCATCGGGCAAGTCGCCTCATACTCGGAGATGGCCGTATTCGCCGGCTTCGTCGCCTGGATTCGGCGCGGGGGCGCTCTGGTTGAGAGTTTCCTCGTTTCGATGCCAGCATGGAGACATTTTGATCCGCTGCCTGTACTGGAGGGGGCGACTACTCACCCACCGGAAGCGAAACCGCAAGATGCGTGAAGACGATGAGCAGGAGAAGCGGCAGTTCCGTGGTTTAGATCGATTCTTGAAATCCTCGGATCACGGAACACACAGCCCAAAGTGAGACCCATGAACGGAACTCAGTCATGAAAGTGACCCCCTTAGTCTGGATCAGTCTCGGCTTGGTCAGCTTGACGATCAGCGTGATGCTGGTCGGCTATTCACTTGTTGATCTCGTGCCCAATCATGATCGCCAGGTCTTCGAATATCGTCGCGATTTAGCCGAAGCCCTGGCTGTTCAATACTCCGCATTAGCGGAGCGGAATCAGATTGAAACGATTCAATTTGCCATGGAGACGCTGGCCAAGCGGAATCGCGAAATCTCGTCACTGGCGCTCCTTCAACAAGACGGCAGCATCGTTGCACAAGTTGGCGCGCATGCACAGGTTTGGGTTCAGCCGCCGGGTGACCAATCGACGCTTCAATTCCTTCAAGTCCCTATCTTTTCCGGAGATCAAGCGTGGGGTGTGCTCCAATTGGCGTTTCGTGAATCTGAAGGCTCAGGAATAGACCGCTTTCTTTCCGATCCATGGATACGCTTCCTCGCGTTTGTGAGTGTAATGGGGTTTATCGGCTACCTCTTTTTCATGAAGCGCACGCTCCGTCAGCTCGATCCCTCCGGCATTGTTCCGACACGTGTGAAAGCGGCGCTCGATGCTCTGACGCAAGGCGTGGTGATGATCGATACGCGAGACCTGATCGTCCTCGCAAACGATTCGTTCAGTCGCGCTGTGAATAAGCCTGTGACAGCGTTGATTGGCTCCGATCTCGGGACGCTTGGCTGGAAGTCGGTGACTCCGACGGATTTGCTCATGGTGTATCCGTGGACCAGGGCCATCATGGACCGGCAGTCTCTCGACAATATTCCGCTCACTATGAATCTCTCCGATGGGGAACAGCGAAAATTCATCGTCAATACGGTCCCGATTATGGACGACGGGTCCACTGTCAGGGGGGCGCTTGTCTCGTTTCACGACGTCACCGAACTGGACCGAGCCAATTCTCAACTCAAGGATGCGAACAGTGAATTAGAAGCATCACGTGTCCAAATTATACAGAAGAATCAGGAACTCGAGGCCACGAATACGAATTTGCACGTCGAGATGGATCAGCGGAAAAAAGCTGAGGCGGAAAAGGAAAGGCTGTACCAGCAACTCATGAATGCCTCGCGCCAAGCGGGTATGGCGGATGTGGCGTCCAGTGTCCTTCATAATGTCGGGAACGTTCTCAATAGCATTAATGTGTCGACGGATACGCTACTCAAAACGCTTAAAAAGCCGATGGTGGGCGATGTCTGTCGGATCGCATCGATGTTCAACGAGCATCAGGGCAATCTACAAGAATTCTTGACGGTCGATCCGAAGGGCAAGCAGATCCCGTCGTATCTGGGGTTGGTGGCCGAGTCTCTGAGTGGAAGCCATCAGACGATTCAAGGTGAGCTCGACTCGCTTGTGAAAAAGGTCGATCACATCAAGCAAGTGATCATGTCACAGCAAGATATTGCCCGCGCAGGGAATATCCGTGAGCCTGCGTCCGCTGAAGATTTAATGGAACAGGCGGTCGTGATGGCGCTCCCCGAGCCGGAGAAATACCACATCCAAATCGTACGGGAATACAGTCCAGTCCCTATGATGATGACCGATCGACACCAAGTCTTGCAGGTATTGGTCAACCTGATCACCAACGCGAAAAACGCCATGGTGGAACACTCGGGGGGCACCCGCCGTCTCACTCTGCGCACCGGAGTGCTTCCCGCTAAGGCCTTTACTCAATTTGAGGTGATCGATACTGGCATCGGGGTCAAACCGGAGCATCTCCCTCGGCTGTTTGCACAAGGCTTTACAACGAGAAAGGCCGGTCATGGACTTGGGCTCCATAGCGCGGCCATTGTTGCCAAAAATCTTGGCGGAACGTTGCACGGGCAGAGTGCGGGCGAGGGGTGTGGCGCGACGTTCACTCTGGAACTCCCGTTGGTCGTGGTGAAAGCCGCAGCATGAACAGCGATCAGGCTACCGACAATCGGCGCATTCTCGTCATCGACGATAACGGTAATATCCATGAAGATTTCCGTAAGATCCTGATGCCGCCGGCCGATTCCGATTCATTGGCACAAGCTCGGGCAGCCTTGCTTGGAGAGGTTCCAACCCTGCCATCACTAATACGCTATGAGCTGGATTTCGCGAGCCAGGGGCGAGAGGGGTTTGATCTGGCTCAGAATGCTTATCAGATCGGGAATCCGTATGCGGTGGCATTTGTGGACATGCGGATGCCGCCGGGATGGGATGGACTCGAGACCATCGAGCATCTGTGGTATGCCGATCCTGAGATCCAAATCGTGATTTGTTCCGCGTATTCTGATCATCCATGGGAAGATGTGAGTCGCCGTATCGGAGACACCGACAAGCTGCTGGTCCTGATGAAACCGTTCAACAGCATCGAGGTTGTTCAACTCGCGAACGCGCTGACGAAGAAATGGAATCTGGCACGCTCCGTCAAGTTGCAGATTGATAGTCTCGCGTTCAGCGTGAGCCAACGAACAGCCGAGTTGCGGGATGCGAATGAGCGTCTGCAGGCAAATATTGTCAGTCGGGCTGCAGACAGACTGCCAGCTCCTCCTGGGAATGATCTTGAGGCGACCTTCCGTCAGAAGGAAGAATTTCTCGCGATTATGAGCCATGAAATTCTGACCCCGATGAATGAACTCGTCAGGAAAGTGCAGCTTCTGCTGGATAGTCCTCTGAGTCCCGGCCAGCGTGAGCATGCGACGACACTCCAACGGTGTGCGCAGGATCTCCTTTCCCTCATCAATGATATGCATGTGTTCATGGCGGGTGGAAGACAAGAAACTCAGACTTAAGGCTGTGAGTCATGATACTCCTCCTCTCGACAGACAGAAGGACATGACGAATGATGGACGCCAACAATAAAAACCTTCGAATCTTGGTGGTTGACGACAATCGGGCCATCCATGAGGATTTTCGCAGAATCCTTGAAACGCCACCCGAGGAAGAGGGGCTCCATCGCGCACGGGCGACGCTGTTCGGAGAGACGCCACTTGTAGACGCCCTGGACCGGTTCGAGTTGGATTATGCGGATCAAGGACAAGCGGCGTTGGCCCTGGTAGAGATGGCGCGCCGGGAAGGACGTCCGTATGCGGTGGCGTTTGTCGATATGAGGATGCCGCCAGGATGGGACGGCTTGGAAACTATCGAACGGCTCTGGGAGGCGGACGGACGGCTTCAAGTGGTTATCTGTACGGCCTATTCAGATCATTCGTGGACGGAGATTGCCGCACAGCTGGAGATGAGAGACCGGTTACTCATCCTTCGGAAACCGTTTGATTCCATTGAGGTCCAACAGATTGCTGCATCGCTGACCAGGAAGTGGGAGTTGGGACGGGACATCCGGCTGCAGATTGAAGGTCTCGTTGCACAGGTCAATGTCCGCAATCGAGAACTCCAGGCGACGAACCAGCATCTCGAGCAGCAAGTGGCTGCGCGGACGGCTGAGCTTCAACAGCGCAACGATGAATTACAGAAAATGGTCGAGGCCCTTCAGGAGGCCAAGGTGGCGGCGGACAAGGCCAACCAGGCCAAGTCACAGTTCTTAGCCCGTATGAGCCATGAGATCCGGACGCCCATGAACGCGATGCTCGGCATGAACGAGCTGCTTCTCTCAACCTTGTTGAACGACCGTCAGCGTCATTTCGTTCAAACCATCCATCGTTCCGGCGAGCAGTTGCTTCAGATCGTCAACGACATACTCGACTTGTCTAAGATCGAAGAGAACAAGATGGATCTCCACATCACAGGATTTGACCTGGTTGCAACTGTGCAGGATGTTGCTGGTCTATTCCAGGAACCCTCGCGACAAAAGGGGCTTACTTTGGAATGTCAGATCGACCCCGAGTTACCTGCTGTGTGGCGGGGGGATGGCGTGCGCCTTCGGCAGATTCTGATGAACCTCGTGAACAATGCCATGAAATTTACGGAACGAGGGGGCATCTTGATTCATGTTGAGCGTCTCGAGGATCGCCAGGAGAAGGCCCTATTCAAAATAACGGTGTGCGATACCGGAATCGGTGTTCCTCTGGAGGCGCAGCAGAAAATTTTCGATCCGTTCGCTCAGGTTGATGGATCGATGACGAGGCGGTACGGAGGGACGGGTTTAGGACTCGCGATTGTTCAACGACTTGTTTCCTTGATGGGTGGAGACGTTGGTCTCACCAGTACACCAGGAAACGGTTCCACATTTTGGTTTACTGTCTGTCTTGAGAAGGTGAGCGCGAGCGACAGAGCTGGCCTGGAGCGCAAGCAGGCGGATGACCACCCGACGCCTGACGTATTGATCAATAGGAACCAAGATAGGAGCCCGGGCGTCCATTCCTCCAAGCCACGGTCACATGCGCGTATCCTCTTGGCTGAAGATAATTCGACGAACCAAGAGGTCTTTCTTCGCATGCTGGAGCTCTGTGGGGAATCGGCCGATACGGCGGGTACGGGCCGAGAGGCGATCCAGGCGCTTGAGAGGCGTCCATACGACCTCGTCCTTATGGATTGCGAAATGCCGGAGATGGATGGATTGACTGCGACAGCGGAAATTCGTCGACGAGGATTTACGAGAGGGGACGGTAGGCCTGTCACGATTCTCGCATTGTCAGGTTACGCAGTGAGTACTGTTGAAGCTGCGTGCATTGCGGGCGGGATGGACGGTTTCCTGCCAAAACCGGTGGGGCTCAAAGAGATACAGAAGGCGGTCCGTCAGTGGTTACCTGCCATTGGTTCCCGCGCCGCCTGAGCGGCATTGCTGGTTGGCGCAGTCAGAGAGAGCTGTATAAATATGTATATCGACAAGCATAGTCAGCACCTTCGACTATTAGTCATTGATGACAATCTCTCGATCCACGAGGATTTTCGCAAAATCCTTCAATCGGGAGCGGAGACACAGGGGCTGGATGAAGCTCGCGCATCGTTATTCGGAGGCGAATCTTTTCAGAAGGCTCTTGTGCGGTTTGAACTGGATTATGCAGATCAGGGGTAAGCCGCGTTGGCTCTGGTACAAATGGCGCGCGCGAGAGCCGGCCCTATGCGGTGGCGTTTGTGGACATGCGGATGCTGCCGGGATGGGCTCTAGACCATTGAGCGGATGTGGGAGGTTGACCCAGAGATTCAGACCGTGATCTGGACGGCCTACACTGACCATTCCTGGGAGTACATCATTCGCCGACTGGGCTGTGACGATCGTCTCCTGATTCTGCAAAAACCATTTTCCACTGTGGAGGTCTCGCAATTGGCCACGTCCCTGATCACCAAGTGAAAGCTGGCGCGTCAGGCGCGCCAACGGTTAGAAGCGGCCGAGGCCGCCAACGTCAGCCACGAAATTCGTACGCCTATGAACGGTATTCTCGGGATGAGCAAACTCTTGCTGCAGACGCCGCTGAACGACAAGCAACGCCGGTACATCGAGACTCTCCACAAATCCGGAATGGCTCTGCTGCAGGTCATTAATGATATCCTCGATATCTCGAGGATCGAATCAGGCAAACTCAAGCTCGAAAGCATTGCATTCGATCTGCGCCAGCTCGTGAAAGATGTCCTGGATTGGAGGCCTTCGAGCTGGCACGTTCCGTACTGTTCGGGGGATCGATCCCTGTTCCATCCCATGAACCGTTCGAGGTGGATTACCTCGATCGAGGTCAGGCAGCGCTTACGGCAATGGAGGCTGCAAGGAGCAAAGACCGCCCTTATGCGGTCGCCTTTGTCGATATGCGGATGTCGCCTGGGTGGGATGGACTGGAAACCATCGAGCATCTCTGGAAAGCGGATTCCAGGCTGCAGGTGGTCATCTGCACAGCCTATTCCGATCAGCCTTGGGACGAAATCAGAGAACGGATAGGGAGAACGGACAAGTTACTGGATCCTGCAGAAGCCATTTAACGGCATTGAAGCCTTGCAGCTCGCCACCGCGCTCTGCTGGAAATGGGACTTGGCGAATAAGGCTGTTGGACAGCTGTATGAGTTGAGTCGTCAGGTCGAGGAACGCACAGCGGAGCTCCAACGTGCGAACCAGCAACTCACGGAAATCAACGGCGCCCTGATGCGAACCGTGGCGAATCTTGAGACGGCACAGACAGAAATTTTACGGCAAAACGGCGAGCTGGAGCGTGTGGCCTCGCGCGATCCGCTCACCGGCTGTCTGAACCGTCGTGCGTTCTACGCGCTGTTTGAGAAAGCATTTGCGGAGAGCCGCGCGCACGGAAGCGATCTCTGTTGTGTGATGGTCGACATTGATGACTTCAAGCGCGTGAATGATCAATATGGACATGCCGTCGGCGATCAAGCCATCCAAGCAGTCGCCAACTGTCTCTCCACAGGGTTGCGGTTAACGGACACAGTCGGGCGCTATGGAGGAGAAGAGTTCTGTCTGATGTTCCCTCGCACGACGCTGACTGAAGCGACAGATTTGGCGGAACGTTTGCGGATTCGTGTTGAGACTGAGGCAGGCAGCCGGCTTTGAATGGTGTCCGGCTTGACACTGACGGTGAGCATCGGGGTGTCGGCCATCGCGTTTGGAGCACGGACGCCCTTGGAGCTGATCGATCAAGCGGACAAAGCGCTCTATGCTGCCAAGGAAGGTGAGTGGAATTGTGTCATGACCCTCGCCGTGTTGGTCACAGGGATGTATCCGTCCGAGCAACTGGAGCTTCAAGTTAAGCGAGTGACGCCACGGTCTGGACCGTCAGGCGCTCGATAATATCCTTGGTACCTGCGATCACTCAGCGAGCGCAAACCACCGGGCCGCTGTATCGTCGTGCTTCAGGACACCTCTCCAACGTTCCCATGAGTCTTCGTGAATCCGAGCGGTGTATAATGATCGCAGATGGCACGCCAGTCTAACCATGTCCAGTCCTCAGTCGGTCGTAAAGTCGTCATGGCCCTAAGCGGGCTGGGGCTCGTTCTCTATGTTATTTTTCACATGTTGGGGAACCTGCAAGTATTCGAAGGATCCCATGCGCTCAATGGCTATGCGGCGATGCTCCGCGACATGCCGATCCTCCTCTGGACCGCCCGGATCGGGTTGCTGAGCCTTGCGGCACTCCACATCGTCCTGGCGATCCAATTGACCTTGCGAAATCGTCGTGCTCGCCCGGTCGCTTATGCGGTCCGCGAGTATCGCCAAGCATCGTTTGCGTCCCGCACCATGGCCGTCTCCGGCCTTGTACTCTTACTCTTTATCCTATTCCACTTGTTGCATCTGACGGCCGGCGTCATCGATCCCTCTTCTGCCGATCGCCTCGACACCGAAGGACATCGTGATGTGTATGGGAAGATCGTCCACGCTTTTCAGAATCCATTTATCGTAGCGTGTTACTTGACGGGTCAGCTGGGGCTGGGCTTGCATTTGAACCATGCTGTCACCAGCAGTTTACAGACATTAGGGCTTGAACGCGCGGCATTCAACCGACTCATCAAGGCCGCTGGCCCCACAGTTGCGCTGTTGGTCGTTCTTGGCAATGTCGCCATCATCCTAGCCATCTTCTTTGGGATCGTACGCGGATGATGAAACTTGATCCGAAGATTCCTGCCGGCCCGCTGGAAACCAAGTGGGACCGACATCGATTCAGCGAAAAGTTAGTGAGTCCGAATAACAAGCGGAGAATCACGGTCATCGTCGTTGGCACCGGCCTTGCGGGAGCCAGCGCGGCCTCGACCTTGGGACAGCTCGGCTATCAGGTGGAGTGCTTTTGTTTTCAGGATAGTCCACGCCGTGCGCACAGTATTGCGGCACAAGGTGGGATCAATGCCGCCAAAAATTATCAGGATGATGGGGACAGTGTAGCCCGGCTTTTTTACGACACGATCAAGGGTGGAGACTTTCGTTCGCGAGAGGCGAATGTCTATCGGCTTGCCCAGGTCAGTGCACAAATTATCGATCAATGTGTGGCTCTCGGTGTGCCTTTTGCCCGCGAATATGGCGGGCAGTTGGCCAACCGATCGTTTGGAGGTGTCCAAGTCTCGCGGACGTTCTACTGCCGGGGACAGACCGGACAGCAACTGCTCTTGGGCGCCTATTCGGCACTCTGCTGGCAGATTGAACGCGGACAGGTCACCATGCACCCTCGAACCGAGATGCTCGATCTGATAGTGATTGACGGTCAGGCCCGAGGAATCGTGGTGCGTGATCTCGTCACGGGACGGGTGAGCATCCAGACGGCCCATGCCGTGGTTCTTGCGACCGGCGGCTACAGCAACGTGTACTACCTGTCGACCAATGCGAGCGGCAGCAATGTGACGGCCACGTATAGGGCATGGAAACAGGGTGCCGCATTCGCGAACCCATGCTTTATGCAGATTCATCCCACGGCGATCCCGCCGGGGGACGAACACCAGGCCAAGTTGACCCTGATGTCCGAATCGCTCCGCAACGACGGACGGTTGTGGGTGCCGAAGATGGCTGCGGATCACCGGCCCCCTGGCGACATACCAGCCGAAGAACGCGACTATTTTCTGGAACGCCGGTACCCCCGTTTCGGCAATCTTGCGCCACGAGACATTGCGTCCCGTGCCGTGAAGACTGTGTGCGACGAAGGCCATGGCGTTGGCCCGGGAGGTCAGGGCGTGTACCTGGATTTTGCCGATGTGATTGAACGGCAGGGGCAGGATGTCGTCCACGAGCGCTATGGCAACCTCTTCGACATGTATAATCGGATCACAGGGGAAGATGCCTACCACGTCCCCATGCGGATTTATCCGGCGCCACACTACACGATGGGGGGGCTTTGGGTTGATTACAATCTTATGAGTACCATCCCGGGACTTTTCGTGATTGGAGAAGCAAATTTCGCGGATCATGGCGCCAACCGGCTCGGCGCCAGCTCCTTGATGCAAGGGCTCGCCGATGGGTATTTTATCCTGCCCTATACGATCGGTCATTATTTGGCGACGGCGAAGCTCATACCGGTTGGAGAAGATCACAAGGAGTCACGCGCGGCGCTTCAGCGCGTAACGGGCAGGATCAGCCGCCTGCTGAACGCGAAAGGCCGTCGAACCGCGGCCTCATTTCATCGCGAAGTCGGCAAATTCCTATGGGATCACTGCGGCATGTCTCGCAACAAGGCAGGGCTTGAACTGGCACTGCGGTCGATCCCGGCCCTACGGGAAGAATTTTGGCGGAATGTCGTGGTTCCTGGATCAGGAGAAGCCTTCAATCAAGAGCTGGAATATGCGGGGAGAGTGGCTGACTATCTCGAGTTTGCTGAACTGCTCTGTCACGATGCCTTACATCGGGAAGAGTCGTGCGGGGCACATTTCCGCGAAGAGCATCAGACGGCTGACGGTGAGCCAACGCGCGACGATACCTGTTTTGCGCATGTTGCCGCATGGGAGTACCGAGAGCAAACAGTACCTATTTTGCACAAGGAGCCCCTCGCCTTTGAATTCGTGCAGCCGACCACGAGAAGTTACCAATAATCGGTGAGGGGTGAGCGGGAGTAGAGAAAAGCGTAAGAGAAAGCCTGGTGGCGGGTCATGACGTTCACATTGAAAATTTGGCGCCAGAAGAGTCCAGACGAGAAAGGCCGGTTTGTGAGGTATGAAGCTCGCGATGTCGGCTCCGGCATGTCGTTTTTAGAAATGCTCGATGGCGTGAATCAGGGATTGATCGGCAAGGGTGAAGAGCCTGTGGCGTTTGAGCAGGATTGCCGTGAAGGCATCTGCGGAAGTTGTTCTCTGGTTATCAATGGAATCCCGCATGGCCCGGACCGCGGCATGGCCACCTGTCAGTTGTATATGCGGCGGTTTCCAGACGGAGCCGTCATCACGATCGAGCCGTGGCGCGCACGGGCTTTTCCCATCATCAAGGATCTGGTGGTTGATCGCCGAGCCCTGGATCGAGTCATGCAAGCAGGAGGCTATGTCTCCGTCAACACCGGTGGAGCGGTGGACGGGAACGTCTTGTTAATCGAAAAAGATCAGGCCGAAACCGCGATGGATGCCGCATCCTGCATCGGTTGTGGGGCCTGTGTGGCTGCGTGTAAGAATGCGTCGGCCATGCTGTTTGTGGCGGCCAAGGTGTCCCACTTGGCGCTCTTGCCGCAAGGGAAACCCGAGCGCACGCGTCGGGTGAAGACGATGTTGGACGCCATGGATCGAGAAGGGTTCGGTTCGTGCGGCAATCAATATGAGTGTGAAGCTGTCTGTCCGAAACGCATCAGCGTCCGTTTCATCGCCACGCTCAATCGTGAATACCTCCGGGCCGGCGTCGTCGAATCCGGTCTTCCTGCTGAGCCGGAATCTCCCCACGCAGAGTCTGCCTAGCCGGTACGCTGACGGCAGGGCCTCTCCTGGTTGCGATTCGTCAACAAGCGCGACGCCGGCCGCCAAACCTCTCAAATGATGTAAAAGTATGCTGGAAGCCACTTTGCGCAAGATAGCAATCAGCTTGACTGTAGGGGGAAGGCCTTTATAGTGCGGTTATAGGTTGGTGGGGGGCGAGATGAGAAAGAGGCACATCGAATGAGTCGCCAGGTGACCTGTCCTCGCTGTCACAAGGACGGTGCAGTGCAGGCACGACCGCAGACCCCGCGTGAACTGGTTGCGGCGTTCATTAGGATTGTTCCGTTCCAGTGCCAAGACTGTCACCATCGGTTCCTCGCCCGAGGCATGAGCACGGCGGGATCCTCTCACCCAATTGAACGCCGGGAATATCTCCGTATCCCTGTCCGTCTCTGCTTGTCGTTTTCCGGAGGAAAAGTGAGGGGCGAGGGTACCGTGCTGGACCTTTCCCTGGGTGGGTGCATCATCGAGAGCGAGACTCACGTCCGGGTCGACGATATTTTCTACCTAGAGATCGCCCTCGCCGAGGACGAAGCTCCTATCGAAGTCGCGGCCATGGTACGGTCCGTGAGTGCCCGCGGCATCGCTTTCAAGTTTCTCCGCAAGGCCCAAGAGAATAAACGCCTGCTCACCTTCATCCACTCACATTCGGGTTCCACGTCCAATGTCCTCTCCAAGGCTGTCGAGCCGATCGTCACCGGCTAGTCTCGATCTCCTGTCCTAGATTGGCATCTCCCAGGCAGACGGCAGCGGATAGTCACTGATCAAGCGGTCATGTTCGGCGCCATCGTACGGCTCGATAGTCAGATCATGTTGATCCATCGGTTCCGCGCAGGCTGAAGAAGAGAAGGCATCGATCAACGCCTGGGCCTTGTCTTTTGTTGAAAATCGACAGAGCCCGTGTTCGGGCATGCCTGACGACGGATGCCAGAAGGCGAGGTCGATCGCACGGCCTTGATAGATGCCAAGGGCGCGGTGTCGCACTTGAAACCCACCAGGTTCGTGAATCGATAGCTTCCGTGGCATAACCCCCTCTTGACCGACATATCTTAATGATTATGCCCATGGTAGCATGAGCGCGAGATCGATGGACATTGCGTCCGGCTCTACTGCTGAAGGAGGGAACGATGGGGCGTACGTGGTGGAAAAAGACGGTGATCGCTCTGGCGATGGTCAGTGGATTTTCTGTGTCCGGTTGTGGGTACAACGATCTTCAAGGCTTGGATGAAGATACGAAGGCGGCGTGGAGTGAAGTGATCAATCAATACCAGCGCCGTGCCGACCTCATCCCTAATCTTGTTGCGACGGTCAAGGGGTACGCGGCTCACGAAAAAGAGACGCTTGAGGGGGTCGTGAATGCCCGGGCCAAGGCGACCGGCATCCAAGTGACACCTGAGGTGCTCAAGGACCCGGCCGCATTCGAGACGTTTCAAAAAGCCCAAGCGGGACTGACATCGGCGTTAGGCCGACTGATCGCGATTGCCGAAAACTACCCGAACCTCAAAGCTGATCAAAATTTTCGGGATCTCCAGAGCCAACTCGAAGGGACGGAAAACCGGATCACCGTGGCCCGTAAACGGTATATCGATCGAGTGGCGGAATACAACAAGATGGTCCGGTATTTCCCGACGAACTTGACGGCCAAGTTTCTGCTGCACCTGGACGAACGGCCCAACTTTACCGTGACGGATGAAAATGCGGTGGCCAAGCCACCAGAGGTGAAGTTTTAAGTCGAAGGTGGAGTTGAGGCGAAGGATGGGAGCATTCAGCATGAACCGCCTCTCATCCTGCAGTGCCCTCATCACCATCTTTTGCACCGTCCTGCCCGCGCCGCCTGCCGCTGCACTCGATGTCCCTCCACTGGCCGGCCAGGTAGTTGATCAAGCTCATGTCTTGCCGAAGTCAACCGTTGCGTCGATGACGGCTCAATTAGCGGCCCATGAAAGCAAATCAAGCAATCAGGTCGCTGTCCTCATTGTTCCGACTCTCGACGGCGACATCATCGAGGAATTCTCCCATCGCGTGGCAACGGCATGGAAGCTCGGCCAAAAAGGGACCGACAACGGTGTGCTCCTATTGGTAGCGATCCAGGAACGCAAAGTTCGCATCGAAGTTGGGTACGGTTTGGAGGGTGCGTTAACGGATGCGAGATCGGCTCAGATCATCAGACATGAAATCGTTCCCCGCTTTCGCGCCGGTGATCTTGCCGGTGGCGTGATGGCTGGCGTTCAAGCCATTCTACGGACGATTGAAGGAACCTATCAGGCATCTCAGGCATCCGAAAACACAGCTCCTCGGCGGGACAACGATGTCATTGGGCAGGTCGTAACGGCCGTCATTGTCGGGTTGCTGGTCGGGCTTGTGTTCACGAACCTCCATCGATTCATCGGCCCAGTCGCGGGGGCAGGGATCGCGACCCTCCTGGCGCCCTGGTGGGTCCCGGCACTCGCGGCGAGTGGGATTACCCTGTTTCTGCTGCTTGCCATTGGTGCGTCCGGTACTGGGGGAAGGAATCGATCGAGGGGTATGGATGATTGGGTTTGGTACAGTAGCCGTGGTGGTGGGTGGGGTGGAGGTTCATTCGGTGGAGGCGGTGGCTTCAGCGGTGGTGGGGGCGATTTCGGAGGAGGTGGGGCCAGTGGAAGCTGGTAAAGGACCGCAACTGACCGCTGAGGAGCGGGAACGAATCAGGTTGGCCGTGCAGGCAGCGGAACAGCATACCAATGCAGAGATCGTTCCGATGATCGTCGGCCGGTCCGGGCTCTACCGCGATACGCAACATCGGGCTGGGCTGATCCTGGGCTTGTCTGTGCTGACCATTCTGTTAACCACTGAGCGTCTGTGGCTTCCCTGGGGCTGGCATGCTGCTAATGCGGCGTGGCTGGTCCTGGCGACAATTCTGGCCTATGGAGCAGGAGCCTGGCTCGGTACCCTGGTCCCAATCGTTCGCCTGCTCACACCAACTGATCGGATGCACCAGAAGGTATGCTTGAGGGCCGGGCGTGCCTTCGCGCAACATGCTGTCTCTCAAACTCGTGAGCGCACCGGCGTGCTGATCATGGTGTCTCTCTTGGAACATCAGATCCAGGTGCTTCCTGATCAACCCTTGTTTCAACGAGTTCCCACGGAACGCTGGTCGCAGATCGTCCATGCGGCGGTTGGGCGATTGAAAACGGGTGATATCGTCGGGGGGGTGTGCCAGAGCATCGAGACCTGTGGCGTGCTCCTCGCCGAGGTCTGCCCTGGTCGTGCAGGCGACAATCTCGATGAATTGTCCAATGAATTGGTCCAGGAGCCATAAGAAATCGCCTCCTCTATACTTGCGCGCTCAATAAAAAGCCTTGGTCAACCGATAGATAAGAGACTTGGCGGGACCGTTCAGCTCAGCCGGACTATTCGGATAAGGAGGGAGCCATATCATGTGGAAGCAGGAAGAAACAGAAGGGGGACAGAGGGAGCAGGAACGGGAACAGTGGGTGGAGGCCAGGCGTAACCCATCAAAGAGCGGGCCGATACTTCCGGATGAGGTGGCGTTCGTCGGTAAAGATGTTGAGTTCAAGGGCGTGATCACCTATTCCGGCACGGTACGGATCGATGGGGCCTTGGAGGGCGAAATTCATACCGACGGCGGCTTGCTCGTTGGGCCTGAGGCAGTACTCAAGGCCAAGGTCTCGGCCGGAACCGTCGTGTGCCAGGGAACCATCCACGGTGATATTGACGCGAAGGACCAGATTGTGCTCCGTGCTCCGGCCGTGGTGGAAGGGAGTCTGATCACTCCGGTTCTTTCGATGGAAGAGGGTGTGGTGTTCAATGGGACCTTGGAGATGAAGCCGCAGGCCAAGGCTGAGGGGTTGAGGGATGTAGAGGACAACGTCGTAAGCATCACGAGTCGGCCGCCTGTTCAACGACTTGCGGCGTGATGAGCGTCCGGAGCCTCTGGCGCGAATCGCTGAGCAGCGCCAGGGGCCTGGCTCCGCAAGAAAGCAACCGATGTTCTTTACTTCTTTTTATTATCGCGCAGCACTCCACTTGGTGATGACTCCCTGACTCGTCCGTCCAATCCAAACTGTGAATTGGTTTGTACGCAGTGGTACGCCCGAGAAGCTCTTTGCGCTTCGTCTGCATGCGCCGATAGACGGCCCGCGAGCATTCCGCTAGAATCCGGTCCATGTCAGAGTCTCCCGTTTCGGCCGGTGCTCCCACCAAACCCCAGGACGAGAATCAGTCGGTCGTCAAAGCGGCTGGGATGATCGGGGTCGCGACCTTCTCCAGTCGCGTGCTCGGTTTTGTCCGTGACATGGTTCTCGCCAAGCTGTTCGGCGCCACGCCGGCAGCCGATGCCTTCTTCGTCGCCTATCGTATCCCGAACCTGCTTCGTGAGCTTTTTGCCGAAGGCTCGATGTCCGCCGCGTTCATTCCCGTCTTCACCGAATATCACACGCTCAAGTCCAAGCAGGATGCGTGGGAGCTGGCCAGCGCCGTATTCACGACGCTGCTGACTATTGTGACCGGCATTACCATACTTGGGATTTTGGGGGCGGCGGGTATCGTCTGGCTCTTGGCGCCGGGGTTCCATGATGATCCGGCCCGGCTTGAAATGACGACGTTGCTCACGCGCATGATGTTTCCCTATCTCATTTTTATCAGCCTCGCCGCGCTGGCCATGGGGATCCTCAATTCTCTGCGAGCCTTCGCGGCCCCGGCGTTTTCTCCGGTCTTTTTCAACCTGTTCATCATTGGGTGCTCGCTGTTTCTCGCGCCAACCATGCAGGAACCCATCCTCGGTGTCGCCATTGGTGTTGTCGCCGGTGGCGCGGCGCAGTTTGCGATGCAATTGCCTGGGCTCAAGCTGCGCGGCATGTTGTTCGGATTCACGTTCAATCCAGGCCATCCCGGGGTGCGAAAGATCGGCCGGCTGATGATTCCGTCGCTGCTCGGGCTGTCGGTGACGCAGATCAATATCACCGTGAGCACGATTCTGGGGTCGTTTTTTGCCGGTGGCCCGACCTATCTCTTTTATGGCATGCGGCTCATCCAGTTTCCGCTCGGCATTTTTGGCGTGGCCTTGGCAACGGCCATCCTCCCCACCTTATCGGCACAAGCGGCACGAGGCGCACTGGATGAACTCCGCACGACGCTCGGGTTCGGCCTGCGCATGATCCTCTTTATCATTCTACCGGCGATGGTGGGTTTGATTCTGTTGCGCACGCCGATCGTGCATCTCTTTTTTGAGCACGGCACGTTCACGGCGCACGATACCGCTGAGACCGCCTTTGCGGTGCTGTGCTATGCCCTTGGCTTGTGGGCATTCGGTGGGGTACGCATTATCGTCTCGGCGTTCTATTCGTTGAAGGACACCACTACGCCGGCCATTTCCGCTGCGATTGCGGTGGTGGCGAATATCCTGTTTTCGTTGGTGTTGATGTCGCACCTTGGAGCGGCAGGGCTGGCACTCGCGACGGCGCTGGCGGCAATGGTCAATGGCGGAATTCTTGTGGTGGTGTTGGATCGGCGGCTGGGCGGTGTCGAGTGGAAATCAGTGATCCGCTCGGCTGGACGAGTGCTGGTGGCCTGTGTGCCCATCGTGATGGCCTGTTGGTGGGTGACTGGTGTCCAGGTCTGGGCTCAGCCCGACGAGTGGGCCGAGAAATCCGCCATGCTTGTCGCTGCTGTTGGGTTGAGTCTCGGCGGATATTTTGGCGTCCATGCCCTGTTCGGGTCGGATGAATTGAGTGTTGTGTGGGGTATGGTGCGGAGAAAATTGGGTCGAGTCATAGGATAACAAGGAGCAGTCGATGCGGCACGCTATAATATTCAAGTCGCCCTGGGGTTGGATGGGAATCGCCGAATCTTTGAAGGGGATTCAGGCGATTGTATTGCCGAAACAGTGGAAACGCGCCGTTGAATCCGACCTCAGCGCACAGTTCAGCGAACCAGTGCAATGGGGAACGTCTCCCAGTCTGGAGGCAGCTCGCCGTCAGCTGTTGGACTATCTGACAGGGAGACGGAAGTCTTTCGATCTACTCCTTGACCTCACGGGGGGAACGACGTTCCAACGGCAGGTCTGGCGGACGTTGCAGCGCGTGCCGTATAGCAAGCTCCGTTCGTATCAATGGATCGCTGCGCGTGTGGGTGGACCTCAGTATGCCCGCGCGGTCGGCAATGCGGTCGGTGCGAATCCGTTGCCGATCGTGATTCCTTGTCACCGGATTGTCGCCCACGATGCTTCGCTCGGAGGCTTCTCAGGTGGACTCCCCATGAAACGCAAGTTGCTCTCTCTGGAAGGGACCTTGACTCAACTGCAGCGAGGGTAACGCCAATCGATGAAAGCCGTTCTCCAACGAGTCACTCACGCTTCGGTAGAGGTGGATGAACAGGTTGTAAGCCGAATACAATGCGGCCTCATGGTCCTGTTGGGCGTGGCGAAAGGCGACGATGAGTCGGATGTCCGGTATCTGGTCGATAAGATTCGGGGGCTCCGCATTTTTGCCGATGAGCAGGGAAAGATGAATCGATCGCTCACGGAGGTCGGTGGAGGGGTGTTACTCGTCTCCCAATTCACTTTGTTGGGCCGGACGACCAACGGACGCCGCCCTAGCTTTGACGGGGCTGCGCTTCCAGACCTGGCCAAGCGCCTCTATGAACAGGTCGCAGCTGATTTGCGGGCATGCGGGACGCCGGTTGAAACGGGTGTGTTTGCCGCACATATGCGCGTGGCCTTGGTGAACGACGGGCCGGTGACATTTGTGATGGACAGCAGGGAGGGGCGCTAATTCCGACTCAAGATCCGGCGGAGGAGTTCCGATAGAATGGAGCAGAGTGGAAATCAGTTTTGTATCGGGATCTGGTATACTGAACACGAGCCTCATCGGACTTCGCAGGAGGTGGAGATGGGCACTGAAGTTCCGCCGCGCCACCCGCTCCGGCAACTCTTCGGCGTCTTAACCGAGAAGAGCTTTACGGAACACCTCGGCTGGCCCGATGCCAAGGTCACGTCATATGTCTCAAATCTTTTAGTCGATTTTACCCATACGGATCAACTCTACAAGATCAGAAATCGAGAGAATCAGCAGGTCGATTCGGTTGTGGACTTGCTCTTCGAGTCCGAGGTCATGCTGGAAGCCCAATCGCTGGACCGTGAACGAGATGTGCATCGCCATATTGGTGATTTCACCCTGTTCATGGCGGGATTATTTCCTGAGTACCTTCGACGGCTTAAAACGGCCGGGCGTATTTATCACAAGGACTTTCTCGTGGACTATGTGAAGACCGGCAAACGGTCGTACGGCATCGTGGCGCAGATCGGCCGTGATGATGCGGACACCAGTTTGCCCTTGTTTCAAAAACTGTCCGAGAACTTTGAACTCTGTGTGACCGGTCTGGGTTTTGTACGGTCCGATCTCGATCGCATGCAGAATCCCGCCTATCGGAAGACCCGGGACTTGCTCTTGAATTGAAATCTGTCCGCCCCATCATCCTCATGCACGGGGGCGCCGGCCCTCGCGCGATGACCTCACCGCAAGGCGCCTGTCTGCGCGCCGCGCTGCAAGTCGGGTATCACCTGTTGGATCGGGGCAGCTCCGCGCTCGTTGCCGCAGAACAGGCCATCCGTGTGCTTGAGCGCAGCGGACTCTTTAATGCGGGAACAGGAGCGCATCTGCAACTCGACGGAGTGCGTCGGATGGATGCGTCCATCATGGAAGGGGATAGCTTGGGTGCCGGTGCGGTGGCCTCGATCGAAGGTATCGTGCATCCGATCACTGCCGCCAGGCGCGTGATGGACGAAACGGATCATGTGTTGCTTGTGGGACCGATGGCGACGAAGCTCGCCAGGCATTTCAAGATGGAGCGGCAACCGTTCACAGGCAAGCCGCGCCGGTTTTCCTATGAAACGGCTCTCCAAAAAACCGCACACAATCGGGGTCGGCATGGGACAGTCGGAGCCGTCGCACTCGATCGAGCCGGGACGGTTGCCGCTGGGGCATCGACCGGCGGGATCGATCTCATGTTGCCAGGCCGAGTCGGGGATACGCCGATCATCGGCTGCGGGGTCTATGCTGACAATGAAACCGGCGCGGTGTCGATGACAGGATGGGGCGAGAGCATCATGCGCTTGGCAATCGCCAAAGAGATCTGTGATCGATTAGGTCAAGGAAAGACGCCGGCCGCTGCGGCACGACTTGTGTTGCAGAAGCTGGTCGCGCGTATCAACGGAACGGCGGGATGCCTGGTCCTCAATCCTCAAGGGCGATTCACCATTCGTCATTCCACCCCGCACATGATGGCCGGGTACTGGGCCGGGCGCGGAATCCCCGTGGTCAACGATACCTTCCGATAGCTGAGGACTGCCGTGGCTCCTCGCAAGGGACGGAAACCTAAACGCTACAGCCAGGTCGCGCGTATCAGCGTCATGCTTCGTCAGCTCAGAGGTGGGGCGACGGTGGTGGAGCTGGCCGATGAGTTCCACGTCACGAAACGCCAGGTCCACCGAGATCTGCAACAGATTGAGGACTCAGGTTATCCATTGGAGCAGGAAGAGAGAAGGTGGAGACTTCCTCTCGCCTTCAAAGGGCTTGAAGTCGCAGTGTCACCGTACGAGCTCATGTCGCTCCATCTTGCGCTGAGTCATCTGGCCTATTTGAAGGGCACACCGTTCGTTGAGGATTTGGAAGCCGTCATCAGGAAAGTCGAGGCAGGCCTGCCCGACAAGGTCAGAAATCATCTTGAACGAATCGTCACGACGTTTGCGTCTCTCCAGCGGCCGGTCCGGGCCTATGCCACTCAAAGACCAGTCATCGAATCCGTTCGAAAGGCATTGCTTCGCCAACTCACGGTTGTTCTGCACGGGTACCGGAAGCCAGGAGAACGTCCACAAGATTACAAAGTGAATCCCTATGGGCTGATTCTGTACCAGTATGGTCTGTACCTCATTGGGTATTCCCATCACGCGGCAGCGCTGCGAATGTTCGCGCTGGAGCGAGTCAAGACCGTCACGGTCACAGAAGACATGTTCGATCTCCCCTCGTCTGTTTCTCTTGCAAAACGTCTCGATCGAGCCTTTGGTTTGATTGAGGAGACACCGCACGAAGTGAAAATCTGGATTGCGCCGGAGTGGGCCTATTTCGTCAAAGAACGAAGTTGGCATCCGACGCAGAGGATCAAGCTTCAGAAGGACGGGTCCGTGATTCTGACCATGCAGTGTGGTGGCCTCGACGAATTGACCGCCTGGGTTCTTTCTCTTGGCCCTGGGGCCAAAGTACTTGGTCCGCAATCCCTGATCGACCAGGTCTCCAGTCAGCTGACAGCCGCCGCCAAATCGTATCGATCCTCTCATTAGCTGTCTCCAGCCTCCAGAGACCTATTCTGTCACTCCCTCGTGTTAGGGTTCCCTTGCACATCAAGAAGGAGGGAGACATGAGTGAGTCCCTGTTTCTCCAGAGACAAAGCAGCCGGTTTCTTGCCGCGCATCCGCGTGAGGCAGGTTGGCTGGTCCATGAATTTGGCTGTGACTCAGCTGAAGAGCTGTCGCTGAACTACCTATTGGATTGCCTCCGAGAGTGGCACCCGGCGGCAATCACACGCCGCAGGGCCCTCCCGCTCGTTGGGGCGGGAACGTTTCAAAATTCGATGCCTGCTTGCCGCGAGTCTGAAGCAGATGATTTGAACGCTGTTTCCGAAGAAGCGAATGCCTATGGCTGGCGAGGGAACATTGAATTGATCTGGAACGGCCAAGACATCCACTGTCACATGTTCTCGCTTATATTGGGTAAGGGCTGCTTTGGAATCTATTTCGTTGCAACCAAGTCCCTTGCTGCCTTTCGAGACCTTATTCTCGTCCTGGACCGGTACGGCAAAGCCAGACTCAAGGAAAAGAAGAAGGAGATCTATGTCGTCAATGGCTAGAATATCCCGGTAACCGCAAGTTCGTGGGATGATCTGGTGCTACCCGCCCAGATGGCGCGGGACATCCGGAGCAACGTCGAAGGGTTCTTCGCGAGCCCGGAACGGTACGCGGCTCTTGGCATTCCGCACCGTCGAGGATTCCTGTTTGCCGGACCGCCAGGCTGCGGGAAAACGCTCACGCTCAAGACGCTGGCGTCCAACACGCCTGCAAAATTCATTTCCGTATTGGGGACAGTGGATGTGGACGATAGCATGCTCCGTAATGCCTTGGATCTAGCCCAGGGCTGTACGCCGGCGGTTGTGTTGCTGGAGGATCTCGACCGGATCGTGAATGCCAAAGGCGTCTCAGTATCTCACTTCTTGAACCTGTTGGATGGGCTTAAAGTATTGAACGGCGTGCTGGTGATTGCCACCTGTAACGAGCCGGACAAACTGTACCCAGCCCTGATTCACCGTCCGAGCCGGTTCGATCGAGTCTGGCGATTTGACCTGCCTAAGTATGAACAACGTCTTGAACTCCTCCGCAGGAAAGGAGGAACATTCTTCTCCGAATCGGCGCTTGAGGCGACGGCTCGACGATCCGAAGGGTTTTCAATGGCCTATGTCCAAGAGATCATCGTGAGTGCGTTGCTCGAATGCGCGCATGATGAAGTCGATCCTACTGATGACCATCTCCTCAAGAGCCTGGACACGCTTCGACTACAGCGCAAATCGGCCTCAAAACAGGGAGAAGCAGTGGGTGAACGAGAGAGCGTCGGGTTTTGCGCATCGTAGAATGGAGGAGAGTGTAAGATCTTCTTCAGCATTAAAGCTCACACTGGACCGAACAAGTAAGACCTTATTTGCCGCGTTTTGGAAGAGGTTGGCAGGTTCTATGGATGGAGGCATAAAAGGGGTGAACGGTATCTCAGCTATGGCTACTAATGCCACAGAAGAGCGATTCAGGATTGTTAATGAGTTCATAGGGTTTGGTGTCCTCCATGCTCCGATTTGGTTCATTGGTATCGAAGAGGCTGGTACGTGGGGGAAGCATCCAGAGGATGAACAACAGCAGTATGATAAATACGCGTGTCGTTGGTTTCCGGCCGAAGAGGGCGAAGTTGAAAGAGAAGCTAAGGATAAGCGTCTCGGATACACCAAGATATACGACATAATGAGCAAACTAATGGTGGCAATCACAAATCCGAATCGGGATGATTTCGAAGGATGGAAGGAATTCCGCAACAAAAAACTTTTTCAGCTAGATGGCATTACCTTCCAGGCGAATTTGTTTCCTTTGGGGAAGAGTAGCACCTCCAATTGGCCAGATCATTACAGGAATGTATTTGGGTTAGGGGAGGGAAGATCTTAGTAATTACAAGAAGAGAGTCACCAATGATCGCTTCTGCCTCTTAAGGTCTGCATGGAAGGATGCCAATCCGGTAATTACAGTCTGCTTTGGTTCTACATTTTGGCGTTATTTTGAGGCTTGCCTCAAGCCTGTCGGCACATACGACAGATTCGATAATTGCAGGATCTATGAGAAGTCGGGCATAGTACTCACCCCATTTTTTGATTATCGCTTTATGCCTCACAGTCTCATCAATAAGCTCGCAGGCAAGTTAAGGCCATTCTGGGAAAACCGCCACCTCTCCAATAATCCGAGGCCACCCATTTAGATACTACTTGGTTGTGTATTGGGGGCAGAGCCAACTTCGTAGCTGCACAATTCAGGTTAGGGAATAGGTGCTATGGACCAAAACATCTTGACCATACTTGGTATTGCGAGCAAGGAAGACGTAATTACAAATTTGCTCCGATACTGTATAGAGGTCTCGCCACTGTTCCGTCAGGCTTTTTTTGAGAACATCTGTGACGTGCAGGTATCAAAAGTTAGCAAAGTGATCGCTCGTACGCGAGTCTCCACTGGCTCGAACGGGGTGCCGGATTTGATCCTGGCTCTTGATGGTTCAGATAAAAAGACCTTGATTATCTTGGAGAACAAACTTAAGGCTGAGGAAGGTGAGGGTCAAACGAGTCGCTATTCATCTTTGGAATGCGTGCAGGAGATTAAACGCCAACTAGATTGGGCTCAGGTCGACGTTGATGTGAAGTTCGTTTTTCTGACCTTGCACACTGACCAAGAACCAGTACAGATATTTCGATTGGTTACCTATAAAGAGTTTCTTGAAACGGTTAGGAAACTTCCACCGGTTGAAGATCCCCTTGCTCAACTCCTTCTCGATGCATGGGAAGCATTGCTTCAAGATTTCTACTCCAATGCCGCTATCGCGGAGGGAGATTTATTGCTTGCGAAACTTGGCCAAATGGATCCTCTTGAGGGCAATTATCTATACTTCAAGTCATTTGTACAAAGTATCTCTCTTCAGGGCGGGTTGGAGGTCGAATATCCGTTTCGGTCGAGCGCCCAAGGTAGGCGATATTTTGGAGTTGTTATTTCAAAGGATACGTGGCATCCAACAGAGATGAAAAGAATTGACGGTGCATATCAGCTCGATGCTAGAAAGAATTGCAATATCCATTTCGAGCTACAGTTTCATTGTCTAAAGGGGGCGCTAGAGCTGTATCTTCACTATGAAGTGAATCCCTACCAACCGAAAGCTTGGATGAACAAAAATGTTTCTCATGCGGAGTATGATGCCTTTATCAATGTTAGGAACGAGTTTATTGAGGCGCTTCGCCTAAAAGCCATTGCCAAACTTGTAATAGGTGGAGGGTCGAACCAGATTGCAAAGGTGCAGCTTCAACTTTCGGACGCGACTGTTGTCAACGCTCGCAAGAACATTGCTGAGACCGTTAACCATATCGCAGTGCACATAGATGAAATACTAATGGCTAAGGCAGCGTCTTGATCGTTTCAGTAGCGTGGCGTCCATAAGGACTTACCCCCGTGTACGAAGGGAAAAGCGGGGACGTTTATGATTTGTATTTTGGTCATCAGGTGCAAAACGGGCAACTTGATGTGAACAATGCCGCGAACTATCTTTCATCTCGCCTTTCCGATTCACGACGTAGAAGCCACGCTTCGGTTCTATGCGGACGGCCTAGGCTGTACCGTCGGGCGTCGATCGAAACAGGCTGTCACGCTTGGTCTTGCCGGTCATCAGCTTGTCGCACACGTCGTGCCGGATGAATCCGCGAAACAGAAAGGAATTTACCCGAGTCATTTTGGATTGGTGTTTCTCTCACAGGAAGAATGGCAGGCGCTGGCGGATCGGGCCAAGGAGAAGGGGCTTACTTTCTATCAACAACCTCGTGTGCGATTTCCTGGCACCCGTATCGAGCACCGCACATTTTTTCTCGAAGATCCGTCCCACAACCTACTCGAATTCAAACACTACACCTACGAGTCGGCCATCTTCGGAGAAGCAGATCACGGTCAGGTCGGCGACGCTTCTGAGTATTCAGAGTAGCGACGGCTCAGCAGGTCTACTCGTCGGAGATTGGGATGGGTGTTGTGGACTGCCGATCGATCCATTTCAGAATACGTTCGTGGCGGCGAGTGAGGAAACTGGTTCTTCGCAGGGGGTCATATCGGCGCGGCGACGGTAACATGGCCGCCAACCAGGCGGCTTCGTCGGCTGTGAGATCATACGAGGATTTCCCGAAGTGATGACGGGCCGCGGCTTCAGCGCCATAGACGCCCTGTCCCCACTCGGCGACGTTGAGGTACAGCTCGAGAATACGCTTTTTCGTCAGATGCTGTTCGAGTGAACGCGTAATCAGGGCTTCCCGCGCTTTTCGAAAGAGGGATCGTTCGGATGACAGGTAAAGGTTTTTGGCCAGCTGCTGCGTAATTGTGCTTCCCCCACGCTTGAGTTCACCTGCTTCGAGATTGTATTTCGCGGCCTCTTTCATTCCTTCCCAGTCGAATCCTTCGTGCGTGAAAAACGACGCATCTTCAGCCGCCACGACCGCATGGCGAAGGTGAGGAGAGATACGTGAGAGCGGCACCCACATCCACTGTCGTAGGGCAGCACGGCCCTGCTCCTTCGCCTGAGTCTGCCGATGATCCATAAGCGCCGTCGATTTTGGGTTGGTCCTCGCAAGGAGGTCTGTGTCGGGAAGCATGATCAGCCAGCTCACGGCCAGGAGGCCCAACGGAAGTCCGATGAGTGCGGTGCTCCAGAGGAGCACACGAGTCGCCGCGCGTCGGCCGGTTGACTTGGGCAGAGGAGGGTCGTATGTGTAGTGACGCAGAAAGGTCGGACTGTGATCGGGCTTCTGTCTTGAATCCATTGATCAGCCTAACCCGCACTATTCATGAACGCTTCGACTGCGATCGCGAATTCGCTGCTACGACGAGCCTTCGGCGGGCAGGCTCGCCCCTCACAACCTCGACATACTGTTTCAAGTATGCCTCGCTTTCTCAGGGCTCCGCGTGCCCGTCTCGCAACGCGACTTCGCAATTTCGCCACGAACCGTCATGAATACTGCGGGGTAACGACATGAAAATCTTCGCCGCTGAGTTTATCAAAAGTTGTATGTCTCCAGAACAGTTTCCTTCCGGCAATCTCCACGAGGTGGCTTTTGTGGGGCGCTCCAATGTGGGCAAATCGTCGTTGATCAATTCGTTGCTCAATCGCCGGGATCTGGCAAAAATCAGCCGGACGCCAGGTAAGACGAGAGCCGTGAACATGTTTCTCGTCTCGACCTCCGACCCGGATCTTTCGCAATTCCATCTGGTGGACCTACCCGGCTATGGATTCGCTAAAGTATCGAAATCGGTCCGCACCCAATGGGGACCGCTGATGGAAGACTATCTTGTCGACCGAGCCTCGCTGCTCGCGGTTGTGATGTTGGTGGACAGCCGGGTCGCGACCGATCAGGATTGCCAGACTCTCGCGTGGCTGCGTTCGATCCACAGGAATCCCCTCATCGTTGCGACCAAGGTCGACAAGTTGAAGCCTGGCGAACGGGTCCGTACGCTCAACCAGACCCATCGGGTCTTAGGACTTGCTGAGGGGGAGATGTTGATTCCGTATTCATCGATGACCGGGGATGGACGGGATCGGGTGTGGAGAGCCATTCGCGACGTGGTCAAGCAAGACCTCGCCTGATCTCGGTTCAGGGACTGGGAGCCACGGCTAGCGACGGACTATGCCCGCATCGTGCTGGAACTTGATCTCGATGTAGGCCTTATTCTTGAGTTCCACCAGCCAAGCCTGATACATATCCTCGCTCTTCCGCTGATAGACCAGCTCCTGGACTTCTCGCCGTACTTCCTCGAATTGGCGAAACTGTTTCGGCTTTCTGTCATCCATACGGATAATCTGGATTCCCTCAGGGCTCTCGATGATATCGGAGATCCCTCCAGGCACTAAGTGAGCGACGGCCTGTTCGATGGTCGGAATGAGTTCCCCCTGACGGACCAATCCGAGTCGTCCACCCTGCAAGGCGTTGGCGCCGTCGGAGTAGCGCATGGCGACATCTTCAAATTTTTCACCTCGTTTCAAGTCGTCCATGGCTCTACGGGCCTTGGTCAAGGCCTCGGCCAATCCATCGGAGGAGCGCGGTTGAATGAGGATCTGGCTCAGCTGGTACTCTTCGGGAAGCGCGAACCGATCGCGATGCTCTTGGTAGAACCGCTTCAGCTCGGAGTCTCCAACGGTAATGTTGCCGCGAATTTGCTGGTCGATGACTCGCATGAGGAGGAGCTGGTCACGAACGGTCTGTACGTCACTCGGATTGGCGATGTTGAAGGGGCTGCCTTGCCGCTTCATCTGTTCAAGGGCTTGCTTTACTTCCTGGTCTGAAACCTCAACCTTTTTGGCTTTGGCTTCCTGCAGTTGCAAGCGTCGCTCGATGAGCTTCGTCAAGGCCATGTACTCCGCTGTTTTCAACCGCTGGGCCAGATCGCTTCCACGGTGCTCGCGGGAAAGCCGTTCTTGCTCCGTTTCAAATTCACGCTTCATGTCCGACAACATGATCAATTCAGAATTGACGATGGCGACGATGCGATCTTGAAGTCGGGCCTCGGAAAAGGCCGGGGGCCATATCCAGATCATCAACAGGAGGAGTGGGAACACACGTGAAGCCAACCACTCTGAATCGACTGGTATCTGTCTCATGATGCGTTCATCCCGGGGTAGCGAGCTCTGATGCATGATTCTACACGAAGCGGCGGGTTCGTGGAAATCGAGTGGACGTTAACGTTTTCCGGTGTCCTCAGTGATATAGCGGGAGGCTTCGGCGAAGCGAACCGCGGCATTGGCCCGAATGTCGGCGATGACTTCTTCGAATTGTTTGCGGCGCTTATCGGCCAGTAATTCTTGCCGAAGCCGTTCCTGCTTCGCTAAATCGGCTTGAATAACGGCCTCGTCAAGCGGGGTCAGCACGACCAGGTAATAGCCGTGGTCGGTCTTAATCGGCGCACTGACGATCCCAAGTTTGAGGGTGTGGAGGACAGCGTCGACTTCGGGAAGGACCAGACCTTTCCGGTAGGGCCCGAGCTCGCCGCCCTTCGATTTCGTCTTTTCGTCGATCGAGTAGCGCAGCGCAAACTTGGCAAAATTGCCACCGCGATTCACCTGTGCTTCCAGGTCTTTGGCGGCATACACATTGGGGAGGAGCATGACCGAGACATTGGCCTTCAAGGGATCCAAAAGCTGGCTGGCGTGTTTTTCGTAGTAGGCGTCGAGTTCGGCCTGGGTGAGCTCGACCTTGGATTGGAGCTTGTCTTTCAACAGCTCGTCGAGTATCAACTGCTCTTTATACCGTTGTGTCTTGTCTCGAATCGTATCGTCTTGATCAAGCCCCCGGCGGCGGGCTTCCTGCATCAACAGCTCTCGTGTGATGAGTTCGTCCAGGAATCGTTGTTTGCCCCCCTCCTTCTCGTAGCGGGAGCGTGTGGCCTTGGAGAGCTCGCCCCAGCGCAGGTCGAATTCGGTTTGGGTGATGGCTCGCCCATTCACCAGGGCAACGACCGGTTCTTCGTGTCGCTCGGCACACCCCGACATCACCGGCCCTAAACCGGCTAAGAGGCCGGCAAGCAGCCCAGAGAGACAATAGGTTCCGCGGAAGATTAGCAACCGGAAGGGCATCATAAGTTGAGGTACATGTGGATCTCGATTACGAGACAGTCGCATCCCTTTGGATGGTCTTGGTATCACAGAGATCGAGGCTTTGCAAGATTGCGTTGAGTTCCGAAAAAAGCGAGGGCCAGTCGCTCTGACGCATCTGGATCTCGAACGCGAGGGGGCTCAGGAACCGCAGCCGTTTCTTCAGTTGATCCATCAACCGGTGGACGGCGCTCTCAGGGATGACGGCCTTCGGGTGAAACACAACTTTGGCCGTCTGGTCGTGCACCTCGATCGAGGCCAGGCGAAGGCGTTTGGCGTGGGTTCGGAGTTGCATGACTTCAAGCAGTCGTTCGACTGGTTCCGGAGGGGGACCGTAACGGTCCTGAATCTCCCCATGCAACAGGGCCAGCTCACCGATCTGACCACAAGCCGTCAGCCGTTTATAGAGGGACAGCCGGTGGTGCGGATCGGTCACATAGTGTTCCGGGATAAACGCTGAAACCGGGAACTGCAGCGTCGGGTCAGGGTCCTCCTCGATCACATGCCCCTTCAACCGCTGAACAGCCTGCTCCACCATTTGCATGTAGAGATCCAACCCGATCGCGGCGATATGCCCCGACTGCTGCTTGCCCAGAAGATTGCCGGCTCCTCGGATCTCAAGGTCCGCCGCAGCGATGCGGAATCCGGATCCGAGTTCCGTGAACTGTTGAATCGCGATCAATCGCTTCTGGGCATCGCCGGTCAGTGTCCCTTCATCGGGAATAAGGAGGTACGCGTAGGCTTGTTCTCCACCCCGTCCGACTCGTCCGCGCAATTGGTACAACTGTGCGAGGCCGAATAGATCCGCCCGATTGACGATGATGGTATTGTCGTTGGGGACGTCGAGTCCGGACTGAATGATGGCCGACGCGATCAGGACATCCGCCTCGCGCTTCACGAATTTCAGCATCACGGCTTCCAGCGGCCTCGCATCCATCTGGCCGTGGGCCATGACCATGCGGGCTTCGGGAACCAATTGGTGCAGCCACGCCCCGATCCGCTCCATGGTTTCGACCCGATTGTGGACGAAATAGATTTGTCCTCCACGCCCAAGTTCGCGCAAGATGGCGTCTCGTACGGCCTTGTCGCTGAACCGAACCACTTCCGTCTTAATCGCCAATCGTCCAGCCGGTGGGGTATCGATGATCGAGAGATCTCGCACGCTCGACATCGCCATTTGGAGGGTGCGAGGAATGGGGGTGGCGGTTAACGTCAGCACGTCGACCTGGGTGCGAAGTTGCTTGAGCCTTTCTTTGTGTTTGACGCCAAACCATTGTTCTTCGTCGATGATGACAAGGCCGAGTTGTCGAAATACCACGTCTTTCTGCAACAGACGGTGAGTGCCGATCACGATATCGACTGTTCCTGCTCCGACATCCTTTAGGATCGCCTTGGTCTCCTTGGGCGACTGAAACCGTGAGAGCAGCGCGACGCGCATCGGAAAGGGTGCGAATCGTTCAGCAAAGTTCTCATGGTGTTGATGGGCCAGGAGCGTCGTCGGGACCAGCACCGCCACTTGGCGGTCATGTTCCACGGCCTTGAAGGCCGCGCGCATGGCCACTTCGGTCTTTCCGTATCCAACATCCCCGCAGACCAGCCGATCCATGGGCTTTGTGGACTCCATGTCGCGGCCAATGTCTCCGATGGCCCTGAGCTGATCCGATGTTTCCTCATATTCAAAGGCGGCTTCAAATTCGTGGTACAGGGTCGTGGTCGTGCCATAGGCATTGCGTTTCACCAGTTCGCGGTTGGCGTAGAGATCGATCAACTCTTGCGCCATTTCCTCGATATTTTTCTTCACCCGCGCCGTGGTCTTGGCCCAACTGGTCCCGCCCAGGCGATCCAGTCGAGGGACATGGCCTTCGGCTCCGCCGTATCGTTGCACCTGATTCAATCGATCGAGAGGAACATAGAGCGTATCTCCACCGGAGAACTCGAGAATCAGGAAGTCGCTCTCAAAATCCTGGACCGACAGGCGCTTGAGCCCTCGATATTTGGCGATGCCGTGCTGAACATGGACGACGTAGTCGCCCACGTTCAAATCCTCCAACGAGGAGAGGAAGGTCGCGGTTCTACTTTTTGGTTGGGGTTTGTGGCGGGCGCCCTTCGCGAAGAGCTCTTCTTCCGTCAGGAGCGCGAGCCGAAGGTCTCCGGAGAGAAACCCCGCCGACAGATCGCCGTGCAGCACATAAAACGGTTGCTTTCCGGTTTTCTGGCTGGACCAGGCCGCCGGGTTCCACGGGTCGGCGGGTAAATCGTGCTCTCGGAGTAAGGCGAGCAAGCGGTCGACCTGCCCGCGGCTTCGCGCCACCAAGACGACACGATGTTCGTTCCGGAGCCCTTCTAACAGGCTCAGGGTTTGGCTGAAGGCGGTACCCCTGATTCCGAGTCCAATGCTGCCTGGCGCTTGGGCGGAAAACGAAAACGTCTGACCCCAGGTCGAGTCTGGCGCCGCTAGAGGCTCAAGAGCCAACATGGGCCAGGGCGCGATCCGCTGCTGGATGCCCTCCCAGGTGAGAAAGAGTCGTTCGGGCGAGGGATACGGCTGGGTGGCATCCCGGTCGACATGACGGAGATATCCGTCGTCGATCTTCTCCCAGGCAGTCTCGCAGGCTTTTTTCAGTGCGTCCGGTTGATCGAGCGCGAGGAAAGGAACCGCTGTGAGATAGTCGAACAGTGTGTCCATGGAACCGTACAAGTCAGGGCTTCGCCACTCAGCATCCGCTGGGATCGGTACGATCGCCTCCGGCGCATGTGGAGGCCGAACGAATTCCCGTGCGGGCAACACCCAGCCCTCGTTCAATTTTGCGATGGAGGTTTGGGTCGAGGCGTCGAACAAGCGAATGGATTCAACATGATCTCCGAGAAACTCCACGCGGACCGGATTAACGTATGCGGTCGAGAAGACATCAATGATGCCGCCACGGACGCTGAATTCCCCTGGAATTTCCACGACGGACACTCGTCGGTATCCCAGGCGAAGGAGATTGGTGATCAGCGATTCCCGTTCGAAGGCGGCACCCGTTTGGAAGTGAAAGATTGCCTGCTCGAATGTCGAGCGTGGGATGACACGATGCATGGCAGCGGCGACGGAGGTGACGAGGATAGTGGGTGGGTTGATGAGCAGGCGATGGAGTGTCGTCATCCGGTGTGCAATCAACCCGACATGCGGCGCCGTCGCTTCATAGGGAAGTGTTTCCCATTCCGGGAACCAGGCGAGGTCCTCGACCGGACGACCCATGAGTCCATGGAAAAAGCACAAGTCATTGAAGATTCGTTCGGCTGAGTCGTCGTTCGGAGTCACCACCACACATGAACCGGCCCGGTCTGGATTCCCTGGGCGGGTGTTGTTCAGCAGGGTGAGGGCGCAAGCCGCGGTTGAGCCGTGCGTCCCAAGCAGACAAGTGCGAGCCTGTTCTTGACTCAGTGCCGAACGGAGCGGGACAAGCCAGGCTGGGGTGTGAATGTTAGTCTCAGACACGCATCACGTCACAGTTGATCGGATGCGCTGAAGAAGCCCCGTGGTAGACACGCCGGGAACAAGCGGGATCGTCTTGACCACACCTCCACGAGCTTCAACTAATTCGCGGCCGACGATCCGGTCGATCGCCCAATCCCCTCCCTTAACGAGGACATCCGGTTGGACGGCTGCGATGAGCGGGAGCGGATCGGGTTCGTCGAAAATGACCACAAAATTCACACAGCCCAAGGCTGCCAGCACCTCAGCCCGTTGTGTCTCTGGCACGATTGGCCGGTCGGGGGCCTTATCCAGCGTACGGACCGAGACATCACTGTTGACTCCGACGACTAGGACATCGCCCAGTGCCTTGGCCGCCTGCAGATACCTGGTATGTCCGATGTGCATCAGGTCGAAACAGCCGTTTGTGAACACGATCCGTTTTCCCTTTGTCCGTTCACTGGAAAGCACGGAGAGGAGTTGATCGCAAGGCAACACTTTGGTGATCATGACCCCATCATACCGTGCAGATCGCTCTGTCGGCTACATGGAAAGTGGATCATGTTGGCCAGTGTCTGCCGTCTAGGTTCCCTGACGTGACGCACACGATGTTTCAGCGGAATCCTGGTGTTACCGGGCAAGTTGCCACATAATGGATCGATATAGCACATAACGGACTGGAAGGCCTGGCAAGGGACCTGGCCTAGCGTCATGGGTATGCCTGGAGCGTGGGCGATGATGGTGGATGGCGTGAGCATGGTCTGGATCATTGCAGCGGCCAATGTTTTGCTGATCGCTTCCTTGATCTTTTCTCTCATACGGACATCCCAGCGAGCACGCCGCGCGAGGATCTGTGCGGAAGCCGAAAGACTCCGCTTCCAGGAAAATGAGCAGCGGCTCCAGAGTATGTTGGAAGCTGAACCCCATGGGATATTGGTCATTGGGATCGACTACCGGGTGCTTCAACTCAATCCTGCGGGATGTCTCCTCTTCGATGCGGGATTTTCAGAAGAGATAGTGGGGACAGATATTCGAACGTATATCCAGACGAACGATTGTCTACAGATCGAGGAAATGCATAGGGCGGCGAGGGAAGGCCGGGAAACTTGTGGAAAAGGCCGGCTCATCGGACTATCGGGGCAGGTCCGGTGGGTCGAGGTCACGTTCGTCCCACTTCCAGCCAGTGACGGCACTGTGCAGGCGGTTCTTAGCGTCGTCAGGAATGTGACAGAGCAACGGAGCGCCGATCGTCGGCAAGCTCTCCAGCACGCTGTGGCCAAAGTGCTCGCAGGTGCCTCTACGGTCGAGCAAGCGGTCCCCGACCTCCTCCAGGCCCTTGTCGTGAATCTCGATTGGCATGTTGGTTTGTTCTGGCGGGTGCAAGACGACCGGCGAACCATTATCCGCACGCAGGACTGGGCGGTTGATACCGCGATGGTGCAGGAGTTCATGAGAAGAAGGCGGCAGGAGGCCTACACGGCCGGGGCTGATCTGCCGGGGCACTGTTGGGCCCGTGGGGAGCCGCTGTGGGTAGAGGACATCGCAAGAGACCCGCTCTTGACGCGTGGGCCGGTCGAAGCGACGGGAGTGTTGCACGCGGCCTGTGCGTTTCCTATCTGGCTGAGGGCTCACGTCTACGGCGTCATCGAGCTCTTCAGCAGCGAGCCTCAGGCCAAGGATTGGGATTTACTGAGAGCTTTGGGCACGGTCGGAAGACAGATCGGCCTGTTCGTCGAACGAACGGAAGTGGAAGCGGCACTCCACGAGAACGAAGCCCGCACCAGCTTGATTATTGATACGGCTCTCGATGCTGTGATGACGATGGATCAGACAGGCCGGATTACCGAGTGGAATGCTCAGGCTGAGCAGGTATTTGGCTGGCCTGCACATGAGGTGATTGGGCGCGATGTTGCCGGCACGATTTTTCCACCGTCCCAATGTCTCAGCTATCGCGCGTATGTTCAGCGGCTTCTTGAACCCCGGGACTCGCCCCTCTCAAACAGGTTGGTCGAAATGACCGGTCTCCGGCGCGACGGCTGTGAATTTCCAGTGGAAATCGCCATGACCCCATTAGCCGTCGAGGGCTCCGTCATCTTTAGCGCATTTATCCGAGATATCACGAGTCGGAAAGAAGCTGAGCACGCACTGAAGGGCTATGCCCAACAGTTGGAGCATATCAATCAGCAGCTGGATGCCGCATTGAGGGAGGCCAAAGCCGCCACCGAGGCTAAGTCGTCGTTCCTAGCGACCATGAGTCACGAAATCCGGACACCGATGAATGGTGTGATCGGGATGACCGGTCTCTTGCTGGAGACCACATTGACGGAGGAACAACGTGAATATGCGGAGACGGTTCACAGTTGTGGAGACCATCTCCTCACGATCATCAACGATATTCTCGATTTTTCGAAGATTGAAGCAGGGAAATTGGATTTAGAGATGATTGAGTTCGATCTTCGGCTCACTCTCGATGAATCGCTGGATCTCGTAGCAGAACGTGCGTCGTCCAAAGGACTGAATGTGGCGTGTCTCTTCCACGCCGATGTGCCGCGCCATTTGCTTGGTGATCCAGGGCGCCTCCGGCAGGTGGTGATGAACTTGATGGCGAATGCCATTAAGTTTACCGAACGCGGGGATGTGGTGGTGGACGTGACGGTTGAGGCTCAATCGAAGGACGACGCAATGATTCGCGTTGCGGTCACGGACACGGGGATCGGGATCTCAGAGGAAGCGTGTGAGCGGCTATTTCAGTCGTTCAGCCAGGCCGATGGGGCCACAACGAGGAAATATGGTGGGACCGGACTCGGGCTTGCGATTTGCAAACGTCTTGTCGAGATGATGGGCGGAACGATTGGGGTGATAAGCCGGGTTGGAGAGGGGAGCTGCTTCTGGTTTACGGTGAATCTTCGTAAACAGGCTGATGGCTCCCGCAGGGCCCACCTCTCTGCTGCCGTGTTAGCCGGTCTTCGCATCTTAATCGTGGATGAGAAGGCCATCAATCGAAGGATGTTGGAGCAGATGACAAAGAAATGGGGGATGCAACCGACACTGGTTCATAGCGGCTCCGAGGCGTTGGACGTCCTAAGCGGTGGGCCTATGCAATCACAGTTCGACCTTGCTCTGTTGGATGTCGATATGAGTCCGACGGATGGGATCGAATTGGCACGTGCGATCAAGGCACGACCTGAAGGAGGCGATGCCAAACTCGTCCTGCTCACGTCGTTTGGTCGGCGGGGAGATGCGAAGACAGCCAAAGAAGCGGGGTTAGCAGCCTACCTGACCAAGCCGATTCGCGAGCGACAGTTGCATGATTGTCTTGTCGCGGTCCTCATGCAGCGCCCCGCTAGTTCAGGCCTATCGGCCACGAGTGACGCACCTCCACTCATCACTCGGCACACCCTTGCAGAGACCACGGCCACGGTGGATCTCTGTATCCTCCTGGCCGAGGATAACATCATTAATCAAAAAGTGGCCGTTCGCCTCTTCCAGCGGTTGGGGCATCGAATTGACGTCGTGACCAACGGGCGTGAGGCTGTCGAGGCGGTATCGCGCATGCGCTATGACGTGGTGTTCATGGATTGCCAGATGCCGGACATGGATGGCTTCGAAGCGACAATGATGATTCGACAACGTGAAGCGTCACTCGTGAAGCGTGAAGCGCAATGCGAGATACGAGTGACGAGTGACGAACGACGCAGCGCGCCTCGTGTGCTGATTATCGCCATGACGGCAAACGCCATGCAAGGAGACCGTGAACGCTGTCTGGCTGCGGGGATGGACGACTATCTCTCCAAGCCTATTTCGGTAGACGCGCTGGCTGGTGTCCTGGGCCGAGTCAATCAGGAGTACAAAGGTTCCCGACCTGACAAAAGCCAAGAAGCGGCATAGCTTGCCGTTCCCCGTCAGAGCCCCTTTCTCACATCACGTCAATTCAAGCGTCAATTGTTCTGGCGCTCTGACAGGCCCAGTCGGTTGGGCAGACCGGGGTGATGAGTCTGAGGCATGACTCAGGCAGGGCGTGGGACGATCCTCGATCAGTTGAGTGGGCGAGACGAGTTCCTGCAATGCACCTCGACAGGATCCGCAGTGATGGCGCTTCGGCTGGATCGTTCTTCGGTGCCGTTGATACAGTCGTCCGCAGTCTTGGCATCGCCAGGCGAATTTCGATAAGGCCATTACTTCCTTCTCCAGCGTGTGGTACGTCGTCACGGCGACTGCCCCTGTTCGATTCATCTGCGCCATCTTCCGCAAAAACTCCAGACCATGATCTGGCCGGCGTTTCAATACATCGAATTGCCATTGATGAATCATTTCATGAGCCAAGGTGTTGAGCAGTTCCTGTTCCGCGTACGGTGTCCGTGCGGCGAGCTGTTCAAAGAGCGGGAGGGACAGGCGAATTTCTCGATGTCTGTGAGTCAAGGCGAAGGGGGCGAAGGCCTTTGGCCCTTCGCGGCAGGCAAACATCCCAACCGAAGAGGTCAGGCGCTGACTCCAGACGATCTCGATTGGCCTCAGTGAACCGGCAAAGTACTGTGTGTTCAAGTGCTGCCAGCGAGCTTGTAGCCATTCTGAAGAAAGGAGTACCGAAAGGGTTGGGGCGGACGAGGTTGAGCTCATCCCAATTCCTCCAGCACGGCCGCCGCGAGCAACGGCAGCATGATCTCGTGGTGACCGGTTAAGGAATAGCCCTGGCCTCCCTTTTGCGTGGGGCGCCGCACGACGTTGGTCTGCGGTCGGTAATGGGCGAGGAAGTCCATATTCACGGTCGTAATATTGGCGATCGGATGGCCGAGGTTTCTCCCTAATGACAGTGTTTTTAGAAAGACCTCTGGCAAAATCACCGCCGAGCCGATGTTCAGGTAGACGCCACCTTCCATCCCAGCGACGACAGCGGTCAGACGCCTGAAGTCCAGGAGAGAAGTGGCGCCGATGGCTGCACCGTCCGCCGAGGGGTGCATGTGGATAATGTCGGTTCCGACCGCGACATGCACGGTCACCGGAAGACCGAGTTTCGCTCCTGTGGCAAGAATGCTGACGGCTCGATTCGGGAATTGATCGGCTGTGTGGTTCATGTAGCGTCCGATGGCTTCACCCAGCCCCTGACCGTCTTTCGCGCCACGCGTGATGGCGTCATTCAGAATCCGTCCCGTTTCTTCCGCCATGCCGAACCGGCCATTGTCGATCTCGGCATCGACTTCTTCGGAAGTGTGCCCCATGAAGGCCAATTCGAAGTCGTGAATAATTCCCGCCCCGTTCATGGCCACAGCCGTGATGATGCCTCGTTCCATCAAGTCCGTGATAATTGGGGAAAGCCCCACCTTGATGACATGGGCGCCGATCCCGAGGATGACAGGGCGGCGCCTTCGATGCGCCTTCACGATGGCCTGGGTGACGGCCCGCAATGTTGCGACTGCGAGGATGTTTGGAAGGCGGGAAGAGAAGGTCGAGAAAGTTCCCCCGCGTTTCCACGGCGCGGCCAAGTCCGAAAGCCGGACCTTGCTGTGTCGCCTTTTGAGCGGATAGGTCTTGAGGTCAGACGCATTGATCGGAGGGATCAAGGCGGGAGGCCGAGTCGAGGGTGTCCGATCAGGACGCTTTCCCAAGGAGATGATCCTCTACCAATTCGCACAAGACGTGGCCGAGCGTGATGTGACTTTCTTGAATTCGAGACGTGACCGTAGACGGGACGATGAAGGGATACTCGACCAACGGGGCCAGCTTTCCGCCGTTGGCGCCTGTCCAGGCAATCGTGGTCAAGCCACCGTCGCGGGCCGCCGCGACGCCTTTCAGCACGTTTGGAGAATTTCCGCTGGTGCTGATGCCAATCGCAATGTCCCCTTTTCGGCCATGCGCGCGCACCTGGCGGGCGAAGAGTTCTTCGTACCCATAGTCATTCGCGATGCAGGTAATGGCGGCAATGTCTGTCGCCAAGGCAATTGCGGGTAACGGCACCCGGTCGCGCTGGTATCGTCCGACGAACTCCGCCGCAATATGGGCCGCATCGGTGGCGCTGCCACCGTTGCCGAACAGGAGAACTTTATTGCCGTTGCGGAACGCGTTGGCGATGAGCGTCGCAACCTGGACGATGCGATCGGCGTGATCATGTGCAAACTGCTGTTTGACCCGGGCACTGTCCGCAAAAGCCGTCAAAACAATTGTTTGCATGCTCGCGATTCTAGGGAAGGGTGCCTAGGCTGTCAAGGACGAGGGCCCTCTCCATGTTCCGCCGCATCAAATTGAACGTGCGCGAGTGCGATGGTATAGTCGTCCGGCCATGGCACAAGACCAACCCATCAAGACACTCGTGGTCGCATTGGTCGATGATGCGGCAGCGGCAGTCTATTCGATCAACAGGCTCAACCCGGAGGCCCTGTGTTTCTTGTTGCCTGAAGGGAGCAAGGCCTTGGTGGAATCGGACGTACAGCCGAAGATCCAACAGATGCCGAGGCGGTGGGATTGGATCGTAATGGCGGACGCGACAGAGTTCCCATCTATCTATCAGACGATTGCGCGGTCGCTCCCGGATCTCTTGCGGACATGGGAGGTACAGCCGGGGGAGTTGGTCGTGGATCTGAGTGGAGCAACCCCGGCGATGGCGGGTGCGCTCACCTTGGTGGCGCTCCCATGGACTTCCCGGGTGGTCGAGTTGGCTCGGGCGCGTGAAGGTCAGGAGGGTGATCGGATCGAGTTGGGCCACAAGACGCTTGTCTGGACTCAGAGCAATCCATGGGACGAGCAAGCGACCGTGTCACGTCGGGAAGGCTGCGAGTTGTTTAACCGGGGTCTCTTTCACGCCGCCGCCAAACTCTTCCATGGCGTAGAACTGCGAGTGAGTGGCGGGCACAAGCCGCTCTATCGTGCCTTCACCGATTTGGCGGAAGGCTACGAGTTATGGGAACGGTTTCATCACCGGCAAGCTTGGGACAAGTTGAGAACTGCGACCAAGGCTCTGGAGATGGCTTCGCTCTGGGGTGGGCCGGCTGGATTGAAAGCGATCCTGCCTGCCCTGAAGGCCAACGCGAGTTTCCTCGAGAAGCTGGTGTTGGACCCCGCGGAGGTCAAGGAATACCTTGCGCTGGACTTATTGGCGCATGTGGGCAGGCATCTCCATGTTGGCCATGACCCGGAAGGGGCTATGACAGCGCTTGTTCGTGCGCTGGAGGCGTTCGCGCAAGTCCGGCTCTATAAGTCGCACAAGATCAAGAGTTGGGATGTGTCACCGGGACAGCTTCCGCAAGCGCTTCAAGAGACCTGCCGCACCTGTTATCTCGAAGACATTGACGGTAAATACAAGCTGCCGCTTCAAGCTCAGTTTCGTGTGTTGGCCGGACTGGGCGATCAACTAGGCCAAGCCTTTCTCAAGGAATGGCAGAAGATGAAGCCGTTGCTGGACGCCGCGAACCATGCGGTGTTGGGACACGGCTTCGAGCCGATCAAAGCTGAACGAGTGCAGCAGCTGTACGATGTCGTCATTCGACTGACTGGCGTCGCGGAGTCGTCGCTTCCGAAGTTTCCTGTCTTGAACCTCTGAGCTTTCAGTGGCTCGTTGTCAGGTAGCGGGTCTGAGGCTGCCTGCTGCGGACTGATCGATCATGGACATTCGCGTCTACTACGAAGATACCGACTGCGGCGGGGTCGTCTACTATGCCAACTATCTGAAATATTTTGAGCGGGCGCGGACCCACTATCTCGAAGATCGCGGACTGTCGGTGGCGGGGCTTATGGCCAAAGGAACGGTGTTTGTCGTCGTGCATGCGGAGGTGCATTATCGGTCGCCTGCCCGCTATGGCGAGACGTTGATGATCGAGACGGTCGTTCCCGATATGACGGCTGCGTCGTTCACCTTCGCCCATGTGGTCAAGGACAAAGTCAGTGGGCGTGTCGTGGCTGAAGGGTCAGCTAGATTAGCGGCGACGGACGGCAACGGCAAGGTGAAGCGCCTGGACAAGGTCACTGTCGCTGCGATACAGTCGGAGGGGCATTCTGCGGAGAGACGTCATCCGTAATGTGCAGGGCGTGGAGCCGGCGGCCGTTCGTTGCTTTCCGCAAGAGATAAACGACGGTTCACACACTGCGCCCTGTCCCGTAATCGTCCAATAAACAGCGCGGCGCCTGGATCTAGTGGCTGCTCTCAGCCAGTGCGTTGTCGCCATGCCTTATTTCTGAGAGCGGCCATCGCAACAAGATGAAAGGAGTGTCCATTATGAGCCAGCAGATTCCCGGATATACCTACGGCACCTCGGCGGTCGCGAAGTCGCCGGTGAGCCTTGCGGATTTCGGATTGATGCAGAAGAGCGCGTTATTCGGCGAGGAGGACGTGAAGTATTTACGTCTCTCGCACGATGTGGTGAAGGACCAGGTGGAAGCCATTTTGGACGTGTGGTACGGCTTCGTCGGATCCCAGCCCCATCTGCTCCAATCGTTTCTCGGTAAAAGTGACGGCAAGCCGCTCGGCGATTATTTGGGCGGGGTGCGCAAGCGGTTCGGCCAATGGATTCTCGATACGGCTCGTGCGGAGTACGACCAGAAGTGGCTCGATTATCAGCATGAGATCGGCCTGCGTCATCATCGCACGAAGAAGAACCAGACGGACGGCGCGGCGGCATCAGCGGCGATCGTGCCGTTTCGCGATCTCTTCGCGCTCATTTTCCCAGTGACTATTACATTGAAGCCCTTTCTCGCGAAGAAGGGCCACTCGGCTGAGGACGTTGAGAAGATGTATGCGGCATGGGTCAAGTCCTGCCTGCTCCAGATCACGCTCTGGAGCCACCCCTACGTCAAAGCCGGCGATTTCTAATCGGGCAGTGAGTCGAATGTCGGGGACATTCTCATCGAGACCGAGTCTGCGCTCGGTGCGATTTGGGATGTCCCCGTTTTCTTTTCCATGGCCATGCGCAGCACAATGTTTTCCTACTGCCAATCGCAAGTGCGGGGATCTTCATTGGGAGGAGTCTTTAGGAACTCCTCCCGCCATCGAACAGGAGGAGACAGGGTCAGATTCACCCTGTCAGCGATGGGTTACTGTTTGAGTGGAGAAGCCCTGGAGTTTCTTGCCGACCTGCGCCTTCGTGTCACCCACGGTGCCACCTGATTCTGACCACTGTGTAATTACGATCTCTATTCGCCGGTTCTTACTCCGGCCTTTTTCCGTGTCATTGGCCGCGATCGGTTTGCTATCGGCGTATCCCATGGCTTTGACTCGGTCGGCCTCAAGCCCTCCGTTGATCAATATTTGAATGGCATGTTCGGCCCTGGTCCGGGAGAGTTCGATATTATCCCGAAAGCCCTTCCGAGGGTCGCTCCGGAGCGGCGCGTTGTCGGTATGGCCGGCAACCTCGATGTTCTGGTAACGGAATCCGTGCAAGACGGCTCCGATCCGCTCGAGCAATGAGGTGCCTCCGAGAGTAACCGCAGCCTCACCGGTGGGGAAGAATTCAGCGGCTGCGAACGCGAGGGTCAATTTATTGCCTCGCTGCCTCAATGTCGCACTGCCTTTCTTGAGTTCTGGCTGTAAGAGGCTCGCGAGGCTCTCGCTCATTTTCCCGAGGTCGCTACTTGATGAGGATTCTGTGTCATCTGCCAGCGCGGGGGGGGACGGGAGGAGGTTCGTCACGGCTAGGTTCTGATCGAGCGAGTGCAGCGGAATCGTGTTTTTGTCGGCACCGCTGTCTTCTTGGGCAGGAGCTGGCTCGGCTTGCTTGGACGTAGTGCGTTCGAGGTCTGTCAGCAATTGCTTCGTGCGCGCGATCTCCATGTCTCTTGCTAGGAGTTGAGGATTCAGATCCGCCAGTTTTTGCGTGACTTGTTTGAGGTCGTCCTTGACCTGTGCCAGCTCTTGCTCCTTCTTCGCTATCTGTTGTTCGGCCTCGGCAACACGGCGTTTGGCCTGCGCCAGGTCTTGTTCTTTCCCTGATGTCGTCAGTTGTTCTGGGTCAGCTGGGCGGCGTCTAGCCTGTGCCAGCTCTTGCTCTTTCCGCGCCGTCTGCTGTTCGGCTTCGGCAAAGCGGCGTCTGGCCTGCGCCAGCTCTTGCTCCTTCCCCACCATCTGTTGTTCGACATCGGCGACACGGCGTCTGGTCTGCGTCAGCTCTTGCTCCTTCCCCACCATCTGTTGTTCGGCGTCGGCGATACGGCGTCTGGTCTGTGCCAGCTCCTGCTCCTTCCCCACCATCTGTTGCTCGATTTCGGCGACACGACGTTTAGCCTGCACCAGTTCCTGGTCTTTTTTAGTTGTCTGTTGTTCGGCGTCGGCTGCGCGGCGTTTGGCCTGTGTCAATTCTTGCCCTTTCCCTGTCGTCAGCTGTTGTTCAACTTCGACGACGCGGCGTTTAGCCTGGTTGAGCTCCTCAGTTTGTGATGCAAGATCCTCTCGAAGCTTCTTGGAATTCTCGTAGACGTTGGATCGCAGGGCTGTGATCTCACTATCTTTGGCATGGAGTTGGATAACCAACTCACCGATCCGCCGTTTTGCATTCTCCAGATTGCCGGTGGCGAGTTGCCGCTCGAGTTCATCGATTCTTTGTTTGGCCTGCTGGAGATGGTTTTTCGTTACGCTCAATTCGTCGCGTGGCGACTGGCTGTCTGCATCTCCGACAGCCATAGAAACCGGCACAACTCCGCATAACATGGTGAGGGATAGAAGCGTGAAGGCGGATAAGTTTTTGATGATCATGTCTCACCCACAAGCAGCTAAGGTGCAGTGACCATAAATGAAGTCGCACCTCATCAACGAATTTCAATGGATAAAAAAGGAATCCTATCGCCTTCCTGATTCACTTTGCAACGGGGCGGTGAAGCCGTTCACCTATTTGTGATGCCAGTTCGTCCACTATCTGCTGGCTGTTGCCACATCGGCAGGCAAGATCGGACACAGCGGCGAACTCTGTGAGACGAGTCGCTGCCAGCATTACTCCATTGGGTAAAGCGGATCTTTGCTCGCAGGCCGTTTCACTCGTTCGATGAAGCTTCCCGAACACCGATAGGCTTCCTGATTCAAGAATGGAAAAATAAGCATGAGCCAGCTCGATTCCACGTGCACGTCGTCGGGTATCAATCGTACGCCTCTCTCGCGCGCGGTGAGCTTCAGATTGAGCAGACAGCCTTCGTTGGTGTATCCGCTCGCGGTTACCCTTGCGGATCGATCCGACCCTCCTGCCGACCTGTCGGCATGGGAAGCGCATCCCGCTAAACATATCGAAGCAACGGCGGCAAGCACGACATGGTGAAAACGGTCCATTCCTACCTCAAAATCTTTAGGTGCCGATCGGAGTTGGTGATTTCAGTGGATCTCAAGCAGCAAGATGCGGGCTACTTGGTAAGATCTCATGCTCATCGTTGCAAAGGTTTGAGTGTGAAGATCACAGGATTGGCCAGATTGTCGGAGAAATATACGAAGGGTGTCAAGAAACAAGCGGAGAGGCCTGAATTTGAAGGCGATGTACATGGACCGTGAAACGTCAGAACAAGACTTCACGCCATGATCCCCATCGTCTGTGGATAACCTTGTGAACAAACCTGTCTCTTAGTCGCGCGATGCATAAATGGCGCATCAATTTACCAAACTGCCTACTTTTTAGGCGTCTGCACTGTGCTAGATCTACCACCACTAATAGTGGTTTGCAGTATTCTTCTCGATGTTTTCACGCATTCCTAGAAGTATGTGCTCAGCATCAAAGACAAGCCCTGATGGCGTCATCGGCTCGATCACTAGATGCATCGCTCTATCCACAGGCATGAGAAATTTCTGTGGATCGTAGACTAAAGGATGCATCTAGAGCGCTCTTTCTGATCTGTCAAGAGACGGTCAGAGCAGAACGACGCTTTGTCGGGAAGAACGTAGAGCCAAATGGCGGGGAGCCGCACTACTTTTTTCGGTACACATTGAGCCCGATCTTCTCTTGTCGATTCGGAATGGTCACGTTCCCTTCCGTCGATGCAATGATGATTGTCTTGCCTGTTGAGGAGGGACCGAACTCCTTTGAGAGGTCCACTCTGATCGTCAACATGGACCCTTCGACGCTCATCTCAACATTCTTCATGACCGTATCCTTTCAGGTGAAGAGTGTTCCCATGACATAGGAGCTGTAGGGCGAAACTGCACAGGTTGGACATGTGCTGGGGTGTTTATCGACAGATCGTAGGCAACAACGCGTTGGTGGTTAGAAGGAATCATTGGATTAGTGAGGCAAGGTTGTGCCAGAGAGCTGCTTGGCGATGTTAGGTAAATGCTTTTTGGCATCGGCACCTTGAAAGCTAAAGGTCAGCACAAAACCCGAACACTGAGTGTACCCGGTTCCGCCGGGACCTTTGCCGTTTCGAAAATCACCGACGACCATGTCCCCTCCCGTACAAACTGGGAATGCCGATCGCTTGAACTCCGGGTTCTGTAAGGAGATGTCGATGATCTGTTTGGTCTCCGTCACGGTTTCGCTTTGCAGGTCGACGTGTACATATATCGACAGCACCTGGCCGTTTGGCCATTGCCATGCGCAACCCTCACCCGTTCCCTTCCTAGATTGGACGGCAGATAACGAGGGAGAGGCAAGCAGATTACAGACTTGAGCGGCCATGGGGCTTTCCGCGTGGGCAGGGGATGCCCAGAGTATTCCCACGATGGCGATGAAGTGTCTCAGCTTCAAGTGGCCTTTTCTGTGAAGGACAACACCCACGACAATGAACGAACGGATGAATTGTAGTCCTGGCGCTTCGATGATTCAATGGTCCGTTCCATGGCCCATCCGGTCGGCTCAGGGATCGAGAAGACTCAGAAACAGTTCAAGGACGCGTGAGTTTTAGGTCGTGTCGGATGCTGAAAGATCTCGCATCTGCAGGCTTGTCTTCGTCAGCTGCTAAGGGGGCAGATACCCGCTCAATGAGTCTTGGATTGCACGACGCCACGCCAATTCATTCCAATCTTTCTCCGATCCCGATCGCTTGAACTCTCAATGGACTCATTAGTTCACATGGGTGCTGGCCTGGTAGAGGAAGTCTGGAATGACTGCCGCATACACGCCGGTGACTCCCCACGTAGGATGCTCAGTAAAGACCTGGCCTCCATAAGCTGTGCACCATTTGTGAAAACTTAGCGGCATCTTGATGTAGGTGCGGATGTTCTCGGCTCCCTGTGTGATCTGCACCGCGTCGCAAAAGCAGCTGCCGTGGTAAACCTTTCTGGTGCTCATAGCAGTCTGCTGAAAAACTCGGATTCTGCTTCGCGCACCGTTGCACAGTGACAGAAAGAACTGTGGCATGCTGCATCTCAGAATGCTCAAAAAGGCCGTCCAGCAAGGCCGCAGCGAACGAAGAGGTACATGCCAAGCTTCGCTTGAACCGCTCGCTTCGATCACGTGCGAGCGGATAGGTACTTTGCCTTCGCCTTCCGCACGTTGAGCCTCTGAGTGATGTGAGAGCATCGCTGGAGGACTTCCCCAGCATTCTGATAGTGGATCTCCTTGAAGGTGTGCGGGTGTCTGAACATATTCTGGTACACCGACGGTTCTTTTCTGGGCCCTCGATCGAGACTAAATCCCAACTCCTTCTTGTCTTGGATCATCTGATCGGCAGAAGCAAAGAGTCCAAAAGAACGACTATTCGGATCGTGAAGCGGGAAAACCAGAATGACTCCTAAGCTTATTGGGCGAAGGGTGAGTGGAGAGAGATGAGTAATGAATCATCAGGCAGGTCCGTTTGTTCACGCAATATTTGATCACAGGGCGCGACTTTAATTCACGCGGAAATGTATATGCAAAGACTCCCACCCCCTTCTGCTGTTTCCAGTTGGATTATGATGCTGCTGGCACAATGGTGAGATCTGAGTGGCTGGAAGAAAGGAGGGGGACGGGGAGTCCCCCTCCAAAGAAGTCCTGCTATTAGCTGCTTATACGTTTACGGCCACTGGCCATCAATTCATCGATCGACTTTACTTCGTTGCCCAGCGCCTTCAGTGCGCGTCCCAATGTCACGGATGTAGCCTTGCGTACAATCTCAATAGACTGTCCATCAAGCACGTCGCCCTCGGGAACTGCGGGGAAGGCCTCACGCAAGGCTGCGACCGCACCCCCGATGGCGATGTCGAGGAGGGGCTGAGGGTCAAACCACGGCAGCACTGGGTCCTTCAAGCGTTTTGGATCCAACGGCCCCCATGGATCAATCCATGGCCGCAACTCAATCCAGATAAGGTCAATCTCAGGAAGTATCCAGGCAAGAGATTGACAAGCACCAGCATGCCGTCCGATCACGTCGCGAGCATGGACACCGATTAGGTACAATTGGTGCAGTGAGATTTCCTTCCACGGCTTCGTGAACTCAGTAAGCGTGGCCTCCACAATGCGGTCAGCAAAGATCAGTTCCCACCACAAGCGTGAATTCATACAGCTAATTTTGTCAGCCGGTGCGATCCATACACCCACGTTGACGTAGTACTCCTTAATTTTGTCGAGTGCGGCACGGCCGGCTGGTGAATAAAGAAACCCAACATGCTTCGACGTATGTGTGCCGGGTGTGCCTGGATGTCCTGGGTAATCGAAGTCGTCAAAGCCTCCACCTTCGACTACTCCAATCAGATTGACATTGACGAAGTGATGCCACGTTGAATCGCACACGACTCGACCGACCGGAACATTCGCGTTCGAAACTCGATGTCCATCGTATGTCGACACAACGCCGAAGGTGTGCGCCTGGGTGGCCTGCTTTAGATTAAAACCACCGGTCTCGCGGTTACGAGATGACGCGGTGTTGCCTGCTGGAACATGACCTGTCGCGACCACCTCTGGGCTCGCCAGGCTCGGACTCGGATACTCAGGTGTACCGTCACGACAGGTTCCACCGAGGTTGCTCGGTTCGCGACACTCTCCCTCGTGGGGATGATCGGGAAACACATCGATGCGGCCTAGACGGCTGCACATGACGGGGTGTGGGTAGCGAGCCTCACGAAAGAGTCCGACCGGAGTACTGTACAGTTTGAGATCCAGACGTTGCGGGATGTCATCACTTTGGTCGCTGAACTGACTTCCCGGATCGTGTCCAACCTGGTTTGAGTCGTTTCGACGTTGGCCACTCATGTCCACCTCGCCCGAGCCAAAATCCTGCCAGTGGCGCATATTGCGCACGCGATCGATTGAGCCACACAGCGCTTTGCCCAAAGTGCCATGGTCTCCCGTGGCAAAGATGCCACCGCCTCGGTTCATGTGCGCTGTCAGCGCATCGAGCTCGCCATCACCGAGCCGGTCAGCCGGATACCGGGCCGGGCTCACCCGGCGATTCGGGAACAGCGGAGTGCCGTTTTGCATGACAGCATGGAAGTTCGTTGCGATGCCGAACAGCCATACTTCGTCGTACATGGTCGAGGTGAAGTGATTAGGGTCATCGAACACGAATCCCTTGATGCTTCGATTGATGCCTGAGGCGCCAACCTGCACTGCTTCATTGCTGACGCCGCTCTGTAAATGGGCAAGTGTAAGGTCAAATTTCACGTAGCTGCGCCCGTCGTTCTTCAAGACGTCAACGAAGGCCGACAGTCCAAAGTCACCCATGCCGAAGTCAAGTCCGTCGGCCACAAGCAAGGCGTTCACGGTGCATGGTTTTCGCCATGGAAAGAATATCTCAGGTTTTTCGAGATACCACTTTCTTCGAATGTTGACCATATCGAGAAGTCGTTGATTGCTGGTACCGATCCCATCCATGTGTAACCTCCTAACGAATTACAGGTTAAGTCGCATTATAGAAATGACCCTACTCATTACTGTGCGCAGCAAATTATTAGGCAATTAGGACGTCCTCTTCCTTCCTTTAGAGCATTCTCTGTGCCACATGTGTCCCAGACGGAGCGCCTGGTATTTCAATCGCCTAGACGATACGTTTCGGATCTGGTCAGCCCGTGGCTGTATCTAAATAGATTCCAAAGTGGATCGGATTCGATTCAGAAGAGATTGGAAGATATGACTGGAGGAATGGCTTGAGCGATTGAGGAAGCTCTGAGCAGACGGTCAAGTTATTGCGTAGAATAAGGATCAACTTATGCCATGTTGGGTAGGTATGAAACGCATATTCTAGACTGTGTGGATATCGTAACGGTCTTCCAATAGATGGGTTGTAAATGAATAACGGGAGGTGTGGTGGCGCGCCGGTTTGTTAGTCTGTACTTTGAGGTGTACCTCCGTCATCGCCATTTACATCACTAATGGCATGAGGAAAGTACCGAGTCCTTTGAGAGGTTATGGTTTATGCTTTGGGTGACGTTCTGAGGGGACCTAAGCGCAGATTGCCTTTCGACTGCGTGATAGGTTTCGTCTTCGCTTGTTGACTAGACCGTGTTGTTGGGCGGGATGTTTGTGACAGGAGCGGAAAACATCTGACGGATTGGACAGCGAGATCAATGGCGAGATCTGGCCAATGCAGGCAGGTGGGTGTGCGTTGCTTCACATTCATGAGCTTCCGCACCGTGGCGTCTTGAAACCAAGGGAACTCTTTGAAGGAAATAAAGATCTCATGGTCTCTGGTCGCCAACCAGATGCCGTGCTTGGAGATGTGTGTGACTTCAACTCCGGGAAAACCTTTGCCATCGGTGATGAATTTCATCTGACGGCTCCACTATGAGAGAGTGTGATCCTATCGCGGGCCAGCACGTGATGAACCGCACCGATGCGAGACTATCCTGCTTTTGAAAAGCCTTCATTCCGAAGAATCTCCGCCACATTCTGTTCGTTCACGAACACGTCGGCCAGAAGACGATCGTAGACATCTCGGCCGTGTGGCTCGATGCGAATCGACCCACCGCGAAGGAGTTGTTCTAGCCGTTGCTTGGCTGCCGGTCCTTGCAGCTCGCTCATTTCTGGCGTGTCGATGCCGCGAAGTCTGATCCGCTCGCTCCCAACTCGAATCGTATCACCGTCGACTACGCGCACTTGTAATGTGCTCAGTACCTTCATCTCCTGCCTTGACCGAGTGCGAAGTGTGGAAAGTCGAGATTGTTTGGGCGCAGCCCCAAGTTTGTACCGTCCTTTGGGATAGCGCTGGGGTCGGCTGTCCGGTGGACGCTTGTGCCGACGCTGCTTGTAGGTGGGGAGGCGATCTGAGTCTTGTTCTTGACTCGGTGACGGATACCAGCAGAGATCACATTGCGGTTGCAGAGTCGAGCCAAGGTCGGAGTTCGGTAAACGATCAGCATGGGCATTGGGTTCGAAGGGTATGAGAACCCACCAGCCGATGAGCAACCAAGTCGTGATGGGTACATGCAGTTTCATGGAATGTGTGCATATGCAGGTGTCGCGCCAGACTCTGATCGATTGACAATATTCGAAACCGCATGCTGGAATGGGTTCGCATTTTTACGAGATACGAACGACGCTTCACGATTCACGGAGGTTGAATGTCATGGATATGATGGGACGTGTGGGGCTGGTTGAAATTCCTATATTGATCGCCCCGGATCAAAAGGCTTGGATGGATCGCATGATTAAGGAAGGGAAAATCGCCATCCCGCCTGGCGGCACGTTGGAAAAAGGGTCGCTCTATTCAATGTTTATTCGCATGCTGCTCCATAACGCGATGGAGGAACAGAAGCGGCAAGAGGCACTGGAGGCCGAAGATGAGGATGATGATGAGTAGAGAGTACTCAGGTAGCCCTCAAAGGGAAGAGCTCTCAGGTGTCAGTGCCCTGTATCTAAATAGATAACGAGTGTATCCTGGAAGATACGAACGACCGATCTGACTGGACGTCTTGGGCAGACGTTCAGTTAGAGTTTTTTGAAGGCAGTATGTGCAGCGCGGAGGGTCTTCTCGATGTCCTGTGTGCTGTGGGCGGTAGAGAGAAAGACAGCCTCGAATTGAGAAGGCGCGAGATAGACACCCTGCTCCAGCATGTGATGAAAAAACTGGCCGTAGCGCTTCGTGTCGGACTGTTTCGCCGTATTCCAGTCTACTACAGGGCCTGGGGTAAAGAAGGTCGTCAACATTGACCCGATTCGGGTCTGCGTCACGGGAATTCCGGCCTTTTTCGCCGCTTCGCCAATCCCCTTGGCGAGAGCTGCTGATCGCTCCTCGAGTTTCTTATAGACTCCCTTCGCGCGCAACTGCTTGAGCGTCGCCAATCCGGCAGAGACTGCCAGCGGATTGCCGGAGAGCGTACCGGCCTGATAAACCGGTCCAACCGGTGCAATGAGATCCATGATCTCTCTCCGCCCGCCATAGGCACCGACGGGCAAGCCTCCTCCGATAATCTTACCCAGCACCGTCAGATCGGGCGTAATGCCATAGAGTGCCTGCGCGCCTCCATAACGTACTCGGAATCCTGAGATGACTTCGTCAAAAATCAGCAAGATGTTGTGGTCAATGGTCAGCTGCCGCAGCGCCGCGAGGAAGTCCGGAGCAGGAGGAACGACTCCCATATTCCCTGCGATCGGCTCGACGATGATACAGGCCAGCTGATCACGGTTGGCCGTGATCAGTTGCTGGACGGTACGGATATCATTATAGGGAGCGGTGAGCGTGTGTTTGGCAAAATCATCCGGCACGCCCGGTGAATCCGGAATCCCCAATGTCGCCAGTCCTGACCCGGCTTTGGCCAAGAGATAGTCCCCGTGACCGTGGTAGCACCCCTCGAATTTCATGACCTTGGTCCGCTTGGTGAATCCTCGTGCCACTCGGATCGCACTCATGACGGCTTCGGTCCCGGAGCTGACCAGCCGGATCTTTTCCATGGAGGGGAAGGCGCTGTGGATTTCTCTGGCCAGCGACACTTCCGACTCGGTCGGGGCTCCGTAGCTGGTGCCTCGCCCGGCCGCGCTCTTGATCGCGGTGATTACCGACGAATGGGCATGCCCTAAAATCATCGGCCCCCACGAAAGCACGTAGTCGATATAGACGTTGCGGTCTACATCGTAGAGCCGTGATCCCTTGGCGCGTGCGATGAAGCGCGGTTGCCCGCCGACCGAGCGGAAGGCTCGAACGGGGCTATTGACGCCACCGGGAATGAGTTGCTGGGCTTCGGTGAAGAGCTTGGTAGAGCGGGATGTTTTCATAATGGCGGCGCACCCTATCATGCAGGGTGAGAGCCGGTCAAGACACCTATCGTTGTGCGATCTGTTCGGAGGAGCGCTGTGAGCGGTCAAAAAATGTCGTAAGAGATGCTGTATCCATCGATACAGATACGGCAACAGACTCTGAGAATCGAATGGAAGTTCAAGTTCTCGCTTGTTTTCGCCCTTGGTTTTTGTTTTGGCGTGACGGCGCGATTCTTGCTGGAATATTTGGTTAGTCAGAAAAGCGAGACGAATATGCAAGTCATCTGCTCATGGTGCCAGGGGGAAGGTCGGGTGGGATTCGTCGGAGAAAAGGCTCCCCTTGGAGACCGCCGAGAAACGCATAGTATCTGCAGTGAACATCTGCAGGTGGTGCGAGCTCGATGGACCGCCTGTCAACGGAGCACAGGTCTCCCTGGCGCATCCATCGACATGCCGAAGGAGCATCCTTCCCATATTCGCCGGGCGATGCGATCGGTCGTGCGGTTATGTGTTGGTTTAAGGGGCTTGACTCAAAAGACTCGTGGGTAGTTTCTTCTCACCGGTGTGGTCTACCCCAGCTCGCCATCGAACGTGTTACTTTTTAGACCGCTTCGGCGCACGTTTGGGACGGGGGTTCGTCTTGGGTGTTGTTGACTCGGTCGAGGAGAATTCCTTCAAGTGCCAGTGTGTCCGTTTCGATTTATTCTGTTCCGTCACCGCCATACACACATGGAATGGGGCGCGCCGACCTTCTGCCGTTTGTCCCTTGCTCCAGGCTTCGCCGGCGTCGCTGAGGATTTCCAGTAGCGTTTCGTACTCTTCTTCATCCTCGGGAAGTACCGCGTCGGCATCGTGAATGAGCAAGATATACCCTTTAGCGGGAAGCCATTCGAAATCGGCCAGGCATTCCTCCAATGCGTCCCAGTTGCGTCCGAAGTAATCCGGAAAATCCAGTGCCCGTGCAAACTCATCGAAGAGAGCCGAGGGAGTTCGGCATTTCTTTCCCTGGATGGTACGCACGGCAAATCCTGGCGGTGTTTTCACCAAGGCTGAGGCTGAGATCCCTCGAGGGACGACAAGCAGAGCCGACCAGGGAGGTGTGGCCTTGCAAAGGTGAGTGTGTAAGGTAGGGGTTCCTGTCATAGATTTCTCTGTCGGTTTGGACGTTTGTCAGTTCAGAGGAACAAAGGTTCGGTAGTGATCTCCGGTGTAATAGGCTTTCCCGGTTCGCCGTTCGATGACGATGCGTTCGGCATCGCGACTGCGGCCTCGTCTCTTGGGATTCACATCATACTCCCGATAGGAGCCTCGTGGAAGACGTCGTTCTCGATTTTGGAAGTCACGCCCTCCGACGTAGCCTGGCAGCGGTATCCCGCCTCGCTTCTTAAGCTGTGTGAGCAGGTCATAGGCCTTCTGGGGAGGTGTGGTGAGCGAAGACGGGTGCTCGATGTGACTCGGCGCGCTGAGGATGGGGTTCGCATTCAGAAGTTGGTCGTTGAGGTCGGCAGCGGCGATTGAGACTGAGGACGCCAGATTGATCGCGCACAGCAGGCTGAGAAGAAGACCGATGAGCCGAACTTGTCTCCATCGAGGGGTGAACACAGGCTCTTCTTCCTTGGCAAGATATTGAACGGAAGCTCGACCGTAGCATTCTCTTTTCAAGAAGGTCAAACAATGCAGGCGCCAGCACCTCGTTACCTGGATGTCTCTCGCCTCGTTTGTTAGAATAGGGCGGCGGAAGCGTACAGCTCAAGAAAGAGCGAGGTGATATATGTTCTTGGGTCATCCTGCGAAACCTGTCCGCTGTGTGTGAGACCCATCCGGTTAGACGCGTGTATTCTTTACCCAAGCGCCTCATTCACTCCCTGGTTGCTCTGGCTGTCTTCGCGCTGGTCGTCCCTTCGTACGCCCAACTGAGTCCGAGCGGTTCGATGAGGCGGTCTCCAGCGGAAGTCGTGAAGCGGTATGTGCTGTTGGATCAGAAGGGGGCTCGCTTGGACGCTTCGTCATTCGAGACCGTGCGCCCTTATATTGATTGGAAAGAAGAGCCGGCATGGAGTCGTGTCGTCGTTATCCAGGAAACAACCGTCCCGGAGGACTATCGACAATGGGAGATTCTCGACAATCTGGAGGTGATCATTCCAGTCACATTTCACGTGCGTGGAGTGGTCTACCTGGACACCGCCATTTTTGTGCCTGAGGACACGACGGAAGAGGTTCGCTTTCACGTGAAGGTGGTGGGAAACTACTGGCGGATCATGGCGCCGGTGATCCCTCCCCACGTCGGACTGAAACGGATGGTAAGTTTCGCGCGAGAGGCGGAAGCCCATGAACAGGATGAAACGCAACGGATCGTGCTCGCTGCCCTCATTGACTCATTGCGAAAGGCGAAGTAATGGCTAAGACCCCTGTGGAATTGATGATTTTTGACTTGGACGGTACGCTGATCGAGTCGAAGTGGGATATTGCGCAATCCGTCAACTTGACCCTTGCTGAGCTGGGGTTACCCGAACGCCCCATTGAAGAAATTTTCGGTTTTGTCGGCGATGGCGTCAAACGGTTGCTGCGTCTGGCAGTCGGGGAGGGGAATAGGACCAGATTCGAAGAAGCGCTCAAAGTCTTTCGAGGCCATTATCTCGAACATTGTCTGGACCGGACGACTTTCTATCCCGGCATCGAATTAATGCTGCAGCATTTTTCTGATAAACCCAAGGCCATTGCGACCAACAAGTCGATCGAATACACCCATGTGATTCTGAATGGGTTGGGTCCGCAGCATTTCAGGTATATGGTTGGTGGCGATAATGGGTTTGGCCTCAAGCCGGAGCCCGGTATGTTGTTGCATGTCATGGAACAATTGGGCGTGCCAAAAGAGCGGACGGTCCTTGTCGGGGATAGCACGAATGATATCAACGGAGGACATAACGCCGGCATTCGTGTCTGTGCCGTCGGGTATGGGATGGGCAATCGGGAGAAGATGGCAGCCTGTCAGCCCGATTGGTTCATCGAAAAGCCAGAACAACTCATGGAGATTTTTATATGACCTATCGTGAGAAGGAAAGATTGAACCTGGGCTGCAGGAGGTTCTCGGGGGCGATTGGTCGTTCAATTATTGGAGCCTGTGTCTTCATCATCTTCGGTATTCCCTCGATCTTTCACCCGGCGTACGCTGCCACGCCGAGTCTCGCCGAACGGGTGATCGAGCATCGGCTGGCAAATGGGCTGACCGTTCTCATGGTCGAACGACATCAGACGCCTGTCGTCTCCATCAACATCACCTTCACGGTGGGTGGGATCGATGAGCAGGTCGGCCAAACTGGACTCGCGCATCTCTATGAGCATATGGCCTTTAAAGGCACGCGTGTCGTCGGCACGACAAGCTATGAGAAGGAAAAACCGATTTTGGACGAACTCGCGCTCGTCGGGACTGAGTTCGACCAACGTCAGCGTGATCTGGCCACGAAAGGGAGTAGCGCGACGGCTGAAGAGCGTGCCGCGATTGAATTGCTCCAGAATCGCCTTGTTGAGCTACAGACGCAGGCCTCGCGCTACGTGGTCGGGAATGAAATGGCGTTGTTGTATCAGCGGCATGGCGGTGTCGGATTGAATGCATCGACGGGCAAGGATGTGACGCGGTATATGATTAGTCTGCCGTCCAATCGGTTGCCCTTATGGGCGGCGATTGAATCAGACCGAATGGCCAATCCTGTGTTGCGCGAGTTCTATAAGGAACGCGGTGTCGTGATGGAAGAACGGCGCCTTCGGAACGATGACAGCCCGAATGGTCTCCTGTTTGAGACGTTCACATCAGCGGCATTTCGAGCCCATGGTTACGGGGTTCCGACGATCGGGTGGGGATCAGATATTCTATCTTTGACGCCAGCCGCCACGGAAGCCTTCTTTAAGACCCACTATGGTCCCAATCGTGCCACGATCGCGTTGGTCGGTGATATCAATCCACAAGAGACCATCGCGTTGATCGAACAGACGTTCGGGAAAATTCCTGCTGCACCGCCGGCGCCGCCTTTGGTGACGATCGAACCGGAGCAGCGAGGCGAGCGGCGAGTCGACGTGGAGTTTGATGCCGAGCCGGCTATCGTGATTGGGTACCACAAGCCAACCTTGGGGGATTCAGATGACGATGTGTTTGACGTGATCGACGCGGTACTGAGCGATGGACTGACGTCTCGCTTGCATCACAAGCTGGTACGGGAGAAGCGGCTGGCCGTCTCAGTCGGGTCAGATGCCAGTCATCCGGGAGTGCGGGCGCCGAATCTCTTCGTCGTCACAGCGACTCCCTTAGCCCCTCATACGACAGCGGAAGTCGAAACTGCCATCTATGAGGAGTTGGAACGGTTGAAGCGGGAGCCGGTTTCCTCTCAAGAACTGGAAAAGGTGCTCAACAATCTGGATGCCGATCTCGTCCGAGGCCTGCGATCGAATAGTGGTCTGGCTGCTCAACTATCCTTATATCAGGCAGTGGCAGGAGACTGGCGCTACATCCTGACCTCGCGTGACAAGGTGGCCAAAGTCACGGCGGCTGATGTGCAACGAGTGGCGACGCAGTACTTTACAAAATCGAACCGTACCGTGGCGGTCTTGGTGAAGAAACATATGGAGAAGACCGTTGCCGCAGTACCAGCCGGTGAGGTGAGGCCATGAAGCAGCTGAGGGGTAAGGGGTTAGGGGTGAGGGAAAGTGGAATCGCTGGCTTGGTTGGCATGGCCATGCTGATGGCGTCAGTCACCACGGTGTATGCGGGGGAACTCTCACTCGGTGATCCCAGAACCATGGCGTTTAAGCCTGTGGAATTTTCACCACCGGAACCCGAACGGGTCGTACTGGACAACGGCATGGTCCTGTATCTGCTGGAAGACCATGAATTACCCTTGGTGTCGATCACGGCGACGATGCGAACAGGGAGTTGGCTTGATCCAATCGATAAGATCGGACTCGCTGGCATGACTGGGGCGGTGATGCGGACCGGTGGCGGTGGCGGGCTTTCCGCAGAGCAGGTTGATGCCGAACTGGAGCAATTTGCGGCTGATGTGAGTATCGGGATCGGGCGGCAATCAGGGTCGGCGTCTCTCGATGTCCTGAGCAAAGATGTGAATCGAGGGTTGGAGATCTTCGCCGGTCTCATTCGGACCCCGGCGTTCGATCCCGCCCGTGTCGAATTAGTCAAGCTGCAGGCTATTGAGGGGATCCGCCGCCGTCAGGATAATCCCGGTTCCATCGTCGGCCGTGAATTTGCCAAGATGCTCTATGGGGCCGCTCATCCGAGTGCCCGAGAGAGCTCGCTGGATTCGGTCACACGCATCACGAGGGACGATCTCGTCACCTTCTATCACAACACGATTCACCCGAACGGGATGATCCTCGGTGTGACCGGTGATTTTAAGAGAGATGAGATGGTGGCCTCTCTGCGCACAGTATTCGGAAATTGGGAAAAGGGAACGGTGCCGGAGCTGAGGATCGTCGATGTCCCGGAGGCGGAGCTGTCCAGGCCGGTTGTCCGGTTCGTCGGTAAAGAGACCTCGCAGACCCATCTCCGGGTGGGACATCTTTCGATCAAGGAGAATGATCCCGATTACGTGGCGTTGGCCATCGCGAACGATATTTTGGGCGGGAGTTCATTTCGTAGCCGCCTCTTCAACGATGTGCGGACGAAACGGGGGCTGGCCTATTCCGTCGGCAGCCGTCTCAATACAGGGATGCATGACCAAGGTGTCTGGCTGATGCGGGCGGAAACCAAGTTGACCTCTACACAGGAAGTGATTGAGCGGTTCGTGGCGAATATCGAACGAATCCGCGCCGAGCCGGTGACCGATGCCGAGCTGGCGGAGGCGAAGGAAGCGTACGTGAATTCGTTCGTGTTCTCCTTTGCCAGCCCTTCGGCGATCGT
>JBQTJA010000026.1:0-61098 GCA_052387595.1 Nitrospiraceae bacterium | reverse complement strand
TCGCCATCGGCTTGTCCTCCATCGAATCGGCCTGCTCACGGTTTGCCCGTCGCAGGCCGATCTCCCATTCCCTCGTCTGTCAGAACACCACCGTGTTCCAGCCCCCACTGACATACCGGCGCAAGCTCAACAGCCCTGCCGTTTCGGTCAGAGCATGGTCTTTCACAACCGGCACGCCGCAAGCCTTGACGCTTTCCGTCGCCCCAAAACCTCTGCACAACCGCACGAGGCGCCTTGTACGACGTCGCGCACGGCGTTATAGAGGCCATTGGCTGGATGCGAGAGCTTAGTCAGTTCCGCCAGCCAACGAGTGCCGGTGCCATTGAAGACGACGGCGACTTCATCGCCCTTCTGTTTACATTCAGATGCGAGCGCCAGCGCATTAAAGACTCGTCCCCGCGCTTCTTCGGAGCCACTCTTCGGATCGGACAGAATGATGATCGCTGTTTTCATGGATCCTCCTGTGAGTTGGTCGTACAGTATGGAATAACCGTCTAAACTATATATTGAAGGTTACAGCATGATAGACTAACTTGTCAACATGACGTTAATTGGTTATAGATCTAAGAATGAAAAGGCTGTCGATGGAGATTGCAGCAGGCAAGTTCCTATTTGTGGGGAATCATCCGTGTTTGGACTTCATCAACACTGAGATGATCGTGAATGGAAAGCCGACGGACGTTCTAGAAAGTTTTGACGAGTTCGTCTCCTGGCTCGTCCAGGTCAACCTCTTGACCAAAGCACAGGCGGACGTTGCCGGAGCAGAACTGAATCATAAAGAAAGCACGTCATTGCTAGAGCAGGTGAAGAGATTCCGGGCAACATTGAGAGAACTCGCAGCGCGAATCGTGGCTCGTAAACCAATCCCTACCTCAATCATCACTGTCATCAACCAATTCTTGTCCCAACGCCCTGGATACCCGCAACTCGTCCGAAGGAAAAGCGGGTTTGAGCAACGGTTCCACTCGGCCGCTGCTTCAGTGCAGAACCTCCTAGCCCCTCTCGCGGAGGCCGCGAGTGATTTGCTCTGTCGGGCTGACTTCGCACTGATCAAAAAATGCGGAAATCCCGCCTGCATTCTCTACTTTTACGATACGACCAAAAACCACACCCGTAACTGGTGCAGCATGCAGATGTGTGGCAATCGGATAAAAGTGGCGGCGCATTACCAAAGGAAGAGGAGCCAGTCAGAGGCGTGACTGGTAGGCGTTATTGTGAAGCAGGTGGGCCGAGTGCAGTCAGGAAGTGGAGCACCTTTACCTTGAGCCCTGGAAGATCTCGTTCGATCACATCCCAGACGAGCTGGAGGTTCACCCCGAAGTAATCATGCACCAACTTGTCCCGCATGCCTGCGATGGGTTTCCACGCGATATCGGGGTTGGCATTTTTGAGGGAGGCGGAGAGGCGTTTCGTCGCTTCGCCAATGATTTCAAGATTGCGAATCACGGCGTCCTGCGTCTTCCGGTCTGCGAAGAAGCTGTCTTTGCCGGACGTTGTGTAGGTCAGAATGTGTTGGATGGCGTCTCGAATGTGAAGCAGATAGATACGGTCGTCCTTCATAAGGGGACGGCTTCTGCCTGGATGCGCTGGGCAAGGTAGGGACTGAGTCCCTCATCAGTGAGAATATCGACATGGCAGTGCAGAACGGATTCAAGCTCCTGACTCAGGGCGATCACATCCAGCAAGCTTCGCCCTGGGTGCATCTGCACCAACAAGTCGAGGTCGCTCGTCGAGCTGGCTTCTCCGCGCGCCACTGATCCAAACACGCGGACGTTGTGCGCGCCGTGCTGCGCGGCGAGCTGGAGGATATGGTCGCGCTTCGTGCTGAGTACGTCACGAGTGGTCATAGCGGTTATCCAATGTCTGCGATTAGGATACCCAGGTTCCTCCGATCTGACAAGCGTTTCGGTCGGCAGATGGCACCGCGCATGCTGAGCAGCCGGCCAAGGCACTAGGGGCGTTGCGAATGGGGGCGTGCTAGGATGTCGAGGGTGAATTGGTCTGGTTTGCCGTCGAAGTATTTGAGCAGGGCGTCTTTGAAGATGGTGTTGTCGGTGGCAGCAGTCAGAAACAAGGTCATGCAGGAGCGGAATTTCAGGTTGTCGGGATACTCGAGGATCTCTTCAGCGCTGCGACCGTTCACGTTCAGAACAAGCTGCGTACAGGCTCTAAGCCTGGGACCTAGGACAGGGTGTTGCAAATAAGCCTTGGCCTCGTCGACTGAGCCGATGGCAAACTTCTGCGCCATGTCACTGTGCCCAAGACCGGCGATCTGCGGAAAGATAAACCAGATCCAGTGGCTGGACTTTCTTCCTGCCCGCAGTTCAGCGAGGACTGTGTCGTAGGTGGATGCTTGGGCGTGGAGAAAGCGGTGGAGATTGTGGGCGTCGGTCATAAACTATCCGCGGCCCGGTATATTCTTTCCAGGACGATATCATGCCTGCCAATGGTGGATTGCAAGACCTGACACTCTTTACTCTGAAACTCGCCCAACCAACTCGGCAAACACAGTTTTGGCGCGTTTTCCATTCACAGGTTTAGTCATGGGCAAATTGTAGTGGTCAGCAATCAGGTGCTCTCCATCCATCCGAGGTTTCGCCCGATCAGTAACTCGGTCATTTCCGCATGGTGTGTGTTCTTCATCGCAATTGGTCTTGCCTCGAAGCCATGGTGGAGGGCAAGCGTTCGTACTTCATCAGCATTATCATAAGTTAATAGAAAGTCCCCACGAAGATGTTCGCACATCGAGAAGAGACTGGCATGGTCAACCTCACTGTGTGTATAGAGCCGTGAGCCTGCTCGCTTTCCCCCTGCTGTGTAGGGAGGATCGATAAAGAAAACTGTCTGGTCATTGTCTCTGAACTTTGACAACGCGGCAAAAGCGTCACCGTACTCAAACCGAATTCGATCAGCGACCAGTGCAATCTTCGTAATTCGTTTAGCGATGGTCTGAGGATACCAGCGTGAATGAATTCCCTTTCCATTCTCTCCGTGTTTGATAACTCCTGCACCATCCGCCAAGATTCCACCATGAGCGGTGCGGTTCTTAAGTATCGTCTGAAACGCAAGCTCACGACGCGATAACGGCTTTCTTGTAAGCTCTGCTTTTGCGCTCTCAACTGATAGATCAAAAGAAACAATTCGTCTTGCCAGCCACTCGGCATCACCTTCTAGAATGGTTTCCCAGACGGCAGCAATCTGATGGTCCAGCTCCACCAGAACTACACGATCAGCGAGTCTTTCGAAAGCGGCTGTCAGGCTGATAATTCCGCCACCCGCAAATGGCTCGACAAGAACACGTGGAGGAACTGCGAAGCTCTGCATCCATCTTCGAAATAAGGGAACAAACCAGGTCTTTCCCCCAGGATATCGAAATGGGCTTCTCTGCGGGACGGAAGCAACGTTTACAGGCTTTTCCTGTTCGTCGGTCTCGATATCTGGCAAAAAAGATGTCTGTGCCATAGGTTATCAGCCGAATGGATTCTCAATGGTCTGATTGGTAGGCGGGCTTTCAAGCTTCTCGTCCACTTTCGTCTGAATCTGTCGGAGGAAATCCTCCATCTTACCAGGACGCGACTTTGTGATTTGCTTTAGTGCCGCATCGAATCGGGTGTAAACGATCTTTTCTCGAAACAATTCATAATGGCTACCTGGCTTTGCAGGTGGCCTTAGATCGTAGATGAGCCATGCGATATCAGCTTGTTCCTTCGAAACCTCATGCAGCTTTGGGAGGGTTTCAAAGAAACCCTTATTGAGTGCAACAGCTGTCTTCTTATTCCAGGCATTGAGGATTCCACCTTTGAAAATGAGTTGCGGCGCGAGCCGTTTACGCGATGAAGAAAGGTAGTCGGGGCGTGGGTAGTTTTCCTCCTGTGTCCAATCCATCGTGCAGTTAGACTCAGGATCTCCCATATAGGTTTCAAACGGGTTTCGCACGTTGCCTGAAATATAAACTGCCTGAACTTCAAGCGCGCCAAAGTCGTAGACTTTGCCGGCCTTGTCGTAGGCGCACAGAACGATGTCAATGTTACCGGCTGAGCCACCCCCTGCGTCCTTCAAGCGCACTTCCGTAAGAGCCGTCCATGTTGCGTTGGGTGGGAAGAAAAACTCCGCTGCATCATCAGCAATAATCCATTCTTGGCGAAAACGAATCGGGCATGTGATGACGACTTCTCGATCGTGCAAGACGCTGCACACACCAAGCGGATTCTGCGCTTTGTCTTTAGTACAGTTGGGGACTTTATTGTTGAAAGGACAAAGGCGTTTGCTGCGATGCCGCTTCGCACTCTGGCTCATATCCGATGCTGCGAACCCAAAAACTTCAGCAAGAGGATGTTTGGGTGTGGCTTGCTTGGACATTATTGATAGAGGAACCAGGCGTATATGTGAGTATTAGCGTCGAAGGATACCCCTTTTATCGAGAGAAATCACTCGGTCTTTCTGTAAGCTCCCCGTAGATCGAGAGAGCCATAAGAGGAATTTCCTGCAGAATGGCCACCTGGCCATGAGGTTTCCGTGCGCGAGTGGAAGTTCACCGAGACCCAAATTGTATCGACAAGAAAGAAGCCGATGCCAGTCGTCCGGTCAATGTGATAGGCCCTTTATTCCGCACACCGAACGGGCACATTCTGATCGTGCGTACTCGTAGGCAGGAGGGCAGCCAGACTTGCCTATGCTCTTCTTAGCTATACATGATCCCATGTATAGCATTGCTTGGTAGCCAAAACACGGCTTCCTTGAGCTTCTTGAAGGTGATGTTTTCGGGGTCCCGGATGCCTTGCAGATTTTTATCGAGGTCATCCCACGGTTGTATCGACTGCTTGTCCGGTATCTTACCGAGCGCCCATGCCACCTCCGTCAGGACGGTCTAGTGCATCTTTGAATCTTGAAGTTTTACCAGCACTGGCAGCACCACCGACGCATCGCCGTTGATTCTTTATTCAGGGAGCAATTGTTGGATTGGGTTTTTGGACTCCAATGCGGTGAGTTCGAGCCCCTCTATTTCCTGAAGCGATTTTCCGGCAATCGCTTGTAAGTCACCATACATGCCTACCGTGGAGCCCATCACTCGCTCAATCTGCTCTTCTCGTTTGGCCCATTGCTTGGTAATGGCCTTCTTTTCTCTGTCCAGATCCTCCTGCATCGAAGAGAATGCCTCAACGATGGCTTCGACTCGATGGCGGAACCGTGGGCCGGTGAGGTACTGATAGACCATTTCGGTTTTTGTCTGCTGGCCTTCTAAGGCCTGTCGAGCTGAGGCGACTTCGATTAAGGAATGGCGGAGCGCAACCGCCACGGAGACCACGGACTTTGTGTTCGTCACCCAAATCCCATCAACCAGATCAAAAGCCTCTACGCCTTTGGGGAGGATCTGACTGACGATGATAGCAATGTCTGCTTTGGCCGTTCGCTGATCATCACGGAGTTTGACTAACCAACCGTCGCTCCAATTCTTGGTTCGCTTGGATTCCCATAAGATGGTTCCACAGACTTGACCAAGAGGGCCGATGACTCGCTGGAGTGCATCGCCTCCATATTCACCTTTGGGCACAGGCTCAATCGTGTCCCTCGGGAACTTTGATCTGAGTAACGCTTCCAGTTCTAGTTCCTGAACTTCGCCCTGGAGCTGCTGCGAGCCCTGTTCAGCCCTGCGCTTAAGCTCTTCGATCTGGGTTTGCATGGAGGCGATAGTTTGCTCCTTCTCCATGACCTTGAGCTTGAGGCCTTCCTCTGCTTCCTTCTTGGCCTGTTCGCGGGTGGCCAACAACCCATCCTGCACGCGCTTTTCGACCGTGAGTTCTAGCTCGCGTTTGTCATCGTCCAGTTCACGCTTTTGCCGGATGAGATCGGCCTGCGCTTGCTGAGCTTCGGCGAGCTTGGCGTTTCGCTGGGTGAGGACTTCTTGGAGTTCGGCCAGTTCTCGTGCCTTCTGGTCGATGTCTGTTTGCAGGGCGAGTTTGGCTTTCTTGGATTCTTCGCTGACAATCTTCGCTCGTTCCGCAACGAGCTTCTCGGCAACCTGATCGTCGATGGCCTGCTTGGCCTTCGAGACTGCTTCTTCCCGCTCGCGCAGCACTTCTTCCTTTTTGGCTATGTCTGAATCTTTGAGCGCGAGTCGCTTTTCAAAGTCACGGCGCGTGGATTCAATCAACGGGGCGGCGAGGGATTCGGTCAGCTTGATCTCGGCTTTGCAGTTCGGGCAGGTGATCGTTGGTTCTGTCATGAAGTCCTGCTCCGGCTAGTCGATTGGATGGCCAATGTCCTACCCCTCCGGTGAGTAGAAAGCAAGCTTACCCAAGGGGGGAGGCTGAAGGGAAGTGTCGCAGCGGCGAATGTCCGTTTGGACCAGTAAGGGTAGAAGGTAGAATAGATCGGTAGTGGTTGATTGAGTTCAGCCGGTAGGCTTGTTGCGTCCTTCCATCAGCAGATGATCGGACTAGGCTGCCGCCTTTTTGATCCGGACTTCTGCCCGATGACCGGTTGCGGCCAGGACCCGAATCAGCACATCGGTCGAGACCCCGTGGGTATTCCCATTCGCAATCGCCGTCACCCGTGTTCTCGAGGTGCCCGCGCTTCTTGCAATCGCTGCATGGGTCAGCCGCCCGGCTTGAATGATCTTGGCCAGGACGACGGTGAGTTCCGACCGAAATTCCATTTCAGCGGTATCCGCCGCGGACAAACCCAGCGCGTGCCCCAGATCTTCGGCTGATCGAACCGTCACTCGTTTGCTGATTCTAGTCGTTGCCATTGAAGTAATAGTAGCAGGAAGGCTCAGCTATACTGATCCCACGTATCGCACTGCTTGATCGCCCAGAACACGGCTTCCTTCAGCTTCTTCAGCGTCACGTTGTCGGGATCACGAATGGCTTGCAGTTTCTTATCCAAGTCATAGAGTGGTTGGATCGATCGCTTATCCGGGATCTTGCCGAGGGCCCAGGCGACTTCGGTCAAGACTGTCCAGTCCGTCTTTGAATCTTGAAGTTTTGCCAGCAACGGAAGCACCACCGACGCATCGCCTGCAATCCCTCCGATCTGCCCCAGCCCTTTGGCGGCAGCCGCCTGAATCTCCAGCTGGGGTGAGGAATTCATCAGGTCGACGAGCAATGGAATGCCGTCTCTGCCGAGATTGCCCATGGAGAGAATCGCCTGTTTGGCCAGATCTCTATCTTTCAGAGCTTCTTTCAATTTAGGCAGGGCTTCGTCGGCTTGCATCTCGCCAAGCAATGACATGATTTTGATCTTCCTGGCCTGACTGATATCCGGAGAGTCGAGCAGGTTGAGGAGCCGATCGGCATGGCCCCATTCCGCTGCGAGGAGGAGTGGGAACTCGTATTTGTTCAGTGCCTCACCCAACTTGAGAAGCGCATAAGCGCCGGGATTGGCTGCCTGCGCCGCCTGTGCGGCTGCCACGGCATCTTCGAACTCCGTGCGCACTTCTTTCTGCCATTTGATCTTCATCCCGCCGAGCAGGTAGGTCAGCTGGCAGGCAGGCCCCTTCCAGAGGCGCGATGGCGCATCGGGAAGATCCGCATCTCCCCCCGTTGCCGTCGTGCCTTCCCACGTTTTACGTTGCTCGCATTTCACGCGAAAGACGACATCGTGAGGCTTCGTAGGATCTCGAACGGCCACGTAACCGATTTCCTTCAGGCGTTGGGTGACGACGTCGGCTAAGGCGCCGGCATCCACTCCGCCCTGATCCGTAATGGTGAGGACATCGACTAAAACGATCTGATTTTTTTCCAGCCGATCCTTTTGCTCTGGGGTAAAGTATTCACGGTAGGCAGAGGCAGATGAGGGCATCAGGCTCAGAACGAGACAGAGTGCGAGGGCCGATAAGGCTAATTGTTTTCGCATGGCTCGCCTCCCCCCACTCGTTATCGAATCCAGGTGTGAGTGGGATTGCCTGAGGAACCGGGCGTACGCCGCCGATCGACGTCCAGTATACACCGTATTCCTAGCCTGACTGTGTTGACGAGCAACTTGTCCGCCTGTGCCTGTAGCGTATTGACAGCTCATAGGTCTCAGTGCTACTTTTCGCGCTCTGCTTCGTGCCTCGCACGAAATCTTTAGGTTTGTTCAAATAACGCATGTGGATGCTAAACGGTGATTAAGACAACAGTTGCGCGACGTTACGCCCAGGCCCTCTTCGAGCTCCTCGATCACTCAACCATCGAAGCCACTCGGGGAACACTCACTGACCTCGGGCAGTCCCTGAAGGAATCCGCCCATCTTCGTCATGTGGTGGCGTCACCCGCGTTCGGGGTGGAGGAGAAAATTGCCGTCCTGACCGCACTCGGCAGCAAGCTGGGGTGCCCTCCAGCCGGTCAAGCATTTCTGGGCCAGTTGGTGAAGAAGAATCGGGTGGGGTTTCTGCCGGAAATCGCCGACGCATTCGGCAAGTTGGTTGATCAATTAAAGCGGACGCAGCCGGTGACCGTGTCTTCCGCGACGGCTCTTCCACCGGCGGAACAAGATCGAATCAGGACGCGCCTCCGCGACACGTTGAAGCGCGACGTCGATGTCACATTTCAGACCGATGCCAGTCACCTCGCCGGCTTGCAGATTCACATCGGCAGCAAGGTCGTCGACAGCACCGTCCAAGGCCGCTTGCGCGATTTGCAAGTCCTGTTGACGCGAGAATAAGGAGTAGCCATGCAGATCAGGGCAGAAGAAATCAGTGCGATCATCAAAGAGAAGATCAAAGGCTTCGACAAGCAGGTCGATGTCAAGGAAACGGGGTCTGTCATCCAGGTCGGCGACGGCATTGCCAAGGTCTATGGCCTCGACGGAGCCATGGCCGGTGAAATGCTCGAATTCCCAGGCGGACTCTATGGCATTGCGTTGAACCTGGAAGAAGACAATGTCGGCGCCGTGTTGATGGGTGACTCTGTCGGGGTCAAAGAAGGTGATCCGGTCAAGCGCACCGGCCGCATCGCGGAAATTCCGGTGGGTGACGCGTTGATCGGCCGTGTGGTGAACGCGATCGGCCAGCCGATCGACGGCAAGGGCGCCATCAAGTCCTCACTGTCTTCGCGCATCGAAATGGTCGCTCCTGGCGTGAATACCCGCCAATCGGTGCGGGAGCCGTTGCAGACCGGTATTAAGGCCATCGATGCCATGATCCCCATCGGCCGTGGACAGCGCGAATTGATCATCGGAGACCGCCAGACCGGCAAGACGGCCATCGCGGTCGATACGATCATCAATCAAAAGGGCCTGAATGTCTTCTGTATCTACGTCGCCATCGGCCAGAAACGATCGACCGTTGCGCGTGTCGTCAAGACCCTCGAAGAGAGTCATGCGATGGAATACAGCATGGTCGTGTCGGCCAGCGCCAGCGATCCTGCTCCCATGCAGTTCTTGGCGCCCTTCGCCGGCGCCGCGATCGGCGAGTATTTCCGTGATAACGGGAAGCATGCGTTGATTGTTTATGACGATCTATCTAAACATGCGGTTGCCTATCGGGAATTGTCCTTGTTGCTCCGCCGGCCACCAGGCCGCGAAGCCTATCCCGGCGACGTGTTCTATCTCCATTCGCGTTTGTTGGAGCGGGCGGCAAAACTGAGCGAGAAGCTCGGCGGAGGCAGTCTGACCGCGTTGCCGATCATCGAAACCCAGGCCGGCGACGTGTCGGCCTACATCCCGACCAACGTGATTTCAATCACGGACGGCCAGATCTATCTCGGCAGCGATCTGTTCTATTCAGGAATTCGTCCCGCCATCAACGTCGGTCTTTCAGTGTCCCGCGTTGGCGGATCGGCGCAGATCAAGACGATGAAACAAGTGGCGGGCACATTGCGACTGGACCTCGCGCAATATCGAGAAATGGCGGCCTTTGCCCAGTTCGGCAGCGAACTCGACAAGGCCACGCAAATGCAGCTGGCGCGTGGCGTGCGCATGGTCGAGCTGTTGAAGCAGGGGCAGTACAAGCCGATGCCGGTTGCCGATCAAGTGCTCTCGATCTATGCGGGGGTCAACGGATATCTCGATGATGTGCCTGTCGACAAGGTGCAGCAGTTCGAAGCGGACTTCCTGCGCTATGTTCAGCAGAACCATGCTGAACTCAAGAAGGAAATCGCCAGTATCGGCAAGATCGACGACAAGGTTGGCGGTCGCTTGAAGGAGATCATCACGGCCTTCAAGCAGAAGATGGGGTACGGAGCGAAATCATAAGGACACGTCATTAGTCGAACGGTCATTCGTCATTGGGCGGATGAGGGAGGTTTCGGCCTGTCCCCTAGGAATGACCAATGAAAATTGACCATTGACCTGAAGTATATCCATGCCAAGTTTACAAAGTTTGCGCCGCAAGATCGCGGCCTTTAAGAACACACAGAAAATCACCAAGGCCATGAAAATGGTGGCGGCGGCGAAGCTCAAACGCTCGCAGGACCGTATCCTGGCCGCTCGTCCCTATGCTCACAAGATGCGCGGGGTTCTGAGCAATCTGAGCCGGCGCGTCAACCGCTCCGCCCATCCGCTCCTCCAGAAGCGCGAGGTGAAAAAGATCGAGGTGCTCGTGATCACCAGCGATCGAGGGCTCTGTGGAGGATTCAACGGCAATATCGCGCGGAAGAGCGCTGAGTTTGTGCGGCAGTGCGAGGCCCAAGGGTTGACGGTGGGTCTGAGCATCGTCGGTCGAAAGGGCCGCGACTATTTCCGTCGCCGCTCGTGGCCGATTCGGCAAGAATGGACCGGTGTGTTCGACAAGCTCAGTTTCGAACATGCCATCGATATCGGTGGCGACCTGACAGACAACTTCGTGAAGGGCTCATTCGACGAGCTTCATGTGGTGTACAACGAATTCAAGTCGGCTATTCAGCAGCGTGTGATCGTGGAGAAGCTGTTTCCGGTGGATGCGGCGACCGAGTTCAGCGCGGCTCCGGCTGAGGGGGTGGCGTCAGGCGCCTACCTCTATGAGCCGGATGAAGCTGCGCTGCTGGGTGCGCTCGTGCCGAAACATTTCCAGGTACAGGCCTATCGAATCCTGCTGGAATCAGCGGCTGCTGAGCATGGCGCCCGGATGGCCGCCATGGATGGGGCGACACGCAACGCCGGCCAGCTCATTAAAAAGGTCACGCTCTATTACAACAAGACCAGACAGGCGGCGATCACCAAGGAACTGATGGACATCGTCGGCGGCGCGGAAGCTCTTAAATAGGACAGTTCTGAGCGCTGAGACGTGTGTGCTGTGCAGGAGCATTCAGAACTCAGCACTTGAGCAAAGGGGTGAAACAGTGAGTACAGGAAAAGTCATTCAAGTCATCGGCCCGGTCGTGGACATCGAGTTCCCGCCCGGGAAACTGCCGAATATCTACAACGCATTGAAGGTCACGCAAGAAGAGAACAAGGATGCAGGCACGCCTGCCATTCGGATCACGCTTGAAGTGGCGTCTCATCTGGGCGAAAACAGAGTCCGCAGCATCGCGATGTCCACAACCGACGGTCTGACGCGCGGTATGGATGTGACGGATACGGGCGCCGCCATCTCGGTGCCCGTCGGACGTGAGACGCTCGGCCGTCTCATGAACGTGCTCGGCGAGCCGGTCGACGAAAAAGGACCGATCAAGACGCAGAAAACCTATCCGATTCACCGGCCCGCTCCGAAGCTGGAAGATCAAGAGACCAAGACGGAAGTGCTGGAGACCGGCATCAAGGTCGTCGATTTGCTCGAACCCTATAGCAAGGGCGGCAAGGTCGGACTCTTCGGTGGCGCCGGTGTCGGCAAGACCGTTATCATCATGGAGCTCATCAACAATATTGCGCTCCACCACGGTGGATTTTCAGTATTTGCCGGTGTCGGTGAACGGACCCGCGAAGGGAACGATCTCTGGCACGAAATGATGGAATCGAAAGTCATCGATCCGGACGACTTCACCAAGTCCAAAGCCGCGTTAGTCTACGGCCAGATGAATGAGCCGCCCGGCGCGCGCCTTCGCGTGGGCTTGACCGGCCTTACCGTCGCGGAGTATTTCCGCGACGAAGAGAATCAAGACGTGCTGCTCTTCGTGGACAATATTTTCCGGTTTACCCAGGCGGGATCGGAAGTCTCCGCGTTGCTCGGTCGTATGCCGTCGGCCGTCGGATATCAGCCGAACCTTTCGACGGAAATGGGCGCATTACAAGAGCGTATCACCTCGACCAAGCGTGGGTCGATCACATCGGTACAGGCGATCTATGTGCCGGCGGACGACTTGACCGATCCGGCGCCAGCCACGGCGTTTGCCCACTTGGACGCGACCACTGTGCTGTCACGGTCGCTCGCCGAGCTGGGCATCTATCCGGCCGTCGACCCATTGGACTCCACGTCACGTATTCTTGACCCACAGGTCATCGGGGAAGAGCACTACAAAATCGCGCGCGGCGTACAATCCGTCCTCCAGCGCTACAAGGACCTCCAAGATATTATTGCCATTCTCGGCATGGATGAGTTGTCGGAAGACGATAAGATGGCCGTGGCACGCGCCAGAAAGATTCAGCGCTTCCTCTCGCAGCCGTTCCACGTGGCCGAAGCCTTCACCGGCGCTCCGGGGAAGTATGTGAAACTGAAGGACACGGTCCGCAGTTTCAAGGAGATTCTGGAGGGGAAGTATGACCATCTGCCGGAGCAGGCCTTCTACATGGTTGGCCCCATCGAAGAAGCTCTGGCGAAAGCGGAGAAGATGGGAGTAAAAGTTTAAGGGAGGCGGATGAACCGACCATCCTCCTTGCTCGCGCAACGCGCGGTCTCGGAAGACCCTCGTTGCATGTGCGCAATGGATGACATCCTGCTCACCCCGCTTGTATGGTGTAGAAAAAGAAGAAGAAGGAAGTATGGCTGGAAAGTTTCTATTAGAAGTTGTTACGCCGGAGAAGCAGCTGCTGAGCCAGCAGGTGGATGAAGTCATCGCCCCTGGGTCGGAAGGCGAATTTGGGGTACTTCCTGGGCACTGTCATTTCCTATCGACCCTTCGCATCGGCGAACTTCGTTACCGTGTCGACAATCAGACCCATTCCATGGCCATTCTGTGGGGCTTTGCCGAAGTCACTCCCACCAGAGTCACCATCATGGCTGAAATTGCGGAACAGGCGGAAGACATTGACGTGGAGCGGGCCACCGCCAAAGTGGCTGAAGCGGAGCGACGCCTTCAAGCGGGTGGCTTGCCGTCGGAAGTGAAAGACGCGCAGATGAGCCTGGAAAAGGCTCGGCTTCGAAAAAAGATTGCGGAACGTACAAGAAAGACCGGCCACGCCTAGTTCTCATTCGAGACCTTCTCTGTATCCTTGCCCTGTGTCGAGGACTCTTACTCCCGTTTCACCATACCGCGTGTCTACCACCTGCGTGACCTTGGTGTAAGGGTGGTTGAGATCGGTCAGCACAGTGCCCATCTCGATACGTTCAAGCCTGTTCGTGGCAAGCGCGACGCAGCATGCCTCCGCATTTGGCTCAGATCGTTGGGCTCCGGTGAGAGCACTGTCCGGGTTGGCTTGCTCTGTCACCGCCTTACAGAGTTGATTCGGAGGAGTTTGTGGGCGGTGATCGTGTCTCATGAGGAAGCGATGTCAATAGGCGATCAATCCACTTCGAGGGTAACTGCTCGACCGACTCGTAAATGCGGGATTGCCACCAGATGGCAATCTCAGCGAGGTCTTCCTTCTGAAAACGGTGTTCGATGATGTCGAAGGTATCGTGGCGATAGAGGACCACGTCGAGCGGGTACTCGACGCTCGTCGAGCTGGTGCGAGTGGCGTCGAAGGCCAGGAAGCCCACCTTCATGGCGAGGTCCATGCTGGAGTTATAGCGTAACACGCGATCGAGGAGCGGTTTCCCATAGCCTGTCTCACCGATAATGCAATAGGGTGTCCCTTCGCTCACTTCCACCCAGTTTCCCTGGGGGTAGATGAGATAGAGCTTGTGCTCCTTGTCCCTTTCCAGCTGTCCACCCACGAGGGCGTGAAGATTGAAAATCAGGCCTGCTTGATCCAGTGCTGCACGGTCTTCTTCTGCCACGCGGCGAATCTGTGCGGCAAACACGTTGACGGCTTTGAATAATTTATCGAATGTTTTATCCTCTTCGCCAATAGCCTCGTCAAAATATGTGACGGCCTTATCACGTACGGAACGCAGTCCAGATGTCATGAGAAACATCGAGTGACGCCCATGCTGATGAATCGAGACTTTCCCTGTCGTGATGTATTCCGCACCGGTCGTGACCCGTGTGTCGGCGATGCCAATGAGACCATCTTCGACTTTCATGCCTAGGCAAAAGGTCATTGTGCCTCCGCTCCGGTGATTGTGCTGTGGATGGGACGCGGGGCAAAGAAGGTCTCAGAAATGGCTTCACCCACGCGATTGAGCTGCGCTTGAAACTGATCCAAGAATTCGTGCAGCCCGCTGGTCACGCAATCCTCAAGATCGCCAAAGTCCAACTCGGCGCGCAACCGTCCCAGCCGCTTCTCGGCTTGGTTCTGATAGGATCCGTGTTCAGACCCAGAGATGGCATGGAGCGAATCTTCGCTCTTGATGAGACAGTACCTGATCGCTCGCGGAAACGTGGAGTCGAGAATCAGGAACGCCGTGACATCGTCCGGGGAGATGCGGCCAAAACGTTTGTAATACATCTCCAGGGCGCTGGCGGATTTTAACAAGGCAGACCACTGGATGATATCGAACGGCGTGCCAACTTCGGTGACGGTCGGGAGCAACATGAAGTATTTGACGTCGAGAATGCGGGAGGTCTTGTCTGCTCGCTCCAGCAGACGGCCGAGCCTCGCAAAATGCCAGCCTTCTCCGTGCGACATGGTGGCATCGGTAATGCCGAGAAAAAGGTGACTGTTTGCTTTCACGTCCGCCAAAAACGTGTGGAGATTTCGACTGGACAAGCCTTGTGAAACAGCGTCTCGCACCATGAGATAAAAGCGATTGACTTGCTCCCACATGTCGCTGGAAATAACTTCTCGGACCGACCGGGCATTTTCACGTGCAGCCAAAAGACAGGACAGAATCGAGTTGGGATTTGCCGCATCCGCCGAGAGAAACTGCGTGACATTTTCTTTTGTCGCCTTTCCATAGCGACCAGTAAAACTCTCATGATCGCCTGTGGTGGCCACCAGCGGCTCCCACTGTTCCGTGGTGCCCCTGGGAAGGTCGAGAGTGAGGTTTACGTTCACCTCAATGAACCGGGCATAGTTTTCCGCCCGCTCGATGTAGCGGTTCAACCAATAAATGGAACTGGCGACTCGGCTCAGCATCGTGGACCAGGCCCTGCATGTTCACCAGTTAATGGACCGTTGCTGGCATCCCGGCCGTTCGTGAAGGAGGCGCTCATGAAAGGACCCATGTGTCTTTATTGCCTCCGCCTTGAGAAGAATTGACCACGAGAGACCCTTTTCGCAATGCCACACGTGTCATGCCTCCCGGCAAGACATACACATCACGGCCGTACAAGACGTATGGCCGCAGGTCAACGTGACGTCCTTCAAGATGATCTTCCACCAAGGTGGGCACTCGCGAGAGTCCCAAGGTAGGTTGGGCGATATAGTTGCGTGGGTCTGCCTCGATGCGGCGGGCACAGTCCTCACGCTCCTGTTTTGAGGCATGGGGACCAATCATCATTCCGTACCCACCGGCCTCGTTGGTGGCTTTCACGACCAGTTGATCCAAATGCTCCAAGACATAGGTCCGATCCTGCCTGTCGGAACAGACATAGGTCGGCACGTTCGGGAGAATCGGTTCCTCCGCCAAGTAGTAATTGATGATCTTCGGGACGTACGCATAAATAGCTTTGTCATCCGATACGCCGGTCCCGGGCGCGTTGGCAAGCGCTACCCGACCTCTTTTGTATGATTCCATGAGACCGGGCACTCCCAGTAAAGAATCGTGACGGAACGCTAGCGGGTCCAAATAGTCGTCATTGATCCGCCGGTAGATCACGTCGACACGCTGAGATCCCTTGGTGGTTCGCATATGAACTGATCCATCCACGACCGCCAAATCGCTGGCCTCGACCAATTCCACCCCCATTTTGTGGGCGAGCAGAGAATGTTCGTAATAGGCAGAATTGAAGATGCCCGGTGTGAGAATGACGACGGTCGGATCGGGAAGGTCCGAAAGGGACCGAAGGGTTTCCAAGAGTTGGCTCGGATACCCATCAACCGGCCGCACGCGATAGGCCTCGAACAGCTCGGGAAACGTCCGTTTCATGACCTGTCGGGCTTCCAACACATAGGCGACTCCCGACGGGCAACGGGTGTTGTCTTCAAGAACATAGTACCGTCCATCGCTGATTCGGACCAAATCGATCCCGGCCACATGGCACCAGATGCCTCGTGGCGGGTTGAGACCTATGCAGGGCTGCAAGAAACCTTTGCCGGAATAAATCAGTTCGCTGGGGATCACCCCGTTCTTGAGGATCTTTTGATCGTGGTACACATCGTCGATAAACAAGTTCAACGCGCGCATGCGCTGTTGGAGCCCGGATTCGATGCGGTCCCAATCAGATGCCACGACGACCCGCGGCACGATGTCAAAAGGAAAGATCTGTTCATGGCCGTCATCGCTTCCATGGATGCCGAATGTCATCCCCATGTTGAGAATGACCCGTTCCGCCGCTTCCTGGCGTTTTTTGAGTTCTCCTTCCGGCAGTGAGGCAAACTTTCGCAGCAACAGCGTACTTCCGGGTCGTGGTTGTCCTTTGCCCTCGTACAGCTCGTCGTAGAACTCGCCTGGATCGTATTCTGAAAATTTCATAACTGTCCGACTGCCGCTGTGGGGGAGACGAAGTGCCTATCTATCATGGTCGATGTCTCCTCGTATAGGGGAGGATCAGTCCCGCGCCACCAGCATAGCCCTCCCGCAGGGAGGAGGCAAACCGACGGTATTCTCCGATTGCATTTGGCTGAAGCTCTTTAGTAGCGTGTTCTGTCCATGATTACAGAATTTGTCATCACATCGGGGGAACAGACCAAACGCCTGGATCTCTTCCTCGTCAATCGAGAACGAGACATTTCGCGGTCGGCGTTACAGCGTCTGATCGAGCTGGGTCGTATCCGCATCAACGATCAGGTGGTGAAACCGAGTCACAAGATCAAACCCGGTGATCGCATCACGATGGATGTGCCGAAGCCTGAGCCTCTTTCAATGAAGGGGGAGGCGATCCCATTGGAAGTCCTGTTCGAAGACGAATCCCTTCTCGTGTTGAATAAGCCATCTGGCATTGTGGTGCATCCTGCCCCAGGGAATTGGACCGGAACGCTGGTCAACGCACTCCTTCATCATTTCCAAACCTCGGGGGGAACGATTTCGGCCATTGGTGGGAAAGAGCGCCCCGGGCTTGTGCATCGACTGGACAAAGAAACGTCCGGTGTCATGGTGATTGCCAAAACTGATACGGCGCATCGAGCCCTCGCCGCGCAGTTCAAGCTCCATACCATCACACGCGTCTACGAAGCATTGGTCTGGGGCGTACCCAAGAAAGGCCGTGGAGTGATCGAACTGGCGATCGGGCGAGACGTCAAAGACCGGAAGACCTTTTCATCGAGAACGACCAGTCCCAAGGAGTCCGTGACCGAGTATGTGGTGGACCGTCGGTATGGCAAAGCAGCGGCTCATGTGTTGCTGTACCCGCGGACAGGGCGAACGCATCAGCTTCGGGTTCACCTCACGTCATTGGGTCATCCCATTCTGGGGGATCACACGTACGGCGGGCGAAAAGTCTGTACAATCGCCGATGTGGAGATTCCCCGGGTCATGCTCCATGCCAGAACCCTCGGCTTTACCCATCCGGTGACGGGCAAGGTGGAAGACTTCACGAGGCCGGTGCCAAGCGATATGGAGAAGGTGATGTCTGCGCTTGAACAGCTCGGCATCCCTGGAGAGAAAAAACCGCGTGGACCACTCGCCGATATCCACGACGTTGCAGAGGATGCATGTTGACCGCCGAAGTCCTCGATGCGGTGGGAGGCTTAACGTCTCACATCAAGTCCTATGCGGCTAAACTTCCACCCATTGTCCACTTGAGTGTCGTACCCTCGGCAGTGAAACCGGCTTATGAGGCAATTGAGGGTTATGAAACCATCGTATCCCGTGTTCGAAGCCAGAGTGCTGGGACTCCATACAAGGCGTTGAATGAACCGTTCGTATCATCGCTGGAGGCGTTTGAAATTGGAAACCTTCTTGGGACCGTTCAGCCATTGCTCTCGGTCTTGGATCATTTGGAACGCATGCAACGGGATAACGAAATCGAGATCGGGCGAATCGATGACAAGCGTCTTACGGAGTACCGCGCCGCATTACACAAAATACTTCCCGGCAATCAGCCAGAATTGGATGGCGCGGGAGGAGGTCTGTAATGCCGTTCTGGTGGCTTCTGAGCGGCTTGCCAAGAGCTTTTCAGCGGCAGTCCACCCACTGAAACAGCACGATAATCAAAAACTCAGCGAAGCGATCAGTGGCCCATCTTGGGCCCCAACGCGTTCGCTCCAGCAGTGACGAGTTTGAAGCGAGCCGCGCTCCCACAGTGGGGGCACTTCGCTCGAACGGTTTCCTCGTCGAGCACTTCGTACTCATCTGCCTTCAGCCACATCAGTTGGAAGCACTTTGGACAGGTTCGGACTTGCGTTGACATCGGTTTCCTCGTACACTCCAAGATAATTCGGGGGATACTCTAGTATAAGATGCCTCCAACCCTCAAGTCCGCTGTCACCTACTCCCATCACGAGCCCCCCGACGCGTCTCAGCTCCTTGGGCTATTCCACCAAGCCCCCTGGGCTAAGGGCCGATCTCTCGAAGATACGAAGGAAATGCTTGTCCATACGGACCTGACGCTCTGTGCTTGGGATGGGGAGCGTCTCATCGGGTTCGGTCGAGTACTCACCGACTTTATATATCGCGCCACGATCTGGGATGTGATTGTCGACAGGGCGTATCAGGGACAAGGCGTGGGGACTGAGATCGTCCAGCGCATCCTCAAGCATCCACGGCTCGAGCGGGTGGAGCTCGTTTGGCTCTGTACCAGACGACCGGGTTTTTATGAGAAACTAGGCTTCAGCTCAAAAGAACAGATAGGTCTGGTGTGGAGTCGAAGCAAACATGGTCGGCTTGAGTAGAAGCTGAATCCGAATCCGAATCCATGATCACCCCTCCTGCCATTAGGAGTAGAAGGGGTGATCATGGTGTGAATAAAGGTTTGAAGTTCAGAAGAACATCTTTCCACCGAAGAGAAAGCCAAACGAAGACGCATTCCAGTCATCGTTCCGGCCAAGAGACCCGTGCGTGTGGCCGTCGTTCCGTTTGTAGGCCCATTCTGCATTGAGTGCGAACTGGTCATTGAGTTTGTAATCCGCTCCCCATCCAAGTCGCCAGGCAAAGGTATTGCTGGGACTGATGCGAATCGCCGTGTCTTCGCCGAAACTATTCACATTCACACCAAAGCTCATATTCACGTACGGGATGACCTGGCCTAATCTGACCGGCCGTAGTTCCAAGGTCGGTAGCACCGATATGGTGTCTTGATGTCCGAGATCCACGGTTGGCCTCTCTACGCTCACACCATGCCGCTCCCACTCAAGCATCATTCCGACCAAGAGCCATGTATTGAGGCTATACAGGCCTTGAAAATTGACCAGTGGTCCGATCGATGTTGAGGTATTGTCCGAGAGCTGTTGAGTCAGTGGAGCAAATCCCACACGAAAGCCGAGCATCCATTTGCCTGGTTCAGTCCCCCCGAACTCTTCCGCCAGAACGGGGGATAGAAGTGCGGATAGGGTGATGAGGACAGTGAGCAGTACGCCGATCAATTGTCCTTTGAACAACCACGTACGCATGGATCGCCTCCTCTCCTACGGTGGGGTGAACCAGGGGCATCACTGGTTCATACGATCGCACACTTCCGCCTCGTCATGCACGCACTGATTTGATGTCGATGAATCAGGAGAACTTTGGTTTCAGGAGAATACATGTAACGTTCATGTCAAAGGTATCACAAAGTCAGTTGTCGCATTCTCAAGAATCCTTCCGTGCGATTGCAAGCGGCATGGGGGCTCAGTTACAGTGCGTCGTCAAGAAGGTTTTGTCACACAGGAGGGGTTATGCATAGGATCAGCCAGCACTTGGCCATTGTCGGTATCGTCTTCAGCCTTACGACCGGTACCGCCAAAGCCGCCAATTTGACCTGGGTCCACGGACCAATGGAGGAAGAAGGTAAAATCCCCAGTCTCACGATCGGTACCGCCAAAGCCTCCGATATGAGTTGGGTCCATGAAGGGATGGCGGAAGAAGGAAAAATCACCGCCGGGTTTCGAGTGGGACCGAGTTTCACCACCCAAAGTTCAGGCCTATCCACCGTTGGACCACTCGTCAATTTCCAAGGCATGTACGGGCTCAACAGATGGTTCCGTGTCGGGATGATGCTCGAATGGCAAAATCATGGAGTTGATCCAGGAACCGGATCGGTCAATACGGTCACTCTTCTCCCTGTCAACTTGGAGTATCGTCCGGGGCATTTCGGGAACCTCATTCCCTATCTGACCACCGGGATTGGTGTCAACATCAACACAAAGAACGTCTCGGATACGTTCGCATGGCGACTCGGTGGTGGCCTCGACTATGCCGCCACCAACTGGTTCCCGAACGCCCCAAGTGGAATGATGTTCAATGTAGAGGCAGTCTGGAAACGGAACCATCCATCGGGTGGTGATGCTTCTACCATGGGTTTGATTTTTGGTGTCCGACACACCTTTTGAGTTGGAGATGTGCACGGGGTAGGGGCAAACGAAGCCAGATGCCTAATGCGTATGAACGAGCGGTGTGCGCCGCATGCGTTTTGGCGAGAAGAAGACTGCGATGAAAAATATGGTGGTCGCTAAGAGGACGATGGCCGGCCCTGAGGGCACATCCCAAAACGCGGAAATCAAGACACCTGCAATTGACGTGAATATCCCGATTGTTGCGGAATAGAGAGTCAGTGTTGCAAGGCTATGCGTGAGTTGGTAAGCGGTTGAGGCTGGAATCAGGATCATGGCAAATACCAAGATCGCACCGACGGTTTTCAGTGAGACCACCACCGTCAAGGCGACCAATGTCAGGAGGAGAAAAAATATTTGCCGGGCAGGGACGCCGGAGGCTTCAGCCATCTCTTGGTCGAACGCGATAAAATAGAGTTCTTTTGAGAACAGCAGGAGGAGGCCCAAGACGAGGACTGTCAATGCTCCGATGACGCTCAGTTCCTCAGGCGTGACCGACAGCACGCTGCCAAATAAGTACCCGTACACCTCGGCATTGTAGCTTTTCATCAACCCGATGAAGAGAATACCCAGTGCCATCGTCGTGGTATAGAGAATGCCGATGGAGACATCCAGCTTCATCCTGCCCTGTTCTTCAACCCAGCCCGTAATCCAGACTGTCGCAAGACCGAACACAATGGCCAGCAACAATGGCGGCCATCCCATCAAGTAGCCGAGTGTCACGCCCGCAAATGCAGCATGTGACGTCCCGGCCCCTACAAACGCCAATCCACGCAATACCACGAACACGCCGATGACGGAGCAGAGCCCGCCCACCATCGCGGCGGCGAGGAGTGAGCGTTGCATGAAGTCGTAGGCGAGGAGGTCAAACATTGTCTACAGTCCATTCCTAGTGGTGATGGTGGTAGTCTTCGACGATGACGAGATCTTTCTCTGTTATCACGAGGTCTTTGCCATAGACCTGGTGAAGAATCTCTGGTTTGAGGACCTCTGTGGGGGGGGCGGCGGCGAAGAGTCTGGTTTTGAGAAGAACCAATCGATCCACCCGTGAGCGGATCATATTAATATCATGGGTAATCAAGAGGACGGTCAATGTGAGTTCGTCATGCAGTTGTTGCACGAGCTCGATAACATTGTGTTGAGCGGTAATATCCAGACCGGTTGTCGGCTCATCCAATATTAAGACCTTGGGCTGTTGTGCCAGGGCTCTCGCAATAAAGACGCGCTGTTGCTGGCCGCCGGATAGCTGTCCGAGGGCATGATTCTTGTGAGAGTCCATTCCAACCTGAGCCAGGGCTTCCTGCGCGATGTCGCGATCCCTCTTCCCTGGACGTTTGAACAGGCCCAGCGCTCCGTAACGACCCATCATCACTGTTTCAAGGACCGTCACCGGAAAATTCAGATCGACGACCCCTTTCTGCGGGAGATAGCCAATTTTTGCGCGATGGTGGCAGCGGAGTTCGTTGCAGGCACAGTCGAAGATATGAAGATGCCCCTCCACGGGGGCAAGAAGCCCCAGTACGGCACGACACAACGTCGTCTTGCCTGATCCGTTTGGGCCGATGACTCCCACGAATTCGCCCTCGTAGATAGCCAACGAAATGTCTTTGAGGGCGATGCACCCGGGAAACCCGAAGGAGGCATGCTCAAAACGGATGATTGGCTCACGGGGATCTGACACGGAATCCGAAGCTCCTTCCGGGGGTTATTGGATCGAGGCTACGAGGTTGTTTCTAATGCGCCAGCCAATTGGAGCACATTATAGCGAAGCATGTCGAGGTAGGTCGGGGTTCCTTCCAAACCGCCTGGCATCGTGGTCAAGACGACGACGTGCGCCTTGGTTTCCCTTGCCAGTAACTCTGGGAGTCGCTGACTGAGTTGAATCTCGGATACGATCACCTTGATATGGTCACGTCTCATTTTCTGAATGAGAGCCTGCAGATGAAGGGCGGAGGGTTCTGTGCCGGACTGCATGTGGATCGTGCCAACAATGTCGAGGCTGAATCGCTTTGCCAAATAGGGCCACGCTGGATGGTGAGCGACGAACCGCCGGTCGGAGAGCCGCTGGGTACGCGCGGAAAGCTCCTTTTGCAACTGACCAAGCCGTTGAAGATAGGCCGCTTGATTGCTTCGGAATTCCGTTGTATGACTTGGGTCCACTTCAATGAGGGCTTCGGTGATGTGGCGCAACATGGTGGCGACATTCTCAGGGTCCAGCCAGACATGCGGATTCCCGGCTTTCCCGTCGTGATGTGTTCCTTCATGTACATCCGTATCGTCTTGAATCAGCTCTACCCCGTGAGAGGTCGTAACCACACGTAATGATTGGCCACCCGCGTTCTTCACCAGTGATGAAACCCACACCTCAAGTCCCATGCCGATCTCTAATAACAGTCTGGCCTTCCGGACTGCGATCAGATCAGTGGGTTTGGGTGAGTAGGTATGCTCATTTTCATAGCCGCTCAACAATGATGTGACTCGTACATAGGGGCCACCGACCTGCTCTGCCAAATCCTTCAGAACCGGAATGGTGACCACAATCGGAATCGGGTCGCGAGCGTCCGTCACGGTGCCAAAAGGTGGAAGGAAGCCAGTCAGCAGGGCGAGGAGAAAGAAAGAAGATAACTTCCGTACGTGATTGAAAGGAAACATCGGCGGGGACGGTACCATCCGCGTATGATGGTGTCAACGATGCCATGAGGGCGGTACCGCTCATAGGCCCTGTCCATTCGCCTTCTTGACCGTACGCGAAAGTTCGATTAGCGTAGCACGCTGATGAGCCGCTCAGTCTTCAGGCGATCGTGAAAGGATACCGGAGATGAACGTTGTCGGATTGATGTCAGGCACTTCAGCCGACGGAGTCGATGCGGCGCTGGTGACCATTGTCCGCCAGAAAGCCGGTCTCAGAGTCGAGATGATCGCGTTTCATTCACTTTCCTATCCGCATTCGCTGCAGCAACGCATTCTCTCTGCCTCGGTGTCGGGAACGGTGGCGGATATTTGCCACCTGAATGCGCTCTTAGGTGAATGGTTCGCCGACGCCGCCTTAGGGGTTATTCGGTCGGCTCAATGGTCGCCAGAGGACGTAGACCTGATCGGATCTCATGGCCAAACCGTGCACCACCTGCCGCATGGCATCAAAGATACCGGCGTCGGCGCCATACGCTCGACGCTGCAACTCGCTGAGCCAGCCGTCATCGCTGAACGCACCGGAATTACCACGGTGGCTAATTTTCGGCCACGCGATATCGCGGCCGGCGGACAGGGAGCGCCGTTGACCCCGGGGGTCCACGCGCTGCTATTTCGGCATCCGCGCCGCGCGCGGCTGATCGTGAATCTTGGCGGCATCAGCAACGTGACCTATCTTCCCAAGGGATCAGGCTCTGCGGAACTCGCCGCATTTGATACGGGCCCGGCAAATATGGTGCTCGATGGGCTCATGTCCCGCATCACGAATGGTCGGGCCTCAATGGACCGTGAGGGGCGATTGGCGGCAAAAGGCCGGGTTGATTCGAGACTATTAGCCAAACTTCTCGCTCATCCCTATCTATCCCAGGCGCCGCCAAAATCGACCGGTCGTGAAGCGTTCGGCACAAAGATGCTGGACGAATTGGTCAATTGGCAACACACACATCGATTATCAGTTGAAGATCTTCTGGCCACCTGTAGCCGTTGGACTGCTGAAGCGGTCGGGACGGCCAGACGGTGGATCAAGGGGGGTATCGATGACGTAATTGTGGGAGGGGGCGGTGTCCGGAACCGGGCGATCATGGGACATTTAACGGATATCTTTGCTCCAGTGCCGGTCACATCCTTTGAGTCTCATGGCTGGGACAGTAAAGCGCTGGAATCGGTGGCGTTTGCCGTCCTCGCGTATCAGACCATCATGGAACAGTGCGGAAACGTCCCCTCAGTTACGGGGGCGGCATCCCCAAGGATATTAGGTTGCATCGTCCCAAGCGGCCCACAGTGGTATGAGCGGTTACGATCGCGCAAAGGCGGAAGCAAAAAGAAATGAAACTTCTTCTGCTCGGTACGATCATCATGGGGATCATTATGCTTTGGCGTTATCTGAGGAAGACGCGACGGAGGAAGAAGCGGACAGCGCCATTTGCCATTCCTTCCGGCGTTACCATCGGGTCTGCCCGATTACTCGAGGAAGAAGAAGTTGCGTTGTATAGCCTCCTGCAAATGGCTGTCCAAGAACGGTACCTTGTCTTTTGTCAGGTGCCGCTCTGGTCCTTCGTCGAGGTCGGAGCGGAGGCAAGTGTGCGTTCTGAACTTCTGCGAGAGATTGCACTCAAACGAGTCGATTTTGTCTTGGTCCATCCTGGGTCATGTCGCGTCGAACATGTCGTTCAGATTGAGCGTGAGTCTTCACCACCTTATCAGGATAAACGGCAGCACGTCATCGAGTCGGTGCTGAAAGCAGCGGGGATCAAGTTGACAACGGTGCAGCCAAAGAAAAGCCACACGCTTCCAGATCTGACCACTCGATTGGGGATCACAGCAGAAGAGTGACGAGTCGCATCAATCGAACAGGAGGATTCCTACGGCGATTGATTTGTCGAGTCTTCGGCGGCTGACGTAGCTTCGATGGCCTTGCGAGCGAGTTCTGCTTCAGGGCTATCCGGGTATTGGCCCACCACCCGGTCAAACATCAGTCGTGCCGTCTCATGATCCCCTAGTTTGGTGTACGTCTGGCCGAGCTTCAGCGTGGAAGCTGCTAACTTGGGGCTGAGTGGGTAAGTTGACACGACCTCATTGAACGACTGCAGCGCATCTCGATATCGTCCCATCCGATATTGACATTCTCCGATCCAATATTGTGCATTGGCGGCTAAGGCGGATTCGTGATGCAGTTCGATGAAGAGTTGGAAACCTGCCATGGCTGCTTTGTAGTCGCGGTGCTTAAATTCATCCATAACGCGATCATATAATCGGCGGGTCGTATCCTGCCGTTGAGTAGGAGCAGCTAGGGACTGGCCCACCGAGAAGCACATGAATAGGAGGATGAGAATTCCGAGACATTTCTGGAGCATAACAGGCCTCCATCTGTTCAAACGGCAGTCGAGTGGCTTAGGCACGCAATCAGTATGCCAGGGCTCCTGCCATTCACGAATGCGAAACGTAAAAAAAACAGGATCTTGTACAATCGCACAAGCCGATCGTCTTGATGGTTTTCCAGGGGCGTGTGAATGAAGACACAGTTTTGTACAATGTGGTTCGAGGTTCTTGCTTGTCTCATTCAGTATTCAAAGGGGCTCCATCCCGTCAAGGCCGTAAGAACGCGACCAACCTTTCCGAGGAGAACATCGTGAGTGAAGAGCCCATTCCGACCAATCCCCTGGGCGGACGAACCTTGATCGTCGATCAGACCGATCAGCGCTGTTATCCCACTCCAAGTGCCGCGCTGAAGGATACCGCTGAATCGGATCAGGTCTATGTCCGTCCCGGGATTTATGAGGATAAGCTTGTCGTCACCCAACGGCCGATACGGCTTGTCGGTGCCGGACGAGATCGCGTCCAAATCTTCTGTCGGCGCAGCGGGCCGTTGTATCTTCAAGAGGTACCGGAAGGCTGGATTACAGGCATCACGTTCCGCTATGTCGGCAGCGACCAGCATTCAGCGCTCAACATACTCAACTCCACATGCATCATCACGCAGTGCCGGGCAATGGAAGGGATTTTGTCGGGCGTGGTGTTGTATGGACCCGAATGTCGGGTCGCCTTTACCGACAACGAAGTGTGCCGCAATCGGGAGTCGGGCATTTTCGTGTTTGCCGGTGCCCAACCGCGAGTGGCGGATAATCGGTGTGTCGAGAATCACCATTTTGGCATCGCGGTCCGAGATCCTGGCAGCCGTCCGGAACTGGTGCGGAATCTGTGTGAAGACAACATGCTGAGCGGCATACTCATGTTCCAGCATGCCGAAGGGCTGATAGTGGATAATGTGTGTCGGAACAATCAGCACTGGGGCATCCTCCTGACACCTGATTCCCATCCCAACCCTGCTCCATCGGTGCTTCCTACGATGAATCGACTCGAACCAAATGGAATCGGTGTGTATTCAATTTCCGATCAACCACTTGCTCAAATTGGTCGATAAGAGCAATCAGGAGTTGCCGAAGATAGCTGATTGTTAACTTAAGCAGGTAGAGGAAGACGAAGCATCAGGAATATGAAATTGAAAAGAACTTCCCCCTTGTTGTTTGGCTCGATACATGGCGGCGTCAGCATGCTTCAAGAGCTCATCAACTTCGTGATCATCAGTTGGGTAGACGGTAATCCCGATACTGACTCCGATTAACGCTCTGTGCTCTCCAAGGTGGAATGGTTCCGCCAATCGCTTGGTGATTCGCTGGGCGATCAACGTGATATCCTCTTCGCACGTCAGGCCTTCCAGGATAATGGTAAATTCATCTCCTCCCATACGGGCGACTGAGTCCACCTCGCGGACACACTCTTGCAGCCGTTCAGCGACGGCCTTCAAGAGCTGATCACCGACACTGTGACCCATCGTATCGTTCACTGGCTTGAAGTGATCAAGATCGAGCAGCATAAGACCGAGAGGCTGTTGGAGCCGTTTGCTGCGGGCCATGGCTTGGATCAGGCGATCACGAAACAGCGTACGGTTCACGAGGCCTGTCAGCTGATCATATTGGGCCAGGTAGGTCAGCCGCTCTTCAGCCCGCTTTCGTTCGATGGCATAGCGGATTGACCGACACAACAGCTCCGACTGCCCTTGTCCCTTGACGAGGTAATCCTGTGCCCCATTCTGGAGAGCCTGTAGCGCGAGCGTTTGGTCATTGAGCCCACTGAGCACGATGATGGCAATCGTCGGATTCGCGGCTTGCATTTGACGCACGGTTGAGAGCCCATAACCGTCCGGGAGTGATAGGTCGAGAAGGACGGCGTCAAAACGTCTGCGAGCCAGGCGGGTGACAGCGTCGCTCAGGCGGGTCACATGGATGATCTCAAATTCTCCCATGCCCCATTCTGCGAGAATATCTTGAGTCAGGCGTGCATCGACGTCGTTGTCTTCGACTAATAGGATCTTGATCATCGCGCTCCAGGCCTGAGCCTTTTCCTAACCTCCTCCCGACCACTGCTTCGCGCACATGCTAAGTATAGCTTAAGACACTGAATCAACAAGCAAATCCAGGAAGTACTGACATGCTCGGGCCCTTGTCAGAGCGCCTGCAAGGCAGCGGTCTGGTCGGTATCTCGGATGTGCGATGCGTACGGAGGAAATAGAGGGCGGAATACCATGAGGAACATGTTTCGATTAGGAGAAAATAGTACCGCTTGCGGGTATGCCTCTTTGGCTGTTTACGCGGGACGGAATCGCGGCGGGCTGGTTGGTCAATGAGACACTCTCTGGCGAGAACTTGGAAGACCGGCGGAATCTGATCGGGCCAAGACCCACTACTAGTCTGGGCACTCCGAATAAGCTACATCACTCTTAGGCAAGAGAGATTAGTAGGAGCATGCTCGAAAGGTTGAATCACGATCCTCTGGAAAGGGTCCTGAGATGGCTCGGATAAGTGCCGATTGGTCCCTGTTCTGGGCCGATCCCAGCTTCACAGGCATATCCCGGCTCGAAGGGCCAGAGTAACGAACGGCCAACGGCGCTGCCACGGATGTGAATGTATCGCAATGTGACGCCCATGCGAGCGGCGTCGTCCTTTACCTTCTCAGTGCATTCACCAGGTGAATACCCTCGACGCGAAATCAAGAGCGGCTTACCCGATGCGCTGAGAACGGAGAATTCGCTTGCACATCCTGTGACTAAGAGCAGGACACACAGAATGCCGCCAAGTCGACCAAGCATTCTCCTTCGACTCATCTGAATCGCCCCCATCCAGCAGGTTTGTCCACGGGCACACCGCTACAACACACCAAACCATAACACGAACACCCTCTCCCAATCGACTGAACAATAACTTGCGCTTGAACAGTTCAGCGAGGGTGAAAGGGAGGAGCCGTTGAACACTGACCGAATTAGACCGGCTTCTCTGCGATATACTCGATGTATTTCCACAACTGCTTCGCGTCCTCCTCGTTCAGGACCACCGGAGTGTTATTGGCGGCCCCTGTCACATAAATCTTGACCGAGACGGTATCATGCCAGATCTGCACCTCACAGTGAGAGATCAGATCCAGGTTGAACGCACGGTTGCCGATTCGGACAAAGTGCATAGCGTTTCCTCTTTCTAGTTGTCAACGAAGGGTGAGCATACACCAAGTTCCCACGCCCCAAAAGCAACGAAGAGTTTTGTTACGGCAACTGTGCCCCTGTGAACCCGATAGAACTTGCCGCCCTCTCGGCAAGAACTTCCCTCCTGTTATGGCGTTATTCCAACCGTGCATGGATACGCGGCCATTTCTCGCATTTCTCTCTGGCATAGAAGTTGAGGGAGACACTCTGGTCTTGTTCTTACTGAGAATGGTGTGCAGGGCTCCAGTGAGGTTTGTCTGATGAATGAGGTGGATTCGATCACCGCTCTTTGGGAATGGCTCACTCGCGATGTCACGCTTGTTGGTGGGCTCCAGAGTCCCGCGCTTAGCTGGATCGGTGCTGTGGGGATCTTGACCCTGTGTCTCTGGCATAGCGCGGTGCTCCTCAGGGGTTTGTTACAGATCCAAGGGACGCTTGCGCGCTTTCGCTCGTCTGTCGCGCCTCTGGTGCTGGCACGGCAACAGGTGTCAAAGGATTGGCTGGTTATTCCGGCTTTGGCAAAAAAACGAGTGCGTCTTGATGTGTCGTCAGAAACGCGACGCGATCTTGACGATCTGCACACATTGGATCGCGTGGTACGGTCGGAACAGGATTTTTCCAGAGATTGGTTTTCATACCGCAAGACCCTCGCGGTAGAGCAGTCCGCCTGGTTTCTTGAGCCGACGGTCCATAGTCAGCGTTCCGCAAGTGAGTTTTTCTCGTTCGAATCTCTCTGCGCCGCTCATCTCAACGTCCGATTTTATCGGCAACTCCCCGCCTTCATGACGGGCATGGGGTTGATGTTCACCTTCCTGGCTATCTTGATCGGCCTCAGCAAGCTCCATGCGAACGGGTCGGAGATCGATGGCATCCAAGGACTGATCAACGGCCTCTCAGGAAAGTTTGTGACATCCATCGTCGGCTTGGCCTGCGCCAATGCATTCACCCTCCTCGAACATTCTTTCTGGCACCGGTTGGACAACCGACACCGGGAGTGCATCTCCCTCCTGGATGAAATGTTTCCGCAGAGGGCTACGGACCAGCAGTCCCAGGGAGTCCCATCGCCGAACGGCTCTCCGGCGGCCATCGCCACTCCCATCCGAAACGACACCGCACATCAGCTTGTCGAGGCCGTGCAGCAGCGCCTCGGGTCCACCGTCGCAGCGCTGAACTCAGCCGCGGAAGCGCTCACGGCGCTGCAATCGAAGCATGCGCCGATGAAGCTTGATGATTTGCCTGGAGAGATCGGGCACGAGGTCCAGCGGGCGTTACGACCCATGATGAATCCCCTACTGGAAGCTATACAAGCTCTCAACCGCTCGATCAAGGAGCACGCCTCCCCGGTGCAGCTGTCTCAAGCCGAGATCGAAACGATGTTTCAGAATCTCAGGAGCACGGCCACGGCGACGACGGAACCTGCGCGTGTGACGCCTAAAGATCGCAGTTTGGGAACACCATCTCGTCTCACATAAAACGGCATGGAGAGAACGAAGAGGATGAAGTCAAGATTTGCACAGGACTCACGCGACGGCTCTGCCGTGGTGACGAGCGGGGTAGCCGATCTCATGACCTCGCTCGCCGTCATTTTCATTCTCTTGCTCGTGGCCTATATGACTCGTGTCGAGGATGGAAATGCCAATCCGGCCAGGAGCCGTGCCACACCGACGGACGTCACATCGAGACTCGACCCTCTCCAGCTACCGCTGGAAGCCAAAAGGCCGAGCATCCATACGATCACGGTGCCGGATACAGCGATTACCTTTGAGTTTGGGAAGAGCACCTTGCTCCCTACCGCCGAAACCTTCTTGTCCGAGGCCATGCCGCACTACGCTTCACTCGTCTGCAAGCCTGGGGAGCAAGAAGTGGAGGCTTTTGTGATCGAGGGCTACACCGATGATCTGGGTGACGATATACGCAATCTGAGGCTCAGTCAGGAACGCTCTTTTGCGGTACTGGCGAAAAGCCTGGAAGTGATCCGCGAGAAGCTTCCTTGGGCCTACGAGTGCTTCTTGCAAAAGTCGACCGCGAACGGGCGTGGGAGGCAGGATCTTTTACGGAATGAGATAGGGCAACCAGCCCGCGAAAAAAGCCGCCGGGTCATTTTCAAAATCCACATGCGCCCCATATAGGGTGATAAGCCTGAACGATGTGGGCTTCCTTCCTGCCAGCATTGGTTTGAGTGGAGTACGGTCTTAGAGCAATTTGGTTGTCGGCTGTCTCCAATTCTTACTGATGGAGGGGTGAGAAGCCTAGTCCGTAAATGCGGCGGGTCAGTTCGATAAACTGCCCGTTAGAAAGGGTTTCCGCACGGAGGGAAGGAGAGAGTGCAAGCGCTTCCAATGCTGCCGCCACCAGTTTCTGATCGTACCCCTGATCTTTGAGCGAATTGATGAGTGTCTTGCGGCGGTGGGCGAAGGCGGCTTTCACCAGTGAGGCGAATATGGGCTCTTCCTCCTGGTTCAGTACTCTCTGATGCTTAGTCTTTAGCAGAACCACCGCCGAGCCGACTTCCGGGCGTGGCCTGAAGCACTGCGCAGAGACTCGGAATGCTTTCGTAATCTCTGCCGCATACTGTGCCATAACCGAAAGTACTCCGTAGTCGGAGGTGTTGGGTTTTGCGACCAATCGATCGGCAACTTCATTTTGCAGCATCAACACCATGTGGGGAAAGCGGTCGCGCTGATCGAGAAGCCGGAAGAGGAGGGGAGTGGATAAATAATAGGGAAGATTGGCGACGACAATGGTGCCGATCGGAAGCTGCTCGACCGGATAGGTCATCGCATCGTCGCGGACAAGTGCGAGATTCGTGAATTGGGGCTGCCGTTCAGCCAGATATGCATGGAGCCGAGGATCGACTTCGATCGCTGTCACGTGGCCACTTACACGACACAGCGCTTCGGTGAGGATGCCTCGGCCTGGTCCGATTTCCAACGCGGTATGAGCCCGGGTGAGTTCAGCCAGCGCGACGATTTTTCGGACAATGTTGGGGTCGATGAGAAAATTCTGTCCAAGGCGTTTGATCGCGGCAGGGGGGAGAGAGGTGTCCACCCTCAACTCCGAGTTGGGGGGGCCTTGGCCAATTGCTTGGCCAAGGCCATCAGTGGCGTGCGATAGCACTCCACAAGATCCGTAAACTCTTCGACCAAATCGTGAGTAAATGATGGCCCAGGGTGAACGCTCGCGAAAGTTTGTCCTTCACGATGGCCTACGTTATTGGTGAGCAGCGCGACTGTGCGGGTTTTCCATTTTTCTATTCGTTCCGTTCCAGCGACGGTATTCAGGTCTTGAAGTGTCTGTTTCTCAAGCGTCTCCAATTCGTCAATCTGACACTGAACCACGGCAAGGCCCTTCGAAATATCAAGCGACACGTTTGGTCCGTCCCTTTTTGGTTGGAGTTGTCGCCGTTCTATTCTCAGCGATCTTGGCAGCCAGTTTGATAGCCTCAATCAGGCTTCCGGGATCAGCGACCCCTTTCCCGACGATATCAAACGCGGTTCCATGATCCACTGAGGTGCGGATGATCGGCAAGCCTACGGTGAGATTGACGCAGGTGCCGAAGGCGACCAGCTTCAGGGGAATGAGACCTTGATCGTGGTAGAGGGCGACGACACCGTCAAATGCCCCTTTGGCAGCTTTTCCAAACAGCGTATCAGCCGGCAAGGGATCACTTGCCAGAATGCCCTGTTGTTGGGTGGCACGTGATGCCGGGAGGATGATTCGCGTCTCTTCATCGCCAAACAATCCATGCTCACCGGCATGGGGATTAAGGGCAGCCACTCCGATCCTGGGGCGCTTGATGCCAAACAGTGTCGTCAGCGCCAATTGAGCCAAGCGGATCGCCTTTTCAATCTTGGCTTGTGTCAGCAGCGCCGAGAGATTTCTGATCGCGACATGTGTCGTGACGAACATAATACGCAACGGCCCGCCCACGATCATCATGCCTGATTCGTTCGCGCGAGTGAGATCGGCCAACAACTCGGTATGGCCTGGGTACCGGCAGCCGGCCATATTGATGGCTTCTTTGTTGATGGGCGCCGTCACCATGCCTTCGATACAGCCGATCTGCGCCAGCTCAACGGCCTTTTTGATGAAGGCGACTGAAGCGGCGCCGGTCTCTGCCGCGGCAATCCCGGACTTGAAGGGTCGCAGCGGTGTCTCCAGTGGATCCAGTACCGCTACCGTTCCTCTACGTGGCGCCATCGGGTCATGACCGTGAACTCGGACTACGTTTAGTTTGAGCTTCAGTGACTTGATCGTTCGTTCCATGACGGGAAGCGATCCGATGACGATCGAGCGGCAAATGTTGTGCAAATGAGCACCTGACAGAGCCTTGGCTATGACTTCCGGGCCGATGCCGGCCGGGTCTCCCATCGTGATTCCCAGTAAGGGGAGTTGGGAGGATGAGGAATGTGTGCCAGGTGATCGCGGTTCAGTTGACATAGAGATGCACGGTATAGCCGATATAGAACAGCGCCCCGGCGGCAAGCAGCCACGGCCGCCACCGACCTCCGATCAGAAGCTGTAAGATACAGAGTCCCACCGCTTGTACGGCCAAGATCATGGTGGTCAATGCCGATGGTGCAATGACCCACTCGGTTCCGATCAACCCCAGCGCAACCGGGAAGGTGCCTTGAAAGACCATGGCGCCCGTGACATTGGCCACGGCGAGCCGGTCTTTCTTGCGATAGAGCCAAAGAAAGCTATTAGACATCTCGGGTAGCTCAGTGGCGAGCGGCGCGATGAGTAGCGCTAAAATCAACGGCGACATGGCGAACAAGCCGGCCATCGATTCCGCAGCCATGACAAAAAGATGGGCGCCTAATATCAATCCCCCCAACCCCAAGAATGATTGAAATCCGATCATCGCATAGGACGGCGTGGCTGCGTGCTTGTCAAAAATCAGTGGTTCCAACTCACCACCTTCTTCCCCATCAGCCGGTGCGAATTTGAGTTTCATGTAGTAAATATACAAACAGACCAATACACCGGCTGCGACGAAGTGAATCAGTCTGGAGGGCACGAAGGCGCAGCCCAAGGCTATGAAATATCCCATCATGAAAAACGTGAGGTCTGTCAACACTTCACGATAGTTGAGGTGAAATTGAGCAGTCCGCTTGCCAGCCCGGGCATAGAGCAGCAGAAGAATGGCCAGAATGGGCAGCACCAGTGTGCTGAGCATGAACGGGGCGCCTAAGATGGCACCTAAGCCAACCTCAACCTCTTCACGGCTATCGCCGAAGAAAATCGCAATGATCGGGATCGAGGTTTCAGGCAGGGTCGTGCCGATGGCGGCAAAGACACTGCCGACGGCACCCTCGGAGATACCACGCCGCTTGCCAAACCACTCAATGGCGTTTGTAAAGAGTGCGCAACCACCAAGTGTGACCGCGACGGAAACGAGAAAGAGGAGCACGTAGTACAGCACGGTCATGCTCGGCCTCGCGCAGTTGTGATTCTCGTTTTCCTGCGTCCTTGTCGATAAGCCATGAGTGCTTCCTCCATAACCGTCTTGAGAGGGCGGCCGGTTCGTTGCGCGATGGCTTTACAGTCCTCATATTCGGGGGCTGCTTTTTCCCATCCAGCGCCGATCTCGGCAACTTTCATGCGAACGATTCCGCCTTGGGTCGTGACAGAGACGAATCGCCTGGTGAGGACCCGTCGGCGTACCTCATGAAGCCGCACTCCGAGCGTGGTCGTTTCTTGGAAGAGGACCTCGATCACGGCATTCGTCCGGTCTTCAGTGGCTAGGCAGCTCAGCAGGATTCCTGGCCGGCTTTTCTTCATGACGACGGGGGCCAGCACGACATCAACCGCACCGACCTGAAAGAGCTGTTCCATGATGTATTCATAAGTCTGCGGACTGAGGTCGTCAAGATTCGTGTCAATCTGTATCATCCGCTCGGTCTGGTTGGCCGCCGATGTAGGCTCTTCCTCCACAAACAGGCGCAAGACATTTGGCCACCCGTCTGGATTGTGGTCGCCGGCTCCGTAGCCCACGGTCATACTTCTCATCGTCGGCAGAGGGCCGAATTCCGACGCCAATGTCCGAAGCAGCGCAACCCCGGTGGGGGTGGCAAGCTCACAGCGCGGACCGTCGGCGTAGATCGGCACTCCTCTCGCCAGCGCCGCCACTGCGGGTCCTGGAACCGGTAAGAGTCCGTGTGAGGTCTGAATCGACCCAGCCCCAACATTGATCGGAGACGCGGTCACTCGGGTGGCGTTCAAGAGATAGCATCCCAGTATGCCTCCGACAACATCGATAAATGAATCCACCACCCCGACTTCATGAAAGTGAACATCTTTTAGATCGACACCATGCGCCACTCCTTCGGCTTCAGCCAGCCGATCAAAGACCGACCGGCTCCGTTCCTTGACCGGGCCTGGCAACGTGCTGTCAGCAAGGATCTTACGAATGCGAGCGAGGGTCAGCGGCCGTTGAAATCCCTGTTGGACGATGACGTCGACCTTTATGGCTGGGAGCGCGCCACGGTGCACCTCGCGCTTTTGCAGGCGGTAGCCGCGGAGCTTGAGGCGTTTGAGGCCGTCAACTAAGCTTGTCCATGGGAGCCCGGCACTCACCAGTGCGCCCAGGACCATATCTCCACTCACCCCGGAGAAACAATCGAAATGCAAATGACGGCCCATTCAGTTCCTCACATGCGATGCGCAAAATGACCGGACATCTTACCGAAGGCGTGGACGAACGGCAATCGCTGGTTCATTCTCGATGCTTCGTTGACAGCCCAGGGATGCTATGTTATCCCCCTAAAGAATGCGGTCAAGTTGTATCGTGGCGGACGCGACGCCCCCCACTCATGAAAGCATGGTTCAGGGTTTTTGTTGAAATCGTCACATACGCTCCATCACATGAGACGTCTGCTTGGGTTGCTCACCCTGTGTGCTTCTCTGCTGGCCTTATTTCCAGCAGAGAGCCTCTCGAAAGTGAAGCCACCCCGCGCTCCCAGACCCGAGCCTCAGCTCAAAATTGTCGGCCTTAACATTACCCCGACACCATATGCCCTGGGTAACGGACCTCTTCAGTTTTCCGTTACGGTACAGCTTCCGAAAGAAGTGGATGGATCCACGATTTTGGAGGTGACCTCGCTCATTAGTTCTCCGTCGAAGAGCTCGCTGCGGTTTCTCACGTATCGACAGCCCATCCACGTTCCTTCAGCCGTGGATGGAGAAACAGGACGATCAAAGGTGTCCGTTGAACTTGCGTGGGATGGCCAGGATCACCGAAAGCAACTCGCCGGGGTGGGTATGTATTCGTATGAAGTGCGGACAAAGTTGTTGGCCAATGGAGAAAAGGGGTTGCGCACCGTGATGGTTGCCTGGCCGAAGCGAGGCCTACTGGAAGTGAAATAGAGGCTCATTCATTTCTCCCGCGTCTATTTCTCTACTCCCAACATATTGATCCGATGTGCGAGGCAGGCCGCGCCGAATCCGTTGTCGATATTCATCACGCCTACACCCGCCGCGCAGGAATTGAGCATCGTCAGCAGCGCAGCAACTCCCCCGAAGCTCGCACCATAGCCTCGGCTGGTTGGCACGGCAATGACTGGGCAGTGGACCAAACCTCCCACCACGCTCGGCAGGACACCATCCATGCCGGCCGCGACGATCACGACCTTCGCATCGAACAGCCGGTCTCTCTTTCCGAGCAGTCGATGGATACCCGCAACCCCAACATCGTACAGTCGCTCGACGTGGCTGCCCATCACTTCAGCCGTTACACGAGCTTCTTCCGCCACGGGCACGTCCGCCGTTCCTGCGGTCACCACGAGTATATGCCCATGTTGTTTCTGCCTGGAAGCGCGAATCGCCACAAGGCGCGCATCGGGATAGTACTGTGCTCGCCGATCCAGGCGGCGAATGGCTCGCCCAACCGATGGGTCGGCGCGGGTAGCAAGAAATGGGCCCTGTTTCTTGATGAGCGCCCGAGCGATGGCGATGATCTGCGCGGTGGTTTTCCCTTCACACAAGACGACCTCGGGGAACCCTTGTCGTAACGACCGATGATGATCGAGTGAGGCAAAGCCCAGATCCTCAAACGGCAGTGACCGCAGGCGGTGAAGCGCCTGTTCCACCGTGACGTTGCCTTGACGGACTTGCTGCAATAGCCGTTCGAGCCCTTCCGGATTCATGTCCACCCCTTCTCTGATTTTGCATCCCGCTCCATCAAATCGGTCACGGCCTTCCTGCAAGCTTTATCGTCATACAGCACGGAATTGATTTCTTGTATGATCGGCATATCGACCTGATAGCGCTGGGCCAATAGTAATGCGGCACGTGCCGTCCGAACGCCTTCAGCGACAGCCTGCATTCCCGCCAATATCGCCTCCAACTTTTCCCCCTCGCCGAGGCGAACGCCTACCGAATGGTTTCGGCTGAGTGTGCCCGTACAGGTCAGGACCAGATCGCCGACCCCGGACAGTCCATAAAACGTGCGCGGATCGGCCCCCATCGCCACGCCGAGCCTGATAATCTCAGCCAGGCCCCGGGTAATAAGCGCCGCGCGGGCATTGAGTCCGAGGGCCAGACCATCGATCACACCGGCGGCCAGTGCCATGACATTTTTCAGGGCTCCGCCAAGTTGAACGCCGATGATGTCTGTATCGGCGTACACACGAAACACAGGCGTCATCAAGGCACCTTGAAACTGCCGCACGAGTTGTTCATCGGAGCCAGCCAAGCACACGGCCGTGGGTTTCCTCATGCTGAATTCGGAAGCGAAACTGGGTCCAGACAGCACCATGAGGGAACGGTGCGTGGACGGCGACAACTCGTCCTCCATGACCTGGGTCATCAATTTGGCCGTGGTTTCTTCTATGCCTTTGGTTGCGCACACGAATGGTAGGGGCTCTGAGATGTAGGGTGCCAGCTGATGCAACACGGATCGGGTTATGTGTGAAGGAACGGCAAGCAGAACCCCATCACAGCCATGTACGGCTTCAACCAGTGAGGAAGTGGCCGTCAAATTTGATGGAAGAGGAACGCCTTTCAGGAAGACAGGATTTTCATGAGAGGTGTTGATGGCGTTGACGACGTCGTGTTCATAGGCCCAGAGGCGAACCACCAGACCATTTTCGGCCAGATGTTTGGCCAGGGCGGTGCCCCAGGCTCCAGCTCCAATAACGCCGAACTTGTTGATCGTGGTTGGCATAAGCGATTCAGCCTCATGGCAAAATCATCATCCACTCATTCAGGACGGCGAATTATAGGAAGGCCCTCAAGAGCCTGTCAACGAATGGAGCAGGTTCACGCGACGTATCACACATGACCTAGGCTCCATCGAAGATGCGACTGCGGGTGGCACGTAGTTTGCCGAACCTCCTCGTGAGCATCTAGAAAAGGCTTTGCGACCCTCTAATGCCCGATAGGCGTGTAGGTGTGGAGGATGGGCAATCCGGAGTGGTCTCATGAAATAACGATGTCCTGCGCGGGTTTACAAATGGATCTTCACTGCGATGTTGTTGCACGCGTCGCTGACATCGGTTCTGACCATCAGGATTTGAAGGGACACAGAGTTCAACCAGGGTAGGCCTGAACGTCCAGCTCGGCGGCGAATACTTTTTCACACGACACACCTCTGGATTCGGAGAAGGCAGATATCGCTACACGACCTTCAATTTTGATGCGAACGACACGGGAGTCTTTGTATGTACAGCCATCTATAATCCGGTCATCTTTTCCTTTAGAGTCAATTGCCACTTCTAGCGAGTCAGTGTTCCCTCTGGCATCTTTAGGACATTTCCATGTATGTAGGTGGCGTACAGGAAATGCCCAAGGATGCAAATCTGTCCTACCTGCAGCCGGTCACAACCGGAGATCAACCGGTTCTGTATCCGATGCGGTCGGCGACTCACCGATCGATCGGAGAGTCGGTCGGCTACGCAACCCCCTAGCACCTCGGCACCAGATCAACTCAATCTCCCGGTACTCTACGGCATGGTCGTCGTGCTCATTCTAGCTGCCTTGTTCCCTCCATGGGAGACACCGCCGACGCAGACCCCGGAGTTTCTCGGTATGTATTTCATCCTCTCTCCACCAACTCCGGACGCTGTTGTGAGCCGCATGCTTCTGACCATTGAGCTCGTTACGATTGCAATTGCCGGCATGTATGGTGCGTTTCTCTTTCGGAAGCAGTGACACAGGTGAGTGTTTTCAGCTGACAGTAGTCAGTGTTCAGAAGGAAGTTCATTCCTCTCTTCGGCTGATGGCTGAGTGCTAATTCAGTCCAATGCGAGGGTGAGACACTTGGCCGACCCACCGGATTTCATGAATTCATCGAGCTGAACTGTGTGAATTTCATATCCCCGCATACGGAGCCAAGCCAGAGTGGCGGGACATCCCGTAGGGAGAACGACATGTTTCCCGACACAGACAGCATTGCAGGCGAACTGTAGGGCTTCATCCTCTGGAACGGCAAGACGCAGCTTTTCAGGAATCCGTTCTGCAATCGCTGCTTGGCCATAGCGATCAAAGGCAGCAGGAAAATAGAGGAGCTCCCCGCCGCTCAAGGGACAGAGACAGGTATCCAGATGATAGAAGCGGCTGTCGATAAGTTCGAGGGGAATGATTTCTCGGTGAAACCGCTCACTAAGGATCGGGAAGACGCGGATATCCGATCGCGGTCGATATCCACCGAACCAGTATTCTGAACAACCCAGGAGGTCGCCTGCTCCCTCAAAATACAGCTCTTGTTCTACTGTGACCACGTCATAGCCCTGCCCACGGAACCAATCTTCAAAATGAGCCTCTTCAGGCTGACGCTCAGGGTACCGGAAGCGACTCACGACGGCGGTTCGTCCCACCACGATGCCGGCATTGGCCGTAAAGACGAGATCGGGCAACCCAGGAATGGGAGTCATTCGTTCAAGTACGACACCAACGTCTTTTTCAAGGACTTGCATCAATTCATGCCACTGTCGCACCGCCCTTCCGTGATCTACGCGATTGGCAAGCCGCATCCAGGGATTAATCTCATACTCAATCCCGAAATAATCAGGGGGACAGACGAGGAGGCGGCTCATGTCGACTTCCCCAACAGTCTGGCAAGTTCCGACAGAAACGATGCCGCATCCATGACGAGGCCGACCGCCTGAAAGCTCCCCCGGTCGGCCAGCTTGGTCGGGACCGACGGGTTCACGTCGACACAGACAGTGGGAACGGTTGCCGGCAGCAGATTGCCCGTCGCCACGGAGTGGAGCGTCGAGGCGACGAGGAGCGCCAGCCCAACGCCGGGGATCAAGGCGCGCATCGCGCGTTGTGCCAGAACGGAATCCGTGATCACTCCGGGCAAGGGACCATCATCACGGATTGTTCCAGACATGATTACCGGCACACCCTGCCGGATACAAGCGGCCATGATTCCCTGCTTGATCATTCCCGACGTGACGGCCGCCTCAAGACCGCCGGTGGCTCGAATTCGATTGATGGTTCGCAAATGGTGCTCATGGCCATGCGGGACTGCGCGCCCTGCTGTGAGTCCGTAGCCCAGTGACGTGCCGAACAGATCAGCTTCCATGTCATGTGCAGCCAGCGCATTCCCACAAAACAGGATATGAATAAATCCCTGTTCGATCAGCCAGGTCAGGGCCTCTCGCCCACCGGCATGAATAATGGCTGGTCCACCGGCCAGTAAGACGTGTGAGCCGCTCTGTCTCTCTCTGTGTCGCCCCCTCATTTGGCGCATCCGAGTTGCGATGTCGGCGATGATATGGCCATGGGGCCGTTCAGCCGAGACCTGAGACTCCATGAATCCAAAGACGTCCCGTTCCCGTGGCCGCTGCATGGGAATGACACGCACCCCCTCTCGACCGACCACGATCTGATCCCCGCGACGAACTTCGCCCATCGGCACGGCCTGGGCGACGGAGCCCGCCTCGGTGACCGCGATCGCGAGATCCATCTCGATTCGATCCACGTCCAGCCATCGGCCGTTGAGCCGGATCTGGGTGGGGAGGTGCGACGTGGCATAAAAGTCATCGGGTAACACTCCGTCGGCAGGCGCAGGGTCGGTGCGACAGTCCGCCTCACGTTCGATCGAGGCGCCATGTGGTTGAATCGCCTTTAAAATGTCTTCTAGGAGCGTTCTTGAAGCAGTTTGGATCCGGATACGAACATGAGACGGTTCTTCCCTGGTCTTGCCGATGTGCACGTCTTCTAGGTCGAAGGTTCCTCCCATCATCAGGATGAGATCGAGCACCTTAGCGAGCACGAGAGAGTCGATGATGTGTCCTTGAAGGCACACGCGTTCTTGGTAGTGGTTCACAGCCGTCCTCGGTGGATGTGACCATATCTTACCACCCGCTATGGCAGGGGAAAGAAAATGAGAGGAACTAAGCGTTCGTGGGAGATACTTTCATCAGTTCTCGGAGTACGCTCGTGGCGTAGGCGCCGGGCGGGAGGCTGAAAGATAGGGTCAGGACATCACCGCTGAGTGACCATTCAAGTTCAGCGAGAGGGACGCGAAGCGCTCGTCGCTCGCCACGGAATCCGCAAGCTTTTGCGGCGGCGATGAGGGTGTTCTTCGTTGTCCCGGCTTCGGCGATCACGGTGTCCTCGATTTGACCAGGTTCGCCACTGGCCCAGGACACGCGCGAGCCGAAGAGGATGCCTGTTGGGCTGATTTCAAAACGATCGGCGCGTGGCTGCTCAATTTCAGCGTTCTCAACTAAAAAACAGGCACCGTTCTCGGATTTCATGGCCCAATCACCGACGAGGACCTTGTCGAGATGATCCATACGCCGTGCCAGCATCCGATTAAACAAGAAAGACTGATAGGCATTGAGATACCAAATGCGCTGGGACCGATTCATCCTTTCTCGCCGTCGCGCATCATGGAGGAGCGCGGCCCCCACTTCGTAGTTGTCGCCCTTCTTCCCTTGCCGCTGAGGGCCAAAGTAGTTGGGCACACCGCGGGTGCGCAATTGATGAAGGATGGCCGGCACAGTTTCAGCCGCATGACTGGCAACAGTGCGGACAACTAATCGGAAGTGATTGCCAGAATGATGGCCGGTTCGGAGCCGATTGCGATGGCGCCCGAGGATCTGAAGGCTCAGGACCATGCCATCGATCTTGACGGCAGACAGTTTTTCGGGTGTGACGCCTTGCAGAGACACCATCTGAGTGGTGACGGCTCGTGAATCTTTTAATCCTGCCACGCCGATGGCCTGAGCCTTCACGCCCAGTGTAGAAGAAAGTCGGCGAACAAGATCCGGCGTGGAGAGGCCTCGCTTGGTGATCGTGATGTACAAATGCTCCCCATCTCCGCACGGCAGGTAGAGCGGCCGTTCCTCGACCTGAAAGTCTTCGGGCCTGGTGCGGATTTGTCCACCAATTCCAGGCACGTTGCTGGTGAGGAAAGGGTCGATTGGTGGTATGGAGAGGTGTTCCGTAGTGGTCATGCTATACTTTTTCTGGCCTGCCTGTGAAAGACCGGATACATCACCGATGGCGAAATGAAGAGGCAAACGACATCTTGGCTTGATCCGGTTCGTCGATCGATCGGCTCCTGTCTTAATGAGCCATTGTACCGTATCTTCAGCCTGGTTCCGGATTGGGAAATCGGTCTTTCCAATCCCGAGCTTTCAACCCTTGCCCAGCAACATCCGATTCTGGCCGGGTGTCGTGCCGTCCATATTACGGACCTGCATATTGACCGGTATTGCCTGCGGCACGAGCGCATCGTACAGACCGTGGATGAACTCCGTCCAGACTGGATTTTCATCACCGGAGACCTGCTCAACGTTCCCGAGGGACTCCCTCATCTCTTTCGATTCCTCGAACAGCTCCGCACCATTGCGCCTGTGTACATGACGCTGGGGAATCACGACCACTACAGCGGTGTGCCGGTTGCACAATATGCCGAACTGGCTGATCGGCACAAGATCACACTGTTGGTGAACCAGTGTGCCATCGTCTCAACGGGAAAGGGAGAACTCGCCATTGTCGGCGTCGATGATCCATCACTACATCGTGCGGATCTTCGATGTGTCCCTCCTCGCGCCGAGTCTCGCTGTACGGTACTTCTGGCTCATGCTCCGAACATTCTCGATTATGTTGAAACCCATCATGCCATTGACTTGATTCTCTGTGGGCACAGCCACGGGGGGCAATGGCGAGTACCAGGAATTCCCACATTCTGGCTTCCTCCTGGGTGCAATGGCCGTGTGGCCGGCTGGCACGAGTCCGGCCCACACAGACTGTACGTCAACCGAGGGTTAGGGTGGTCGTTCCTCCCATTTCGTTTGAACTGCCGGCCCGAGATTGCCGTGATTGACTGGATGCAGGAATAGGCCAAGCCGCAAACCGCATGATCGTCACTCCCGCATCCGTTCCAGTGCTTCCCTCGCTCGACTTCTTGCGGTTTGATCCCAATCATGTTCCATCACGAACGTTAGCCGTTCACGTGCATCGGTGGCCCGCAGCCGCCCCAACCCCAATGCGGCGCAGGAACGCACGTAGGCATGGTCATCTTCCAGGGCCTTCACGAGCAGCGGCACCACCGACAGATCTTGCAACGCCCCCAGATGACTGGCTGCCATGCCCCTGATGCGATGCTGCTTGTCGCCCAGGGCACGCTGTAGGGTCGTGACAAAGAGTTCCTTTAGGGCAGGGAGGGCCGAATCGAGTTCATCAAGCCGGTAGTCATTGCTCTCCAACAAGGCAAACGCCAGATCCAGTCTCTTCTCATGGACTGTTGCTTGTTCAAACAATGCCAGCAGTCTGGTTCGTTCACGGGATCTTACCTGGCGGCGACGAAGTATATTGATTGGAATAAACAAGAGAAGCGCACAGACAAGGCCGATGGCGGTCATCGGTACTGCCTGATCAACGATATAGTCCTGGGCCTCGACCGAAAGCCGTTTCCAGGTCCATACCGCGATGATGATGAGGATGATCAGTGCGATAAATAGGAGGGGGGTCATCTGCCCCTGCTGAGGTTGTTTCGTCATGGTGGAGAAATCATACGAGCGGAGTTGATTGGCCGTCAACGAATCGTCTTTGAGCTGGCTTCTGCCGGAGAGAGTGACGATCAGGTTAAGGTTCGTCCGTCCGTATCATGAATAATTGACTTGCGATTGTCATGAAAGCCATACTCCATTGCAATCCTGACCGGCAAAACTCAAAACGATCAACAATTTTGAACGATTTGCCTCAGAATAGTGCCAGGCGACGTGTCATGCTGGTCCGTTTTCCTCATGCTTGATCCAATGCAGAATCACTCGATCGAGTAGGTAAGCGATCATGGACATCCGATGGAGATGAACCGATACTCTCTTTCTTCCACAAGAGGTTGAAGGAGAATCTTCGTCGAGCCGTTTGTCATATGGTCACTATCAATAAAGCCATCGCGGTTTCTAAGAGAGGCATCGCCCAGCTTTTCCCCCTCGGTGATCAGTGTTTGAATCCCTATCTGAGACGGTGTTGATCATGGATGATCACCTATCAGTATGGCTGGAGAGTCTCGGCCTCGCTTGCTATCGGGAAGTATTTCAGCAGAACGCCATCACCTGGGACGTCTTGCCCGAACTGAACGACGGTGATTTGGCGTCTCTGGGTGTTTTGCTCGGCCATCGGAAGAAACTCCTGCGCGCCATCGCGCAACTGTCACAAAAGGCCGACAGCGACGGTCTTCAGCCTGTACCCATCGGAACCAGCCTGGAAGCAACGCCATTCCCTTCCGTCCGAGATCAAGCAGAGCGTCGCCAATTGACGGTCATGTTTTGTGACCTTGTGGGTTCGACGGTTTTGGCTCGCCGGTTGGACCCTGAAGACCTCCAAACCTCTGTCCGACATTTTCTCGATACCTGTAATGAAGCGATCAGCCGATTCAACGGCTATATCGCAAAATACATGGGTGACGGACTCTTGGTGTATTTTGGATACCCCCATGCTCATGAGCACGACGCGGAGCGCGCGGTTCATGCCGGACTGGCCGTGCTGGAGTTGGTGAAGGCTCTTCCTCGTGAGCATTACCCTGATCAGGAGTTTGAAATCGCGGCGCGAATCGGGATCGCGACCGGTCCCGTCATGGTGGGCGAACTTATCGGACAGGACACCGCCAAGGAACGGTCGGTGTTCGGTGAAACTCCAAATCTGGCTTCCCGACTTCAGGGACTGGCTGCGCCCAATCAATTGATCGTTGATTCGGTGACGAAGCGTCTGGTCGGGGGCGAGTTCAAGTGTGTTGATGGGGGAACTGTCTCTCTCAAGGGGTTCGAGACACCAGTCCAGATCTGGCAGGTTGTGAGCGCCACACCGTCGGCCAGCCGGTTCGAGTCGTATCGATCCGGCCGATTAGTCCAGTTCATTGGCAGAGAGCACGAAACGGCGCTTCTTTTGGGCCGCTGGCGCGAGGCAGTCGACGGTGAAGGCCAGGTCGTGCTTCTCTGCGGTGAAGCCGGTATCGGCAAGTCTCGGCTGGTTCGCTATCTGCGCGACCGTCTTACCGAGGATCGCTATAAGGAGATCCAATCTCAGTGCTCACCGTACCATACCAATACGGCACTGTATCCTGTGATTACCTATCTGCGGCAGGCAGCAGGGCTGGCCGGTGAGGACAGCGTTCCCACGCAACTGCATAAGCTTGATACCCTGGTAGTCAACAGCGGCCTCGACGACCGCGTCACGGTTGCCTTGCTCGCGGATCTGCTCTCGATCCGAGGAGACGAGAGATACCAGCTGCCGAACGTGTCGCCCGACAAACGCAAGGACATGACTCTGGAAGCGCTCGTGCAGTATCTGCACAGGCTGGCGAATCGTTCCCCGGTGTTGCTCATTGTAGAGGACGCCCATTGGCTTGATCCGACCACGCTCGATCTCATGACGCGCATCATCGACCGGATCAGGCAGATGCGGGTGTTGCTGCTGATCACTTTTCGACCGGACTTCAGACCGGTGTGGGCGGAATACAGTCATGTGACGTTTCTGACGGTGAGTCGGCTTCCGCGCCGGCAGAGCGCCGAGCTGATTGCAACGATGACGGGTGGAAAGGGGCTTCCTCAAGAAGTACAGCAGGCGATTCTGGCGAAGACAGACGGCATCCCGCTGTACATCGAAGAGTTGACGGAGAATCTGCTGGAGACCGGATTGCTGGCTGAAGGAACCGATTCATTTACCCTCAAGGCTCCGTTAAAGGACATGGTCATCCCAGATAGTCTGCAAGCGTTGCTCATGGAACGAGTAGACCGATTAGGGCCGGTCAAGGAAGTTGTTCAGATCGGAGCCGCAATTGGACGGGAATTCACCTATGAGCTGCTGCGGGCAACCGTTGGGATAGCGGACAGTCAGCTCAACGGTGCCCTTGATCTGTTTGTCGCTTCAGGGCTCATTCTGCAAGAGGGCGAACGATCGCTGTCGCGTTATCGTTTTAAGCATATGCTTGTCCAAGAGGCGGCCTACAACACGCTTCCCAAAAAAACTCGCCGTCTCCTCCATGCCCGCATTGCCAAAACACTGGAAGAAAAGTTCGCCGAGCGCGTGCAGTTGGAACCGGAACTCCTGGCCTACCACTTTGAACAGGCAGGTTTGACGCCTCAGGCCATCACGCATTGGCGCCTCGCCGCGCATAGAGATATCGCACGATCGGCCAATGTCGAAGCCCTGAACTATTTCAACAGCGCCTTGGCGTTGCTGAAAGAATTGTCGGCAGGGCCTGAGCGTGATGTGTTGGAGTTGGACCTGCTCATTGCGCGTGGAGCCCCACTCGTCACGGTGAAGGGATATGCATCGGCGGAGATTGAGCGGAATTATCTTCGGGCGCGAGAGCTTTCTCAAGACCACGGCGATTCCGAGTATTACTTTCTAGCGGTGTGGGGGTTGTGGGTTTTTCATTTGGTTGGAGGCTCACTCGCAACAGCCTGCGACCTGGCCGAACACCTCCTGGCTTTCGCAACGCGCAAGCAGAATCCGGATTTGCTCATTCGAGCCCACGAAAGCACCGGCTCAGCTTATACTCTTCTTGGCCGGTTCGATGAAGCCAAAACCCATCTGCTCGCGGCCAAGTCCCTGTATAACCCTGACAGACACCAGTCCAAGCCCCAACCCTATACCCAAGATCCCGGCATTACCGCGAGAATTATGTTGGCCAGAACGCTCTGGATATTGGGCGAGGTTGATGAGGTCGAGGCGCTGGCCCAAGAGGCCATTCGTATGGCAAGGGAACTTGAACACCCCTTCACTCTGGCCTTTGCATTGGCGACGGTTTCCTGGGTCTATTCCACCATCCGCGATGCGGACAAGACTCTGGTGCTCTCCGCAGAAGCCATGGCTATTTCCGCCAAATACTCGTTCGAAGTCACATTGGCGTGGGCGACTTCCCTGCACGGATGGGCTTTGGCTGAGAAGGGGCGTGACGAAGGGCTGAATCAGTTAGTGAACGGTCTCTCCGCTGCACAAGCAGCCGGCGTAAGACTCAACAACGCGTTCACGTTGGCGATGCTCGCAGAAGTCTACTTGCGGAAGAAACGTATCGATGAAGGATTGGCTGCACTGTCAGCGGCCCAGAAACTTGTTCGCGTTGAGGGAGAGCGTTGCTGGCAGGCGGAATTGCTTCGGCTGGAAGGCGAGCTCCTGTTGGAACAATCTGAGCCATCCGTTTTCGAAGCGGAGCAGTGCTTTGTCGAGGCCGTGAAGATTGCACAGGAACAGCATGCGACGATGTTTGAGCTTCGAGCGGCCATGAGCATGGGGAAACTCCTGAAAAAACTGAACCGATCGGATGCCGCAAGGAGTGTGTTGCAAGCGGTTTGCTCGAAGATTACCGTACGGGCTTCCAATCCTGAGTTGCTCGAAGCGGAAGTCATCCTTTCGGAGCTTGATGGATGAGAAGGATGAAGAAGCCATGCGCCTAACTATCCTTGGTTCCGGGACCAATGTGCATCCCACGCGTGCCGCAGCTGGGTATCTGGTGCGCACGGACCAACAGATTCTCCTCGATTTTGGCCCACGCATCTTGATGAATCTGATCAAGACCGGTGTGAATCGGCACCGGATCACGCACATTCTGTTCTCGCATTTTCATGCCGATCACTTTTCTGATTTCATCACCTTCTTTTTCGATGCGGTCATCTACTCCAAATACGGAGGAGGCCATCGTCCCGACATGACGGTGATTGGCCCGAAGGGTACGATCCGTCTCTTACGGTCGATCATGCGCAGTTTCCCGAGTTTTGACTCAGCTCCATTCCGCGTGACCTTCCGTGAGGTATCCAGCAAGCCGTTCATGATCGGGGAGACCCGTATCGTTCCCAAACCAGTGGCCCACGTACCAGACCTCTCGTCCGTCGGCTATCGGATCGAGTACCGGGGGCAGGCGATCGTGTATTCTGGCGATACGCAATATTGTGATGCGCTTGTTCGACTGTGCACAGATGCCGACTTGGTCGTGCTCGATTGTTCATTTCCAGCAAACAAGCCTGGCCCCGCCCATCTGCACGCTGGACAGTGTGGTCAGGTGGCGAAGGAGGCTGGGGTAGGCCAACTCATCCTCTCGCATTTCTATCCAATTGCTGATCGATACGACGTGAGAGGCCAAGCGGCTGAGCAGTACGGTGGCAAGATTTGGAAGGGGAAGGATCTGCTGACGATTAAGCTATAGCAGGCTGCGGAAAGATACTGTGAGCACGACGGAATTCCACTGGTCGGTACGTCTAAAATGCCAGGCGTGTGCACGATGCAGACTGCTCAAAAAGGACGTTCAGCAAGGCCGCAGCGAGCGAAGAGGCGAGGCGTACGCTTCGGTACGTTGAGTCTCTGAGCGATGTGAGAACGCCGCTGGCGGACTTTTTCAGCAGTCTGTTAGAGCCCTTCTTCGCGGGGAGCGCCGCCCAAGATCTCGATGAATTTGGTCAGGCGAGCGGTCTTTTCCTCTTCCCCCGACTTGGAGTAAATCGCCAACAGGTTCTTGATCATGCGGGACAGAATCGCTTGAACCGGACTTTTTTGCAGATACTTCTCGTCAAACCCGTATCCAGCCTCGGTCAGAAAACGAGCGCAGTTTTTTTCGGTTAGCAAGGCTCCACCGTTGAAGCAGTCGATGAAAATCTTGTACCGATCGGACTCGTATTTCACCAAGAAATGCCCCGGCATGCCGACGCCATACAGCGGGAGTGCCAAACGCTGTCCGATCAAGAGATAGACGGCTGACAAGCTGATGGGGATGCCGACCCGCCGATCCATGACGCAATTGACGTAGCTGTTCTCAATTTCATAGTAGTTTTTCGTGTTTCCCTTAAACCCTTGTTCGGTGAACAGGTAGCGGTTGAGTGCGTTGACCGCCTCTTCACCGGACGCGCGATAGCCAATCCGCGCTCGAACTTCGCCTGCCATGGTATCGAGCTGTTCACGGTAGCGAGCGACATCGAGCGCAGGATAGGCATAGCGGGCGATCAGGAAGGCGCCGGCTTCGAGGCTCATCGCGTCGTCCGTGAGGGATGTCAGGCTCGCCAGTTCATCCTCCAGCTTGCTGCCTCGGATTTCCTCTAGGACGGACGCGATTCGATCGGCCATTTCAGGCTGCTCAATTTCTGCCTCCTGGAGAAGCGGGACGGCCGATGGGCCGATATCGATAAGCCTCCCGCTGATGGTGCGGACAATTCGGTCGTCCTCATCGGACAGAAGGCGGATCAGCGCACGAATTTGACTCTCCGGCATCATCTCCTACCACTCTCCGTCGCGCACAGGCTGACGTCTGGAAGCATTGAGATCATGATCTGACGGATTCCGCCGTCAGTCAAGCGATCCACCGTTCAGGGTGAGGTTACCCCATGGCACGGCGGAATGCCTTGGCCCCGCCGTACAGACAGAGGGCATCGAACACAACCATGACCAAAACCACCATTCCGACGTGTGGCAAGGCTTCAGCCCAGCCGGACAGAATTAATGGCCGCACGGCATCGATCGCCCAGGTCATTGGGTTGAATTGCGCTAGAAAACTCATCCAGCCTGGCATCGCCGTCAGCGGGACCAGCGCGGAACTGAGGAAAATCATCGGCAGCGAAAGAAATCCCAATACGGAAAAGAAATCACCGTGACTTTTCACCGAGAAGGCCATCGCCATGGAAATGGCCGTCAGGCCGATCCCGAACATCATGCCGATCAGCAAGATCGTCGCCACGCCGAGAAGGCCCGTCGCAGGTTGAACACCAAAGAGGTACGATACGCCGAGAATCACAAGGACTTGCATCGACGTAATAGCCATGACGAAAATAAATCGACTGAGGATGACGGAGGTTCGATGGATCGGCGTGGACATCAACCGCTCGAGGAACCCGTTTTCCTTGTCGAACAGCAGATCGACCCCGCCGGCCAAACCGTTGTTTAAGACCGTCATGACGACGACCCCAGCCGCAAGGAAACTGATGTAGTTGGGAGCCTGCATGACCTGGGTGTCCGCAGCTCGCTGAAAGAGATTGCCGAAGAAGATGAGCCAGAACAGCATCGGCTGCACCAAGGTGAACAGCATGCTGAATTTTTCCCGGCTCAATCGCCGAACCCACCGCATCGTCAACGCGCTGATTTCTTGCCAATAGTGCGCCACATGACTCCTTTATGCCGTCTCGGATTCCGGGATCGATTCGGTGATGGCCCGTCCCGTATGCGCGATGAACACATCATCCAAGCGCGGACGGTTATATTGAATAAACTCGATGTTACAACCTAATCGATTGGCCGATTCGAGAATGGTGGGCAAGGCTTTTTCAGGAGATTCCACTCTGATATCCAAACCCTTGGTGGTTGCCCGCACGGCCTTGATCGCCGGCCGATCTCTGAGATCGGACTCTAGCGAATGAATCCGGTCGGTCTCTTTCAAGGTCAGGGACACAATGTCCCCACCGAGGGCGATTTTGAGCTCGACCGGTGAGCCCAGCGTTTTGATCTTGCCCCCGTCGATAATCGCGAGTCGATCGCAGAGTTGATCGGCCTCATCCAGATAGTTGGTCGTCATCACAATCGTCATCCCACGGGCTTTGAGCATTCGAACGTACTCCCAAATCCGGAGACGGCTTTGTACGTCGAGGCCGAGTGTGGGCTCGTCGAGAAACAAGACTTTGGGGTCAGGGAGCAATCCGCAGGCGATATCGAGCTTGCGTTTCATCCCACCGGAATAGGTCTTGGCCGGCCGGTCCGCATGGGCCTCCAGTTCAACCAGTGTGAGCAGTTCGGCGATGCGTTTAGCCGCTTCTTCTTTCGTCAGGTGATAGAGCGCGCCCAGCAATTGCAAGTGTTCACGCCCGGTGAGGAACCGGTCGATCGCGCGTTCTTGAGGCACGTACCCGATGAGGGTCCGAACCTTGTCCGCATCGCGCACCGTATCGTGCCCCATGACCGTCGCCGTGCCCGATGTTGGGTGCAGCAACGTGATGAGTGTGCGAAGCGTGGTGCTCTTGCCTGCGCCGTTCGGTCCCAGCAGGCCAAAAATCTCTCCTGCGTAGACCTGGAACGAAAGGTCATCGACAGCCCTATAGCTGTCATAGGTTTTGCTCAGATGGCTGACGTCGATTGCGATGGTCCGATCCATTTAGTCCAAGCCCTTTATGCCGTGAGGTTCGTGGAGCATGAATTGAACCAGATCGTTCAATCGACGAGCCCGCTGGTGGAGCCCGTCCGCTTCCAGTAAGAATTGTTTTTCCAAGGGGGTACAGTCCAGATAGGTTGAGAGGGTATTGACCAAGACCTCGTCACTGACTTCTTCACGAAAGAATCCTTGCCACGCCGCATTATCTTCTCTTGCTTGGAGGTATCGTCCAAGCACATCGACCAGCGCTCGCCGGACGCCTTTGGCCAGCCCCTCGTTGGAGCACATGGGCATGACGCGAATCGTCGCTTCGCGATAGGGTTTGTCGAAGTGTTCTTCGGAAATCTCGCACCGTTCGAGCCCTTGTAGCAAGATATTGGAGCGCCCGTCCGGCAAGGGTTGCACGCTCACGATGCGCCCGATGCACAGCGCGGGATAGATTGCCGGATTCCCATAGTAGTCCGGCTCCCACCCTTCTTTCAGAAGTGCCATGGCAATACATTGACCACCCATTGTCACATCGGCGATCATCCGGCGATAGCGTGGTTCAAAAATGTGGAGCGGCAGGTACGTCCTGGGAAAGAAGACGACGTTGGGTAACGGAAACACCGGAAGGCGATTGGGAATCGGAAACGGTTCAACATATTTGGACGAACTCCGATCAGACGGCCCTCGCTCACGATCAGTGTGCATGACTCACGATAGCTGAGGCGTGTGAAAATTGTCAACGCCGTTTGCTCGGCGGCGAGCCAAGAGAAAATTCAAAACATCGCTCTGAGACAGTCGATTGGTTCATAGATCGGACGCGTGTTATAACCGATACAATGGGAGGGCTCAGGTCAAGTGATCCATGTACAATTGGCTGACGAGACAAGGCAGCGCATGACAGACTGGGGACGGATCCTCATGGTGGTCCCTGTCTTGCTGAGCGTGACGTTGCCGACGGCGCTCGCCGCACGTTCCGCTCCTCCACCATTTCAGCCGGCAACCGCCGGATATCAGTACACGTTTCCGAGAGACCATGGATCGCATTCCACCTATCGAACCGAGTGGTGGTACTACACAGGCCATCTGCAGTCGAAGAACGGCCGGTCGTTCGGCTTTGAGTTGACCTTCTTCCGCCGGGGGGTGCCGCCTGACGAAATCAAAACTCTGCCGTCCAAATGGTCGATCAGCCACCTGTATCTGGCCCATTTCGCCGTGACCGACATCACCGGGAAGCGATTTCATTTCTCCGAAAAGTTCAGCCGGGAGGGGTTGGGGAAGGCCGGCGCCGACGAGTCGAGGCTCCGTGTCTGGATCGATGATTGGCGCGCGGAGGCTGCCATGGACTCGACCGGATCCCATACCTTGGCGGCCCACGACGAGACCCATTCGCTCGCCCTCGCACTCCAACCGGCCAAGCCGCTCGTCACCCACGGTGCGGCCGGCATTAGTCGAAAAGGGAAAGATGTGGGGCAAGCCTCGCACTACTATTCGTTTACCAGACTTGCGGCAACAGGGAGCCTGACAATCGACGGCGAACAGTTCGAGGTAACTGGCCTCACCTGGATGGACCATGAATTTGGGTCAGCCGAACTCGGGACAGATCAAGTCGGATGGGACTGGTTCAGCATCCAGTTGGAAGACGACACCGAGCTCATGCTGTATCGGATGCGGCGGAAAGATGGCTCGTCCGATCTGGCTTCCAGCGGGACCGCCGTGTCGCCGGATGGGCGCACTCGACATCTGGAGGTGACTGACTTTCAGATCGAATCGATTGCAACCTGGACCAGCCCTGAAAGCAAGGCCACCTATCCCAGTCGATGGAAGTTGACATTCCCGTCGCTCAACCTCGTGCTGGATGTCACGCCGCTGCTCGCGGATCAGGAACTACGCACCTCGCGCAGTACCAAGGTCTCCTATTGGGAAGGGGCGGTGGCCGTAACAGGAACCAAACAAGGCAAACCCGTGAAAGGCCAAGGCTACGTCGAGCTGACTGGCTACGCCGAACGGCTCAAGATGTAGGGAAGAATTGATTAGTCGTCAGTCATCCGTTCCAGCACAAGAGCCTTCGCCGTCGCGCACACTCGACGGCGCAAGCAACGTTTCAGACTCAGGGTTTTGTCTGTCTTCGCTTCCCACTTCGTTGCTCAATATGTCAATGCGCATACCAGACACTAAATTTAGGTGGAGACTGTCCAGTTGAATGGGAATAGCCATCACCGGCTATGCATACAGAGGCGTCCCATTCTCTGTGCGCTCTCGGAACTCTGCCAACATTTCAGATTCCGTGATATCCATGGCCCACCTTGGACGAAGCTGGAAGTGGGGTTGATCGACGAAGGTTTTCCAATTGCCTCCCCATTCAAACCCCAAGTCCTTTCCAAGAGCGCCGACAGCCTTATACTTGTCGGACTCGCTAAGGTACTTTGTGCCCTCAAAGACCCCGACATCAAACGCAATGCCAAAGTTGTGGTTGGAGTATCCGCCTCGTACTTTTGTGACGATCCGGCCAGGCTTCGTGCGGCCCTGCGCGTAGAGTTCGTCCTGTTCGGCATAACTTCTCAATCCACTAATGATCTTGATCTGAATCCCGTTTTGCGCGGCCTTTTGAACCAATGCCCGTGCATTGGGTTGCACTTCGGGAAGTAACGTTGCGATCTTTTTTTCACTTCGTGCGTCGACTGCTTCAATCGCCTCGGCGGGAGGCGCTCCATGAATCGTTGGTTTGACAATGTGGGCATAGATGGCGCCCCAAGTCTCTGTACCGGCTCGACCATCAACTTGCACGCCCAGCTTTTTCTGCACGGCAGAAATCATGTCTTCAATATCCATCTGAATCTCCTTCTTGTGAGTTACAACCGGGGGCCTGATGCCAGCCCCCCGCCCCGAGGTCCACCGCCAAATCCGCCTGCCATACTTCAGCGGCTGATGCCAGTCCGACAGAGTTAAGAAACCAGGTTGCCATGACCCATAACATGACAGACTTTCCTTGCTGGCGGCGTTTCATTGAACAGCTCCATGGTGATGAGTACGTGTGCGACTCACTGAATGACCGATCCTGCAGTGATATGCGTACTCAGCAAAGTCTGTACCTGAAGCGAGAGAGAGGAGCGTGCTAATTATTGAGCGACATGCGCATCGATTGGAGGTTTTGGGAAGGAGATCAAGAAAGAGACCTGAATTGAAATCGATCCAGGGCTGGATCAAAAAAGATTCATGAGTGAGGTGTGGGGAGCCAGTGACCATGAAATGCTCAGTTATCATTGTGGATTGAATACAGGTTACTTTGCAGATCTTAAGAGTCGATAGCTCCGTCCTTGCCTCCTCTCTGAATCCTGTGAATAGGTCCAGCCGCTGTCATGTTGGTTCGCACTGCTCTTGCAGTAGACGTCAATCCTCGTACCTGACACCAAACTGTTTCTCTATCGAGTTGACTGGCTGCGTCGAGCGCATCAAGTCGTGGAGAAGGGCCGCATCGTCGGGTCACAAGACACCTATTATCAGACCAGCTCCCACCACAATCAATAAAGCCGAGACCATCAACTGGACCGATTGGAGCGTGACCTTCTTGAGCATCTTTGCCCCGACGTAGGCCCCGGCAAAGGCAGACGCACTGGCGCCGATGACTAACGGCCACTCGATCGTATCGCCCTGATCCGATAGTCCAACACCATAGATGACCATGCGAGAGAGATCGACCATGACAGCTAGCACAACTCCAGTAGCCACAAACGCCTCTTTCTCCAGACCCGCCTTAATCAGGAACATGCTGCGAAAGGCGCCTTGATGTCCCGACAAACCGCCGAAGAACCCGCTAATGATGCCGCCGAACGGGAGCCATTTGCGATCGAGCGCAGTCTTCGAAAATGTCGGGGAGAGTTCCAAGACCACGAAAGAAATAATAAGGACACCGATGAGGAGCTTGAGTACCGACACCTGCTGATTGCCGCCAAGAGCATAGTATTCGTAGATCGGGTTGACTTCCCCCATATACGTCAGCAATGCAGCTCCCACAAAGGCCGCCGCAATTGCGGGCAACCCGAACTTCAGCAGAACCGAAGCGTCTGCCTTTCTGCCGAGCAGTCCAATCTTGAAGAGGTTGTTCGCCAAATGGACCATGGCCGTCATCGCAATCGCTAGGTCCAGCGGGAAGAAGAGAGCGACCACCGGCATCAGCAGCGTGCCAAGCCCGAATCCGGAGAAGAGCGTGAGGGCCGAGGCAAGTAATGCTGCGATGCAGACGCTGAGCAGGTCCACAACGATTCTCCGAAGGTAGTGGAGGCATCGTAGCAGATCATGATTGATTCAGGGGCCCCACTGCGGGCCATGGGATCAACGGGGAAAGGAGGTATCGATCAGGTGTAGGGGCGACGGTTGTCTTGGAAGGTGAGAGCCCAATGGTATTACATCGAAGGGCGGTTTGTAGTCGACGCCGACCAAGTCAAAATAAGTCAATAGTTATGCCCGACACAATCTGAGGGACACGTGTCGCCGGATGGGCGTATGCGACACCTGGAGGTGACCGACTTTCAGATCGAATCGACCGCAACCTGGGCCAGCCCTGAGAGCAAAGCCACGTATCCCAGCCGATGGAAGCTGACACTCCCGTCACTCGATCTGACGCTGGATGTCATCCCGTTACTCGCAGATCAGGAATTGCGCACGTCGCGCAGCACCAAGGTTTCTTATTGGGAAGGGGCAGTGGCTGTGACGGGGACCAAACAAGGCAAACCCATCAAAGGCCAAGGTTACGTCGAGCTGACTGGGTATGTTGAGCGACTCAAGATGTAGAAGAACGTCGGCATACGGGTCTCCGTTCTCGTAGCCGAGTCCCGGTGTCGAAGAGCCAACATATGGCGGCACTGTTTGCGCCGTCACCTCGATCCATTCGCATCCAGTGTGGACGTCCCATACCTCTGGAACTTAAGACGTCAGCGTGTCGCGTAGATGCTCATGATGGTCTAGGAGTGTCTAACATTGAGGGTCACCTGCGCAGGTTCGGCGTACGAGCGCCGCGTCGTGTTAGCCGTTAACTGATCCTTTTGCAACAGCTGCTTTCACTTGTGCCGTGACATCGACACCGTTCTGATCAACGATCTTAAGGTCTGTCGCTAATCTCACGTTTTCTATGAGGTCCGGCCGCGATTGCTCAAGCTTGTTGAAGTCAGCGGCTTGTTGATCAGTCGCCGCGCCAGACCACACCGTGTTTGCAAGGCCGCAAAAGTGATCCGACAGCAAGTCCAACCGGCAGAAACGGTCGTTCGTAGGCAGGGAGACTTGGGGCTTCGGATCGCGCATGCTTAGAAGCCAGTTAACGAAAGCAACGCCTCTAGCCTTCCCAGGTCCCTGGCCTACCTCGTCGTTGCAGAAGTTATCGCTCAGGAATTTTCCGTTTATCCCCTTGCCGTCGCTGAGGTAGCGAACTACGTTGTGATACCAGATAAGGTAGCCAGCTCTAAGCACTGGAAACATGATTGACTCTCCATTTCCCAGCTCGAATTTCAGGCAATTGCGCCCTTTGGCATCAGGTCCCTGAGTTATCAGATGTCGGTTTGGGTAGTAGAACGCCCACGCGAACCAACTCATCTCATCCTCATGGCTCGACACGCAGGTAACCGAGAAATCGAACTCGCTAGCTTGTTCAACGCAGGCGGAGAGGAAGGCGCTTCTGGTCTCATTCTTTCGCCGACCACCTGCCCATTTCACGAATTCGCCATTCCTGTTCTTTGGAACCAGTAAGTTGATCCAGTGCTCGGCGTGTTCCGGTGAAATGAAATGACAAGCGACTACTGTGTGCAACACGCTCGGGTCGCCTTGCATCCACTCTTGTGGCTTTGCATCGAGTGTGGTGAACATTCTGTACCGCGTTTGATGGCTGACGATTAAGTGAATCTCTTGGTCGTCTAAACGGAGTTGCGGGATATCCCGTCTGGGCCTTGGCTGTTGTGGCGAAATCGGCCCTCAATATCCCTACGGTACGGGCTAGTGTCAAGTCTCCTCGGTCAACAATCAGCGCAGTGAGTTTAGATCGACTCGACATCCCTGGTTGGTTCTCATATTGACTCCACGCGAAACCCTGTGATTAGGTCCGCCACTATGATGATGCTACTTCGTACTGCTGCTATATTGTGCTTGCTCGCGGCTCTGAGTTTCTCGCTTGGCTGCCAAAAAGAGAGCGAGTCGATTGTCTCGATCGCGCTCCATCCGACGAATGCGAATATCCTCTACGTGGCCACGAACGATGCCGTCTACAAATCCCGCGATGGCGGCGGGACGTGGGAGCGATTTCCGAGTTTCAGCGCACGGCGGGTGACGACGCTCGCGATCGATCCTCTCCTGCCGGCCACGATCTATGCCGGCACAATGGGGGATGCGGTCTACAAGAGCCCGGACGGCGGACAGCATTGGTTGCCGCATAATGTTGGGTTGAAAGAACACGTCTCATTCGTGAATCAATTTGTGTTTCACCCGACTGTGAGTGAGAAGATCTATATCGCGACGACCGTCGGTTCTTTCTTCACAAAAGACGCGGGCCGGGAATGGGGAGAACGAATGAACGGCATGAAGGAAGTCCATATTGTGACCTCCATTGCGATCAATCCAAAAGATCCCAACATCATCTTTGGCGGCACGACGGGCGGGATGTATCGTTCAGACGATGCGGCGATGTCGTGGAAGCGGATCAACAACGGCCTGATCCCGGAGAGCGAGCTGATGGCCTCAATGGCGCTGGGCGTCAACGCGATCGAAATCGATCGAACGAATCCCACTGTCGTCTATGCGGGAAGCACGAAAGGGCTCTTTCGCACCACGAATAAAGGCGAGCAATGGGAACGAATCGGGCAATCCCTCCCCGATCTCTTTATCAGCAGCATTCTGCTACACCCCACAGACCCAGTGCAGCTCTATGTCGGTGGCCCGAAAGGGGTGTGGAAAAGTTCGGATGGCGGGAAGACCTGGCAGGCGATGAACCAGGGTATCGCGACGCTGAATATACGCGCGTTGGCTATGAGCCAGAAGAATCCGCAGATGCTCTATGCCGGCACGAACGGCAGCGGACTCTATCGTTCCACCGATGCCGGCGCGACGTGGACGGCAATGCCGCTCACCGCCGCGCCGGGTACGGCTCAATAACCTGTCTTGGCCCCTGCGCTCCCGTGCTGGTAACGGCCGCTATAGGAGACCATGCGATCCGAGAGCGCCTTCCACTCGTCGGCAGTCATCAGGTCCTTCATCTTGAACCGAAGGCTCAGCACCCGGGCCGAGCTCTGCGCCCGCTGAATGTTCGCTTCGTTCACGATTTTTGAAAATTCGTCGGGTGTCGCCGTATAGCTGGTATTCAAGGTGTAAAGCTGCCGGTGATAGGCCCGTTCCTGCTCACGGCTTTCCTTGAGCTCCTTGATGATCTCACCGACGTATGCATTCACAGCCTTCGCCTTCTCGGGATCCTGCACGGTCCGATTGATCAATCCCTCCATGTCTTGCTGACCCTTCTGCCAGTACGCGTCACTCTTGCCACCGCCCATCATGCCGTGGTGGTGATGCGACGAGCACCCAGCCAGCACAACCAGGGTGAGCGCACTGAGTAAGCCGCCAAACATCCGTTTCATGCGTGCCTCCATTGAGAGTTGTTCCCTGCCTTCTTCATACCGTATTATCCACCTGATTACCATGGCGGATGCCCCACCTACCTTCTCCGACCCGAGTCAGGTTCTGAAGGACGAGTTCCGTCGGCATCTAGAGATTTTCTATGCCCACCTCAAATTGGCCCCACCCTACGAGAGTGTGGAAAAAGCGATTCGGATGCTGACCACCATCGTGCATGCACTGCCGAAGGAAGCGCAAGTTCGAATCGTCTCTGATCCTACCGTACAATGGCAGCAGTTTGCACAAGCGTTTGACGCTTCAGGGCTCGCGAAGAAACATCGGGGGATCATTGCCGGCCTTGCTCGGAACCGATCAGCCTTGAATTTGCCGACCGAATATGATCACTTCTTGAACTTGTTTCTCGCGTAACAGGATGTTGAAAACGTCCGCCAGCGGCGTTCTCGCATCGCTCAGAGGCTCAACGTACGGCCGAGAGTACGTCTCGCCTCTTCGCTCGCTGCGGCCTTGCTGGACGGCCCTTTTGAACATCCTGCTATGAAAGAACACGCTGGGTCAGGTTAGGAAGAGGTCGGGGGCACAATGGCATCACGCAACTCGGCATAGACTTTCATGAGGCGGCTGTCTTCGAGCCGATGCGCGAGGGCCACCGTGACGAGTCCGAAGGCCAGCACAAGGGCGGCGAGGGCAATGATGGCCATGCCCGTGAGCGTTCCCCCCAGCGACGCGAATCCTCCCTCCATGGCATACTGCACCACGAAGGTCAGGGATCCGATCAAGACGACCGCAAGCCATAGGAGCGTGATGATGGTTGACGACCACGGCATCCGCTTCACGCACAACGTGTTCAGCGAGCCGTCCTGTTGCGACAGATGAATCAGCCCTTTCACCGGCCAGGCGGTTCTAAACCCTCTGGAGAACAATCGATACTGGGGGCGGATCGCAATCTGGGAAAGCTGTGGATACAACCAGGCCACTCCATGCGGAAGCATCAGCACCCCTTCGGGCGTGAACCGGTCTCCTAGGGTTGTGAGCGCGGCTCCAGGCCACTGGTCCGGATTGCTTGCAACACGGCATCCGTACCGAATGGCGTCCGGGGTCAGCCGAATAAAATACAGCCAATCACCGACGATCAGTCCGATAAACAAGAGCCCTGCGAAGAGGCCGGCCAGGATCATGGACGTAGCTATCACATAGGAACAAGCCATGAATCAAGGCGAGGAGGCCCGGTCAGAATTCATTTTTTTTGGGCAACCCGACTGATGGTGTTTCTTTCTCGCCTCACGCAAGAAGCTGTTGACTCAAGAAGATGAGTTGGCTACATTACCCGCCATTACGTTCCATGGCTGGCTTTGGCACCACGTCATGCCCTGCCTTTATGTTTACCCGCGTTGACAGAGCAGGGTATTTGCCCTGCAGGGTCAGGGTTCTCAGAGAGTCGGTTGTTTCAAGTCTGGAGGAGGCATGGATCCCAACAAGATTGAGCGTGTCTACACGAACTACGCGGGGTTCTACGACAAAGTATTTGGAAAAGTGTTTCATGAAGGGCGTGAATCGGCCATTCGTAACCTGAATGTGCAGCCCAACGAACAGATTCTTGAAGTCGGTGTGGGGACCGGACTCGCCCTTCCCATGTATCCTCGGCATTGCCGTATTGTCGGGATCGACGTGTCCGAAGGGATGCTGGCCAAAGCAAAGGAAAAGGCGGAAGCGCATAGCCTCGATCACGTCCAACTGCACCGCATGGATGCAGGCGCGATGGAATTCGAGGATGACAGCTTTGATACGGTCGTTGCGGCCTATGTCGTCACGGCGGTGCCGGACTATCGGACGGTGGTCAGTGAAATGATTCGAGTCTGCCGTCCCGGTGGCCGGATTATCATGCTCAACCACTTCAGCAACGGGAACAAGGTGATTGCAGCCGTGGAAAAAGTGATCTCCCCGCTGACCAAGCACCTGGGCTGGCGGACGGATCTGTCGCTCAATACCGTGTTGGAAGGGACGTCGCTCCGCATCGCTCGGAATCAACGCGTGAACC